>JBJEME010000040.1:0-4163 GCA_051879515.1 Lachnospira sp. | reverse complement strand
TAATATCCGTCATACACCACACAGGAACCACCCATACCAATTACTTCACCAACAACATAATGCATTTCTCCGCCTGTATGATTTGCAAATCTGATATCTGTATTCGGTTTTAATGATTTTCGTTCTCTCATAAACCACCATTCCTTTTATCATCACCTACCTGCTACACTCAGATCATACTATGAACAAGCATAAAACTGGATTTGTGAATGCATTTATTGATCTTTGATAGGATTTCCATTAATATCCATTTTGTTAAAGAACATTTCATGCATATAATCTCTGAAAGTTATCAGTGGACTCTCTGCGTTCACTGATACAAATATTATAAAGTCGTAAGGATTTCCCGGATATAACATTGGATACCCGGCATCTGTCAGATTATCATTTATCATTGAAATACATCTGTCTGAATCTCCATATCCAGCTTCATAGTGACCATTATCAAGTGCTTTCTTCGCCCAGAACTTATAAAATACCAGTAATATCAAAATCTTACGAACACGCTCATATGACACATGTTCCCCATTTAGTATTTTATTTAATCCATCTCTATCCGGGAAAGAATCCTCTGCCATTGGATGTAAAAGTTCATTATCTTTTAGAATAGGCTTTATACTTCTGTCTTTATATATACCATCTGCATAATTACCGGAAAGTCCTAGTATTTGCAAATAAATCTCCCATACTGAGTCATCTATTCGTTTTCGTTCTTTTCGCTTTTTTTCAGAATTATCCTGCTGCAACTCATCATCTACATCCTTATCAAAAGCCACATACAGCAATTTCTTCTCTCTTAGTGCTATACCATCTTCTTTAGATATGTCTTCCCATATAGATTGAATTGCATCATAGGCAGTTGCATTATTATAACCAAACTTATCAATATTATTATTCAGATAAAGAACGAGAGCATCGACAGTCTCAATTTCATCAATATCTTCCGCAATAAAATCCGTATAAATAATATCTTCTTTTGCCATTTTATCTGGTTTTACAAGCTCAACTTTTTTTACAATCTCCATTGCCTCTGAATAACTCAATCCATTTTTAAATGCAAAGAAATACACCACTTCTTCAACGTTATGGCAGTCAAATCCTCGTGTAAGGCAGATTCTTCTCAAAAAGTCATTTACTTCGTCTACCTGCAAGCCAAAGGCAAAGCATAAACTAAAAGCAGTTTTTCTCTCAATCGTCTTATGCTCCGTATACCATTTTTTAATATTTCGTGGTATAGGAACCCCTGCTTCCTTCAATTTTCCTGTTATAAACAAAACCTTTTCATCTGCATTTGCCAAATCGCCCTTGTACCCATGATTCACAATAAATGAATCTAATGCATTGTCAAATGTTCGGAATAGGTCTGCCATTTTTCTCATCTCTTCCAGATAATCCTCTTCCTCGAAAATATCATAACTCATATCTTCAAGAAAACTGGTGTATTTTCCCATGGTATCACTCCTATGCACTATTTCATTTTAAAGCCCTTCGCAATTTGATTTAATGCTTTCTCCGGATTCTCACGTAATTCAATCAAAAAGACAAATGCCGCTTCTCCATCCAAAAATATAGATGTTTGTGCCAAATCCTTTGCAGAGTAACCTTCTACAATCACTCCGTTTGGCTTGTACTGTCTTGTTTCCAGCCAATACTCAAATTCCAGCATTATGTCTTTATGTTTTTCAAACAATTCCAATTTTCTATCCACTAACCGCTTATCCAGTTTTGTTTTGCTGTAATATTCATTAATACTTTTACTCATTATGCCACCTCCGCAGCAAATTCTTTTGCAAATGCTCTTGCTTCAACCTCAATGTACTGTTCATAATACTCTTTGAAGTTAATATATTTTCCTTCTGAGTCACATTCTGTTGATATATAGTGGTCAAAATTGAACTTATATATTTCATCCTGTCTATTCTCAAGTTTATCAGCTCTGAACCTTTGGTATGCATGACGGGTTTCATGTGCTATAGTATCCACCACATCCTTATAATCATCCCAAAAATTCACATTAATACCTATATAGTTTCCTCTCTCGCTATAAAAGCCCGAACAATTATCATCTATATCCATAAGTTCAATTTCTGGAATTTCCTCCAATCCCAAACTCTCACCAATGTATTCAGCCAGTTTGGCTATCAATTCATAACGTTCGTCAGCATCAAGACTTTCCCACTCATCAGCTGTGAATAATTCCAAGATTTCTTTGCCCCCGTCGTCTACTACGTCAGAAAAATCAAATTCCGACTCATCACAGTACATAATTTCTTCCCATAATTCTTCTTCAGAAATCTCTTCACTTTCACCATAAAATACTCTATTCCAAAACGTTTTGGTCTCTTCAATGGAAGTTCTGTCAGCAGTTATTTCGCTAAATCTATTTTCTGATGATTCCATATTTTCTGTACTGTCGATAATTTCTTTGCCAATCATAGAATCATTCCCTTTCACAGAATTATCTCTTGTGGTCCTATTTCTTTAAGTGTTCCATTTTCAAATACTACAGCTATTCCATTCTCTATGTCGAATTTGTAGTTACATATTATTGCAATTACCTTTTTCTCTGCTCTAGGTACAAAAATACTCTTCGGCATAACATATTTGAAAATATTATCAATTTCACTTGCTCTTACTGCCATATCAGAAGATTTTTCAATATACCGTTTTAATGCATCAAGTGCCGACAACGCAACCGAAGTATCTTCACAAAATTCTTTTGCCGCATCAGTTTGAATTTCAGTTACTTCTTCACCGGGATAACAACTGTAGCTTATAAATAATTCAAATTCTCTATTCCACAAATTCAATTTTTCTTTATTCATCAAATTCGCCTCCTACATTTACAGCATTTGCAACAGCAGTTCCTGTTGTTTTCGCAACTGAATTTGAAATTGTATTGGTAAATCCCTTAGTCAATGCGTCTGAAGCTGTTTTACCTAATGCTTGAGCCGTACTTTTGTTCAATCCATGTTGATAACTTGCGCCAACTGTTGTTGTAGCTGATGTGCCTACTGTTGCACTGGCAGAAGCAGGTACAAGTCCACCTCCCGCTGTGGCTGTAGCAGATGAATTAACCCCTATTGACTGTGATGCATTTACACCTACAGTATCACTACTACCTTCAGTGATTGTATCTGTTGTACTTGTTCCTTCTGTATGTGTTGAACTTTCTGATTCAGCTATCGCTTGGCTCCTTGACAAAGTATCTGATTGTGACTGTGTATCTGTTCTTGATTCATTTTCTGTTTCAGAGTTGGAATCAGTAACAGCATTGCTCGTTCCATTCTGGATACCTGCACTTGCTCCTACATTAACGCCTACAGTTGCAGATGAGCCAATAGCATTGTTCTCTGTATATGTAAAATTTGTCTGCCATTCTGCATATGGCTTCATGCCGGAATAGAACTCACATAATTTAAGTTTTCTTTGCTCTACATCCTTAATTGGCGTTGCCAATAAGACTATTGTATACTCCTTCTTTTTTTCCGTAGGGATAATTCCATCCAAAAGCTTTTCAATAGTCTGGCTGACAAATTTTTCTGATTTTTCTGTCGGAATATTTGAGGCTGTAGCAACTGAATATGGTCTTTCATTTTTCATACAAGGGATAACTCCTATTCCCTCTTCCCCCCACTCTGCACCTGGAAAATTTCCTCTGATTGCCTCAATCAACCTATTCTTATATGAATTAGTATTTACGTTATTGTCAGCATTTGCCGTATTTACAACTGCCAAATATACCTTTGTTCCCTTTTGTGTTCTATTGAACACAAGAGCAATGTTACAATCCTCATTGGATAGAACCGCATATACATTCACCAGTTTTTCTAAACTGTTTTCTTTTTTGTCTTGTACCCATTTAGTAATATTAAAATATCTAATATTATGTTCAGGGTTAAACATTTCTTCGTATTCAGCAGACTTCTCAACTGGCAAATACAATTCTTTGATTTGTGGAAGATATGCATTAAATATCTCCACACTGCTTGCTGCCATCATTCTCCAAGTTGTATCAACCGCAAGTTCATCTGTTGGATCTGGTTTTTCTAACAGATACTCTTCTCGTTGAAGTTGTATCTCTTCAACCTGACCGGAACTCAATGCAGCTAACTTCGCTACTTTATTACCAGCTTTATCCCCAACCTTTTTTACAACATTTT
>JBJEME010000039.1:0-19520 GCA_051879515.1 Lachnospira sp. | reverse complement strand
TGGAGAGGAAGAAAAAAGTTTAAGAAAATGTTGTCAACTACTTGACACAAGAGGGGAAAAATTTGCCTGACATTTCATTGCTTGTAGCTGTTGCTGATTTTTATGATGTTGATGTCAGGGAAATTATTGAAGGGGAAAGAAAAAGCGAGATGAATGAAGAATTAGTAGATGTGGCCAATAAGATGGCAGATTATGCAGGAAATGAAAAAAGCAAAATAATGAAGTGGATTGAAGCTATTGGATTTGCCGGAGTATTTATATTGACGGTGGCAATCGCATTTCAGTGCATGTCCTATGATTCATCTATTTTTCATAAGGGCGCATTAATTGCAACTTGTATATCATTAGTGATTATGGTAATCATCACTTTGTATGTGTGTGGAGTACTTGAAAGAATTGGCAGAAAGAAAGGAATAGTAATAGCTGTAAAAGTGGCAACCATATCGCTGGCAGCAATTAGTTTATCCTTTATTATGGATGTTTTGTTGGTGTTTGTGATAGGGGTGGCTGATTATTCACTTCCATTTAAGACAGAGCAAGGCATTGAGAAGTATGATAAGGCCAAAATGGTGAAAGAATACAGCGCAGATTTCGATTCAGGGTTTTTTATATTCCCGAATTCTATTGACAATGCTAAAACAGCACGGTATGAGTCAAAAGTAAAGACGGGTTTATTTGATTCAGATGGATATTTTATACTTGAAGCAGAGTATGATGAGACTGACTTTGAGAACGAAATAAGCAGATTATCAGATATTTCCTGCGACATATCATATAATGAAACATCAGTTACTAAGCAGGTTGTATATGATGAGAATATGTACGAATACCCGGCATATATCACAAGTGATGGATATGATTATATTTATGAATATGCTCTGATTGACGAATTAAACAGTAGAATTATTTATGTCATATTAAGCTATCCTGAGTATAGTAAATTGCAAGATTACAAGGAATTCCTAAAGAAAAATGCAGACGAGTATAATCTTGATAACAAAACAGTGCTTGAAAACTTTACAATCTATGCACATAAGTTTCCTGGGATAGACGGCTGGATAGAGTATTCTGATATGGAATAATGAATGGCGCGAAAAGTGTCGCCTGTTTGGCGACCCGGAGATTTGGTTTAAAATATATAATTCCTTTGTAACAAACAAATATTTTAGAAATGCATATTGGAGCCGGAAATGACCGGGGATAGGAGGAATTATGTACGGAGCAATATTAGGTGATATTATTGGGAGTCCATTTGAGTTTGACAGAGGTGATAAGACAAAGGAATTTGAACTGTTTACAAAAGATAGTCAGTTTACAGATGATTCTGTTATGACAGCTGCGGTAGCAGAAGCTTTATTGGCAGTAGGAACGGATGCTGCAAAGGAAGAAATTGAGGATTCAGTGATAGTGCATATGCAGGACTGGGGAAAGCGTTATCCTTATGCCGGATATGGCGGAAGATTTCGCTACTGGCTCTTGGAGCAAAAGCCGAAGCCATATAACAGCTATGGAAATGGTTCAGCAATGAGAGTGTCTGCGGTTGGACGGATACCCTTGCAGCTATAACAGGAAGCATCGCAGAGGCATTTTATGATATTCCTGCAATTCTTCTGGCAGAATGCAGGAACCGGGTAAGTGAGGATATTTTAAATGTGATGCAGTCATTTTGTGAAGCAATTGGCAGGAGTGCTGATAACTCAGATGAATACGAAGATTAGGAGGATATGACATGGAGAGAACAATCAGAGTAACAGGAAAAGGAAATTTGTCAGTAAAACCGGATACAGTCAGACTGATTATGACTATGGAAGGAATGAACGAGGAGTATGATGTTACATTGGCAGAGTCTGCGGAGATGACCGAAAGCCTAAAGAATATATTTTCTGATTTGGGCTTTGACAGAGATGATATTAAAACATTGAGTTTTAATGTAAGCACAGAGTATGAGAGCTACCAGGCAAAGGACAATAGCTGGAAAAGAAGATTTGAGGGATATAAATTTGTGCATAGAATGAAAATTGAGTTTCCTGCTGATAATAAACAATTGGGAAAGGTGCTCTATAAGCTTGGACATTCTCGGGTAAACACAGAGTTTCGTATAGAATACACGGTTGCTGAGCCGGAGAAGTGCAAGAATGAACTGCTTAAAAATGCAGTGACAGATGCAAAAGCAAAGGCTGATGTACTGACGGCGGCAGCAGGAGTGCGTCTTGGAGATATATTGACGATAGATTATTCCTGGGCAGAAATTGATTTTGTTTCAAGACCGATGGAAAAAATGATGCTTGATGAATGCCGTATTCGAAGCTGTGAACCAGAGGAAGCATATGATATCAATATCAATCCGGACGATATTGATGTGACAGACAATGTTACAGTTGTATACACTATATCGTAGGATAATATGTGAAACCTAAATGTATGCTTAGCAGCAACACTTAAGAAGAAAATTCTTAAGTGTTGCTGCTTTGTTATAGTTTTTTACTATAACTGATAAAAGTAGCGAATGTGGATTAAAAAGATAGGCATGGTGATGCGATATGGTATCAAATGCGATTAAGGTTTTGACAAGAGTGAAAAATACAGATATATTATTAATGCCTTATTATGCGACTATATTTGGAAGAGGAAAAGGGCTTTATGAATTTAATAAATATATCACAATTAAATGAGTTGCCGAAAGAGTCTTATGTGTTAATTGACATCAGAGATGAAGGAAGCATTTTGTATGGTATGATACCGGGAGCTGTTAGTATCCCGGTTGAAGAACTGCAGCGGGATACAGAAAAGTATTTAGGATGTATAGATAATCAAAAAAAACTAATTTTATACTGCCAGAGAGGACAAAAATCTGTAGAGACAGCAGAGATGCTTGAGCGGTACGGCAGAGAGTGTTTCAGCCTTGAAGGCGGATACAATGCATATCTGCTGTCTAATATTGTAACTGATGAGACGGATGTTCATGAAAAGCAGGAAAAAGCAGAAGACAGCATACGGAAAAAATTTCATAAACAGATATTTTCGCCATTTGCCAAAGCCTGTCAGATATATCAACTTATCAGCGAAGGAGACCATATTGCAGTATGCATCTCGGGTGGAAAAGATTCCATGCTGATGGCTAAACTGTTTCAGGAAATAAAAAGGCATCGAAAGGTGAATTTTGAACTCACATTTCTGGTTATGGATCCCGGATACAATAAGGAGAACCGAACTTTAATTGAGAGAAATGCACAACAACTGGGAATACCAATAACTATTTTTGAAAGTGATATTTTTGATACAGTTGATACAGTGGAAAAAAGTCCGTGCTATCTATGTGCGAGGATGAGACGGGGGCATTTGTACAGCAAAGCAAAAGAACTTGGATGCAATAAAATTGCCCTTGGACATCACTATGATGATGTGATCGAGACAATTCTTATGGGAATGCTTCACAGTGGGCAGATACAGACTATGATGCCAAAGCTTCACAGCACTAATTTTGAGGGGATGGAACTGATAAGGCCTATGTATCTGATTAGGGAAGCAGATATTTGTAAATGGAGAGATTACAATGAACTGCATTTTTTGCAATGTGCATGTCATTTTACTGAAACCTGCACTACCTGTCACGAAGATGGAACAACATCTTCCAAACGTCTGGAAACAAAGAAATTGATTGCCATGTTAAAGAAAACGAATCCATATGTAGAAAGTAATATTTTCAGAAGTGTAGAGAATGTCAATCTGGATACGGTTATTGCATACAAGAAGGATGGAGAACATCACTTCTTTTTAGATGAATATTAAAAATCACAATGATATGAATGAGGTGGAAGAACAATGGGACATATAACAAGAAATGAAGCTTTTGAGTTACTTAAAAAGTACAACAAGGATCCATTTCATATTCAACATGCGCTTACGGTTGAAGCTGTCATGAAATGGTTTGCAAAGGAATTGGGTTACGAGTCAGATATTGAATACTGGGGAATTGTAGGCCTTTTACATGATATCGATTTTGAACTTTATCCGGAAGAGCATTGTCTTAAGGCACCTGAACTTTTAGCAGAGGTAGGTGTATCGGATGACATTATTCATGCAGTGTGTTCTCATGGCTATGGAATCACCGTTGGGTGTGGAGTAACAATAGATGTTGAGCCAATTCAAGTGATGGAGAAGGTACTTTTTGCTGTAGATGAGCTTACCGGCTTGATATGGGCGGCTGCATTAATGCGTCCATCTAAAAGTACGAAAGATATGGAACTTAAATCTTTAAAAAAGAAGTATAAGAGTAAAGGCTTTGCAGCAGGCTGTTCGAGAGATGTGATTGAGCGTGGAGCAAGTCAGCTTGGATGGGATCTTGATAAGCTTCTTACTATGACTTTACAGGCGATGGCAGAATCTGAGGATGAGGTTATATCAGAATTGACAGAGAAATAAATCATGCAAATTTTTAAGCATATTACTCCTTATTGTGGGAAAGATAAGAAAGAAATTATCTTATCCATAATAAGGAGTATTTTATATGTCAGAGAATTTAGAAATTGAGAAGGTTATTGCAAGAGAAATACTGGATTCAAGAGGTAATCCCACAGTGGAGGCGGATGTATTTCTTAAAGACGGAGTGCTGGGCAGGGGGATGGCACCCAGCGGAGCTTCAACAGGGGAGTTTGAGGCACTGGAATTAAGGGATATTGATAGTCCACGATATAATGGAAAGGGCGTACTCGGAGCCGTTGCAAATGTAAACACAAAGATAAATGACTGCGTCAGAGGCATATCAGCCGGGGATTTCAGGGCAGTGGATATGGCAATGATTGCTGCTGACCAGACTAAAGATAAGCATAACCTTGGTGCGAATGCCATTCTTTCAGTTTCGCTGGCAGCAGCAAGGGCGGGAGCAAATGGTAAAAATATACCTCTATACAGATTTATTAAGGATTATTACAGTTACATTTTACCGGTTCCTATGTGTAACATAATAAATGGAGGAGTTCATGCGAAAAATAATCTGGATTTTCAGGAATTTATGATTATGCCTGTATCTGCATGCTGCTTTAAGGAAGCCATAAGAATGGCAACAGAGGTTTACCATAGTCTTAAAAATGTACTCAATGAGAAGGGATTATCCACAGCTGTAGGAGATGAAGGAGGCTTTGCTCCGGATGTACGGGATGCCGATGAGGCACTTGATATTCTCATGGAAGCGGTAATAAAAGCCGGATACAAACCGGGAGAGGATTTTCTTTTTGCAATGGATGCTGCTGCATCAGAACTTTTTCAGGAGGATGCGGGAATGTACTATTTCCCTGGAGAGAGCAGAGCTATATGTAAAGCCGGCGCAAGTGAGGCGCTACAGCCTGATACCATCTGTACTGAGGTAATGCGTTCGACAGATGAAATGATTGATTACTATGAAAAGCTGATTTCAAAATATCCGATTTTTTCAATCGAGGATGGTTTGGACGAAGAGGACTGGGAAGGCTGGAAAAAGATGACAGAGAGGCTTGGAGACAGGGTACAGCTGGTAGGAGATGATTTATTCGTGACAAACACAGAAAGACTGGAGAAGGGAATAAAAATGGGGTGTGGGAACTCCATTCTTATAAAGCTTAATCAGATTGGAACTTTATCAGAAACAATAGATGCAATTGATATGGCGCATAAAGCAGGATATACGGCAATCGTAAGCCACCGTTCCGGAGAGACAGAGGATACAACAATTGCAGATCTGGCAGTGGCTATGTGCACAGGACAGATTAAGACCGGAGCACCATGCAGAAGCGAGAGGGTTGCAAAGTATAACCGTCTATTAAGAATTGAGGAAGAACTTGGAGATAAAGCCGAATATGCAGGCCATAATTTATGTAAATCAAAATGTTAAATAGATAATATAAAAGGTAATTAATTATGGGTATTTTATATGTTATTGTGTTGTCTTTAGGCTCACTTCTAACAATATTTGTTCTCACAAAGCTGATAGGATACAGGCAGATGTCCCAGATGAGCATGTTTGATTATATCAATGGTATCACAATAGGCTCAATTGCGGCGGAGATGGCAACCTCCCTGGAGAATGATTTTGTTTTGCCGTTTACTGCAATGATTGTATATGGATTGTTTACACTGCTGATTTCCTACATCTGTAACAAATCCATAAAGGCAAGGAGATTTGTTGAGGGAAGGCCTTTAGTCCTTTTAAGCAACGGTGAACTGTATAGGAAGAATCTGAAAAAAGCCAAGCTGGATGTGCCGGAATTGCTGGCACAGTGCAGGATTGCCGGCTATTTTGACATCTCACAACTGGAAGCGGCTATACTTGAGGGAAACGGAAAAATCAGTTTCCTGCCAAGGGCCACTGACAGACCTGTTACTCCGGCCGATATTCAGCTGCAGCCTGAACAGGATTATATGGTGGCAAATGTAATTATTGACGGGAAAATAATGGAGGAAAATCTCCGCCACACAGGAAACAATGAGAGATGGCTCCAAAACATGATTAAGGGACAGGGAGCAAAAAGTGTGGAGGATGTATTTCTTGCAACATGCGACAGGAATAATCAGTTGACGGTGTATCTTAAGGATAATAAAAAAGAAGATAAGGATGTGTTGATATAGGGAAGAAATGTCGTTTTGGTTTTCTTGTATTGTTTTAATTAAAATGTGCGGACGTACAGTTCGCACTTTTTTCTTGTTTTGAACATATTTTGGACATAAATTCCATTTATAATCTTGATAAAATAACATAGAAAAGAGATTTTCATTTTTGGGGAAGTCTGGAGGAAGAAATTTATATGATAAGAAAAAATTTATTACGTGGAATTGCAATAATAATGTGTGCAGGACTAATGCTTTCGGGCTGTGGTGAGAATGCTTCAACCGGGGAAACAGGAAAAGGAGAGTCGGTTACATCATGTGAGCCGGAACAGCTAAAACAGGAGGCTGTGGTTGACGCAGAGAGCAACAGGGTGGATATAACAGGGGATTTTGCGATTACGACGGATGTTTCAGGTGGAGTGTCACAGGATGGGAATGTTTACACAATAACTGCTGCGGGAGATTATACATTTTCCGGAAAACTTCCTGACGGGCAGATTATAGTTGATGCGGGAGACGAAGCTGAGGTTAACATTATTCTTAATGGAGCTTCCATTTCCTGCAGCACTGCAGCACCGGTTTATGTGGTGAGTGCTGACAGTGTCAAGATAAAATCAGAAGAGGAAACATTTAATGAAATATCAGATACCAGAGCCGTTAAGAGCGAGAATGACACGAATGGCAGCGAAGACGGGAATGCAGCCATTTATTCATGTGTGGATTTATCTCTTACCGGCAAAGGTAGTCTGGTGGTTAATGCAACATACAATAACGGAATTCAGAGTAAGAAGGATGTATCCGTAAAAAATGTCACATTAAAGATTACGGCACCAAATAACGCTTTAAAGGGAAATGATTCAGTTGAGATAGAATCAGGTGAAATAGTATTGGATTCAACCGCCGGAGATGGCATAAAGACAGAGGATAGCGATGTGTCATCTAAGGGAAACCAGAGAGGGATAATTACAATTACCGGTGGTAATATTGATATTACAGCTGCAAGTGACGGACTTGATGCTGCGTATGATGTCTGCATAAGCGATGATGCTAATCTTTGTATTTCCGCAAAAGATGACGGCATTCATGCTGAAAATGTTGTGACAATTGATGGCGGTGTTATTAATGTTGAAACATCATATGAGGGCATTGAGGGCAATAATATAGTAATAAATGACGGAAAAATCTTTGTTTATGCAACAGATGACGGGCTTAATGCAAGCTCAGGAGCAACGACTCCGCTTATAAAGATTACGGGAGGTTATGTTGATGTGACAACGCCATCAGGTGATACAGATGCAATTGACTCTAACGGTAACTACGAGCAGACAGGCGGATTTGTTTTTGTTAAAGGTGGTTCTTCATCTGGCAGAATGTCAGGCTCTATAGATACCGACGGTTCAGTAACCGTAACAGGAGGAACAGTTGTTGCACTGGGCGGAGTGTGTGAAACACCGGTAAATTCATGTAATGCATATGTATTAAGCGGCACATCCTTTACCGCCGGTTCGTATACAGTTGCCGATGGAAGCGGAAATAACGTTATCAGCTTTGATTTAACAAAAAACTATTCTTCAGGCTGGATTTGCTCAGATACTCTGGGTACCGGAACAACCTATACAATTTCAAGGGATGGAACAAAGGTTGCTGAGTGGACGCAGACTGAAGGAACAATGGGAGCTGTGTCAAATGGATTTGGCGGTGGAATGAGTCCTGGTGGCAAAAACCAGGGTGGAAATATGAATCAGGGTGAAAGTATGCCTGATGGAAGTATGAATCCCGGCGGTATGGTAAAACCAGGCAGAGACCGTATGCAGAGTCAGTAAAATAAAGAAAGAAACACAAAGAAAAATATAAAAAATAATGTGAAGAAAAATATAAAAATTGTAAAATTTATGTAGAATAATTCCTTTTATTGTGTTATTATTATGTAAATATTTCGTGGTATCAGTGATTGTTTTCACACAGTATTGACAATAAGATGAGGAATTATTATGGAGAATAGTGGTACGCTTTTGGATGGTCTGACAGGTCTTCCTCACAGAAGAAGTTTCTGGAATGATTCAGTTGAATATATGCGGGGCATTGACGGCAAATGCTGTTTATTAACAACGGATATAGAACACTTCAGAGTTTTTAACAAGTGGTATGGCAGGGACAAGGGCGATAAGCTGTTGATTGCTGTTGCAGATTACTTAAAAGAATTAGATAAAAAGTATGGGACATATTCAGGATATTTTGGCGGAGATAATTTCTGCATAGTGTTTGAATACAGTGACGAGATGGCAGAAACAATCAGACAAGGTATCATTAATGTAATTATGAACTTTGACGGAGCTGAAACATTCAGACCTGTATTTTCCGGATACATTGTTGATGAGGATAATGACATGTCTGTGGGTGACATGTATGACTGTACTCTTTCAGTAATTGAGAGAATAGAGGATAATGAGGGCTCTCCTATACACTGGTTTAAGAAAGAAACTCTTGACAGTAAGGAAGAGGAACTCAAGCTTATCAATGATGTTCAGACAGGTATAGACCGCGGTGAATTTGTATTTTATCTTCAGCCTAAGGTTCATCTTGAAACGGGAACAATAGTTGGCTCAGAGGCTCTGGTAAGGTGGATTCGTCCGGGGCAGGGTGTGGTATCACCGGCTAAGTTTATCCCGGTACTTGAGAAAACAAGATTTATAACAAGGCTGGACCAGTATATATGGGAAGAGGTATGTAAGACTGTTAAGTACTGGTATGATAAGGGCCTGAAGCCACTTCCTATTTCAATCAACGTTTCAAGGATTGATATTTATGATATGGATGTATGTGAGTTCCTTGTAAAGCTGGTTGAAAAGTATCAGATACCGGCAAGCAGGATTGAAGTTGAGATAACTGAGTCTGCCTACACTGAGAATGAGACTATTATAAAAGATACAGAAGCTGCATTGAGAGCCAGTGGGTTTAAGGTTCTCATAGATGATTTCGGAAGCGGATATTCATCTCTTAATATGTTGAAGGATATTAAGGCGGATGTGCTTAAACTCGATATGAAATTCGTCGATTTTGATGGAGAGAATAACGAGAAAGGGCGTGACATAATACAGGCTGTTCTTGATATGTCTAAGCAGATACATATTGCATCAATAGTTGAAGGCGTGGAGACAGAAGATATGGTTTCCATGTTAAAAGATATGGGATGCAGGTATGCGCAAGGGTATTATTTTTATAAGCCTATGACGGTGGAGGATTTTGAAAAGCTTCTTACCGATGAGACTAAAAGAGGAGAAGTCACAGATAAGTATAAAAATTCCGATAAGTCCAGCTTTCAGGAATTACACGAATTCCGTGAAATGTTTAAGAATCTTGATGTTGGAATTTTACACATTTCAAAGAAGGATAATTCTATTTTGTTATATAATCCATGCCTGATAAGGCTTTTGGGATTTGATTCGTTTGAAGAATTTAAGGAACAGTACGATAATGTGATTAACAATAAAGAATGCGGGAATATTGATAGTATTCCGGTACATAATTCAGCGATGGATAATATCGGGGATTGTGACAGTATGGGATGTTTAATTAAAGATAAATCAGGTTCGGGTAAAAAGATTCTCATCAGGACCAGACTTATTGAAATCGATAAGGAACAGATTATTCAGTGTGTTGTTGTAAATCCTGAGATGTTTTTTGGATGATATTATCCCATGTATTATTAATAAGAGGTATGTAAGTTTTTATGCAGAATATTGAGTTAGAGAATGACAACCAGAGTAAAAAACCGGATATTTTTGATAAGATAATGCATCTTCCGGTATTAAACATATTTGAACCGTTTTACAAGAAGAATAAAGAAATACTTATGTACCTGTTTTTCGGTGTGCTTACCACAGTGGTAAGTATAGCCTCCTACGCATTGTTTGATGTGGTATTAGATATTAATGAACTTATATCCAATGTTCTTTCGTGGATTTTAGCGGTTTTGTTTGCTTTTTTTACCAACAGAATCTGGGTGTTTTCGTCTCCAACTAATACCATGAAGGAATTCTTTGCACAGCTTGTCACATTTGCAGGTGGAAGATTAGTTACGCTGGGTATAGAAGAACTTATTATTCTCGTATTTGTGACGCTGTTGCATTTTAACAGCATGATTATCAAGCTTATTGCACAGATTGTGGTGATTGTACTTAACTATGTTATCAGTAAGCTGGTGGTATTCAGAAATAGAGACAAATAATAATATTATTATAGTTTATTGCATTAATTGTAGTACGATTTTTGGGGAATTGGGGTATTATCATGGATGAAAAACTTAATAAGCTGGATTATGAATCATTTAAGATGATAGTAAAAGAGCTTTCGCCCTGTATGCATGATTATCTTTATGTGTATGACATTAATAATGATAAATATTATATCACAGAGCAGGCATTACAGCGTTTTAAGATGCCAAGCTGTGAGTTCAGTGATGTTGTAAAGTCGCATGGATTATTTGTCCATCCTGATGATATAAAGCTTCTTTCAGATGATCTGCAGGAGATAGTTGATGGTAAAAAGGATTCTCATGACCTTGATTACAGATGGATAGGGCGGGACGGTTCGCCTATCTGGATTAACTGCAGAGGTCGTATAGTCGAAGATAAGCAGAATGACATCAAGCTCATGATAGGTTGTATTAATGAAATCGGAAAGAGACAGATTGCCGATAACGTCAGCGGAATGCTCAGTGAGAAATCATTTCAAAAGAAATATGCTAAAGCACAAGATAATGGTGAGAAGATACAGCTTCTTAGGATAGGTATTGACGACTTTAAGATAATCAATGAAAGACATGGCTCATCTTACGGTGATTATGTGCTTAGAAAGGTCGCTGAATGTATTCAGAAGTGCGTAGGAGAGGGGCAGTTTGCTTATCATATCGTTTCAGATGAGTATATAATTCTGGATGTATCGGGAGAACTCCAGAAGATGAAACGGTTATATGATAAGATTCGTTCGTCAGTTGATGAAGTAGTTGAGCAGGATTTTTACAAGGCAGTTTATACCATTTCAGGTGGTGTTATTGCTGTGGACAATACACACTCTGTATCATATGAGGACGTGATGAAACTGTCCGAGTTTGCTTTGACGGAGGCTAAGGAAAGAGGCAAGAATCAGGTCTATTTCTATGATAACGATGATTATAAGGATTTCCTTAGAAGACGTGCAATCATGAGCTATATGCGTATGGCTGTGGCCAATGATTACAAAGGTTTTTCTCTTAATTTCCAGCCTATAGTGTCACTTGAGGGAGAGTCACTTTATTCGGCAGAGGCATTATTAAGATATGTGACACCGGGTGGAGAAGCAATTTCTCCGGTTGAGTTTATTCCTCTTCTTGAGAAAAGTGGTCTGATTATACCTGTTGGAAGGTGGATAATAGCAACAGCTCTTGAGATGTGTAAAGAGGTAAGAGAAAAGTATCCGAATTTTAAGGTTTCTATTAATTTATCATATATACAGCTGCTAAAGAGTGCTTTGTTTGACGAACTTATGGAAGCAATTAACATATCAGGGTTGGAGACATCCGGTCTTGTTGTGGAGCTTACAGAAAGCGGTCAGATTGAGAATAGTGCTGCTATACAGAGTGTATGGCAGAAATTGAGGTTAAGTGGCATTGGTATAGCTGTTGATGATTTTGGTACTGGGTATTCCAATCTGTTTAACATAGGAAATCTTAAGCCTAACATAGTTAAGATAGACAGAAGCTTTACTAATAAAGCCATCTGTAATGACTATGAGTTTAATCTGCTTGGACATATTAGCAGGATGGTCCACAGCCTGGGATTGAAGCTTGTAATTGAGGGCATTGAGACAAAGGGGGAACTGGACAGAATAAAGGAAATTGAGCCTGATTTTATACAGGGATTTTACTATAGCAGACCATGTACCAAGGATGTTTTCTTTGAAAAGTATATGGACTAGCATGGCGCATCTTAAAAAAGTTCTGTGTATCATAGGTTTTTTTAAATGCTATACTGAAAATTTTTAGATTTTATAAATATTTTTTAAAATACGGCATACATATGAAATATCACTATGGAATTAATTCTTTAATGATATTTTGTTGTATGCCTTTTTTGTGCCTTTTTACCAGAGCTGCAGTTGCATCCGGCAGATTAAATATAATGTACTTACCGGAAGGTCACAGTTAAAAATTGGTACTTTTCATCACGGCATAAAATAGTATAGTATAGTAGCAAGTTTTTTGTTAATATATTGACGATGAGTTGCGGATTATGGAGATTATTATGAGAAGAGACAGCAAGTACTTTCAACAGAAATATGAGTATTATAAGAAATTCAATTTATGCGAAACTATCATCTTATGTATTTGTTCCATTGCATTTTTTATCCGGGATTGTTATCTTACGGGTGGATTAAGCGTGGACACCATTCCTGCCAGATTATCCATACTTATTCCGATGGGATTATATATTTTGCTCTATTATAAGTCGAATGATTACAGGGTAATGTGTTTTCTTAATTATGCTGTCACCCATTGCGTGATGTGGAGTACGGTATGGGCTAATGTGTCGCTAAATGACTTAAGTCTTGCCTGCGAAGGATTTCTGATTATTAACATGCTTTTTCTTGTTAATGGCTTATCAGCGCCTGTTAAGTATGCGGTTATAGGACAGGCTTTAATCTTTGCGGATGTTGTTATTGCCAATTCAATTTTGCACTATCCGGATTTTTATATGATGCTTTCTCTGGCGGTTCCGTTAAATGCCGGAATTCTTTTATGCCAGATTGCACTGGATAAATTGTTTCTGGCACAGTACAGTGGGCAGAAGCAGATGGAGAATACACTGATACATGATGCTCTTACACATGCATATAATCGAAATATTCTTCCTAAGATTACCAATGACAACAATGAGCTGAATATTACTGACAAGGATGATTTATATCTGTTAATGTATGATATAGACCATTTTAAGAGAGTTAATGATACATACAGACATGAATATGGAGACAGGGTTTTGCGCAGTATAACTGACGAGGTAAACAGATGCATAGGTGAAAAAGATTACCTTATCCGCTGGGGCGGTGAGGAGTTCGTGATTATCGCCCATTCTGATGAGAAGAGTGTACGTGAGCTTGCAGAGAAAATCAGGGCAAAGGTGGAAAATATTAAGTTTGATATCGGAAAAGTAACAATTTCCATTGGCGTAGCCAAGTATATGGGAGGCGCATATCTTAATTCATTTAAGAAGGCTGATGATAATCTGTATAAGGCAAAGGAAGCCGGAAGAAACAGAGTATGTATGTAAAATGTGGTAAAATCTGTTAAAAGACTATTAAATGAATTGCCAATTACAATTGACTAAATTGACGGTAAGAGTTATTCTTTTATTAGATTATTTGTACGATAAAACATGAAAGGCAGGAGGATATTTATGTATCAGACAGAGTATGAGCGCTGGCTTAAAGCAGATTTGGAGGATGCTGATCTTGGGGTAGAGCTTGCGAGAATTCAGGGAAATGATGAGGAAATTAAGGACCGCTTTGCGGTATCCCTTAAGTTTGGAACAGCCGGACTTAGAGGTGTTCTTGGAGCAGGTACTAACAGAATGAACATCTATGTTGTTCGTCAGGCTACACAGGGACTTGCTAACTGGGTTAAGACTCAGGGCGGAACACAGACGGTTGCCATAAGCTTTGACAGCCGTTTAAAGAGTGATATATTTGCAAAGGAGGCAGCTGCTGTACTTGCAGCTAATGGAATTAAGGTTCGAATCTATGATGCACTTATGCCTGTTCCTGCGCTTTCATTTGCAACACGTTACTATAACTGTAATGCAGGTATTATGGTAACTGCATCGCATAATCCGGCAAAGTATAATGGTTATAAGGCGTATGGACCTGACGGATGCCAGATGACAGATGACGCAGCTGCTATTGTTTATGATGAGATTCAAAAGACAGATATCTTAACAGGAGCTAAATACCTGTCATTTGCAGAGGGTGTTGAGAATGGTCTTATCAGATTCGTAGGAGATGACTGTAAGAAGGCATTATATGATGCTATTGAGGACAGGCAGGTTAGGCCGGGATTATGTAAGACAGCGGGACTTAAGCTGGTTTACAGCCCTCTTAACGGTTCAGGTCTAGTGCCTGTAACACATGTTCTTAAGGATATGGGTATTACTGATATTACAATTGTTCCTGAGCAGGAATATCCTAATGGATATTTTACAACCTGCAGTTATCCTAATCCGGAGATTTATGCAGCATTGGAGCTCGGACTTAATCTTGCGAAGGAATCAGGGGCAGACCTTATGCTTGCGACAGACCCTGATGCAGACCGTGTAGGTATTGCAATGAAATGTCCTGATGGCTCATATGAGCTGGTAAGCGGTAACGAGATGGGTGTACTTCTTCTTGACTACATATGTGCAGGACGTATTGAGAAAGGCACTATGCCAAAGAATCCTGTGGCAGTTAAGTCTATCGTATCAACACCACTTGCAGATGCTGTGGCAGCACACTATGGTGTTGAGATGAGAAATGTTCTTACAGGCTTTAAATGGATTGGTGACCAGATTGCCGGCCTTGAGGCAGCAGGAGAGGTTGACAGATTTATATTTGGATTTGAGGAGTCATACGGATATCTTGCAGGTCCATATGTCCGCGACAAGGATGCTGTTATCGGCTCTATGCTTATCTGTGAGATGGCAGCATATTACAGGAGTATTGGAAGCTCAATTAAGCAGAGACTTGAGGAGATTTACACTGAGTACGGTCGTTATCTTAATAAGGTTGACAGCTTTGAGTTCCCTGGACTTACAGGAATGGACAAAATGAATGGTATTATGCAGGGACTTAGAGATAATGCTCCAACAGAGTTTGCTGGAATTAAGGTTGTAAAGGCAACAGATTACAAGAATACGGAGGTTACAGGACTTCCATCTGCCAATGTACTTATTTACGAGCTTGAGGACGGCTCAACAGTTGTTGTTCGTCCTTCAGGAACAGAGCCTAAGATTAAGACATATTTTACAACGAAGGGCAAGGATTTAGCTGAGGCACAGGCAAAGAAGGATTTGCTTGCAGAGAGCTTAAAGCCAATACTTGCATAGGATATACATATAATAATATGCACGGGCACACCGCAGGAAATTTTCCATGCGTTGTGCCCTTTTTCGCTTGTATTCGACAAGACAGATAAATAATAATAGCTTCAGAAATAAGATGCTCTTGAAAAAGGGAATTAGTGGAGGAGGAAACTGAGATGAATATTTCTGAGGCAAGAAGGGAGATTACCAATTCAGTACAGGCATATTTGTTAAAAGACAACAATGGGAAATATAAGATTCCACCGCAGAGAAGAAGGCCGCTTCTGGTAATAGGAGGTCCGGGTGTAGGCAAGACACAGATGATTGAAGAGATTGCGATTGACTGTAACATTGGACTTGTAATGGATACAATTGGGGACAAAGCTTCAAATGAATATTTTTATTCCCGGGCTATAGGGAAAAGAGAGGGGATAATTCTTATAAATGGAATTAATAGCGATTCCTTAAATATGACACAGGTAATGATGAATCTCATTTGCAAAAGAAAATTGGAAGAGAATAATTTATCAGATGGCTGGATTGTCGTGATGGAGGTGGACTGTCTGGAGGATAAGAAAATAGTGAGTGAAATCAATGTCTCAATGCTTGATAAGGTCAGGGTTATAAATGTTGAGGCGGACTATAATGTGTGGAAACGATATGCAAATGAACGACATCTTCATGGGGCAATTCGCAGCTATCTTGAACTGAATCCGGATGATTTTTACAAGGTCAGTAAAACAAAGGAAGGAAATTCAATTGTGACTGCCAGAGGCTGGGAGAATCTTAGTGCAATGGTATACATTTACCAGGATCTTGGACTGAAAATATCAGAGCAGGAGGTATATGAATTCTTAAGAAATAAAGAAATTGCATCAAATGTGATAAAATATATTGACAATTACGGTAAATGTAACGATTATTATTCAGTAAAAGAAATACTTGAAGACGGTTGTATGTCAAACTACTGTAAAAGAATGAAGGCAGCAGATAAAGAGGAACAGACTATGGTTACATATCATATTCTGGATGCATTAAACGCCAGTTTTACCGAAGCAAAGAAAATGAGAAGCAGTCTGGATAAACATAATGAGTGGCTCAGATTACAAAAAGCAGAAAAAAACTTCAAGGAAGATTTCTATGATATAGAAAAAGAAGTAGTTTTACTTAAAACTGACGAAGTTGAAGAATATGAATCATCGGTTGTTTCCTATGTGGACAATTCTATAGAATTTCTTGAGTTCTGTGGGGACATATCTGAAATTAAGATTCTTATTAGTGGGCTTTCTTCCAGCGCAGAGGCGGAAGAGTTCTTGCGAAAGAATCCAAGTGCCCTTTATCTGCAGTACAGGGGAAAACATAAACAACACGGAAATAGTAGGAAAATAATACAAATATAATAAAACAGTAAGACAGAATACAGGAGAGATGAAATGGAGTTAGCGTTAATTACGGCACAACAGGTAGCGATTTTGTTTATATTAATATTTGCAGGTTTTGTCTGCGTGAAGACTAGGGTTATAAAGCCGGAGTCAAAGAAGGTGCTGTCAGACCTGCTGTTGTATTTAATTGTACCGGCGATGATAATAAACTCCTATGCATCAGGTTATGATGATGAAATAGCTGCTAACCTTGGCAAGACATTTTTACTGGGAACAGTATGTCTGTCAATAGGCATTATTATCTCATTTATCATGACAATATGGATAAAGAGTAAGGACAAAGCGATTATCCGGTTTGCCTGCGGCTTCTCTAATGCTGCATATATGGGTTTCCCATTGATTGAAGCGTTATTTGGCGCAGAAGGACTGATATATGCAAGTGCATTTGTAACCATGTTCAATGTGTTCTTATGGACAGTTGGATTTATATGGACAAGCGGTGAGACTAATTTTAAAAAAATATTTAAGACACTTATTACAACACCGGCAGTAATAGCACTGGTTATTGGACTTATTATATTCTTTGCAAGAATTCCCATGCCTGCAGTTATCTCTAAGCCTATGGCTTATGTTGGAAATATGAATACCCCAATTTCCATGATTATTACAGGTATAATTATCGCAGGAAGTAAGTTTAAGAATCTTGTAAGCAACAAGTGGATATGGTACGTAATTATCGTGAGAATGTTTATGGTTCCACTGGTATGCTTTTCTTTGTTTAAGATTCTTGGGCTTAGCGGTATTGTTGTGAATGTCTGTCTGATTCTTGAGGCATGTCCGACTGCGGCAATAACCTCTGTGTTTGCAGTCCAGTATAAGCATGATGAGAATTTGGCGGCTGGAGCAGTGGTTATAACAACATTTTTAAGTATTATAACTTTGCCATTATGCGCACTGCTTCTTACTACGGTAATGTAGGAACGATATGGATTCCGGGTAAGAAATAATTGACGAGATAAAAGATGATTAGAGGGGAATTTACTATGGTAAAGGATAGAATTGAAAAACTGCGCCAGGTAATGAGGCGTGAAGGAATAGATGTGTACATGGTTACCACCAATGATTATCACAGCTCTGAGTACGTGGGAGATTATTTTAAATGCAGAAAGTATATCACAGGCTTTACAGGGTCAGCAGGAACTGCAGTTATAACAGCGACTGAGGCAAAGCTTTGGACGGATGGAAGATATTTTATCCAGGCAGCTTATGAGCTTGAGGGTACAGGTGTGGAGCTTATGAAGTCAGGACAGCCTGATGTACCTACAATTAAAGAATATCTTGAGAATAACATGACAGATGGTCAGGTGTTAGGCTTCGATGGACGATGTGTTTCTTTTGAATATGCTGACGGGCTGGAAAAAACATTAGCGGGAAAAGGTGTGTCAATAGTATACGATAGAGATTTAATAGGCGAGATATGGACAGACAGACCTGAGATTTCAAAGGAACCGGTCAGGATTCTTGACGTAAAATATTGCGGACAGTCAAGAAGAGATAAGCTTGCCGGAATCCGAGAGATTATGAGGAAAAAAGAGGCAGATATATATGTTAATACATCACTTGATGATATAGCATGGCTATTTAACATCAGAGGAAATGATGTTAAGTGTAATCCGGTTGTGTTGTCATATGCTGTCTTAACAGAGAATGAAGCAGTTATATATGGGCATGCCGAGGCTTTTTCAAAGGATGTTTTGGCAGAACTCTCCAAGGATGGTGTAGTCTTAAAGCCATACAATGACATATACGAGGATATAAAAAAGATTTCTCCGGACAAGACGGTTATCATTGATGCCAAGAGGGCTAATTATGCGATGGTAAAGAATATTCCTTGGAATGTAAAAGTAATAAATGAAGTAAATCTGACATTATTACCTAAAGCAATAAAGAACAGTACAGAAGTGGAAAATGAGAGAATTGCCCATATAAAAGATGGAGTTGCTGTCACAAAGTTTATGTACTGGCTTAAAAAGAATATCGGAAAAATGAAGATTACAGAGCTCAGTGCAGCAGCGTATCTTGAGAAACTGAGAGAGCAGGGCGATAACTATATGGGACCAAGCTTTGAGCCTATAGTTGCTTTCGGCGCTAATGCGGCAATGTGTCATTATTCACCTACGAAGGAGAGTGATACGGAGCTTAAACCTGAAGGATTTGTTTTATTTGATACAGGTGGACAATATCTTGAGGGAACAACTGACATTACAAGGACGGTTTCACTAGGCCCATGTTCTAAGGAGCAGAAGAAGCATTTTACCGCAGTTTTAAGAGGACACTTAAATCTTGCTGCAGCGAAATTTCTGCATGGTGTCAGAGGAGCTAATCTTGACTATCTTGCCAGAGCTCCGTTGTGGGAGATGGGGCTTGACTACAATCACGGAACAGGTCATGGCGTGGGATATTACCT
>JBJEME010000038.1:2068-19537 GCA_051879515.1 Lachnospira sp. | reverse complement strand
ACTTTTAATCTAGGTGTCCCGGGTTCGAACCCCGGTGGGCTCATTAAGAAAAGCTTGTTTACTGGATTTAATCCGATAAACAAGCTTTTTTTGTTGCATATTTTAGGATAATAAAAAGTCTAGGTGTCCGATTTTTAAAAAAATATAAAAAAAGAAAAATATTATACACATGAATGTCGTATTTTAAGTCCGATTAATAGGACTTAATCAGTGGTATAATTAATTTATCAAAAAGAGAAAGGAATGGTAATATTATGGGAGCGATTATTATTGTATTAGGTTTAGGATGGTTAGTATATCAATTGATTAAAGATGTGTGTATAACCGATGTTACAAAAAATCAAGATATTGATTTTCATCAGGCTTACATTGATTCTGTAACAGGCAAATGCAATGGGAAAGAGTTAAATAAACGAATGAATAACGGATATTACAATATGAATAAAAAATAAGAAAGGTAGGTAATTATTATGGAAATAGTGATTTTAGCAGTTATAGTTTTAGTCATAGGATTTATCAAGGATGCTATCAGTCAGAATGATCCTTGGTATGGGACGGAAAGAGACCCATTCAGGAACAATCCCAATTTTATCGAATCAAGACGTAGAGCGCATGAAATTTGTGAAAAGCATAAAAACGATAATAAGAAGAATAAGTAAAAGGAGAATATGAAGCATTGCAGAGGTGCGGGAGATGAAACACGTTTGAGAGCCTTGTAAGTGAATAAAGATGTTAAACAGAAAAAAACTGTAATGTTGGTTGCAAATATATAATTTGATTTTAAGACAATTTACATACGCCATGTAAGATGATAAAATATCAGAACGTGTAAATATTTAATTTAAAATTAGGAGAAAAAACATATGAAAATAGCAGTAACTTATGATAATGGAGAAATATTTCAGCATTTTGGACACACTGAACAGTTCAAGATATATGAGGTGGATAATGGCGTTGTGGTATCATCGGAAGTTGTGGGCTCTGACGGACAGGGACACGGTGCGTTAGCCGGTTTACTCCACGATAAGGGAATAAATGTGCTTATTTGTGGTGGTATTGGCGGAGGTGCCCAGGCAGCTCTTATGGAAAACGGAATCGAGCTTTTCTCAGGTGCAAGCGGCAATGCAGACGAGGCTGTAGAAATGTATTTAAAGGGCGAGCTTACGTCAGCCGGAGTTAATTGTGACCACCACGGTGAAGGACATTCTTGCGGAGGGTCTGATGACAATGATTGTGGTTCACATTGTGGTGGTGGATGTGGCGGATGTCACAGAGAGCCTGCATTTTCAGGAAAAAATGTAGGAAAGACTGTAAAAGCACATTATAGAGGAACGTTTAATGACGGAACTCAGTTTGATTCTTCATATGATAGAGGTGAACCTTTGGAATTCGTATGCGGTGCAGGTATGATGATTCTTGGTTTCGATAAGGCTGTTGCAGATATGGAAGTTGGACAGGTTGTCGATGTACATTTGGAGCCATCAGAGGCGTATGGAGAGGCTGATCCTGACGCAATCTTTACAGTGGCAATATCTGGCATGCAGGGAGCTGAAGAACTCGAGGTAGGGCAGCAGGTATATCTTCAGAATATGTATGGACAGCCATTTATGGTGAAAGTAGTTGAAAAGGATGAAGAATCTGTTACCTTTGATGCCAATCATGAAATGGCAGGAAAAGAGCTGAATTTCAGGATAGAGCTTGTTGAGGTGCAGGAATAAAACTATATATTTTAGGCTCAGGGTGTCTAAAGTCCAATTCTTTATAACGGGCTTTAGATACCCTGAGCTTTATAAAAGGAAATAGAAAAGAAATAATGATATAAATATAGGTAAAAATGCTAAAATAGTGTATAATAATGTGTACAATAGGGGATTGAAATTGTTTGTAATAATTCAAACAGATAATAGCGTTAATTCTGTTTGATGATTAAGAGGGGTACGCATGAAAAGAATAGCATTTGTAGATACTGAAGTTAGTTTGGAAAGTCAAAAAGTAAAAGATTATGGAGCTGTCGGAGATGACGGTATGGAGTTGCATACAACAAATTCCAAAAGATTTGAACAGTTTCTTGTTGGATATAGATTTGTATGTGGACATAATATTATAAATCATGATGCTAAATATATTAGACTTGAGTTAAAGAATAGTTCAATTTCTTTTCTTATAGACACTTTATTTTTATCACCACTTCTATTTCCAAAGAAACCATATCATGCTCTTGTTAAGGATGATAAGCTACAGACAGAAGAATTGAATAACCCATTAAATGACGCGAAGAAAGCAAAGGAGTTGTTTTTTGATGAGGTTAATTCTTATAAAGAATTCGATGAAAAGTTAAAACAGATTTTTTATTCTTTGCTGGGAGAAAGAAAAGAATTTAAGGGCTTTTTTGAGTACCTGAAAGAGAATGGCATCTTAGAAAATATATCAAATATTCCTGAACTAATTATTTTGATAAAAGAGCGATTCTTCGGTAAAATTTGTGAAAATGCGAATTTGGATTTATTGATTGATCGATATCCGATGGAACTCTCATATTGCCTTTCACTAATTTCATGCGATGATAGATATTCAGTTATTCCACATTGGGTTCATGTGAATTTTCCGGCAATTGAGATGGTTATGCATATGTTAAGGGGAAAACCATGTGAGAAAGGTTGTTCTTATTGCAATGGTGAACTTGATATTCATAAGCGGCTAAAAAAGATATTTGGGTATGATTCATTTAGAAACTATGATGGAGAAGCACTACAGGAAAATGCTGTGACTGCTGCAATGGCAGGTGAATCTTTGTTGGCAATTTTTCCCACAGGCGGGGGAAAGTCTCTGACATTTCAGTTGCCTGCGCTTATTCAGGGAGATTTAACAAGAGGATTAACAGTAGTGATTTCTCCATTGCAGTCACTTATGAAAGATCAGGTAGATAATCTTACAAAAAAGGGAATTGTAGATGCAGTTACGATAAATGGAATGTTGAGTCCGATAGAGAGAGCGGAAAGTTTTGACAGAATAGAGAACGGACTGGCTTCTATCGTTTATATCTCTCCGGAACAGCTCCGTTCAAAAACGATAGAACGACTGCTTATGTCAAGAAATGTAGTTCGATTTGTCATTGATGAGGCACATTGTTTTTCTGCATGGGGACAGGATTTTCGTGTAGAATATATGTATATTGGAGAATTTATAAGGGAATATTGCAACAAGAAAAATTTGGAAAAGGCTATCCCTGTTTCATGTTTTACGGCAACAGCAAAACAGAAGGTTGTCAGCGATATAGTGGATTATTTTAAGAAAGAGCTGGGGATAGAGTTAAAAATCTTTGCAACGAATGCAACAAGGACTAATTTAAGATATGAGGTAATTCATCAAGAGAGCGAAGAACAGAAGTATCTAACTCTTCGTAATCTGATCGAATCCAAAAAATGTCCTACTATAATATATGTTTCAAGGACAAAAAAGACTTTTGAATTGGCAGAACGTTTATGTAAAGATGGAATATCAGCAAAACCGTTTAATGGGAAGATGGAAAGTAATGAAAAGTCTGCAAATCAAGAGGCTTTTATTAAAGATGAAATACAAGTGATAGTAGCAACTTCGGCTTTTGGTATGGGTGTTGATAAGCCTAACGTAAAGCTTGTAATTCATTATGATATATCAGATTCTCTGGAAAACTATGTTCAGGAAGCAGGCAGAGCGGGAAGAGATGAAAAAATTCAGGCTGAATGTTATGTATTATACAATGATAACGACCTTGATAAACATTTTATTCTACTCAATCAAACTAAATTGAGTATTAGTGAAATACAGCAGGTATGGAAAGCAATAAAAGATCTCACAGGCAGACAGGATGTTTTACGTCGATCTCCGCTAGAAATAGCAAGACAGGCGGGATGGGACGATAATGTGACTGATATTGAAACGCGTGTAAAAACAGCTATTCAGGCACTTGAGAACGCCGGCTATATTAAAAGAGGACAAAATGTCCCGAGAATTTATGCGACAAGCATTATTGTACCTAACATGATAGAAGCTTCTGCAAGAATAGATGCATCAGTAAATATGGATGAGCATATAAAGAAATATGCAAAACGAATAATTCAGATGCTTCTTTCTAAAAAGAGTGTTGCAAATGCCGGAAATGATGATTCTGAATCGAGAACAGACTATATAGCTGATCGTTTAGGAATAGAGCGGTCAGATGTACTAAGAGCTATTTCGCTATTAAGACAGGATGGGCTGATAGCGGATACAAAGGATTTAACAGCATATATCAAAAAGTCTGATAACACAAATAAGACCTTAAATATTCTAAAAAAGTATATAAATCTTGAATGCTTTCTTCTTCAAAATCTTTCTGGTGAAAATACATATTTAGATTTGAAAGTATTAAATGATAAGGCAATAAATTCAGGTATGACGTGGTCCTCAGTCTTTGCAATCAAGACAATACTTTATTTTTGGACCATTAGTCACTATATTGTAAAAAATATTAATGTGGCTGGTGATATGTATGTATACTCTCCAACAATGGATTTTGAAGCATTTAAGGAAAAAGTGGATAAGAGAAATGATATTGCAATATTTATCACAGGATATTTGTTTCAGCTGAGTATGCAACAGAATAATATTCAGAACACTACTTCTGAAACACAGCTTGTCACTTTTTCTGTGCTTGATTTGATGAATGGTTTCAAAAAATACAGAGGTACAGCAATTACTAATAATCAGATTGAGGATGCTTTGTTATATCTATCAAAAATAGATGCGATAAAGCTTGAAGGAGGTTTTCTTGTTTCATATAACAGTCTGGAAATAAGAAGACTCGAACGAGATAATAAAATAAGATATAAAGTAGATGATTATAAACAGCTGAATGAACATTATCAGCAGAAAATACAGCAGATTCATATTGTAGGTGAATTTGCCAATATGATGGTAAAAGATTATAATCAGGCACTAAAGTTTGTAAGCGATTATTTCCAGATGGACTACAAAGCATTTATTAGAAAATATTTCAAGGAAGAAAGGCTTCAGGATATTCAAAGAAATATTACTCCTGCTAAATATAAAAAGCTGTTCGACCAGTTGTCTGAACAACAAAGACAAATTATTAATGATGACAAGTCGCAATATATAGTTGTGGCAGCAGGACCAGGAAGTGGAAAGACAAGAGTGCTTGTTCATAAGTTGGCTTCATTACTTCTGTTAGAAGATGTAAAGCACGAACAATTACTTATGCTTACTTTTTCAAGAGCAGCAGCAACGGAGTTTAAACAACGCTTATTTGATCTTATCGGAAATGCTGCAGCATTTGTTGAAATAAAGACTTTCCATTCATATTGCTTTGATTTGCTGGGGAAAATTGGAAATGTTGAAACGGCAGAAAATGTTGTTAAAGAAGCAACAGAGCTTATCCAAAACAGAGAAGTTGAAATAGGAAGAATTACAAAAAATGTTGTAGTTATTGATGAAGCACAGGATATGGATAAAGATGAATATGATCTGATTTGTGCACTTATGGACAGAAATGAGGAAATGCGTGTTATTGCTGTTGGTGATGATGATCAGAATATTTATGAATTTAGAGGTTCTGATTCAAAATATATGCAGAGCCTGATAACCGAGAAAGGTGCTGTAAAATATGAACTTGTAGATAATTACCGTAGTGATAATGCAATTGTTGAATTTTCTAATTCATATATCAAAAATGTTACAAACAGGATGAAAGTAAGTCCAATTAGGAGTGTTTCTAAAGAGAGGGGGATAGTTAAGCTTATTAGACATGAAGGACATGATTTAGCGGGATCTATTTCTGAAAATATTGCATTAGCGCATTATTCAGGTACGGTATGTGTTCTCACCAACACGAATGATGAGGCATTAAAGGTGCTGGGATTGCTTATAAATAGAGGAATTCCTGCTAAACTAATCCAATCAAATGACGGTTTTGCTTTAATTGATCTTATTGAAATAAGATTTTTCTTGCAGACATTAGATTCATATCATAATGATTCTATTCCGGTTATTGATGATGTTACCTGGACGAAGGTAAAAGATTTGACATATGACAGATATGAGAATAGCAGTAATTTGCCAATTATCAAGAATATTATTCACGATTATGAAATTTCATATAAGCAAAAATACTATTCAGATTTAAAGCAGTTTATTATTGAATCAAAACTGGAGGATTTCTATCATTTTAAAAAGAGCGAAATATGCGTATCAACCATTCATAAATCTAAAGGGCGTGAATTTGATAAGGTATATATGCTTTTGGATAATGAGAAAGCAGAAACAGATGAAAGCAAACGCAAATTATATGTAGGTATGACAAGAGCAAAGAAAGAACTTCACATTCATTTTAACAATGATATATTTGAATCTGTTATGTGTTACGGTGTTCAGAAATATTACGATAATAATTGTTATCCTGCATCTGAAAAACTAATTTCTCAATTGTCACATAAAGATGTATTTTTAGGTTTTTATGAGGGAAAACAAAAATCATTAGTTAATCTTTATGGAGGAATGGAGCTGGTAATACAAAAGAATGGACTTGCCTACTGCGAAATGCGTAATGACAAAGAGGAATTTATTCCTGTTGTTCAGTACTCTCAAAAGTATCTGCAACAGATAAATCATTATGAGAAACTTGGTTATTATCCGGTTAGTGCAAGAATAAGATTTGTTGTAGCCTGGAAAAATAAAACAACACAAAAAACAAATGTAGTTATACTTCCTGATATAACATTTAGAAAACGATAAAAAGTACAACCAACAGATCTGATTTTTACGGAACAAGAAGTGAAGTGATTAATAATGGGTATGAACCGTTACAGATATGTAAACCATAGACGATGGGTGCCGTATTTAATATATTCTATTGTGACACATATTTAGAAGTCTTGTCAAAACTCACAATAATCAGGTGCATCGATTCGTTCGAACGAACTGAACAAAGTTTGAGGATAATTTCTATGCTAAACATCGGCATACTTAATTTTTTGTAATAACACTTGGGTAAATATTACTAAAAATGGGTACTGTTTAGGTATTTTTGCAAATAATTCGCAAGAGTACCTAAATAGTACCCATTTGTTTGTTATTATAAGGTATCAAAAATGTTTCGGGGATTTTATATCAATCAAATTAAATATTTTAGCAGAGGTGGAGTGTATGACAGACAAGGAATTTAAAAAGTTAAAACGCTCTGAGCTTCTTGAATTGATGAGTTATATGCGACAGGAAATAGACGCATTGCGAATAGAAAATCAAAAGCTTAACAGTCGAATAGATTTGTTGCTGTTAGAAAAGATAGAGCCCATAAAGCCTGAACCGGAAACAGCACCTGAGATAATTGTTAAGAGAGTTCCGAGAGTACGGAAAAAAAGACAATTTAATAATATATTTGAAAGAATACTGTATGTTTTTAGAAGCATAGACAGAGCTTTAAGGTAAGTGCCTATGGAAGAAGAAAAAACGGAGAAACAGGAGACACAAGAAACACAGGAAACACTGGAGAAACCTATAATAAATAAGGAATTCGATATTCCGGAGTATGAACAAATTGTCAGTCAACTGACGGCGGCAAGAACGAAGGAACAAAGATGGAGAATAATCAGAAACACGATCAGTTCACTTATTGTTGTTACTGCTTTAGCTGTTATTATCTCATATGTATTTCTCCCGGTTATAAGGGTGACAGGTACAAGCATGGCACCGACATTGATAAATGGTGACATTCTTCTTTGCGTAAAAGGCAGTCGAATTAATCGTGGAGATATAGTGGCATTTTCATATAATAACAAAATATTGTTAAAAAGAGTGATTGGATTGCCAGGAGATAATATAGACATAGATGAGGAGGGGGTTGTGAGACGCAACGGCGAAGTACTTGACGAGCCGTATGTGAGCGAAATACGAAAAGGTACCTGCGATATGGAATTTCCATATCAGGTTCCGGAAAACAGACTATTTGTTATGGGAGATAACAGAGGCGTCAGCATAGACAGCCGTTCAGTAACTATTGGATGCATTTCGGATGAATATATCTTAGGAAAGGTTCTTATAAGAGTATATCCATTCAACGAAGCTGGTAAACCTTAGTAGAATTACAATACAAGAGGAAGTCAAACGAAAGGAGAGATTATTATGAAGGGAAGAAAGAAATTAGCAGGCTTTATGGCAGTTGTGTTGACAGCAATGTTGATTTTGCCGGTAACTACTGTTGCTAAGGCAGCGGTGACTAGCACCAATTCAATAACAATCAATGGTGTTAACACAGGAACAGCTCATACATTTGAGCTTTATCAGATTATGACAGGTGAGTACAAGGCAGGAGAGGTAAGTGACATGCATTGGGGAACAGGTGTAACCCAATACCGGACTGAGTCGGGAGAAAATGTAACCATCACATCCGGAAATGTTGTTGATCCTGTAGTACTTAACGAAATAGCTGAAACAGCTGATACAAGTGTAGCCAAGAAGGCGTTGATTGAGAGATTTACACTCAGCAGCACAAAGACAGAAAAGGCTTCAACTGCCGGTACAGTTTCATTTACTAATCTTACAACAGGTTATTATCTCATCAAAGATGTGACTACAGGCATTGGTGCTGATGATGCTGTATCAGGAGATATTCTTGTTTATGTAAGTGGCTCTGTTGCAGTAAATGTTAAGAGCGCAAAGCCTGCATTTGACAAGCTGGTATCAAAGGATGGAAGCACATGGGCAGAGGTAGTTGACAGCAAAATCGGTGACACAGTAAAGTACAAGCTTAAGGTTTCAATACCTGCAACTACTGATTTTTCTGCTTATGAAACATATAAGCTTATATTTAATGATGTATATCCAACAGGTGTTACATATAAAAATATAGACAGTGTGACATACACAGTGGAGTCAGGTGAAGCAAATACTATACAGCCATACGATGCTGAAAGTAATGCGAATGGTTATAAGCTTGACCAGATTCCGGCTGACGAGGAATCTGGTACAAAGGCAGGCTTAAAGGTTGGTTTTGATAACCTTATTGCGACAGTTGGTTCAGAAAACTGGAGCAAGGCCATCACATTGGAGGTTGTTTACTCTGCGACCTTAAATGACACAGCTTCATCAATCACCGGTACAACAAATGAGTCTTACGAATCAGGTAAGGTTTCAGCAGGTGGCGGTTACATTACATATTCTAATAATCCTGCAGCGCCTGAGACGGTAGGACAGACTGCAGTTGATACCGTTGGTGTATTTACATTCCGAGTTGAGAGCACCAAATATGCAAACCTTGCAACATCAGGTTATGAGTTAAATGGAGCAAAGTTTACATTGCATAAGGATACAGAGGATGGAGAAGCAGTTCCGGTAATCTATGACGCAGCAATTAATGCATACAGACCAGTTGTTGGAGAAGAAGTGGCTGTGGGTAACATGGTTTCAGGTTATGGTTCAGCTGTTGAAGCAAATAATGGTAAGCTTGATATAGCAGGTCTCAGTGCAGGAACCTATGTATTAGTCGAGGATGAAGCACCTGACGGATATACTAAGATTACCCCTTTAACATTTACTATTTCTGTAGTGCTTGCAGAAGCTTCAAATGGTACTGCAGCAGATGCAACAGTTAGTCTTACAGGAATAAGCAGTCTTACCGGAAATTCAATTATAGATACACTTACATCAAACAGTCAGCTTCCAAGTACAGGTGGTATTGGTACAACAATTTTCTACATTGTGGGAAGTCTTATGGTTGTTGGAGCAGGAGTTATCCTTATTACAAGAAAACGTTTATACTTAAATTAAACTTGTAAATATAAGAAATAATACAGTAGAAGGGAGGAAAAAGGATATGAAGATATTAAAGAAAATCATGGCTTTAGTGGTTACATTAATGATTATAGCAGTGATTGTATTGTCTGATATACCCTTTTTAAATCCTGCCGTTTCTGTAAACGCTGCAACAACTACAGTTACTTACAATAGCAAGACATATACTACCACGTCAGGCAATGATATGGCTTACAGAAAAGAGTCCACTACTTTTGATTTTATTGGTAATTATAATGGAACCTGGAAACGTGTTACTTACGGTACAAATGGTTTCTCATCCATTATGACAGTGTCAGGAACAAAGTATACTGATATCAATATCAGCAATGGTAATACATATGGTGGTTTAAAGGTAAATGTGGGCTTTACCTTTGCAAAGGATGGCTCATTGCAGATAACATACTCTGTTACGAATACTACGAGCAGCAGTAAGACATTTTCTCTGGGAAGTCATGCGGATGTCCAGATAGGAACAGATGATTCAGCTCCTATCACACCTTTTTCTACCCGTACAGCAGACGGTAAAATCAAAGGTTTTATGATGAACGAGAGCTCATCCGGCGCACAGTTTAACTTTTATGCAAGAGGCTATTCGGGTGTTACAACCGTGGACAGCATATGGTATGGAAGATATAGTGACAGACAGACAAATATTTATAACGAATGTTCAGGAAGTAGTCTGACAAATACTGATTCCGGAATGGCATGGTCTTGGCAGAATCGAACGATACCGGGAAATGCTACTCAGGACTACAATGTCAAGTTCGTTATTGCAGAAAAGGGTAGTGAAAATAATGTTGCCTCATCCGGAACCATATCCCTTATCAGGATTGGAAGTGTACAGCACACCTTTAATGTATATCAGTTAATGGAAGGTACACTTAATAATTATAATACATACAACAGTGTGCTCAAATGGGGAAGCAGTATTTCTTCATACCGTACTCTTGCAGGCAATACGGTATCAACGACGAAAGGCTCGGTTGTATCGATTCCAATACTAAAAGAGTTTGTAGAAAGTGATGAGAACACAGAAAAAACCGCCTTGATTGAGAGAATGACGCTTGGAACACCTATCAGATCAGGAACATCAGTTAATGGTTCTATAGCATTCCCTAATCTTGAGAGTGGTTACTATCTGGTAAGAGATGTAACATCATTTTCTGAGAGTTCAGAAGATATTGTATCCAGAGATATGCTGATTTATCTTGGAGATGAGGGTGTTGCAATTGAAATAAAAAGAGTAAAACCATCATTTGATAAGGTTGTTGCAAAGGATGGCGTTTTGGGTAACGAGTGGTCAGAGGCAGCAGATTATGGTTTTGGCGAAGATTTTAATATTAAGCTTACAGCCACAATTCCTGCAAATGAAGACTTCGGCGGATACTCACAATATAAGCTGGTATTTAATGAGACATATACAGATGGAATAGATTTTGAGAACATTTCTTCTGTATCTTATACGGTTGGAAGTTTAGAGGCTCAGGAAATAGCTTCAGAAAACTATTCCTTCGTGCAGGATGGAAACGGATTTGTGTTAACTATCAATGATTTCAGAGCAGTTGCAGGTAGTGCATGGGGTTCCAGCACTAATGCAATAAAGGTGGATGTGATATATACAGCAAAGTTAAATACGGATGCACCGGTTATCAGTGCCACAACTACAGATGCTACATATTCAGCAGCATCCAAGGTTAGCAGCACAACGGGATATTTGCAGTACACAAATAATGCCCAGAATTATTCAAGCCTTGGAAAAACTTCATCTGATACAGTTGGAGTATTTTCGTACAGGATGATTAATACAAAGTACGGCAATTTTGCAGAGGATGGATATCAGCTTGACGGCGCTAAGTTTAAGATATACAGAAATTCTAAATCAGATGAAAATGAAATGAAGATGGTATATGATGCAGCTTTGAAGGCGTACCGTCCTGCATTGCAGGGAGAGACGGCTGTTGACGTAATGATTTCAGGATATGGTCTCGATGACGAAGGATTAAAGGGAAAGCTTGATATAGCTGGTATAGATTCAGGAGACTATATTATCGTGGAGACAGAGGCGCCTGAAGGATATACTGCAATCGAAGACTTTGCATTTTCATTTACGGCAATTCCTGAAGAAAAGCAGACAGGAACAGTTGCTGTAAACACATTATCTGTTACAAGAGGTAATGATAGTTCAGACAGTGAAGATAAAGGAACACAGGCAGCTTCAAGCTATACTCTGCAAAATGACATTATTGATACTATAACTTCTAATAACCTTTTACCTGAAACCGGTGGCATTGGCACAAAGCTTTTCTACATAACAGGTATTAGCATGATTTTACTTGCCGGTGTAACATTGATTGTAAGAAAGCGGCTTACGAGAAGCGTATAAATTTATATGAGAAAGCATCTTATTAATATACTTCTGGTAATTATTATTTTAGCAGGATTTGCAATTATACTCTATCCAAGTTTTTCAAACTGGTGGAACGATAGCAGGACTTCAAGGGTAATTTCATCATATCAGGATGAAATAAAGGACATTGATCAGGAAAAGATAGACGCTATGTTTGAAGAGGCGGACGAGTACAATAGAAGACTTGCAGAGTGTGAAGACCAGTATTCTGAATACAAAAGAGCAGGAAACTATGATGAAGTAATGAATATAGCTGATGGTGTTATTGGGTATATATCAATTCCTGTTATTCAGGTTGAGTATCCGATATATCATGGAACCAGTGATGATGTATTAAATGTTGCGGTAGGACATATAGAGGGAAGCTCAATTCCTGTGGGTGGAGAAAGTACACATAGTGTTTTATCGGCACACAGGGGACTTCCCAGTGCAAAACTGTTTTCTGATCTGGATAAGATGGAGATTGGGGATATATTTACTATAAACATTCTGGATCGTGTAATGACATATCAGGTAGAGGAAATCATTATTATTAATCCAAATGAGCTGGAAGAACTGGAAGTTATTCCGGGTAAGGACTATGTGACGCTGTTAACCTGTACACCTTATGGAATTAATTCCCACAGATTGCTGTTGCGCTCTAAACGAATTGATAATGAGGGGGTTGCCGATGCAACTGTAATACGTACAGACGCGTCAAAGGTTGATTCTTTGATTGTTACACCATTTGTGTTAGGCTTACTGTTATTATTTCTATTTGGATACTGGTGGCTGATTGGTGTGGTTTTTGCAAAGAAAAAGAACGAATATTGGTATATTCCTTACAAACGTGTTGAATCATGGGATGAAAGAAAAAAGGACTGATGTACTATGAGTACTGCTAATAGGTATAGAATAATTCATAAAATGTACATTTTGAGTTTTATATCGGTTGCAATTGTATTATTTTGTTCCTCATGTGCAAAGAAAAAGGAGTATGGTACTGAACCACTGATAGGTCTGTCCTGGTATATGGAAAGAGAGGCTGTGGAAGAAGCAGTTTCAGAGCTTACATTTATTGGGGAGCGCGAATCAAATGGAATGACACTTCTGGACTATTCAGGTGCCAAAATTAGCAATATTGATGTCTGCGTAACATTTTGCTTTAAGGACGACTGCCTGGTGGGGATTGATTACCATGATAAAAGTCATAAATTAGGGTATTTGAAGTGGATGACACAGATTGAAGATATCTATGGAATTCCAAATGAAAATGCGTTGACATGTGCCTCATGGTTTGATAAAACAATTGACGAGGATATTTCAATTTATTTATTTGATTTGGACAGCGGTGTACAGATATCATTCTTTTGTACAGACGACACTCCGGACAGAAATTTTGATAACCGTTTGGAATTAGAAAGACGTGATTAGAGACAATATATAATAAAAACATTTTATTGGAAATATATTATTTATAATATTTAGTATAAATTATCTTATAGAAAAATTACGCACAATATGTTATTATTATTCAAGGGACGGGATTCTAAAACCGTCCTTTGTTGTATTTTATATGATATCATGGTCATGCGAATATTTTGTAGGATTGTGGGAGAATTTACTCTGCATTATATATGACATTAAAGCGTGATTTATTTTAGTCTTTGAGATTAGAGGTGACAAAATGCGGAAATTAGCATGGATAATGTTCGGATATCTGTCAGGTAGTGTTCTGTACGCAAGGATTTTTGCACGGATATTTGGAAAAACAGAAATATATGAAAGAAGTAAGGATCATAATCCGGGAGCAGGAAATGCGTTTATGTATGGAGGTTTTATGTGTGGTATGCTTACGCTTATTTGTGATATATCCAAAGGCTTTTTTCCGGTTTATCTATTTATGCATTATGCGCATAAGGACTGTCTTAACACACTTACCGCAGCACTGGTAATTGCGGCTCCGGTTGTTGGACATGCATTTTCTATATTTTATAAGGGAAAAGGCGGAAAAGGCATAGCGGCTACATTTGGTTCATTACTTGGACTCTTTCCATATTTGCAGCCTGCTTTGCTTTTAGCACTATTTTTTATTTTCTTTTCGTGCGTAATTAGAATTAATCCGCATTATTACCGGACATTAGCTGCATTTTTCAGCACATTGCTTGGAATAATTCTTATGATAAAGCAAATGGTGGTAATTCTTGGATTTGCCGTAATTACAGCGGTAGTTTCAACCAGGATGTTCTCTAGTGGAGAAGAAAAAGAAAGAATGAGGGTAAGACTGTTATGGATGCGCTGATACTTTCATGTGGGACCGGAGGCGGACATGACGCTGCAGGCAAGGCTGTTTTAGAGGAGATGAAAAGGAGGGGGCATAATGTTACTATGCTCAATCCCTACACACTTAAAAGTAAAAAACTATCCGGTGGAATAGATAAGACTTATATATCTACTGTGCAGCATGCACCAGGGGCATTTGGCGCGGTATATAAAATAGGAGACCTGTATCGAAAGCTTCCTTTTCGTTCGCCTGTTTATTTTGTAAATCGGGGTATGATGGATGTGATGCAGGAATATTTTAGCGAGAATCATGTTGATATTGTGATTATGCCACACCTTTTTCCAGCAGAGATAATGACGAATATGAAAAAGCACGGCATGGAAATTCCTAAAACCATGTTCATTGCTACTGATTATGTGTGCATTCCGTTTACAGAGGAGACAGACTGTGATGCTTATGTCATCCCGGCACCAGACCTTACCAGCGAATTTACGGGAAAAGGAATTCCTGATGACAAAATATATCCTCTTGGAATTCCAACATCAGGCAGCTTCCTTTCACAGAGGACAAAGGAAGAAGAAAAACAGCTGCTTGAGCTTGATATTAATAAAAAATACATTCTTATCGCAGGCGGAAGCATGGGCGGCGGTAAAATTGAAAAGACGATTGAAGAGCTTAAATCATTTATCTCTGAGCAAAATGATGTTGCTATGATTGTAATTAGTGGAAGCAATCATAAGCTATATGAAAAGTTAACTGAACAGGCAATACCTGACATGATAGTTCTGGAAAAAACAGATAAGATGGCTTCATATATGCGCGCAAGTGATTTGTTTATAACAAAGCCGGGCGGACTGTCGTCAACAGAGGCAGCAGTATGCCATATTCCAATACTTCACACATCAACCATTCCGGGCTGTGAGAGCTGTAATGCAGATTATTTTAGCAGACATGGAATGAGTATAGCCTGTAATGCTCATTCTGAATTTCTATCTATCGTAGAGGATATTCTTAATAACAGGGAAAAGGCGGAAGCCATGACGGACTGTCAGGAAAAGTGTATTAACAGACATGCGGCAACAGATATTTGTGAGCTTGCTGAAAAACTAGTCAGATTGTATTAAATCTCTAAATCATATACTTAACTCTACAATAAGCAGATTGTTTCCTGCATATACTGCGCTGCATAATATTAGTGGAAGGGGAAAGCTTCTGAATAATTATAAAGGACAGTGATTGTATGGGTAAATTTAACAAAACAGGAATAATGGGACTTGTTATGTGTTTTGCTGCCATAATATTTGGAATAGCAACTAATGGAGGAATAAAAACAATAGTGAATTTCCTTCATTTGCCATCCTTTATTGTAACTCTGGGAGGTGCTATGTTTGCTGTTATGGCAACCGCGGATTCTTTTCAGGATTACATATATGGTCTTAAAGGAATCGTTGATGCATATAAAAATCCGACTCTCTCAGTGGAGCATATTTCAAATAAACTTTTGGAGTTGTCCGAAACCGCAAGGCGAGAGGGATTGTTAAGTCTTGAGCAAAGCGTGGATGAGGAAGATGCATTTTTTCAGAAAGGCGTAAAGCTTGTGGTTGATGGCTCAAGCCCTGAGCTTGTAAAAGATATTTTAGAGACAGAGTTGTATCACAAGGAAGATAGAGATAAGAAGAGAATTAAATTTTGGCAGGATTTTGCAGCATTTGCGCCGGCGTGGGGAATGGTTGGTACACTTCTTGGATTGATTAACATGATGAAATCAATGGGAAATGATCCGGGAGCAATAGGAGCAGGAATGTCTCTGGCGTTGATTACCACCTTGTATGGTTCTGTTATAGCTAACTGGATATGCGTACCGGTATCCAGAAAGCTGGAAAAAAGCAGTTCAAAAGAATATCTTATTATGGAACTTATTATAGAAGGTGTTCTTTCAATCCAGTCAGGAGAGAATCCTCGCATTATAAAGGAAAAGATAAAATCAATAATAGATGGCAAAGAAAGCGAAGAGCTGGAAGATGCAGCGTGATAATGATAATTAGAGAAATTAAATTTAGATATAATATTGCATAAATGGCATGAAAGATAAATATTGAAGGATAAATATGAAAGCTACCGATAAAGGAGGATACACATGAATCAGGAAAAGATTGGTCTGTTTATTCAGCAAATGCGTAAGGAAAAGAACTGGACTCAGAAGGATTTAGCGGAGAAGCTTGGAATAAGCGATAAAACAGTATCTAAATGGGAAACCGGTAAAGGTCTTCCTGATATAGCGTCATTAAATCCTTTGTGCGACATTCTGGAAATAAATATAAATGAACTGCTGTCAGGGGAGAAAATTTCAGAACAGCATCCGGATGCGTATTCAGAAAAGGCTGAGGAAAACATGATGTATCTGTTAAAGGAAAATCAGGTGAACAGAAAGAACAAAATAGCAAATATACTTGTTGGAGGAATATTGGCTATTATATCCTTGCTTTTTTTATTCATGTCTACATTTGGAAGTGAATCTCTTTTTGCTTATTTTATTGATTTGCCCTCATTAATAGAAATTGTTTTAATCTGTGCAGCAGCAGTAATACTGTCCGGAGCAAAGGGAAAGACAGAGATTGTTGGACTATTGAGGAAAATAGTATTGCCGGTAGGATTATTTATATCAATCTTCGGCGCAATTATAATTATTACACATGTGACAGAGCCGAGAGCAATTCTTGCTAATATGTCAATAGATTTGCTGGCTTTATTTTATTCAATATTGATTTACATAATATTATGTGTTGTTTCATATAAAGATTAAATATATCGTATATGGTTGTGAGTGGTAAGTGGATAGGGCTTGTTGCAAATTATTATATTTTATTTTAAATATCAAAATAATACTTGCAATATGATTTGAAATATAATAATATAATGAAGTATAGTAAACTTATAGAAATATGAGGGCACAAAGCTGGAAGTCTAAGGTTAA
>JBJEME010000038.1:0-1968 GCA_051879515.1 Lachnospira sp. | reverse complement strand
CATAGGAACAGACTTAAATGTTAGAACGCCATAATTGGCGAATGAGCGATTCAAAAAGATTACCCATTACAGAGTCCTGCAAGTTAATATGTGCTATTCAGAATTATTTTTTCAAAGAAGTATATAAGAACGTTTGCGATAAGGGAGAAAACTACGATCAGATAAGTCAAAATAATCTTATCTTTGATGATGAGAATTATTGTGTATGGGTATGTTTTTGGTAAGGAGACAGGCTATGAAGAAGATGTGTATATTGCTATTTGTCACTATATTGATAGTAACAAATTCAATAGCATGTGGATTAAAAAAAGACACTGCATATAAAACACCAAAAGAGCAAGCAGAAGACATAGCTGAAAATGTTTACAATGCGATAATAAACCATGACAGTGAATTGCTTAAAAATCAGTTTTGTCAAAGACTTCAGTCAGGTAAAGAAACAGCAATGGATAAGATATATGATTTCTTGGATGGGGAGATAGAAACTTTAGAGACAGATTTAGACAATGATCCAACATATGCTGATGTAGGAGGTGGTAAAACTAGGTATGATAAAAGATCAAAAGGATTTTCATTTCGTATATTTGTTATAACAGATAAAGGTTCCAGGTATAGGATTGCTGGAAAAGGAGATATTATCAATACAATAGTGCCTAAAAATGAAGGATTACAAAGAATTCTTATATATAGGCAGAACGAAGATGGAACCTGGGATTATACCGATAATTATTTAGATATAGGAACAGACTTAGACGATAGCACTCCTTAATTAGTAAATAATGCCATTGACTTTGAAATACCTATGTAATTGTCTCTCTTTAACCAATATTCTAATGGTGAAAAAAATTGAATCTGTACCCCGCGGGAAGCGAAAGAGCAAGCCAAAAGAAAGGCGAGCGGGGTACAGAAGCGAAAAAAAGCAATCTGTACCCCATAAAATTCGAAAATCAAAATGAAGATTACGCTCTCTCCCATCAACCATCACCAAACCCCATTCCCCACTTTCAAAAAATACTTAAACAAACGCGCACATCTTATAACGCATCTAAAAAGCATTTCTTTTTAAATTCAAATAGTTTGATTTTCAAAATAGTATTGACAAACAAATTTCTCTTGCATATAATACAACTACAATATATTTAGTTAAATATATTTAAGTAAATTAACGGAGGTTATTTTTTTATGTCATTCGAGAAAGTAAAGGAAATCATTATTGAAACAATTAACTGTGATGAGGAGAAGATCACTTTAGAGGCAAGTCTTAAGGACGATTTAGGAATCGATTCACTTGATGCTATGGAGCTTAGCATGGCTCTTGAGGAGGCATTTTCTCTTACAATAGCTGAGGAAGACCTCGCAGGCTTTGAGACAGTTAAGAACATCGTTGATTATGTTGACAGCCATGTTGCCTAATTAATATGGAAATATAAAGATATAAGCGTCATGAGGTGAAATATGGAATTAAGAGATGTATATGAAATATGGGATAGATTTGACAATTCTGATGTTGCTGAGTTTGAACTTGAGCTTTCAGGAATGCATGTCAAATTAAGAAGACCGGAAGCAGGAGCAGTATGTACAATGCCGGTTTCACAGGCAACTGCTGCATCGGCTTTTCCTGCTGCAAATGCAGCTGTACAGATGAAACAGACTGAATCAGGTGCAGCAACAGCTACAGCTGCCAATAGCAATGAGGTTTCTACACAGAAAGATAATAATGACAGCGAAAATGCAGGTACACCAATTAAGGCTCCATTGGTTGGTACATTTTATAAGGCACCAACACCTCAGGACGCACCATTTGTAACAGTTGGACAGAAGGTTAAGAAGGGCGATGTAATCGGTATTATTGAAGCAATGAAGCTTATGAATGAGGTTGTTGCTCCATGTGACGGTGAGGTAAGCGAAATATTGGCAGAGGACGGTAAACTGGTACAATTTAACCAGGTTCTTGTTGTGCTTAAATAG
>JBJEME010000037.1:0-19565 GCA_051879515.1 Lachnospira sp. | reverse complement strand
TGTAGGGCAATACACCTATAAGGTTTCTATGAACCCGCAGGGGCAGACAACAGATGCAGTTACTCTTACATACAGTTTTGTTGTCAATGTAAAAGCCTGTGAGCTTACCGTAACGGGAGCCACTGCAACAAGCAGGGTTTATGATGAAACCAAAGCGGTTGCAATTACAGCAGTAGAACTTTCCGGAGTAAAGAGTGGTGAGACTGTTTCTGTAGATACTACGAACCTTACAGGAACGCTTTCCAGTGCGAATGTGGGAAATTATACATCTGTAACCCTGCCTGCAATGACTCTGACCGGGACACACGCAGGAAACTACACATTGGTACAGCCGACAGGTGCGGTACCAACAACTGTGACAATCAGCAAGGCAGATGCAACGATTACCGTAGGCACAGATACCTATAACAAGACCTTCGGTGATGCAGCCTTTAATTTGAGCGATGTAACAGATACCAATACCGAAGCAAATGTACAGTATGAAGTAACTGTCGGTGATGCCGTATCCGTATCAAACGGAACTGTCACCATCTTAAAGGCTGGTACTGCAGAGATTACCGTATCTTTACCGGCAAGTACCAACTATAATGCCGCAGATACTAAGACGATTACGGTAACTGTGGCAAAGAAGAGTGGATATACAGTAGCGGATATTAACAAGAGCTACTTATATTCAAGAGAAAATGAAGCTACCATTGATTTATCTAAATATTTACCTGCAAATTGCGGAAATGTAACTTATGGTACACCGCAGGTAAATGGAAAATTGTATACAGATGATGGACAGCCAACGGTTTCAAATAATGGCGAGTTATCTTATAAGGTAAAGACAGGAAGTGTGGGAGCTGCCGGAACCATTCAGGTAACGGTTACCACCGATAATTATGCAGACTTTACCATTACAGTAAATGTGAAGCTGATTGATAAGCTTCCGGTAAGCCTTAAGGAAGGTTCTTCCGTAACCTTACAAAACAGCACCCTGACCTATGGACAGGCTTTGTCAACGCTTACCTTTAACAGTGCAGTATTTGTAGATGATGATGGAAACGAGGTAGCGGGAACCCTTGCATGGAAGACACCGGATGAGAAACCAAATGCCGGAACCACAAGTGCCACATGGGTATTTACACCGGATGATGAAGCGTATGCAACCGTGGAAAATACCGTTGCCATTACAGTAAATAAAGCAACACCGAATGTGACTGCCTTACCAACCGTGACAGACAGAACCTATAACCCGACTGTAAGCCTTACGGATACTGACCTTGTTGGCGGAACCGTAAATGTGAGCGGAAGCTGGAGCTGGCAGACAGCGAATATCATTCCAACCGTAAATAACAGCGGATATGTGGCAGTATTTACACCGACAGACAGTACAAACTATGAAACAGTAACCAGAACCATTACAGTAACGGTTTCTAAGGCAACACCTTATATCAAAACAGATCCGACAGCGGCTGCTATTACCTACGGGGATACCCTTGGTGCTTCAACGCTTTCCGGCGGCACCGTGCAGTATAGCAGCAGTGATGCGACAACCGTTGCGGGCAGCTTTGCATGGAAAGATAGCAGCGTGAAACCGAGTGTTTCTGACAGCGACAGTACAACCTACAGGATAGTATTTACCCCTTCTGATGCGGATAACTATAATACCGTAGAAACAGATATTACCCTGACTGTAAACAAAGCAGAAAATGCACCGAATATGCCATCCGCTACCATGAATGTGGCAAACAGCTGCAAGAAGGTAAGTGACGTGACCTTACCAACCGGCTGGGTATGGCAGGATGCAGATAAGGATACTGCTCTTACCGTAGGCACAGCAGTAACCGCAACCGCAGAATATAATGGAGCGGATAAAGGAAACTATGTAAATGAAACCGTATCCGTAACCATCACAAGGTCAGCCTGTGACCATGCGCATACAGAGGTCAGAAATGCAAAGGAAGCAACCTGTAAAGAAACCGGTTATACCGGAGATACTTACTGCAAGGATTGTGGCGAACTTCTTACAACAGGAACTACCATACCTCTTGCAGACCATCAGGGCGGAACAGCTACCTGTACCAAAAAAGCAGTCTGCACCGTATGTGGTCAGGAATATGGTGAGCTTAATGCAAATAACCATGTCCATACAGAAATCAGAGGAGCAGTAGCGGCTACCTGTACCGCAGGCGGCTACACCGGAGATACTTACTGTACCGATTGTGGTGTCAAGACAAAGACGGGAACAGCAACCCCTGCCCTTGGGCATAACTATACAAGCAAAGTAACAACAGAGCCGACAACTGATAGGGAAGGTGTCAGAACCTATACCTGTGACCGCTGCGGACACAGCTACACGGAGAGCATACCAAAGCTTCCGGAGGAGACACATGAGCATTCCTATTCAGGTTCTGTGACCAAAGAGCCGACCTGTACCGACAATGGAGTAAGAACTTATACCTGCTCATGCGGGGACAGCTATACTGAGACAATCCCGGCACTTGGTCACCATTATGTAAGCAGTGTAACAAAACAGCCGACAACAAGCAGTGAAGGTGTTATGACCTACACTTGTGACCGTTGCGGACACAGCTATACAAGAGCGATTGCAAAATTGCAGGATAACAATAATAATAATCCGACAGACAATAATCCGGGAGAAAACAATCCGGGAGAAAATCAACCGGGAGGAGAAAATACACCGGATATCGGAAAGCCGTACATCAAAGATGAGACAGGCAAGGAAGGCTGGGAGGTCATCAAGGCTGAAGCGGATAAGACACAAGATGGCGACAGCATAGTTGTAGAAATGAATGGTTCATCTGTTGTTCCGGGTGATGTACTGGATGAAATCAAAGGAAAAGATGTTACCATTGTCTTTGATATGGGTAATGGTATCACATGGAGCGTAAATGGTCAGAGTATTACCAGTGACAAGATAGGCGATATTGATTTCTCTGTTACAGTCGGTACAAACACCATTCCGGTAGATGTTATCAACAATGTAACCGGAGAACGCTACAGCCAGCAGATCAGTCTTGCTTACGATGGCGAGTTTGGTTTCACCGCAGTGCTTTCCATCAACATGGAAGCAAGTAATGCCGGACTTTATGCAAACCTGTTCTACTTTAACGAAAAGACCGGAGAACTGGAATTTATCTGCGCAGACGAGATTGCAGAGGATGGCACGGCAGAACTTACCTTTACCCATGCATCCGATTACGTCATTGCAATTGATACGGAGCTGATGGATAAACTTGAGCAGGTTACCGAACCTGAATCAGAAAGTCAGTCTACAGAAGCTGAATCTACACAGACCGGTGCAGAAGTAAATGACGATGCATGGAATCCTTGGTGGATTATCGTAATCGGAATCATGGTAATTGTAATTGGACTTGGAGTATTCCTTGTAGCGAAGAAAAAGAAGTCTGAGGATGAATAAGCAATAGATCCGTTTTACTTGGAATAATAAAATGAAAAAGGTGGGAGGCTTAGGTGCCACTCATCTTTTTCTTTTTGCAAAAGGTAAATATTTGTGATATATCAGCAGATATAATGGCATACCTTTTTTCATATTTTTATCGGTAGTTCCTTTAAACGAATGATTGAAAGCGATATACTTGATGGATAAATTATAAGGAGGTTTCAAGAAATGTTTAAAGTGAAGATTACAGATGAAGAAAGGGAAAAATGTAGAAAGGTTGCAGATGCATTCCGGGAATTGTATGACCTTTACGGAGATATGTATGTTGTTGATGCAGGTCCGTTTGGTTTTGTTCATTTAAGGTGGTATGGGGATGAAGAATTTCAAGGGAATTCGGTATATACGGATAGCGAGGAATTGTTTTCTGACCTTTGGGAGTATTGGCTTGAATATCATTTACTGGAACCGGTTAAGGGAACACCATTAGCAGAATTAACTTACGAAGAGCTATACGAATTACTGTCAGAAGAACAAAAAGACTATTATGCAAAGAAGAAGCGAGAGTTTTTAAAAACAGCAGAAATGGAAAATATACTAAAATTGGTATAGGTATGTACTAATCATGATACTATATTATAAGATATGATATTCATACAAAACAGTTGTAATTAAAAATTTACAATGATAGAATCTTATTAGAAAACAAGGGGGATATGAGGATGGAGATAATTGGTGAAATCGTTGCATCTGTATTTGTGTTGTCCATAGTATTACTTCCTGTATTTTGGGTATGGGCAGGGTATCATGTTATCAAGTGCCATAGAGTGAATAATTGCAATAACCGTAAGTGCAAATACTGGCAGTTTTGCAAACATAATGAATATGAGCGAAAAAAAGATGAACTTCTGTGGAGAGTTAAAATGATGGAAGCTTCTACAGGTGAAGATTTATCAGAGATAAAGGAAAAGATAATGAAAAAGCAATGAAATAAGCGCACTATTCGATACGTTTTGAGTAGTGCGTTTTCTTGTATAAGAATATGAAAGAGGTTGGTAATTATGAAAATGGGTGTAATACAGAATAAAGTATGGTTCTTGCTGGATGAGGAAGAACTTTTGCCCTATGAAGTTACCTTGGATCAGTTTCGTGAAAGAAAACCATTTAAGGAAAATATAATTTTAGAACTGGCAAAAAAAGCATACGATGAATATGGCAAGGAATATAAATTTGAAGGGACGAATATGCAGATTCAGACCTTTGAGAATACTGTGTTAATCACCCTGACAGAAAAGGATAATATAGTCTATTTGGAAAATGATTTTACTGAAGAGGAAAGTATTGTGGAAGGAATACAAGGAATATTCAGAAGTCTTCCGGATGAAAAGATATATATGGGGCTCATGGATGAGGAAGAAAAACGAAGGGTACTTGCGGAAATGAGAAGTGATGAGGGAAAGGGCATTATTAGAGATATGTTTTTGTAGGACTAGACATGAATCATCGGGTCAAATTAATGAAAAGTAGGGAAAATTAGGTTTGAAATAATAAGAACAAGTCCTGATTATTGGACAGCATACGAAATATAATGGGAATCAAGATAGGAGCAGTCCGTTTTGGTTCCTTTTTTTCTTTGAAAAACGATATCCGATATTCGCAAATGTAAATTGAGTATTCGCAATTTGTGTGGTATAATGGTGCCAGTGTTAATTGGCATAGTATTGTTGATGAGAAAGGGAAAAATTATGGCAATTAGTTATAACGGATTATGGAAACTGCTGATTGATAACAACATGAATAAAGGCGATTTATGTAAGAAAACCGGTCTTAGCTCCAGCACGATGGCAAAGATGACAAATGGTGAGTCTGTTAAGCTGTCCGTGTTGGAAAGAATATGTAAGGAACTGGATTGTAACTTTGCAGATCTTGTTGATTATGTACCAGAAAAGAATGAAAGTAAATAAACTATGGAGGAAGAATATGTCTATTCAGAATATTGATGTTTTATGGGATGATAATCCGGTTGATATTACATCGGAGGCAAATTTTATATGGAGCATTGCAAATAAATTAAGAGGCGTTTATATGCCAGATAAATATGGTGATGTCATAATTCCAATGACCATTATTAGACGTTTGGAATGTGCTTTGGAGCCTTCCAAGAAGGCGGTAGTTGCCCAGTTTGAAAAGAACCCTGCATATCCAGAGAAGGCTATGTATCGATTATCTGGATTTCAGTTTTACAATACAAGTAATTTTACCTTGAAAGAGCTTTGCAATGATGCTGATCACATTGAAGAGAACTTTAAGGCATACATAGCAGGCTTTTCTTCTAACGTACAGAGCTTACTCAATGATGAGGATACCCTGAACATTGGCTCACATATTAAAACCATGAGTAAGGGCGGTTGCCTTTATACGGTAGTAAAAGCATTTTCTGAATTGGATCTGTCTCCGGAAACATATGACTCTATTAAAATGGGATATATTTTTGAAAATCTGATTGGCAGATTCTTTCAGAATGTAGATGCAGGTCAGTATTACACCGGTAGAGATATTATCAAAATGTGTGTTTCACTTCTTATTGCTGAAGGTTGTGATGATATTTTTGAGGATGGAAAAATCATTACTGTATGTGATCAGGCATGTGGAACCGGCGGTATGTTATCTACAGCATATAGTTATCTGCGACATTACAATCCAACAGCAGATGTGCGTTTGTTTGGTCAGGAATATAATGGTGTATCTCATGCGATAGGTCTTGCAGAGATGCTTATTAAAGGACAAAATGCGGAGAACTTTAGACATGCTGATACGTTCAAAGAAGACTGCTTCAAGGGGACAAAGATGAGATTTGTATTAGAAAATCCTCCTTTTGGAACTCCATGGGCAGGTAAAGATGCAAAAGAGGGTCAGGAACAGGCAGTAAATGACGAATATGCCAAAGGCTTTGATGGTCGTTGGGGAGCCGGATTACCAAGTGGAGGGGATGCACAGCTTATCTTTATCCAGTCGGCAATTGATAAAATGGATGACCACAATGGCAGAGCTGCTATCATTGAAAATGGTTCACCATTATTCACAGGCGGAACTGCTTCTGGTGAGTCACAGGTTCGTAGATGGCTTTTAGAAAATGATTTGATAGAAGCAATTGTTCAGATGCCTACGGATTTGTTCTACAATACTGGCATTTCTACCTATGTATGGATTCTTTCAAAGAATAAGAGAAAAGAGCGTAAAGGAAAGATTCAACTTATAGATGCATCTGGTATTTGCCATAAGCTCAGAAAACCTTTGGGAAATAAGAAGAACGAATTTAGCCCGGAAGATAGAGCGACTATTACTAAGCTATATGCAGATTTTGAAGAAAATGAGTTAGTAAAAATCTATGACAATGAAGAATTTATTTATAGAGAGTATGCTGTGATGCAACCACTTCAGAGAAGTTATTCAATCACAGAAGAGAGCATAAGTGCAATGCTTCAGAGTGGGGCGTTAAAAGGGCTTTGGGATGATGCTAAGGTTGCCGAATTGGAAGAGTTGGGAACTACTATTACTGGAAAAGACAAGAAAAAGCTAGATGCATATTATGAAACAAAGCCAGTTTATGATGCTATTTTGAATGCACTGGAAAATGCAAAGTCAGATAACAAGTGGTTATCACCATCTGATTTTGAACCAGTTCTTATCAAGATTCTTGCGGATACTACTTCTGATAAGAAGCTGGTTGGAAAAATTCTCGATGGTCTTTCTGTCATGGATAAGTCGGCAGAAATTCAAAGAGATAAAAAAGGAAATATCATTTATGACAAAACCACCAAAGATTCAGAGATAGTAAAATGGGGAGAAACGATAGAAGATTATATGGATCGAGAAGTCCTTCCTCATGTACCGGATGCGAAGTGGTTTTGGGAGGAGGATTTATCCAAGAAGACACCTGTTATAAGGACTGGTGCAGAGATTCCGTTTACTCGCTACTTCTATAAATATCAGCAGCCTACTCCTTCTGAAGAGTTAGAAGTCAAATTTACTGAGCTTGAACTTTCAGTTAGTGAGCGTATTGCTAAGTTATTTGGGGAGGTGTAGAGATATGCCTGAAATGAAGGATAGTGGTATTGAGTGGATTGGTGAGATTCCTGATAGTTGGAGTGTAATAAAAGGAAAATATGTTCTTAAGTATTTGCAGAAGCCTATTAGGGATGATGATGGTGTCATAACCTGCTTCAGAGATGGTGAGGTTACTTTAAGAAGTAATAGACGCGAAGATGGATTTACGCTATCAGATAAAGAGATTGGCTATCAAGGTATTGATGTAGGAGACCTTGTCGTTCATGGCATGGATGGATTTGCTGGTTCTATTGGGATATCTGATTCAAGGGGTAAGGCATCACCAGTTCTTGTTGTACTCGACTCAGATAATAACAAGAGATTTTTGATGTATTATTTGCGTAGTACAGCATATCGAGATGTCTTTCTTGCACTTGCAACTGGAATAAGAGTTCGCTCATGTGACCTTAGATGGAATAAACTTGCTGAGTTACCTTATTTAGTTCCACCAATTGAAGTACAAAACAAAGTAGCTGATTTCCTTGATTCAAAGTGTACCGAAATAGATGCATTAATTGCTGATATTCAGTCACAAATTGAAACTCTTGAGGAATATAAAAAATCTATTATATTTCAAACAATTTGTCATGGTATTAATGGTGATATACAGATGAAGAGAACTGATTCAGATGTATGGTCTGAAATTCCAGTTGATTGGGAACTTAAGGATATCAAATATATGTTCGAAATAGTGAAACGCATTGCGGGTAAAGAAGGATTTGATGTTCTTTCAGTAACACAAAGAGGTCTTAAGGTTAAGGATATTACTTCTGGGGATGGTCAGTTAGCAGATAGTTATTCTGGTTATCAGTTTGTATATCCATCGGACTATGTAATGAATCACATGGATTTACTTACAGGATGGGTTGATTTATCCACGATGTTTGGAGTTACAAGTCCTGATTATCGTGTATTCAGATTGAGAGATAAGACAAATAATAGTTTGGATTATTACAAATATGTAATGCAGTGCTGTTATATGAATAAAATTTTTTATTCATTGGGGCAAGGAGTTTCAAATCTTGGAAGATGGCGTTTGCAAACTTCTTCATTTAATAATTTTAAAGTCCCAGTTCCTCCTACAAAAGAGCAGACAGCAATTGCAGATTATCTTAATTATGTGATAGAAGAAACTAACGCAATTATTGATACTAAGAAGGAACAGCTTGAAACTCTTGAGGAGTACAAAAAATCTGTAATCTATGAGTATGTAACAGGCAAGAAGGAGGTACCGTTATCATGATAAATAATGTGTTATCAGAGAAAGACTACCAAAAGTTTATATTAGAAAGACTGTCCGAACAGGGATACAAAGTAAAGCCTTCGACAAATTATGACAGATTGTTTGCAATCGACAGGGAAACTCTTTTTGAGTTCTTATATGCTACGCAGCCAGAAGAGATGACTGCTTTGGAGAAAGTATATAAGAGTGAACTGCGAGAAGTTATTGTTCAGAAGATTAATACAGAAGAAACAAAGCAGAGAGGTTCTCGCCTTGATGTATTGAAACATGGTATAGAACTCTCTAATCATAAGCTGAATTTGATGTACACGAAGCCAGCTACTTCTTTTAATAAAGAGTTGAACAAGCTCTATGCTGAAAACAGATTTACTGTGTCAGAAGAAGTATGGGCAAGTGATAATGAGCGTATTGACCTTGTTATCTTTTTAAATGGTATTGCAATCATTGCGTTTGAGCTCAAGTGCAACGCAGCTGGTCAGAGTTATCAGGATGCGATCTATCAGTTTAGAACACAGAGAAATCCGAAAACGAGGTTGTTTATGTGGAAGTCAGGAGTACTTGTTTCTTTTGCAATGGATTTGGAACAGTGCTATATGACGACAAAGCTTTCAGGTGAGTCCACCTTCTTCTTGCCATTTAATCAAGGTGCTGGAGAAGGAATCAATCAAGGTGCCGGGAATCCAATATATCCGGATAAATATAGCGTGAGCTATATATGGGAAGACATATTAAGTAAAGATACTCTTATTGAAATAATCAGCAAGTTTATGTTTATCGAGGTCAAAGAAAAGAAAGACCCTATGACGGATAAAATCAAGAGGTCAGAAACAATTATTTTCCCAAGATATCATCAGCTTGATTGTATTCGTAAGACCTTAGCTGATGTTGTGGATAATGGTACGTCGTTAAATTATCTCATTCAGCATTCAGCTGGTAGTGGTAAGACGAACAGTATTGCATGGCTAGCTCATCGTCTGGCTTCACTGCATGATGTAAACAATCAAGTCATCTTTGATAATATTATCATTTGTACGGATAGAGTGGTTGTTGACCGTCAGCTACAGAAAGCCATTATGGGAATTGAACATAAGGATGGCATGATTAGAGTAATGGACGATAAATGCAATAGTCAGGATTTGGCGATTGCATTACAAGGTAATACAAAGATTATTGGTACAACCATACAGAAGTTTCCTTATATTGTGGATTCTGTTAAAAATCTGAAGGACAAAAGATTTGCTGTGATTATTGATGAAGCTCACTCCAGTACATCAGGAAAGAATATGGCTGCAATCACCATGACTTTAGGTAACGGAGCAGAAATCAATTACGATGCAGAGGACATGATAGTTGATGAAATCTCAAAAAACGGAAAACAGCCTAATGTTTCTATGTTTGCATTTACAGCTACACCAAAGCCTACCACATTACAGCTATTTGGACGAGAGGATGCCCATGGAGATAAGGTGGCATTTCATTTATATAGTATGAAGCAGGCTATTGAGGAAGGCTTTATATTGGATGTTTTGCAAAACTATATCACATATGATACTTATTTCAAGTTAAATAAAGAAATAAAAGAAGACCCGAAGTTACAAACCAATGATGCCAAGAGACAGATTGCAAGATTTATTCAGCTGCATGAAACGAATATCGCACAGAGGGTGGAAGTGATTATTGAACATTTCCGTACTACTGTTATGCCTGAACTGGATGGTCATGCAAAAGCTATGGTAGTTACAGAGTCCAGGGCGGGAGCAGTTAAGTATCGACAGGCATTTGAAGACTATGTAACAAAGAAGGGGTACAAGGATATTAAAGCTTTAGTAGCATTTTCCGGAAAGGTAACACTTGATGGCAAAGACTATACAGAAGTGGGCATGAATGGCTTTTCTGAAAAGAATTTACCGGATGAGTTTGACAAAGATAATTACCAAGTGCTACTGGTTGCAGATAAATACCAGACAGGATTTGACCAACCGAAATTATGTGCGATGTATATATTAAAGAAATTGCATGGTGTTACCGCAGTACAGACACTCTCAAGACTTAATAGAATATGCCCGCCATATGAAAAAAAGACATTTGTGCTTGATTTTGCCAATGATTATAAAGACATTACAGCAGCATTTAGTAAATATTATACGAAAACGATGCTTAGTAATAGTGTGACACCAGCAGCAATATATGACAGTATTGCCAAGATTGAGGGATACTTCTTCCTTGACCCTATGGATGTGGAAGCATTCAATAAATTGTTGTACGAATCAGAACACACATCGAAAGATAAGAAACAGATGACTTTTTATCTTCAGAAAGCAAAGAGAGTAATTGATGGATTTACTGATGAAGATAGAAATCAGTGTGCAATGGATATCAGACACTTTATCCGTTTTTATGAATTTCTATTGCAGGCAAGCTGTTTTGAAGATAAGGAACTACATAAGAAATACAATTTTTTGAATTACCTTATCAGTTATATAAAGATTAATCATCCGGGGGGAGGATACAATCTGGATGGAAAAATTAGGGCGACAGGCTTTATGCAGAAACGAACCGGGGAGTATGAGAAGCCGAAGATGAAGTCCGACCCTGTTATGAAGTTACCAACAGCTTATGATATTATTTTGACTCCGGCAAAGGAAGAGAGATTATCACAGATTATTATCGAAATAAATAATCGTACCGGTAGAAACTATGATAATGATGTCGCTATCAAGGCAGCATTGCAGATTAGAGACATTATGAAAAAATCCGAAGAACTTAAGACAAGTGCTAAGAACAATACAGAACAGGACTTTGAGTTTGCATATTATGATCATGTAGATGATGCCTTGATTGAAGGTTTAGAACAAAATCAGGACTTCTTCACACTGTTATTGCAGAATGACGAAATCAAGAGAGAGGTTCTGGGATTGTTCGTATCTGATACTTACCAAAGTCTGAGGGAAGTGACAGTATAATAAATGGAATAGTGCTGTGACTGTTATTAGAGAAAATGTTGATATAAGAACAAAGGCGGTGTGGATACGTGATAAACAAAGATAAATTGCAAGAAGCTTTAGTAGAGTATAAAAAAGTGTTCAAGACCCATTGGGTGGATGAAAAATTCAAATGGGAGGCTGTAAAGTGGTTTCAGGACCACTGGGATATCAATGCTAAGAATTTCAGTGAAATGTTTGCAAAAGCCACAGAGAAAACAGCCGGATTACTTGCATCCATGAATAACTTCCCAAGGAAAATGATGATTCAGTACGCAGAGGATGATGCAGAAGCGGTAAGAGCCATGTTCATTCGGCTGTATGATGAAACCAAAGATGTCACAGACAGGGTATTGCAGTTTCAGTCTGATGCACAGGATTTGTGTGAGCGCCTGTCGCCGGGGTATCAGCATTATCAGAGACCAATGGCGATTACAGTATATCTGTGGTTGAAATATCCGGATAAGTATGATGTATTCAAGTACTCTGTCTGTAAAGGGACAAGTATATACCTTGAAAATGATTTTAAGCCTACCAAGGGACATACAGACCAGAACATAAAGGAAAATGCAAAACTTGTGGATGCCATCCGTGATGCAGTAAATGAAGATGCAGAATTGATTTCCATGTTCGAGGAAAGTCTGGATGATAGCTGCTACGAAGATAAAAGTCACAGAATCCTTGCTTTTGATGTATCATTCTATATCGCTAATTATCTGACAGATAATAAGAAAACAGAAAAAGTTGAATGGATCGGAACGGATTATAATCCGGGTATTTCCGTAGAAATGTGGGAAGAACTCTTTGAGGATGAAGATATATTCAATGTACAGAGCTGGGAAATTTTATATAGAATGCTCGATTATGGCGGAATGGCAACATGCAAGCAGTTATCGGTAAAATACGGTGAGAATATCAACTTTTATAACAGTGGGTCTACAGCACTTGCGAAGAGAGTTGCTAATAAAGTAGGCTGTGAAGTGTCTTTAAGAGATACAGATGGTTCGAAGAGATATTGGACAATTCTATTTACTGGAAGAAGTGCAGAATCGGATGAGGAAGGCACATTTGTATGGAAGCTCAGGGACGAATTGGCAGAGGCATTGAATGATGTGGACTTTTCTGATACAAAGCTTTATGCCAACCATGCAGAAGGTGATGTGAATTACTGGTGGCTCAATGCAAATCCGAAGATTTGGAGCTTTGCAAATATTGATGTGGGTGAAGAACAGACCTACACCATGTACAATGATAATGGAAATAAGAGAAGAATTTTCCAGAACTTTCTTGATGCTAAAGCCGGAGATCTGGTTATTGGATATGAATCGAATCCTGTGAAACAGATTGTCGCATTGTGTCGAATTATCAAAGAAAATGACGGAGAGAATCTGTATTTCGAGAAGACAGAGGGATTAACAAGTCCGATAGACTATGCAACATTAAAGGATGCTCCGGAGCTTGAAAAGATGGAGTATTTTACAAACCCACAGGGCAGTTTGTTTAAACTGACAAAGGGTGAATATGATTTCATCATGGACATTATCCGTGAAGAAAATCAGGAAAATCCTATCGGAAGTGAACAGATAGATACCTATGATAAAGAGGATTTCCTTTCAGAAGTGTATATGACTTCAGAGAAGTACGATACCCTGAAGGGACTGCTTTTAAATAAAAAGAATATTATCTTGCAGGGTGCTCCGGGTGTGGGAAAAACATTTGCCGCTACAAGGCTTGCATATTCCATCATGGGTGTAAAGGACGAAACAAGAGTAAAGTTTATTCAGTTCCATCAGAATTATTCTTATGAAGATTTCATTATGGGATATAAGCCAAGCGGAGATGGATTTGAACTTAAAACAGGCATCTTTTATGAGTTTTGTCAGAAGGCTGCGAATAATCCTGACTTACCTTATTTCTTTATCATAGACGAGATTAATCGTGGAAATATGAGTAAGATTTTCGGTGAACTGCTGATGCTCATTGAAAAGGATTATCGGGGAAAGAAGCTGACTCTGGCTTATAACGGACTTCCTTTCTCCGTGCCAAAGAATCTGTACATTATTGGTATGATGAATACTGCGGATAGAAGTCTGGCATTGATTGATTATGCACTTAGACGAAGATTCAGCTTCTTCGCAATGGAGCCGGGATTTGGTTCAGACGGTTTCAGGGAATATATGAAGTCCTTTGATAATGACACATTTGAAACATTGATAGAAAAAATCAAAGACCTTAACTTTGAAATTGCCAAGGACCCTTCTCTTGGAAATGGTTTCTGCATTGGACATAGCTATTTCTGCGGTCAGGAAGATTGCAGTGATGAATGGATGCAGTCAGTAGTAGAGTATGATATTCTTCCGATGCTGGAAGAATACTGGTTTGATGAACCTACTAAATTACAGAAATGGCAGAACATACTAAGAGGAGTGTTTAACGACTAATGACAAGTGACAAAGGGATTTTGATAAAAAATATATACTATATGCTGACCTATGCCTTTCAGTCCCTGCGTCAGTCAAACTATGATTTAGTGGCTGCGGAGGAATTTGAGAATATTCATGATATGTTTGCGGCCATTCTTGGAAAGGGTGTTGCAAGTCAGTTAAAGCAAGGATTGTATCGTGAGTATATATTGCAGGAAGAGGAGCTTTCCGTACTGCGTGGCAAACTTAATATTCAGGGAACAATTAGAAATAAGATTCAGCATAAACAGAAGTTGTCCTGTGAATATGATGAACTTTCAGAGAACAATCTGCTCAATCAGATATTAAAAACTACTATGCAGGTTTTGGTTCGACAGAAGACTGTGAAGCAGGAGCATAAGGTAGTATTGAAGAAAAACCTTGTATTCTTTGATAATGTAGATGAGATAGAGCCAAGTCAGATTAAGTGGGACAAGATTCGGTATCAGAAAAACAATCAGAGTTATAGGATGCTGATGAATGTATGTTATCTGGTGATTTCGGGATTGATACTATCAACAGAAAAAGGAGAAGTGAAGCTTGCTACCTTCTTGGATGACAGAGCCATGCACAGCCTTTATGAGAAGTTTATACTGGAATATTACCGGTATCATCATCCGGAATATAAGGCTAATCCGGATACAATTCCTTGGGATATTGATGATGGTATGATTGAATTTCTCCCTGCTATGGTTACTGATATTACACTGAAACATGGCGGCAGAACTTTGATTATTGATGCAAAATACTATGCCCATACTATGCAGAGCCAATATGATGTACAGAGTATTCATTCCGGCAATCTATATCAGGTGTTTGCCTATGTGAAAAATTTAGATAAAGATAATACAGGAAATGTTGCAGGAATGCTTCTATATGCCAAGACGCAGGAACAGATTACACCGAATAATAAGTATTCTATGGGTGGCAATACCATATGGGTAAAGACTTTGGATTTGAATCTGCCATTTTCACAAATAGCAGAACACTTGGAGAAAATTGCAGGAGATTATTTTGGGAAGAATGAATGAATCGCAAAAATGGATGGAGATTATGAAAAGATTTTCAAATACCGGTGAGACCGGAAGGTGCCCAAACTGTGGATATGAAGAAAATCTAGAGGTAATTATAACAGAAGATGGTTTAGGGTCAGTTACATTCCATTGTAAGGGATGCAACCAATACACACATTTTGATGGAAGAAGGATTTGATTTTGGAGCAAGAGTATCATTCAGAGTTATTTGATATCAGGCGAGTTAGCGAAAATGATAAGGAACTGTTTCGTGAAGTTGCTAAAGCAGAATACTTATTTGGCAGACTTTATGATGTGGAACCGGATATTGGCTTAAAAGTATATTGGGAAAGCATGACTGAAGATGATACAGAGATAAACTATTCAGTTTTCCTTAAAAATGGAGATTTGCTTGGGAGAGTTGCATTACAAGGTATTGATAACAAGTTTCCCGAGTTGGCAATTATAATCGTGAAACAATATCAAGGGCAAGGATATGGAGAATTATTATTAAAAGAATGGCTGAATTGGATTTGCTCAACAATGGGATATCATAGGATAAATATAAGGATTGATAGTAGCAATACTAGAAGCATAAAGCTGTTTCAGAAACTTAAGGCTATAGTAGATAGGGAAGAAGACATTATATATTGTCATTTAGATTTACCAATGGAATAGGGGTGGTTAAATGCACGATTATAATAATGGTATTTCTGATAAAGAAGACTTAATAATAATGGAAACTGACGAAGAAAATATGCGTAATGGTGCAAATACTGCAATTCCGGCGATAGTAGTAGGGATTATTGTAATAGCAGTCATTTTGTATTTCACAGTACTATGAACGGAGGGAATATGGCAGATACGAAAAAATCAAGTTCTATAGAACAGCAAATGGCAGAAGATGAAATATTTTGTATGGTTGAAGATTGGCTGGGGTGTAAAGTAAGTAGAAATCCTAAGATAAAAATGAAAAATAATGACGAGGTACATATTGAGCCAGATTTCTATTCAGAAGAACATAGCATTATCGGAGAAATATTTGCTCATATCGGAGGAAATAAGAGAGGGCAAAGTACTAAAATAGCCAATGATATTCTAAAAATGCTTTTGATTGAAAAAGATCGGTGTAAAAGTTATAGAAAAATAATTGTAGTTTGTGATGAACAAGAAGAAAGGACTCTGTCAGGAAAATCGGCACTTGCTGAAAGTATCCGACAGTTTGGAATAGAGTTGAAGCGAGTAGAGATATCGAATGAATTAAGGGAAACTATTCTATCGGCACAAAACAGACAAGTTATGATAAATGGGTAGGTGGAAATGTAATGGAGAAAATCGAAGCCTTAGAGAAGGTTGGGAAATATCTTCTTTCGGGAGAAAAGGAAACTGCAAAGATATTGATAAATGAGCAGTATCCCTTTAGACATATGGAAGCAACCGGAAGGGCATATACGGATAAACAGAAAATGCAGCAATTCAAAAAGGATGGTTTTATAGATAGGTATAGTGGTCAAAAACTGGTGAATCCCGGATTCTTGAAGGTTTTATCTCATTATATGCCGGAGGAATTTCCGTATCACTCTCATTGGAAAATGGAAGAGTGTCATAATGCATATTGGGAGTTCATCCCAACGGTGGATCATATATACCCGGTTGCACTTGGCGGTGCCGATTCAGAGGAAAACTGGGCTACCACATCCATGTTACATAATTCCATCAAGAATAACTGGACTTTGGAACAGCTAAACTGGAAATTGCACGATGCAGGTAGTTACGAAGAATGGGATGGACTGACAGGATTGTTTATTGAAATGGTAAATGCAGATACAATATTACTCGAAGATTCATACATCAAGAAGTGGTATAAGCTGTCACATTTGTGAGCTAAATGATAGGAATAGATGATAAGGAAGATTCAAGCAGGTGGTAAGATGTATTTAATCAAAACGGTAAAAGGTGATATTACAAAAATTACAGATGTTAAGGCAATCGTTAACGCTGCCAACAACTCTCTTTTAGGAGGCGGTGGAGTTGATGGTGCCATTCACAGGGCAGCAGGACCGGAACTTCTGGCAGAGTGTAGGACTCTTCATGGTTGCGAGACAGGTCAGGCTAAGATTACAAAGGCTTATAATCTGCCATGTGATTATGTGATACATACGGTGGGTCCGATTTGGAATGGTGGCAGAAGTAAGGAAGAGGAACTTTTGGCAAGCTGTTATTTTCATTCTATGCAGGTGGCACTTGAGCATGGGATAAGAAGTATCGCATTTCCTTCTATTTCAACCGGAGTATATAGTTTCCCGGTAGAACTTGCAGCAAAAATAGCGGTCAAGACGGTCAGCCGATTTTTGGAGGATAACAAGAATAGCTTTGACCTTGTAGAATGGGTTTTGTTTGATTCTGTGACAGAATCAGTGTATGAAAAAGAAGTGGATAAGTTGTATTCATAGATTGGAGTGTGATAGATATGCCAAAAATGAAATGGTCAGATTTAAGACCTATGCAGCTAGGTCGATATGCTGAGTATTATGCAAAAATGGAATTTGCTTCGTATGGATATGACATATATACATCGGAAGTAGATGATCATGGAGTTGATTTTGTCGCAAGTAAAAATTCAGGTATTTACTATGAGATACAGGTAAAGAGCCTACTAAAAGGAAATTATGCATTTATTCCAGATAAGTTAATGGATTGCAACGATAGTAAAAGACTTGTGTGTTTTCTGAAATTTGTGGATGGTCGTTTACCGGATGTATATGTGATACCTGCAACAGCATGGCAGAATCTGAACGAAGCATTGCTATATAGAAAATATGATAAGCCGGGGCAATCCAATAAATCGGAATGGGGAATTAGTTGTGCGAATAAGAACTTGCCATTATTAGAGAAATACCGTGCTGAAAAGTATCTTGAGCAATAAGGAGGTGCCGGATGCCATTTAAGATAGTACGCAATGACATAACAAAGGTTACAGCGGATGCCATTGTAAATACAGCAAATCCAAATCCAATATGTGGCAGTGGTACAGACCTTGCTATTTATGAGGCTGCCGGCAAGGAACAGCTTCTTGCAGAGAGAACAAAGATTGGAAAGATTGTAAGGGGAGAAATTGCAGTTACCGGAGCATATAACTTGAATGCGAAGTACATCATACATACAGTTGGTCCTGTATGGGAGGATGGTGTTCATCATGAATTTGATATTCTGGAGAGTTGCTACAGGAAGTCCTTACAGAAAGCAGTGGAGTTAAAATGTGAGAGCATTGCATTTCCTTTGATATCAACAGGAGTATATGGTTTTCCAAAAGACAAGGCATTGCAAATAGCTGTATCTGTTTTCAGCGAGTTTCTTTTGGAAAATGAAATGCAGATTATTCTGGTAGTCTTTGACAAGAAATCCTTTCAGCTTTCCGGGCAACTGGTTGGAGAAATCGATTCATTTATTGATGCAAATTATATCAGGCAAAAGCGTAGAACCGAATATTCGAGGCGACCCGTCAGGCGCAGTAGAATAGAATCTAATATAACATACGATTCGGAAGTTTTTGAAGAATGTAGCCGCTATACGGAGGCAGAAGAGAGTGAAACAGAACTGCTTATGTCTATTCCACTGCCGGAAAAGGCTATGTCTCTGGAAGAGGAGCTGGAAAATGTAGGAATGTCTTTTCATGATAAGCTATTTGAACTGATAGGCGAGTCAGGGATGGACAATAAGGATGTCTGGAAACGGGCGAATCTGGATAGAAAGCATTTTTCAAAGATACAGTGTGATGAAAAGTATCATCCAAAGAAAAAAACAGTGATGGCTCTTTGCATTGCTCTGGAATTAGATTTGGAACAGGCAAAGGATTTGCTGGCGAGGGCGGACTGGGCATTTAGTCCAAGCAGTAAGGTTGATTTGATTGTACAGAAGGCAATCATTGATAAGCAGTATGATATTTATCAGCTTAATCTGGTGCTGTTTCAATACACCAATGAGATACTTGGAGTGTAATTCTAAGCTGACAGAAAGGAGTGCCGGGATTGGTAATTGAAAACTTACTAAAGCATGTCGAATTACCTGCGATTTATAAGCGGGAAGGTAAAGACTGTTATTATGACACTTATCGGAAGAAACTAATAGAAATCACTCCGGAGGAAACCATCAGACAAAAGGTGGCAGCTTTATTTGAATATCAATATGGAGTTCCTAAAGATGTGATATTACTGGAAGTACCTATGTCTTACTATGTTGAAGGCGCTTCTGGAAGAGCGGATATTGTTATTCATATGTATGATGAAGAAGAACAGTGCCTCTATCCTGTTACCGTGATTGAATGTAAGAATGAGAAGGTGTTTCTCACAGATA
>JBJEME010000036.1:0-19603 GCA_051879515.1 Lachnospira sp. | reverse complement strand
ATGACCTATAGAGAGATACTACTTTTTTTTAGACTGCATTTTGACCTATAGACCGCCTATAAGGATCGTTCGTTTTGGGTGCTGCCAAGGGAAAAGGTTCAATCGGCTCACGCAAAAGATCAGGGTGATACATAAAATACGCATCCCTCGTTTTCCTTCGCCACATCAGCGAGCCAATCTCCTTGCCCCATAACAGGACATGTATGAACTTATCCATTCTTGTGTCTCACGCGTTTTATTGGTTTGGCAGCGGGATTATAATATGGGGATTCAGGTATAGGCGGAAGAATGGTCTGCACATCTTCCAATCGATGGATTGTTCGTAGCAGACGTACGAGTGTGGACAGAGAGATATCTTTGTTTGTACCATTCTCAAAGCGTTGAACTGTCATCAACGACAATCCCGATTGTTCCGCTACATCAACTAGCGTCAGTCCTAACGCCGTGCGATAAACTCGAAACTGTTCTCCCCATTTGGTGATAATTTCGGGAGTAGAATATGAGTATGTATCTTCCATCTTACTTATACATTCAATACTAATTAAGTACATATTCATACGTTAATTCGTATTGTAATTATATTTTTCGACTGGAAAGTTACAATTTATTTTTGATATATGCAAACAATGGGGTGAATTTTGAAGATATTTTTTGTATATTTTGCAGACAATTCCTATTACATCGGCAATATTCTGTACATTACAAAAGTTGAACCTGGGGAGGATTACTAATTACACCTCTATTGCATCCGATTTACAAGCTTTCCCGACATTGATTGATAGGCATAGCTAATCCACATACTACTGATACGATATGGTTTTTCATCCAAATACTTTTTCATTTTGCCCAATAGTTTGCGATGCTGAGCAACCAACTCTTTTGAATAATGACCAAAAATCGGTGTGGGATTAGACGCAGCAAACATCGTACACCAAGCAGCCTTAATACTATTGAGAGCAGCCATCAGCGCATCCCATAATTCATCTATATCCACGTGCTCCATATAGTGGTTGTCAGTATCTTTCATTACTTCAACTATTTGCTCCTTGTCGTGTTTCTTTATTGCTGTAATTATCAACTCAGCATCTTCATGATACTCGTGCTCTTTCGCTTTCTTATTCGCCTCACATGCCAACTTTGCAATTTTTCTATATTTTTCTGCAGATTCACCTCGTTCCTTTGGATCCCATTCAGGGATGCACCATTCAAATCGATAATCAAACGTATGATTAACAACAGCCCGATTAATCGCCTTCACAAATTCACGCATTTGTTCAGGGCACATAGTACACCCAACTATATTTGAACCTTCCAATTGCATCCAAATTGAGAAAAACATTGCAATTTGGTATAGATTAAACTTCCCACCTATCAGCATCTTGTATCCACACCAAGAGTAGGTTGAATATCATCATCTTCCATCTGCCGCCAGCCTCGCTCAAGATTTAGGCAAAATTGTTGTTCCTCTGAGTTCGCCTCCTTTTTTCAGTCTGCTATTCTTCTATCAGAATGATTCTTAAACTCTGTTAAATCCAAATAACCATTCATAACCAAAAGTGCTATTTCTTTGCGATACTTCCATGATATCTTTCCAAATTGCACCTTGGCTCGTTTCACCTCATTATCCCTATCGGAAGGCGTCTTCTCATTAGGAACATCCTCAATCGGGTTATTCTCCACTCCCAACATTAATTCTGGAGTAGTGTATTCCATTTGTTGTATTTCCCAATCGCTAAATCCCTGTTTGAATGCAACCGAATATACAATTAGATCCTTCCAATTTTCCTCGAACAATAAATTATTGTGGGATTCATCATAATTGCACGATATGATTTGATTGTAGATTTTTAGATAATTGTCCAATACGAATATTAACGTCCGAAGATTACAACATTGCAGGATTGAGAATATCTCTACTATAAGATTGGAATATTTTTTATAAACGTAGTATATTCCTCATTGCATTTTTTGTCCTTAAGAATTTGCAAAAGTGTGTCCGAAATAGATGCCTCATACCTTAGTTTGAATCGAACCGTTTTCTCCAAAAATCCGCTCACACAATCCATTTTCTTGTCTTTGCAGACCAATAGCACTTTCGCATGATGAGTTCTACATACTGATTGAATACAGCAAATACATCTGGCAATAGTTTCTCATCAATGCGCTCCACGTCGTCAAAGATAAACACCTCATTCTCTTTTATTGCGAACCGCTCTAACCAACGAGACATTTGTTTTTCATCTCCTATTTCTACTGGACGTTGAAAAAATCCCTATACAGCCTTAACAGCAGACACAAGTGGTGTTGTCAAATTAGTTGCTTTGGAATATTTTGCAGCATACAAACGATAGGTTACATCTGCCCCGCTTTGGATTCCGTACAGGCTGACAAAACGACACACATAGTTTTCTTCTCTCAATGGGACCTTTATGCACTCGATAGATTCTTTCAAGGTGTTCGTTACATAATACGTTTTTCCGCACTCCCGTTCCCCACATAGCATAAGGGCGTAGTCTGTCTGCCCACCCTTAAGATAATCCTCTATAACTGACTGTATGTATTGCATATTGCTTATCATTAAAATTATTTTGTCATCTTTCCTTGAGAAACCAAAAGATCCGACGAACTATTAGGTCTTTTTAAAAAGTATACCCCTCCCAAAAATTCGACAATTAAACAAACACTTTTTCTTTTTATGCAGTCTTGCGGTATATCCTTGCAGGGCTGCAGCCCTGCAAGGATTGGTGCGGGCGCTGCTCATTATAAAACTTTATCCAATCCCCTATCCCTTGCCGCAGAGCCGGCACATCGTCCGTGGGATGCAAATAAATATACTCCTGCTTGATCGTGCGCCAAAAACGCTCTATCCATATATTATCTTTGCAACGTCCCCTGCCATCCATCGAAATACGGATGTGATTATCCGCCAACATCTGCTCCCATTCCGCCGTTGTGTATTGGCTTCCTTGGTCGGTGTTCACTATCTCAGGAGCACCATGCTTTTCTATGCACTCCTGCAACAACTCGTAGCAGTTTCTTGCCGATAACGTGTTACTCAGACGCCATCCTAACACATAACGACTATACACATCTATCATCGCATATAAGTACATAAAGCCGTGCTCCAATGGCACATAGGAGATGTCTGTACTCCATACTTGGTTGCGATGGGTAATGGGCAGATTACGCAACAGGTAGGGGTGGACATGGCGCGCATTACCGCCTTTGCTTAGGCTTTTCCTCGGATAAATGGGTTCCAAGCCCATCTTGTCCATCAAACGACTTACTCGCTTGATATTCACTGTGTAACCTATCATCTTTAAGTGGTCGGTCATACCTTGCCTGCCCGTCGTCGGGTGCTCCGTGAAATACCTATCTATCTCTTGCATCAGACGCAGGTTCTGCTCGCTCTCACCTTTCTTCTTATAGTAAAGATTGCTGCGGGTGAAGTGCATCATGCGACAGTAACGATGGCGGCTCATGCCTGCGGGGCGGTGTAACTCTAAGTCCGCTATCTCACTTTGAGACCGGCATCCTCGCAGGCTTGTGCAAAAAAATCACAATCTATCGTTAACTGACCAACTTTGTGCAGCAAACGCTCGTTTTGAGCCTTTAACTGCTTCAGCTCACGCTTGTCCTCTTGAGGCGTTTCAAACACTTTGCCGGCTTGCTGCTCCAACTCCTCGCGCCACTGCTGAATGACGGTTGGGGATAGACCATACTTGGTCGCTAATGAGTTTAATGACTCTTTTTCTTGAAGTGCGGCGATTGCCACTTTTGCCTTAAATGAGGCATCAAATTTACGGTGTCTTCCCATAATCTTGAAGATTTTGCTTGCAAAAGTACTACTTTTTTTCGCTTTTGCAAGGTTGTCTGATTCTTCAGGAGGATTATAAATCGAGGAACAACCATGTTCTTATGCGGTTTTAAAATGATTGACTGTATCTGAACTCTCAACTGCTTCAATACCTTTTTTATGCTTTTATATACCCACCATAAGAGTGTACCATATCAAGCATAGACAATGTCTTTGCGCCTTCTTCTATGGCAGAACCGTTTATATTATTATAGACCTTAAAACGAAGGCAAACTATCGTTGCCTCGCAAAATGCCTTTACATATTCAAAATCGTATTCATCCTTTGAAAATATTTCGCAAAAAACAACGGACAATTCGTCATACAAACGAGCCATCCGCATCGCGTCCTTCTCGGCAATAGCATTTGCCAATTCGTGCTTCAAACTATTGATTTTTTAAATCGCAACATGAAATTAATAATCTCAAAAATATACTCATCGTCTCACTATATAACATTCCCTATCACCTTTTGGATATATTTTTCTAGTGCTTCTACGTTCTTCGCTTTTATTTGAATCATTATCATACGTTGGACTTCCCATTCGCTAGTCAATCTCCTTTTCAACAACTCACGATTAGACTCATTTATCAAATGTTTTGATGATGAGAGTATTTTCAATATCATCTCGATTGGTAATCCTGACAAAATTACATTCTTCTCAAAAACATTCTTAAACTTTAAAACTTTTTGATCACTTAGCAATGCTACAGTCAGTAGCGGAGCATAATAGTATTGCTCTATAATATATTCATTTTGACAATAATAACATTGAGATAAAATATTCTCCGTAACTAATCTTAATATTTCCAGTTTCCTTTTTTGGTTATATTTTTCTATAGACATAAGTACAACTCCGAACATATAACACTCTGCCCTAACCGATTCGTATATTTTGGATGGTTCGCTTATATTATAGCCTTCATATCGTACATTTAACAATTGCAGAGCACGCATTGTCTCCTTTATATCCTGCACCGCCAAAACTCGTCCAATCACACCCCAATTCATAAGTACAATATTATCAATCGTACCATACCATTTTTCTTCTCCGTTTTGAATTCCGCAAAGTAAAGCATTCCATAACTCTTTCGCATCCACTGCCTCATCATTCCATATGCTGGCTAAATATAGTAAATAGTCAAAATCACGTTCATGACCTTTAACCTTCATTGGAGTAGTTTTACTTTGTTGTAAGCGGATTGCTTCTACGCAACGGTTGGTAGCCTTTACTTCAATACTATCTATCTGTTTGTCTATGTACCTTAATTGAGAGACCCATTGTACTACAATATCCGCACCGACAATCTGAGTCAGTAACGCTAAAAGACTTGAAACTCTTCTATGAACACTCTTTTTCCATGATGCTAAAATCTTCGATGTATCTTTATCCATAGCACTTGCATCCATTACCGATTTCATCTCTCTCACAAATTGACGATACCAGATTTCCAACAACACAACAGATAACATTCTCTTTGATTCCGAAATTTCCGTTTTTTTGATGCAGCGTAAAAGCCCCACGACATCATTGGTATCACGAAAGGACTCCGTCATAAGATGATATATTAGAATCGGATAACGCGCCTCAAGCAGACGCTCAACCAAATCATCATACAGTTGCAATTCCAACATATCCTCAAGAACGAGCCGATATTTATCTATACTGCGATAAGAAGAAAAAGCATTGGGGTAACTCTGAAGATTATTTAACACCTCATCTGCAGTCTTCTCTATTTCGACCGTAGCCATAGGAGTCGCACCTACCAAGATCTTTATATCTTGTTCGGGGTAAATCTTGTTCTCATTCCAAAAGTCCTCGATTAATTCTACGCTAGCCTTCCTAGACATATAATATCCAGTTAAATTAACATTTTCCATGGCTTTATAATATTGGGCAGACATACACAACGCATCATTATTACCGACTGCGCCAAGTACATATCCCATCCAATTGACCACAAGATGCTGGAGTTCATAATTCCTTATCACACCTTCATGACTATGCCAATATTTTCGGAAACCACAATCGTACAAAAATTCTGTAACAATTGTAGCCAATGTTTCATCAAGGTAGGATGAGTCTAAAAATAGCGGATATTGTTTTATTCTACGCGCCACCTCATCTGGAAGCGTCATTGAAGTCTGCACATCATCTTCCTCCATCAACAAAGCATAGAGTATTGACGAACACATAGGATTCAATTGGTCTTGAACACAAGACATCCATTCTACGAAGCGTAGAATATCAAGACGTTTCTTAACATAATCTGCCGAAAAACGCACATATTGTGATATCAATTCTTTATTACTCATGGCTTTATTACACATGCGGCATCATCTATAGCATGTTGATAGAATTTGTCAAACTTTTTTTTAATTAATTGCTGATCTTCATCATCCACCACCTCATAAATTCCGGTAGAACAAGTAGGTGTTCCTGAATGATAATTTATTGACCCTCCTACAAGAAAGTAACGGATATCATCCAGAATCAGCCATCTATCATGAAACATATAGTCATCATTCACGTCTTTAGTCAAAAATGCGAAATGTAGTGTACATCTATCACGCACAGATACTGGTACGTTATCCCACAGCAATTGTGCTTTTTCCCTTGCAATTCGACAATTCTCCGCCTTTGAGCCATTCGTCAAATAATATATTTCAACTGGACACTTTATATTCCCGAACAACAAGTAATCACTTGCTTGGGACTTATTGAAATATGGATCCCAAATTTTAATTGAATTCTGTGCTGAGCTTAACAATCCCGCATACATTCTGGGACCATCACTCCTCATTTCCGAGTGATCGTAAAAAGCATAATGCAGCCCATGCTCCATATTATCTGAGAGGGGAGCAACAGACGGTACTGACGCTGGTATATCAATTGCACTCCACATAGTCCTTCAAAGTCATTGAGTTATCTCCATCTACCCACCATTTTTCAACCTGCGACTTAATCTGTTTGCAATATTCATTTGGAACTCGATATATAGTTGTTGCCCGAGCGCCTATTTCTGAGAAAGAAGAACCTATACACCAAACCATATCATCAGCAACGATAAAACGATCGTGCAAAGCGCTCTTTCCAATTAACACTCTGCATTTGGTTTTGTCTTCGCCACAAATTTCATTATATTTTTGAATAACACCATATAATCGATTGCCTTCTTTTTTAGCATCATCACTTTTCACTTTGCCCTCCTCGTCATACTGTTTTCCTAAAAACTCCTTACTCGATAGGATTCGAACCGGCACATTAATATCTTTTACTGGATAAACAAACTCAACAAAATCTTCAGCGGAAAAATATGGATCACAGATATAACATTCGTTCTTTGCTTTATCCAGAATTTCTGCTACAATGTTCTTGGCAGCATTAACATTCTCAGCTTTACGTTCCTTATTACCATCAAAGAAATAAAAATCGCCATCTACAATTTTTCTATCAGGCTTGGCAAAAAACTCTTCTGGCACTATATTCTTCTTCTCCATTCTCTTGTCTATTGAAGCAAACTTATGAATATCCTTATTTTTCTTTGTTCCTTTCTTATCTTTTATATTCAGATGAATAGTCTTTGTCTGCATCTTAACATCAAGATTAAAAGACTTTATAAACACTATCTTATCTTGATAATACACTAAATCACCCGCCTTATCAAAAAGTTTGAGAGTTAGGCGATGAGGTTCTTCCGGCAGTTCGATAAAAGTATATCCATTTGGAACATAATCCAATTTAACCTCTTTCTCATAGACAGCCATACCACTTTGATGAAAATCAGAAACCCTTAAACGCAACTCACCTTTTTGATGCCTTCGATAATTGATTTTTACGAATAATCCAAATGGTTCTATTGAACAACGACAATCAACGGAGCGGAAGACCGAATTATAACGCAACAAATAAATATTCCCCAAATGCTTATTCGTCATCAATATATCAAAACCGAGATTCTTTTTTGATAAAGCACTTATTTGTTTCTTTAATCCTTCTGATTGATTTATGAATATCTCGACTAAACGATTCTTATCAATCCATGTTTTTAAATAGCCCACAGAATTACGTGTAGGTAATACATCTAAAAAGTTAGCCCTATTTTCTTTGTAAGGATTAACAAGAATTGAGCCATTTACGGGTTCGGTAACATATTCAATATCCTCATTATTTATTTCTGTACCATCAACCATCAACACATTCGGAAAATCATCCATATACTCCTCTGTTAACACAAAGCGTGCCTGGACGTATAGTATTCTATCATTATCCACCCAATGATTCGATGGGTCAATTACAGTTTTTGAGGGTATTGTATAATCCTGCATATCCTGTTCTATCAATTCTATGGTACACCAGATATTGGCATAAGTGTACTCCTTGGTGTTTTTGTCCTCTCGATGCTGTAAAAGGATTGCCGTACATCGAGCATCACATGGTAATATTTCCTTTATTGTTTTCATAACCATCAATTTAATAATCAAACATGCCAATTGCCATCCAACTAAATCTGTTGCTCACACTCATATTTGAACAACTATTTCACAATCTTCCCCTGCATCGATTTATACGCATACTCTATCCACATGCTACTGATTCGATATGGCTCATCTTCTATATATGTTTGCATCTTTGCAAGCAATTTGTGATGCTGATCTACCAACTCTTTTGAAAAATGTCCAAATGCAGGTGTAGGATTAGATGCTGCAAACATCGTACACCAGGCATCCTTTATGCGATTAGGAGCAGTTATTAACGCATTCCACAACTCATCCACATTCACATGTTCCATATAATAATTACTGGTATCCTTCATTATTTCAATCAATTGTTCACGGTCACATTTCTTGATTGCCGCAATTAAGCGATCCGCTTCTTCGTGATATTCTAGATTCTTCGCTTTCTTGTTCGCTTCAGATGCCAATTTTGCAATTCTCCTATACTTTTCAGAACACTCACCTCGTTCATTTGGATCCCACTCTGGGATACACCATTCAAATTGATGGTCGTACACATGTCCCTCTACAGCACGATCAATAGCTTTCTCAAATTCAATTGTTTGTTCTGATGTCATAGAACACCCATCTATCTTAGAACCTTCCAATTGCATCCAGGTAGAGTAAAACATCGTTATTTGGTACAGATTAAACTTTCCATCACAAAGCATCTTATAACCTCTCGCTAGTGTCGGCACAACATCAGCATCTTCCATGTGACGCCAATATCTAGATAAATTTATGCAGTACTGTTGTTCTTCGGATTCCTCTTCTTTTTTCCATTCGGTTATTCTGTTTTCTGAGTTTTTTTCCAGTTCAACTGTATCCATATATCCATTCATAACCAGAACGGCTATCTCATTCCGATATTTCCATGAGATCTTTCCGAAACGCGCTTTTGCCTTCTTCACCTCTATCTCTCTCTTTGTAGATATTTGTTCTTCCGTTTCGTCATCCATCGGATTATTTTCCTCTCCCAAATTAAGTTCCGGAGAGGTGTACTCCATCTGCTGTATTTCCCAATCACTAAAACCTAGTTTGAAAGCAATCGAGTACACGATCAAGTCTCGCCAATTATCCTTATACAATAAGATCTTATATTTCTCTTCATAGTGGCATGACTTAATATGTTGATATATCTTTTGATAGTTATCCAACACGAATATCAATGTTCGCAAGTTTTTGCATTGTAGAGTAGCAAAACTCTCCACAAGTAATTCAGCATGATCCTTAATAAACGCCGTATACTCATCTTCGTATTTTTTGTCTTGCAGAATTTGTGCCAAGACATCAGAGATTGATGCCTCATAGCGTAATTTGAAGCGAACCGTTTTCTCAAGGTACTCCCGGACACTATTCATCTTGTTATCATTGCAAACCAATAACACTTTCGCATGATGAGTTTCTACATACTGATTGAATACAGCAAACACCTCTGGCAATAGGTTCTCGTCAATACGTTCAACATCATCAAAGATGAACACCTCATTCTCTTTTATTGCGAACTGCTCTAACCAACGAGACATTTGTTTTTCATCTCCTATTTCTACTGGATGTTGAAAAAATCCCGATACTGCCTTAACGGCAGACACAAGTGGTGTTGCCACATTAGTTGCTTTGGAATATTTTGCAGCATACAAACGATAGGTTACATCTGCCCCACTTTGGATTCCGTATAGGCTAACAAAACGACATGCATAGTTTTCTTCCCTCAATGGCACCTTTATGCTCTCGATAGATTCTTTCAAAGTGTTCGTTACATAATATGTTTTGCCGCACCCCCATTCTCCACACAGCATAAGGGCGTAGTCTGTCTGCCCACCCTTAAGATAATCCTCTATAACTGACTGTATGTATTGCATATTGCTTATCGTTAAAATTATGTTGTCATCTTTCCTTGAGAAACAGAAAGATCCGACTGACTATCAGGTCTTCTATAAAACTCTTTAGTATCCTAAAAAAAATAGGACTTGTTCTTTGACTTATTAAAAGTTAGTTGGTTACGACTTTATGCGGACGGTGTGAATTGGTATCTTCGCAGTCAAAGTGTTAACTGCTTATGAATCATAGCCAATACCTATTTACACAAATTACCATATTCTCTATGAGAGTGGGTTCATTCGCATTATTGCCAAAAAAGCATAGGATTTGACAGTTTTTTCGTGTGCGTATTTATGCAGCAAAATGCACTTACGAGATTTGCTCGACATAACAAATTCTCATAATAACAAAGACCACTCCGATTCAAGTGAACCATTATTGTTTAACCTTGAATATGTCACTTTTTTAGTGAATAGTAGTGAAACTCTAATACTATTATAAACTATTTCCGCACTCCTAAATATGCCTCCCTGGCCATATTAACCATATTCGGATATATAGTAGCCTGTGTAATGTTCTTCTCTTGAAGTCGCTTCATAATATGTGTAGATAATGATTTGTGAATATTTATACAAGTCAAATCTGGTGAATACGAACATTCCCTCCAATAATCCTCTAAAGAGAATGTCCTATTTTTAACTTCGTCTAATTCTAAATTATATAGGAGAAATCTTCCCTCCTGGGCTATTATATTTAGATTTGTTAATTTTGAGTTTTGTTCAATCGCTCGATTAAAATCGCGCTCTAGATCATCAATATATCGCTTAGAGACTTCACCTTTTGTCAATTTTTTACTCAAATTATCTAATGCATTATTAAGGTATCTTCTATCATAAATAAACCTATGCTTTGATATATTACATTCTTCCACCAATCCTAATTTCAGATTATGTAAACCATTAAATCCTTGTACATCAGACTTCCATGCAAACAACTTTTCAAAGTAAATATTGCTCATATCTATCGGGACATGCTTCGTATTTTCTCTTAGCATTTTCCAGACTCTTTGATATGCTTCTTTATAAAAATCAGTAATATTTTTAACTCCTTTTCTACCAAGTTTTATTACATACAATGAAGCATAGCTAGAAATATCGTCCGATGAACTAATATCATAATAGACATCCGACATAGCAAAAAACAAAGCTACATCTATATTTCTTGTGAAATCCAAAAAGGGAGTTGGTGCACGATGGTGCTGAAGAAAACTTAAATAAACAAAATCAGTATCCATAATATTCGTAGCTTGATAAAACTTTTCCAAAACACCATTATGTGTAATTTTTAGATTATTTATTTCTTGAGCTACGAATTCACTTGATTTCAAGCCATTTGGTACACTTCCTTCTATATAGGCACGCTGTAAGGATGTATATATTTTATACTTTGATTCATTTACCCCACGATATAAACACGATGTAGTTACATCTAGGTTAGAATAAAAATTATCAAACTCCTCTTCCGTCATTATGTTCTCTGCGCCATTAAAATGCCGTCCCTTATCTTTTAGGCTATCATATACAGGTATTTTCATCTCCTTATTATTTTTTTAGTCTGTTAATGGATTTCCGTATACAACTCCACATATTGCTTTGCTACGACTTCCATGGCATACTTTCTCATTACTGAATCCCGAGCCACGGCACCCCACTCTTTTGAATGGGCGATACATTCTTGAATACCATTCGCCAAGTCTGCACAATCTTTCTCAACTGCGAGATAGCCATTAAGTCTGTGTTCCACCATATCGCCGTTACCGCCGATATTGAAACAACATACGGGTGTGCCACAACTAAGTGCCTCCATGATGGCACAACTAAGGTTCTCCGTCAATGATGGTACCACCATGACATCTGCCATGTTGTACAATGTTACCAATAGATTAGTATCACTCACATAGCCGAGGAACGTTACAGAAATATGCTCAAAGCGCATTGACAGCTCTGTTTCTTCGGCTCCAAACACCATCAAATTGGCTTCCAATCCCTGCTTATCAAGGATTTGCAACGCGGATAAAAGGCTTGAAAAGCCTTTTCTCCTGTCCCTCGCCGCATTCGCCGCTCCGTATAGGATAAAAGGCTTTTCAAGCCCTTTCTCCTCGGCTGCCGCGCGCAAAACGCGGCTAACCGCCACGTTTTGCTTCTGCGCGGCAGATAAATTAGTTTCGATCTCTGAAAGCAATAACGGACGGAATACATCCGTATCCAAACAGTTCGGTATCACGCGTATATCACGTCCCCGAAACAGACTGCTCTCAGCGGCACAATCTGCCAACCACCGGCTCGGACTTACTACTATGATATTTTTAGTGGCATAGCATTTTTGCTTGGCTTTCCAAATCTTATGGCTTAGGTCATTAGGGCAATGAGAGCCGAGTTGCGGGCAGCAACCACATTGCTGCCTATATCCCTCACATTCCAAGAAATAATGGCATTCTCCGCAGAAAGGCCAACTATCATGGAGTGTCCAAATAATGGGCTTATCGTCTGGGATATCTTCTAACCGAATAAATCGTTGGTTAATCCAATGCAAGTGCAACACATCGTAATCTAACTTACGCAACGCATCGCCTATATCCATGCCCCTTAGGTCGCTCTTGAAATTAGAGTCGTTTGTCTTTTGATAGGGGTGCCACAAGGCATGCCAATACTTATTCGCACATTTGGTCTTTACCCATTGCCATGACCGATAGAAAGCATTATGAGGAAGAAACTCATCTACGCAACGGATGGTCGTATCGTCCGTATGACGAGACTTGACCAACATCGTGGATTGCACACCACAATGCGCCTCATTGACCGCCCGATGAATACGGTGGGCAGCAATAGCGGCTCCTCCGGCACAATCCGAATGAGAAACGGATAGTATTTTAATTACCTTATCATTCATACTCGATGCGTATTATAGCCGCTACCTTTTATTTTCTTATAGAGTACCAACAACTGATGCCCTACCCCATCCGTCCACAGCATGTCATTATATATCTTGTTGACCACATCTCTGAACCATCCTCGGGAATGTGCCTTCGCAAAACAATACTCATCCCTTTGCTTATCTACTCGAATCGTATTCGGATGATGCAAAGGCAAAATAGGAAAAACACATTTGTCTCCCCGACCATCATTAGACCATGTATGCGTTCCTTCCGCATCAAAACCTATATTGCTAATCAGGTTCTTTTGCGGATGAATGGTCACCGCTCCCATCTTAAATAAATGGACTTGCATCTGGAAGTCCCAATACGATTTCTTCGCAAAATCTTTCTGAATCTCCAACACCGCATAATACCACCAATCAGCCTCCGCCCTATTATCTGTCAGCGTCAGTACTTGCTTGCGAAAGGCGTTTGCATCCGTCGTGCGCAGGTCCAAATCAAATCCCTGCCACACCTCGCGCCAACTTGCCCACGCGCCGGTAACCATGTAGCGACTGAATCCATAGGAATCTTCACATTTCCATCTGTCGTCATAGAGGGTTGAATTGATGAACTTTACTTCAGTCCCTTTATAGCGATTGAGCAATTCTTCACAATAGAAAAAGAAATCCTGATGCGCCAAGCAATCGTCCTCCATCACGATTCCCTGCTCCACATTGTCAAAAAACCATGATATCCCCGTCATGGGTCCGGGACCACATCCGAGATTCATATCGCTATAATACCAATGTAAACGAGGTTGATATTTCTCGTTTTTAGGAACAGCAAACGACAGATAGTTATTCCAAAGCGTATCAACAACTTGTCGGACTTCTGCGCACTTAGCAGCATCATTGGCATTCCCCTCACGGGCGCCGTCTTGGAACACATACAACTCTCGAGGTTTTGCCTCAAAAATCCGCTCCAAGACCCGACGAGTATGGTCAGGGCGGTTGAAAGTGATGAGGAGAATAGGAGTGTTCATTTTTACAAAGAATTGTGTACACGATATTCATACCACCATCCCGCAGGATAGGTAAAGTTGTACATTATGTTAGCAATCTTATCTTTCAACGACAATGCATGAAAATAAGGTGTTTGTACACGTAGTTTCGCATAGTAGTAACCAGCCCCAAAAAGACTTCCAACCGTTTGCTTCCTCATGCAGTTACATAAATGCAGTATATCTAACTCCTTAGCACCCATTAAAGTATATGCTTTAATGATACAACCAATTGATTGATATCTGTTTGCAATTGGAATAGATTCCCCCCCCCTATAAAAGCAGTCCACATCGCGTCAAACCATTTACACCATTTCCCCTTATTTATGACTTTATATGGATTGTGATTGGACATACTTGTAGTAACTACATAGTCATGCCTTCTCCAATAACACAATTTTTCTTCCACATGAGCAATACTATCTCTGCAGGAAGCAGCAATAGTGAGACCATAGTCAAATGTAATCTCAGGAGCAACTCCATACACCTCTAGCAACTCCCTTCTTAATAACAATAAGTGTCCTGCTAAATGCGTACCAAATAACTGATCTAATACGGAATTTGGTTTTTGAATAATATTCTCTGTTATATCCCCATTCTCATGCAAAATGTATTCATCACAATAGACAACATCAACTCCTTCTTTCATCATCTCTGCACATTTTTCTAACTTTTCCGGTAACCATATATCATCTTGATCACAAGGCGCAATCCATTCTCCTATTGCTTTCGGAAACGTAGCCTTAAAATTCCCATGCGCTCCTAAATGATTATTTTGATAAATAGTTAGCCGTATACCCTTTTCTTCTATTCTACTCCGTAAATTTTCTATCCTACGAAGTGTATTGTCGGTACTACCATCATCTCCCACGACAATCTCATTCGGCAGCAACGTTTGAGTGAGTATAGATTCTATTTGAGCGCCTATATACTTTTCACCATTGTAGGTACAGATAACTACAGAAATCATATTTTTCATTTTATACGGCAATATTTGTTGTGATACCGAACGGGGTTATCGGTTTTTCGCTACTCCTATTCGCCCCCCAGACACCTGATTATTGTAGCAGGAACACCAGCAATAACTACATTTGCAGGAAAACTATGCGTCACTACAGAGTTCGCCCCAATGATAACATTATCACCCAAGTTTACACCCGGCAAAATAGTTACATTATCACCAATCCACACATTATTCCCTATTATTATTTGCTTAAATGATAGTGGTCTTTGCGCAGGGGGAACGCTTAACTCACTATCAACTATATTTCCATGATTATGATCTGTGATTAGCACTTTACTGCCAACTAATACACCGTCACCGATAATAATCTTATGTACGCATCCTATATGGCTATAATCTCCTATACTAAACCCGTCCCCAATACACAAAATCGGAGAAAATTCTTGACAAGAACTCGAATCCAATGCCTCTATACGAACATCTCTACCTATATATGCACCATCACCAATGGTCACATATTTAGCACCTTCTATGTATACATCTCCCCGATGATACGGTATACTACCCAAAATATTCATTTTTGATATTTGGGCATTTTGTTCCATCCTTCGAATTTTCTCAACTGATTGAAAGATTTTTTTCTGAATATATAATTTGATGTTAGTCATTTATATTTTCCACATATTGTTTCCACTATTTTGCATTTAGTTTCTCAATGTATATCTCCCTATCCTCTACAGATATTATCTTTTATTTTATTTCGATGTCGAAGCACATGAAAACGTTTACGTAGCATACATACCATTGCATTGACATATCCCCCCTTTAAAGCCACGATATCTTTAATCCATTGCAAACGTTCTGTCAAAGTAGAGTGTAAAATATCATAATCAAATGGGAGAAAAGAGCGGTATGGATGCAAAATCAGGTCTTTCAGCACTTCATCGTATAATCCGCTCTTTCGGATTTGTATTAGTGTCTTTTCTTCAAAAAGTACACTCGGGTTTCTATATGCTGCAATATGAAGTATATGCGCTTCACGCGTATGCTGTGGTTGTGTAAACAAGATACAATTGTACGAATCCGGGATTTGTTCTATCAAATGATTACATTGTATATTAGCATAAGCCAAAGTCGGTTGATCAATGTTTATACCTTTTTCAACCCCACTTTTCCATGTGACATGCCAATTTCTGTACAGCTCATGTGTTGTTGGAACATCTTTCGTATAAAGAACCCCACTACTAAAATAGGTTTTCTCATTCTCAGTACTCCATCCAACCTTTTGCGCCCACGTTTCTATTTCTCGCTGCATTTGTTTATTCATTTCAGGTATCAACAAGTGGCTCTCCAGAACGGCACCTGCCAAACATTGAAAAGCATCAACACTCTCAAGCGAACGACAACAGATTGTGTCGCAATCTACAAAAAGCATATCTCCATCCACCAACTCGCGTGCCTTCGTTTTAATCCAACGACTGCGATAGAGCATAGATTTGTCATCATCAAAAGTAGATACAATCTCTTCCGAAATGTATTGTAGTATCTCCCCGCGAGGACCTTCGGAATGAAGGATAGCTGAGGTTTTATCATCAGTCAACAGCACGATATGCGCACTCGGATTCCAATAACGTGCAGACCAAACTGCCATCAATGCCTGCTCAATATACGTGGCCTCCGGGGCACAAGTGAGTACATATACCAGTTTTGTCTTCATCGTGCCCCTCGACTTAAATCTATCCAACTACCAAATATATAATCCCACTCTGGAGGGTCAAAGTAACCCATACCTCCCTCTGGATAGAAAGTCACTTCTCCAAAATATACCTTACCCTTCACTTCATAGAAATCCACACGCACAAAAGGATTATCGACAAACCGTGCAATCTTCTCAGCCAGAGTCTGCATCAAACCAAGATTCTTCGGTTTTGCAATCGGATCAGGAGTAGACTCATGAATATGCTCCAATGGCATACGATTCCACTCCATGTCATATACATTAACACGAAGTTCCGTAAACCGATTGATCGTTACATAGACGCATTTCGCTTCGCCATTGCAGCAATATAGTTTGTAATCTGCCAACGAGTCATATTTATCATCTTCTAAAAACTCCTCTGCTATAATTTTAGGCTTCAAACCTTTATATACCCATTGTTTGTTGAGATAATGATAATAATCCCTTTTCATAAATACATCATCATATTTCCACGCATGTTCGTCCTTATTGAAAGTATTCTTATCTAAACAAACTGTAACACTAGCAGAATCATGGGTACATTTCAAAATAAAACGATTCGGCAAGTGCTCAAAGTCAATATCCTCATATTTATTCCATACCCCTAACGTTTTTATAATAAACTCTTCACCAATAATATTAGCAATGATAGGCTTAACTTCATACTTATCCACTAACTTATGGTAGATGTCCCTCCTATCATATAACTTCAACCATTGTATCTTCTCACTAAATTTCTGTGGATGATTTATATTTAGTGCTTCTCCAAAAACCTCCTTGTATCGAATTTGTAGATACAGCGAATCCGACAACAAATAATACCAAAAAAAGTCATGGGTTAACTCTTTAGTCACACGCCATATTTTTCGAGGATGAAAATACTTCATTATATTAACTATTTGATGTAGTCCTTTAATATCAATTTCATCAAATCATTGTGAGCCTCACATTGAAAGAAACTTAACAAATTCGTTGCTCTTTCCCTTGTTAAAAATGTCGGCAAGAGTATTTCTTGCAGTTTTTGAGGAACAAGCTTTTTTTTTACCAATCTCCGCATAGTACGATTCTGCGGAAGCTGAAATAAATGCAAATACTCCGATTTTTTACTATCCTTTAGTTGATTATAGGCCTCCTTAACTGTATTTGAATCAGCTATTATTTGGTTCAATTCACCTATTTTGAGATCAAAGTCTTTTCTCTTCTCTAATACATAAACCCCCGGGCGTTCATCGCATTGTTTGTAGGGAATCAACTCAATAGTAACTTTCTCCCCGATTAACAAACACACCATATAGCCTTCATTCCACATATGATTGCGCATACCTTCCATATCAAAACAGAAATTACCCAAGCCATAGACGATAGGAGTTTCCTGATAATACTCATATCCTGAATAACAATGCTGATGATGATTAATTATCGCATCAGCCCCCTGCTCGACAAAAAATCGATATGTCTGCTGCATTCGAGGAGTAGGCAGATTATAAAACTCTGTTCCCCCATGTACAATAACTATCACTTTATCACTATTTTTCTTAGCTTCCTGTATTGATTGAGTAACCACTACCACGTCCAACGGATTGCATCCTCCAATATCATCCGTCGCGATAGAAAATTCATGCTCGCAACAATTAACAAAAGCCAATCTCAAATTTCTCACTTTTTTATACAAGACTTGCGTGGCCTCTAAAAGATTATTACCAGCACCCACGTATTCAATACCATAATCATCAAGCATCTTGAGAGAATCTGCCACAGCATCTGGACCATAATCAGCAAAATGATTGTTAGCAAGCGTGACAGCATCAAAGCCAAGAGCCTTAATAGCCACCAACATTTCATAACCATTTAACAAATGAGGACCACACTTTTGTATGGGTTTATATTTCCGCTCTGATATTGCACTCTCTAAATTAAGAAGAGAATAATCTGCTCCATTAACATAAGGTCGCACACTCAACATAGACTGAGCAATTTGTTCACCAGTCAAAAGTTTCATCCTGTCATGAATACAGAAATCACCAGCAATTAGTACTCTCACCATAATATCTATTCTAGTACACTTCCGACTTCCCACTCTGTCTGAAGAACTGTTTGAAACCGCTGGGGATATGGGAAAGGACGGATAATAAAACTGCTACCTTGTTCCACAGTAAAATTCATGCAAAAACGTATCTCTTGGAAAGTATTATCATTCGTTCCAACATACAAAACAATGCTATATTTACCTGGGGCTATATTAACATTTTTCAAACGACAAATAATAGGCATTATTGTACCACTTTTGGGTTTACCAAAATCACAACCAACATCTAAATTTGAAGTATGAGTAATTGGTTCAAATGAATCGTTAAAAATATTCACATTCACTTGCAATGGTGAGAAATATTCTTGATTAACCTTTAGAGTAAAACATATCTCCAAATCATCACCTAAATTGATTATATCCTTAGTTATTCTAAAATCTTCAAATTCAACATCTTTCGAACCAATAGAATCATATACATTACTTTCTCTCTGCTCACTTATATAGTGATTAACAGCACTAAAAACATCACCAGAATAATCCACCATACCATTCCTCAAAACAACACCAGAGCGACATAATTGTTTAATAGAATTCATGTTGTGGCTAACGAAGAGGACGGTACGGCCTTCGCCTTGGGAGACGTCTTTCATCTTACCGATGGCTTTCTTCTGGAACTCGGCGTCGCCTACGGCGAGGACTTCGTCCACTACGAGAATCTCGG
>JBJEME010000035.1:0-77794 GCA_051879515.1 Lachnospira sp. | reverse complement strand
AAAACATCACACCATTTATCGAAGGAAAACTTTTCTTAAAAGTGAATCGAGAAAAGACGTGTGTGTCGCATATCAGCAAAGTTAAACACCTCGGTTATAGCTTCTATAAATACCGAGGGAAATGCAGATTTAGAGTACATCCAAAATCTATTGCAAAGATGAAGGATAAAATCCGAGAACTAACAAATCGCAGCAATGGATGGGGGATGAGTACTGAGCATTAAAGTTAACACAGTTTATAAGAGGATGGATAAATTACTTTGGAATGGCGGATATGAAGAAACTCTTAGTTGAAACAGATAAATTGCTACGCCATAAGATAAGCAACATTCACAGAGTTCTATTTGAAAATATGTGAAAACAAAAGAACCGCCTTGGTACGGAACCGTATGCTAGGTGGTGTGGAAGGTCGGATAATCAACTAATGATTATCCTCCTATCCGATTGAAATCTACCTACAAAACGTAAAAATCAATGTAAGTAATACTAAAAAAATATGTTGAAATATTATTATACATTTTCTATAAAATTGAATGGTAAAATCTGGAAAAATAATGCTATTTTACCAAATTTGGTTGACTTTACCAGTACATTGTCATATAATATTAGCTATCTAGGTGTAGTGATGGAGACTTTGCTTTTTGACATAATTTTGCTTGCTTGGCGATGTTTTTTGTTAGCTGTGTACAAGCTTGAGCAGGATGTTATAAGGCGTATGAGTATACCACACGACACACAATATAAGAAGGAGGTTTATATTTCATGAAGACAAGCATGAAAAAGAGAGCTTTAGCTCTTGCACTTGCTGTACTTATGGTAATTGGTCTGGTTCCAACCGGATTTTTAGCTAGAGAAGCTAAGGCTGAAGGTGATACAACATACACAGCTACACCGGGTGCGATTAATTCTTATTTTACTTTGACCGATGGCGCAACAGAAGATACAGCTGGTGGTCAGAAGTTCTATAAGCTTGATGATGGTTCGGCTGCAGTAAAATCAGCAGGTAGACTTAAACTTAACACAAGTTCTTCTAAGGCAAGTAGTGTTAGCAATAATTCAATTGCATTTACAGTAAGTTCTGGAACAACTGCAACAGTTAAGGTATGGGCAATTTCATCAAACTCAACTAATGTTGGTAAGATTGGTCTTTATAAGGAAGATGGAACAGAAGTTACAGTTACTGATGCATATCCAACACAGAGTGTGGATAAGGGTTATGTAACAGGTGATTCTTCTACAGAGTATGGTAAGGAAGCCAATCCAATTTTAATTACGTTTGAAGTTAGTGATTTAGCAGCAGGTAAGTACTATATTGGTTCACCTGCAGGTCAGGGCGCTAATGTTTATTATGTATCTGTAACAGAAAAGGCAGCACCAGTAGTTGTAACTAATGATTACACAGCTACACCGGGTGCGATTAATTCTTATTTTACTTTGACTGATGGCGCAACAGAAGATACAGCTGGTGGTCAGAAGTTCTATAAGCTTGATGATGGTTCGGCTGCAGTAAAATCAGCAGGTAGACTTAAACTTAACACAAGTTCTTCTAAGGCAAGTAGTGTTAGCAATAATTCAATTGCATTTACAGTAAGTTCTGGAACAACTGCAACAGTTAAGGTATGGGCAATTTCATCAAACTCAACTAATGTTGGTAAGATTGGTCTTTATAAGGAAGATGGAACAGAAGTTACAGTTACTGATGCATATCCAACACAGAGTGTGGATAAGGGTTATGTAACAGGTGATTCTTCTACAGAGTATGGTAAGGAAGCCAATCCAATTTTAATTACGTTTGAAGTTAGTGATTTAGCAGCAGGTAAGTACTATATTGGTTCACCTGCAGGTCAGGGCGCTAACGTTTATTATGTTGGCGTAACAGAGGCAACAAGCGGTGGCTCTGTTGTTACTCCAGTTAATGCTCCAACAGCTACAGAAATCAAAGCTGTTCAGGATGAAACTGATTTAACTAAGGTTAATATTACAGTAAAGGGTACTCCTGCAACTGAGAATTCAGATGGTTCTAAGTATGTAGTAGTCCGTATTGATACAGAAAAAACTGGAGATACCGGTACTGTTGTCGAAAGTCTTGATGGTACAAAGACAGAAGTTACATGTACAGATACACTTACTTCTTCTGGTAAGTATCAGTATCAGGTATATGGTAAAGGTGATAGCAATACAGCTGCTGTAACTGCTACTCCAGATATCAAGTATATCGCTAAACCATCAGTTAAGGTTGAGCAGGTTTCAGGTAAGCTTGCACTTAAGGCAACATGGAAGGCTGATGATTATGCTACAAAATATGTTGTAACAGTTAAGTCTTCAGACGGAACAGTTGTTGAAACAGCTGAACTTGAAAAGACAGCAACTGAATTTACAACAACAGCTACACTTAAGGATGGATATAAGTACACTGTTGTTGTTGAAATGGTATGTGCAAATGCAGATGATAATGTTAAGTCAGATGCAGTAAGCGTAAGACCATATATTGCAATTGATATGGCAAATGCCATTCCGGGAATGAATATTGCTAATGGTTACAAGGATACAAGCAAGGTAGGTAAGCTGTTTGTATTAAGAGATAAAGGCAATATGTCAGTTTCTCAGACAAGTAATACAGCTTCTAAGATTGCCAGTGGCGGTTCAGAAGTTACAACTTATGTCTACGCAGATAAGACAAGCAAAGATTTCACAATCTCTGCAAAGATTTCTGTAACAGGTGTGGAAAGAACTACAACTGGTAATCAGCAGGGTATCTTCGTTGGTGCCACAGCTGAAATTCCAGGTGAGCCAAAGTCTGGTGTAGAAGCTATTACGAAGATTGTTTCTGCTGAGCTAGGCACTAATAATACAGTATATGCTGCTTACTATGAGGCTCTTGAGGCTGGCAAATTTGGTCGTTCGGCAGATACAGCAGCATACTCTCAGAATTCTTACTATGATGTTTCAGTTGTAAGAAGTGGTGCAAAGTACACATTATCAGTAAGTGACAAAGATGGTAAGGTTATTTTTACAAAAGAGGTAGAAGTAGCTGATGAGGCTTTGAAGGGTGAAGTATATCCTGCAATTCTTTTAGCAGGTGTTGATGCTGATATCAAGGAACTTAAGGTTGTTGTTGATGGCAATACAGTAGTTGATTCTACAACTTATACTGACAGCTTTGTTCCATATATTGATAACTGGGAAGATGCTGATGCTCCAGTGATAGTTGATAACACAGCTAATAAGTCTAATCCTGATTTAAATAAGATTTACATTAAGGTTAACTGCGATTTCACAGCAACAGGTGCTTCTAAAGTTACAGTATTCATGAAGGATGCTAATGGTAAAACTGTAGGAAAAGCTGAAGTTGCTAAGGATGGTGGAGAAGCATCATTCTCACCATCAAGCTCAGGTAAGTATTACTTTATAGCAATGGCTTCAAGAACAGGCGAGGAGAAGAATATCTTCGCTGAAGAAGTTGTTGTGGTTGACTTTACTTATAAGATGCCAACACCTGGCTTCGTAAGTATTACTAACGATGGTAACTACTCAGTAAGATATAAGTGGACAAAGGTTAACGAAGCTGAGAAATATCTTGTTTCATACAAGGCAGGCGATGGAGCTTACTCTACACCTGTTGCGGTAACAGATACTCAGTATACAGCTACAGGTCTTTCTGCAGGAACATATACATTCAAGGTATGTGCAGTTAAGGGAGAAAATGTAGGTGAAGGTCTTGAAAAGACAATTGTTGTATCAGAGAAAGCTGAAACAGAGTGGATGTATTCTGCATTTGGTGGTTCTAATGCAACAGTAGATAATGGTAAGAACTCTGCATCAGGTAATCCTAATGCAGCAACAGCTGAGAATCCGGTTAAGGTTAACTCAGGTATCCCAAGTGAGAATGTAATCGGTGGTAAGCTTGTTACAGGCGCATCAGCTGATGAAATTTCTTACTACTATACAGAGTTAAAGTCAAATATGAACTTCACATTAAAGGCTAGAGTTCATGTTAACAGCTTAAAAGAAGATGGCGGTCAGGTAGGTTTTGGTCTTATTGCTACAGACTCTGTTGATGAGAGCAGCAAGGGTTCAGCATATTATACTAACTCTGTTGCTACATGCGCAGGTAAGGTTGAATATTATTACGATCCTGAAATTGGTGCAATCACTTCAGATGCATCTAAGTTAAAGTATTCAATTTACAATGGTCTTGCAGCAAGATACAAAGTAGGTTCAATTGATACTGCTACACCAGGTAATGGTTCAGTTATATTACCACTTACAACAGATCCAAGTGATAAGGGTCTTGATTCAACAACAAAGTGGAATGTAATTGGTGCAGGTTCACTTACAAATGCAACTGGTACACCGGTTCCAGATACATTGTATAATGATTTCTATCTTGAATTAAAGAAGGATAACACAGGTTTCCTTTGTACTTTCTTTGATTCAACAGGTAAGGAAATCAAGAAACAGAGAATTTATGATCTTGATAACGAATATCTTACAACAATTGAGAAGGATACTTACAACGTAGGTTTCTTCGCAGCAAGATGTGTGGATGTTCAGTTTACAGACATAACATTTACAACAATAGCAGCAGCAGACGATGCACCAGCAGAGGATGTTGAGTATACTCTTATTACACCTACTGCGACAGTAACAACAACCAGTGCAACAGGTTGTCCAGATTACGAGATGCAGTTCGTTGCTAATGCTGATGGTGTTGTAACAATTACTGCACCAGATGGAAAAGTTCTTGTTGATAATAAGTCAATCAAGGCTAATGAAGTGGTTAAGGCTCCTTCATACACATTAACTTATGGCAAGAAGAACGAGTTTAAGATAACATTTACACCTGATAAGGATTATGTTCCAGGTAAATATCAGAAGTTATCTTCATACGAAACAATTGAGCAGACATTTAATGTAAGCTATATTAAATATGGTACTTCAGGTCAGTCAATCTGGGTTTCTCCTGATGGAAGCAGCAAGGGAACTGGTACAAAGAAGAATCCATTAGATATTTACACAGCAGTTAAATTTGTTCAGCCTGGTCAGCAGATCATCCTTATGGAAGGTACTTACAAGCTTGAGTCAACTGTTAAGGTTGCAAGAGGTGTCAATGGTACTGAAGATAAGATGATTTACCTTATTGCAGATCCTGATGCAAAGTCAAGACCGGTATTTGATTTCCAGAAGATGTGTGCAGGTTTTGTATTTGCAGGCGATTACTGGTACATCCAGGGCTTTGATGTTACTCATTCAGGAGATAAGATGAAGGCTGTTCAGGTATCAGGTAACTACAATACATTAGACCAGATTAATGCTTACTACAATGGCGATACAGGTATTCAGATTTCAAGATTACTTGCATCTGATACTAATCAGTCAATGTGGCCATCATACAACACAATTCTTAACTGTACATCATACAATAATGCAGATCCAACATACGCTGATGCTGATGGTTTCGCTGCTAAGATTACAGTAGGTAAGGGAAATGTATTTGATGGATGTATTTCACATCACAATGCTGATGATGGATGGGATTTATTCGCATATCCTGATACAGGTGCAATTGGCTCTGTAGTAATTAAGAATTCAGTTGCATATATGAATGGATATGTAATTAAGGATAATGATGGCAACCTTGATATGGATGGCGGTAACCTTATCGATGCAGGTAATGGTAACGGCTTTAAGATGGGTGGTAACAGTATTACAGGATATCATAAGCTTGTTAACAGTATTGCATTTGAGAACAAGGCAAAGGGTATTGATTGTAACTCATGTCCTGATATTCAGGTTGAAAAGTGTACATCAGTAAACAATGGTTCATACAACCTTGCAATGTACTCAGGTTCAGCTAAGAACACAGACTTCTCTGCTGACGGCGTACTGTGCTTTAGAACTAACAAGGCTACATCAATTATTGATACTGATGGAGATTATGTAGATACAACAGGCAATAAGGGTATTAAGATGGTTGGTAACCAGGATGTTTCTAAGGTAATCAATGAGACAACATACCTTTGGATGCCTTCATATGTACCTGAAGTTGCTGATAAGTTTGATTCATACCAGGCTTCACTTGCTGCTGGTGGTGTTCTTGGATATGGTTCTTATAACTCAGTTGGTGATAAGGTTTCAGAGAGCTGGTTTGTAAGCCTTGATACTGCAAATCCTAACATTGTGAGAAATTCAGATGGTTCAATCGATATGAATGGACTTCTTGTTCTTACAGAAGAAGCTGATACTGAGACAGGTGCAAGAATGGTTAACACATTATCACGTCAGTTTGTAGGTTATGCTCCTGTTACAGGTGATAGAAACAATGTTATAATTCCAATTCTTATTGTAGCAATGCTTCTCAGCTTAGTAGCAATAGCTGGCGTAGTCATTGTTAACAAGAAGAAAAAAGTAACAAAATAATTTAATTCAAATTGAATTATAATTAGTTTATAGTGGAAACCTCAGAAACACCCAGACAGTGTTCCTGAGGTTTCTTTAAAATGGTAAAATGAAAAGAACATACAGTATATTAACGATATTTATTATTATAATAATGTCTACGTCTGCTATTAAGGCTGCTGATAATTATGAAGATGTAAAAGATAAGCTGGTACTTGACTGTGTAAAAAACGGTTATTTGTTCTATGATACAGAGCAGGAAGTAATCAACTATATACAAAATGGAATATCATGGGATTGTAAAGATGGAATAGTAATTGTGTATCCTTCAGATTCATTGAAAATATTAAATGAATTTCATAGCAATGATTTACCTTATGGAAATTCATACGATGAATTTTTCTTTAAAATTCAATTAGAAGGGCAGATAGAAAAAATTGATGGATATAGTTTTGCGAAGATAGTTGTCAGAAGAATTGCAAAAGAGGAGCACTATGTTGGACTTACTGAAGAACAGGCCAAAGAAGCTGATAGAATAGCAGATAAGATTGCCAATGATTGTAGAAAACAGAACGAAACAGACAGTATAAAAGCAGTATATAATTATTTGTGCGACAATATAGAATATGATTCCAATAATGAAAAAGGTAGTATTTATGATGCGCTGATAAGTGGGGAAAGTGTATGCTCCGGTTATGCAGGCGCTTTTCAGATGATTATGGAAAAAATGGATATACCATGTTATTTGGTATCCGGATATATAGATGGTGTTGCCCATGTATGGAACGCCTTATCAGTTGATAATAATTATTATTATGTGGATGTGACATATGCCAATACAACAAGATTAAAGGCTAGATATTGGCTGTTTGGAACAGATGTAAGACCGGATTTATTTAATCTTGGAATTGCTGAGATATCATATAATAATAGGTTTAATTCCTCCACGGGGGATGGAAATGGTAATAATACGTCAGAAACTAAACCGGATGCAACAGAGCCGGTTACTGAGCCGGTAAAAGAGACAGTGCCAAATTACTCAATGGCAGAACCGGAAACTGATACAGTAATTAAAGAATCGGTATCTGAGAATACAGATGAATCCGAATTGTCTACGGAAGAGACTGTTTCATCAGAATCAGCAACTAAAGAAGCTGTTGTATCTGAATCGACACATAAGGAAACAATCGCATCAGAACCAGAGTCTGAAGCAAAAGAAAAGCCGCAACAATTTGCTGATATATCTATAATAGTGATTGGTGTTTTGATAATTATAATTCTTGCGGGTGGAGGTCTTGCTATATATTTTATTAGAAACAAGAAATAACAGTGGGAACGGTTTTGCAATAATTAAATAATATGGTGGGAGCAAAAAAGGGGCAAATCAGATTGATGATTTACCCCTTTTCTCATATAGACTTTATATTGTTTTGCAGTACATTAAGCTAAATTATTCTATATTAAATTTTTTGTTATATAAAATCACGGATGATACAACAAACACGGTAAAGAACACGACGCTTACTATGGTTGAAGCACCAAGAACAGGAGTGAACACATCTTCAATTATGATATCCTGTTCGAAAATCTCAGGCTCCTGCAGCATTAACATGAAGTAAGATTTGCCCTTGTATACAGGAACTAACAGCATTACAATAGTGTTTACAAATTGTCCGACCATATAAACTGCAATGTAGGCAATAACTGCAAATAAATCTCTGCTGCCGTTAGCACAGTAACCTACAATTAGGACAAAGAAGAATAGAGCGTAGGTATACAAACCATAATAAATCATGTATGCTACAAAATATATGAGCATTGAATCCGGCATATTGCTCTCAATCTGCATAATTTCTATAAATTTCTCAACATCATCAAACCAGTCAAAACTTGCAAGCGTTATGCACAGAGATAAAATAAATGTTCCAATATTTATAAGGTACATAAGATATGAGATTAAAAGCTTACTTGCGTAAAGGTTCCAGCTTGGTACAGGCAAAGTGTTCATAAGATACCCCTGATCTTTTAAAAGGTTAGACCTGAAGTACAATACACAAAGAACTACAGAACCAAAGAATAGTGCAATAACGCTTATAACATAAAGTGTAATTGCTAGCGGTTTCGCGGTAGTAAATAATGGATTATTTGGGTATTCCCTGCCAAAATAAACACATACCCCCGCCACTGCACTGGACAAGAATAAAAGAATAAATAATGGAATATGTCTTTTAATCGTTGTAAAAAAATCATGTTTAAGCAATTTTAGAAACATGCGAACACCTCCCTGAATAAGCCGTCAACGCTTTTGTTATTATTACTTCTGATATTATCAACAGAATCCTGTAAAACAATGTCGCCTTCTTTAATAAATACAACTTCATCAAGAACATTTTCTATATCACTGATAAGGTGAGTTGTGATAATTACAGTTGCATCTTCATTGTAATTACTGATAATTGTCTTTAAAATGTAATCTCTCGCAGCAGGGTCAACACCTCCCATTGGTTCATCAAGCAGATAAACCTTAGCATCTCTGCTCATTACAAGAACAAGCTGTACCTTTTCTCTCGTTCCTTTAGATAAAGATTTAATTCTATCTTTAGGATCAATGTTGAATTTCTTTAACATGTCATAAGCTTTATCCTTTGAGAAATCCTTATAGAAATCTGCAAAAAAATTAATTGCGTCCTTTACTCTCATAGAAGTTGACAGGTATGTTCTTTCAGGTAAGTATGATACGATTGCTTTGGTTTCTGGACTGATTTCATGTCCGTCTATGGTAATTGTACCGGCGTTGCTTTTTAAAACACCTCCTAAAAGTTTGATGAGAGTACTTTTACCACTTCCGTTAGGACCTAAAATGCCTATAATCTTTCCAGACTCTAACGTAAGGTTCATATTACCGATAACCTGGCGACGTCCATAGCATTTTCTAAGACCTTCAATTTTTATTAAGTCAGCCATTGCAAATATCCTCCTTCTTTATGAATTCTTCTAATTTCTTTATGGCTTCATCAGGAACTATGCCTATTTTATTCATGTCCCGGATGAATACTTCACATAGTTCGTTAACTAGATTTTCTTTTAATAAACCCGTGTTTGTCAGCTCATTTGAAACATATCTTCCTTCAGTTCTGTTTGATTGTAAGAATCCATCACGTTCAAGCTCAGATAGGGCTTTCTGCATGGTGTTAGGATTGACACCGGCTTCCAATGCCAGTTCTCGTACTGATGGTAATTTCTGACCGGGGGAAAGATTGCCTGATGCAATTTCCTTCCTGATATGGTCCATTATCTGTAGGTATATAGGTATATCATTGTTGAAAATCCATTGCATTAAAAATACTGCTCCTTTCTTACAAGATTATTGTATTAGTTAAGTAGTACAATAATACAATAGTACAAATGGAAATGAATGTCAATATATTTTTTATGATTTGTTTATATTTTTTTTATGATTGGTGTGATACAATGTTATAACTTGTATAAGGGAGGTCTTGTTTTATGTATGATGAGTTGACGCCTAATGATATAAAAAAGATGGAAGAAGAGATTGAATACCGGATTCAGGTGGTTAGAAAAGAGGCTCTTGAGGATGTTAAGGAAACAAGGGCACAGGGCGATTTGAGTGAGAATTTTGAATACCACGCTGCCAAGCGTTTTAAAAATAAGAATGAAAGCAGAATAAGATATCTGCAGAAAATGATCAGCACAGCTAAGATTATTTCAGATAAGTCTGCCGAAGACGAGGCGGGAATTAACAATACTGTTGAAATATGCTATGAGGATGATGGCAGTACAGAAACAATAAAGCTTGTTACAACGATACGAAGTGATTCTCTTGAGGGATTTATCAGTATAGAATCTCCTCTTGGCAAAGCCATTCTTGGACATAAGGTTGGAGACAGGGTTTTAGTTGAGGTAAATGCTGACGTTTCATATTACGTTACAATTAAAAATATTTTAAATACAGATGATTCAGAGGATAAAATATCCAGTTATTAATTAAAATTCTGTATTTTAATAGTTAAAATATACTTGCATTAATATATAAATTATGATATTATATGTATATAATAAATTCTATAGAAAGAGTTGATTTATATACCGGATTTTAACAGAGCTCAGAAGGAAGCAGTTGAATTTAAGGACGGAACGGCTTGCGTTCTTGCAGGTCCCGGTTCCGGAAAGACCACGGTTATAACCCACCGTGTAAAGAATCTGATAGAGAATTGTGGAGTTTTACCTGAACATATTCTGGTCATTACATTTACCAAGGCAGCTGCTAATGAAATGAAACAGAGGTTTCGTGCATTATGTACCGGGGATGGAGCTGCTGTCACGTTTGGAACATTTCATGCAGTTTATTTTACTATCCTTAAGCATGCATATCATTACACATCAGAATCTATAATTTTACCTGACCGACAGAGGGAATTTGTCCTTGATTATTTAAGAAAGCTCTCACTTGAATTTTCATGTGAGGATGATGCGGTAAGTAATGTATTATCAGAGATAAGTATTGTGAAGAATGGGCAGTTGGATATATCAGAGTATGAGCCATTCAGCTGCCCTAAAGGCAGCTTTAATAAGATTTATAAAGCTTATGATGATATGCTTGTCAGGAAAAGGCTGATTGATTTTGATGACATGGTGCTGGAAACCTACAGATTATTCGTAAACAGATCAGATTATCTTAATGCGTGGCAGGATAAGTACAGGTATATTTTGATTGATGAATTTCAGGATATTAATCAGGCTCAGTTTGACGTGATAAAGCTTTTGTCAGCTAAATATGGGAACCTGTTTGTTGTTGGAGATGATGATCAGAGTATATATGGTTTCAGAGGATCGAAACCGGAGATTATGCTTAAGTTCAAGGAGTCTTTTCCGGAAGCTGAGATGATTTCCATGAATGTGAATTACAGATCTGACAGTGCCATTGTAGATACTGCCCGCTCGGTGATTGAGATGAATAAGATGCGATACGCTAAGGATTTAAAGGCATTTTTTCCTAGAGAATTACAGGATGAAGAGGATGATTATAAGGTTATCATATATGAAACAGACAATCTTGAGAAAGAGAAGAATGTGGTTTTGAATGAAATTAAAAATCTTCATGAACAAGGAATACGCTACAGTGATATATCAGTACTGTCAAGAACTAATACTCTGAATAATATTTTTCTTAATAAATTCACAGCGGAAGGGATACCTTGTGTCAGTGATTCCTGTAATATGAATATTTATGAAACATGGCTTGCCAGGGATATTATCAGTTACCTGCGCATGGGCATTGGAGAGCGCAGAAGAAGTATTGTTCTTAGAATTGTTAATAAACCTATGAGATATATTACAAGAGAGTATATTCCTGAAGTGTTCAGCTTTGAGGGACTGAGAGATATCTATTCAGAGGAGTTGTCATACGCACAACGCGGACAGTACGCATCTTTACCGTCATATTCTGATAATTATTATGTTAAAAGCAATAATAGTGAAATGATAAGGATAATTAATGATTTCCAGTTTGATATTAATATGCTTCGACACCTAAGCCCGTTTGCTGCTGTTAATTATATTCGGAAATCAATTGGTTATGATGAATATTTAGATGATTATATTCGTGAACACAGGGTTGACAGAGAAGGCATAATCGGGCTATGCGACGAGATAACCGAGCAGGCCAAAAGGTTCACTAACATTAGGGAGTGGCTTGCATATATTGATAATTCGAATGATTGTAACAAGAACGCTGAAGGGAAGAACGCTGGTAAGAAGAACGATGACAGCGTGCACTTTCACACGATGCATTGTTCAAAGGGACTGGAGTATAAGTATGTGTTTATCACTGATGTATGCGAGGGCATTATTCCGTACGGAAAGGCTGTTCTTTCTGATGAAGTGGAGGAGGAGCGGCGGATGTTTTACGTTGCCATGACCAGAGCAAAAGAAAAGCTATACCTTTTATACCCGTTGAGCAGATATAACAAGAGTACAGCTTGTTCACGTTTTATCGAAGAGATGAATAAAGATAACGTTAAAGTATTTCACATAAATGAAGATTATTCGTTATCAGAATTATCTTTGTTATCTTCTTCTTCATAAAGGTCCTCATATTCCATGGCATCCAGCTCTTCATCGAAAGCTTCAGCTACAATTTCATATTCCTCATCTGATTCAATGTTTTCAAGAACAGGTTCATCGTTCTCATCAACAGAATATCTGTAAAGATATACTTCATCAGCATCATCTCCGTCTAAAGGAAGGAGCGCGATATAATCATTATCTCCTGCAGGGAATATACGGATTATGGCACATTCAACCTCTGTTCCGTCATCAAGGGAAAGGGTTACTGTTGAATAGTCGTTGTCTGAATTAGAACTCATATACATTATCTCCTTATTGTTATTTCAAATCATTTACACTACTTTATCATAATAACAGTATGATTTGCAATAAAGATAAAAAAATACTTGATTATTAATAAAGATAGGTGTATTATAATAAAAAATTAAAAAATTAAGTCAAAGGAGACAATTTTAGTAGTTATGGCTAGAATTGTCTTTTTTTTATTTTTTGGAGGTATTAAAATGGACAAAATCGACAAGAAAATCATTACTTTATTACAGCAGAATGCAAGGATGCCATTAAAAGCACTGGCAGAGAATGTATTTTTATCTTCACCGGCAGTTTCAGCAAGAATTGAACGTCTTGAAAAGGAAGAAATAATTGAAGGATATGAGGTAAAGATTAATAAGATTAAACTCGGATATCATATAACTGCATTTATCAATCTTGAAGTCGCACCGGTTCAGAAACCGGAGTTTTATCCATTTATAAAGTCATGTCCTAATGTAGTTGAGTGTAACTGTGTAACAGGTAATTACTCAATGCTTTTGAAGGTAGTATTCCCAAGCACAATGGAGCTTGACACATTTATCGGACAGCTCCAAAAATTTGGAAGGACAAGTACACAGATTGTGTTCTCAACGCCTGTGGCACCACGTGGAATTGATGTTAACCAGCAGCTTCCAGGCGATGAAGATTAAGTTAATAATGAATGATTAAGAATTAATCAAGAACAGAATTATCATAAGAGTTATAAAGTTAATAATAATTTAATTAAATTAAACTAACAAAGACCGTAATTTTATTGATAGATTACGGTCTTTTTGTTAAACTAAAATCAATTATGATGTTTTGGAGGATAATTGAAGTGAGTGATAATAAATTAAAAGTACAGAGTATTCTGGACAATGTTTCAAAGGTAATTGTGGGCAAGGATGATGTTATTAAGCTTGTTCTTACAAGTGTTCTTTCAGGTGGACATGTACTTTTGGAGGATGTTCCCGGCACTGGAAAGACAATGCTTGCCAAAACCATAGCCAAAAGTATTTCAGGTGAATTTAACAGAATTCAGTTTACACCGGATTTGCTGCCTTCAGATATTACAGGTATACACACATTTAATCAGAAGGAAGGAGAGTTTTCTTTCAGACAGGGACCGATTTTTACCAACATTTTGCTTGCAGATGAGATTAACAGGGCAACACCTCGTACACAGTCTGCGCTGTTAGAGTGTATGGAGGAGCATCAGGTTACTGTTGATGGGAGAAATTTTACCCTTTCAGAGCCATTTGTAGTAATTGCAACTGAGAATCCCATTGAAACTGCCGGAACTTATCAGCTTCCGGAGGCGCAGCTGGACAGATTTCTTATGAAGATAAAAATGGGATATCCTGATAATAAAAGTGAAGTTGAAATATTAAACCGTTTTCTTATTCAGAGTCCGTTGACAGAGATTGAAGCAGTATTATCCACTGAAGATGTGGAGAATATGAAGAAGGAAGTTAAGAATGTGTACATTTGTCAGGCACTTCTTAAGTATATTGTGGAATTGTCTGATGCAACAAGAAAGCAGCCGAATGTCTCAATTGGAGTAAGTCCTAGAGGCTCAATAAGCATGGTTAATGCGGCAAGAGCGTATGCATATATTAATCAGCGTGATTACGTGATTCCTGAGGATATAAGGGATCTTGCAGTAAGTGTCTGGGCTCACAGACTTGTTCTTTATATGGGTGGAGCAGGACTTGTTGACAGAAGTCAGATTATTGAAAATGTATTGGCTCAGGTTAATGTGCCAACAGAGGATTGGAATAGATAATGAATGTTTTATTTATGTTACTTGGAGTGGTGCTAATTTATGCAGTTTCTGTCCGGGTGTACCGAAAAAACTGGAATAAACAGCTTTGCACCAGTGTGGAATTTGCAACTGACCATGTTCTAAAAGGTGAAAATGTGCAGCTTGTGGAGGTGATTTCTAATGCCAAGAAGCTGCCTCTTCCGTATATTCATCTTAAGTTTCAGATTGACAGACATCTTTTCTTTGATGGTGCAGATGCTAATTCCAACACAACAGATATGACGTACAGAGATGATGTATTTTCACTTCAGTCAAGGCAGAAGATTACAAGAAGAATTTCTTTACTGTGTACCAGAAGGGGTGTTTTTTCCATTGGAGATTATGATGCGGTATTTACAGGACTGTTTATGAATGAACTTATGGTTATGAAGAATCATTCAGGAAGTACAATCACAGTTTTTCCGAAAGCCTGTGATGTTGCCAACAGAATGGATATTAATAACAGCCTTTTTGGCGAGGTGGAGAGGAAAAAATATCTTCTTGAAGATAAATTTGTATTCAGGGGAATAAGGGATTATCAGAGCTTCGACAGTTTCAAGGATATTAACTGGAAGGCAAGCGCAAGAACCGGTGCATTTATGGTAAATGAGCATGATGAATCCACAAGCAGAAATATATGTATTCTTCTTAATCTTGAACCGGATGGAATGAATGTTGATGATAGGGTTATGGAAGAAAGCATTTCTATTGCGGCAGGGTATGCACAGCTATTTATTTCCAGGGGAATCAGTGTGTCTTTACTTACAAATGGAAGAGATATTGATGATGAAAAAGGCGGATTTATCTGGCTTGAACCGGTGTGTGGTGTCCATCAGATGAATAGAATTAATACGTCTCTGGCAAGAATTAAGACAGAGAATGAATTTAAACCATTTGCAGATTTGATAGAAGAACATTTTTATTTGAAGGATAATATGTTTTATGACAATAAAAAGGACAATACGGATTCGACTGTATATCTAATGATTTCGTCTAACCGAAGAACAAATCTTCAGGACAAATTTATGAAACTGACTAAGAAACAGAGGGAAAGAGTGTGGATTGTTCCTCATATATCAGGCTACGAGTGGCAGCTTGACAATAACAATATTGATGCTTATAAGTGGGAGGTGCGCTTATGAGTAGGATTATAAGATTTTTAGAACTTTTTCTTCAGATGCAGGTATTTCTTGCAGCCATGATTGGTGTGAATATAGGTATGCTTGGCAAATCTGACGACAGCGTGTGGGAAAGCTGTTTAATACTTATTACAGTTGTCATATGCTATCTTACGAGGCGTAAGATTAAAAGTTTTATGCTGCTTGTGGTTCTACATGTTGCAATGACTATTGTAACTGTGTTTTTTGCCCATAATGACGCTGAACTTGTATTTTATTTTCTGACAGTGGGAATTATCTGTGCATATTCATTGTGGATAAAAATGATTCTGGTTAAAAGAACAGAGTATATGAATAATGTAAACCAAACTACGGATATTACTGATGAAAGTGTGGATGAACGAAGTCTTGCCATAAGTGCAAGTGAGCATATAAGCGTATTTGCGTGTCTGGTTATGGTGGCATTTTGCTTTGTTGCCAACATGAAAACCGTGAACAACATTCTTCTTCAGAATATTGAAGTTACATTTTTTGTAATTTTTATTCTCACACAGATTGTGTATAACCAGGTTAAGGAAATAAGCCGTGCATTTGTATTTAACAGAGGAAAGGCAGAATTCCCCAAAAAGCAGATTGTTAGAACAAATGTTTCTATAATTTCTGTTGTATGCGTTTTTATGATTCTTGGAATGTTTCTGTTCTATAAGGGAAAGTACGGAAATATATTTTCATTGTTGGGATTTGCATTTTTGGGAGTTATAAAGTTAGTACTGAAGTGGGTTTTGAAGTTATGGGGAAGCGGCCCGGAGGATGAAACAAATGAACTGCCTGCGGAAACAGGAAGTGGTTCGTCATATGTGCCATTTGAAGGCGATTCTTCACAGACAATACAGAATAATCCGTCTATGTCTGCACTTGTGGAGGTATTTTTTGTTTTATTAGTAATTGCTGTTGTTGTTATGATTATTATAATGATCAAAAAATACTCTGACAGGTTCAGAAAAACCAAGTTTGAAGATGGAGATGAGATTGAATTTCTTGACAGAAATACAGATAAGTCGGGCGTGGCAGAACGTGTTAAAAAACAAGAGGACGATGCGGAATTAAACCTTAACAAGAAATATAGGAAACTCTACAAAAAATATGCAGCTTCAGGGAAGGGCAGTTTTGCCGGAAAGAGTGATGTTAAACCGGATCAGACAATGATGCCGGAAGATTTGACAAGGCAGAGAATTACTGATGATAATGAGGCCTCAAGAAAGATTACTGACAGCTATGAAATAGCCAGATATTCCGACAAAAGCGTTACAAAGGAAGAGCTGGATTACCTTAAAAAATTAAAAAACAGGTAGATTTTAGCTTGAAATTATCGGATTTGTGTTTTGGTAACATAATTTTTTTAAAAATAAGTGCTTGACAGGGACACTATATATAGGTTATATTGTGTTACATGATAATAAGTAAATGCAATGAAGAGGAATATTAGGAGAGAATTGGGGTACAGAGAACTGCCGGATGGTGCGAGGCAGTCGATAAGTCTTTCTGAACTCGCCTCGGAGCTGCTACCTGAAATCTTGAATTTAGATTTGAGAGAAGTAGGCGTAGCCGGAAGCCAACCGTTATAGTGGACAGAATATAATGAATCTGCATGAGCGGTTCACGTATTCAGTGAGTGCACAGAGTTTCTGTGAATAAGAGTGGTAACGCGTGAGATTATGGTCTTTCGTCTCTTAGGGTAATCCTTGGGATGAAAGACTTTTTTAATGTGTTTGCTTATTGTTAATATATAATTTTGCCATGGGCAGTATAGGAGGAATTGGTATGTTTGATTACAGACAGTATGAGAGAGGATATTTTTGTCCGCCGGTTAAATGTAATGACTGGGTAAATAAGGAGTATATTGATAAGGCTCCAATCTGGTGTTCAGTTGATTTAAGAGATGGTAACCAGGCTCTTATTGAGCCGATGAGCCTTGACGAGAAAGTTGAATTTTTTAAGATGCTTGTTGAAGTTGGTTTTAAGGAAATTGAAATCGGTTTTCCTGCCGCTTCTGACACAGAGTATGAGTTCTGCAGAACACTTATTGAGAATAATCTGATTCCTGATGACGTGACAATTCAGGTTCTTACACAGGCAAGACCTCATATTATTAAGAAGACCTTTGAGGCTGTAAAAGGTGCGCCTAGGGCTATAGTTCATGTTTATAATTCTACTTCTTTAGCCCAGAGAGAGCAGGTATTTAAAAAGTCTAAGGAAGAAGTTAAACAGATTGCTATTGAGGGAGCAAAGCTTCTTAAGGAATTAGCTGAGGCTGACGGAGGAAACTTCCTTTTCGAGTACAGTCCGGAAAGCTTCACCGGTACAGAGCCTGAGTATGCTCTTGAGGTATGTAATGCTGTTATTGATGTATGGCAGCCAACACCGGATAAGAAGTGTATAATTAACCTTCCTGCTACAGTAGAGATGTCTCTTCCACATGTATTTGCAAGCCAGATTGAGTATATGTCAAAGAATATGCATAACAGGGAAAATGTTATTGTGTCACTTCATCCTCATAATGACCGTTCAACAGGTGTGGCTGATGCAGAGTTAGGTTTGCTTGCTGGTGCTGACCGTATTGAGGGAACTTTATTTGGAAACGGTGAGCGTACAGGTAATGTTGATATAATCACACTTGCCATGAATATGTATATGCAGGGTGTTAATCCTGAACTTGATTTATCAGATATGCCACATTTGGCTGAAGTGTTTGAAAGACTTACACAGATGAAGATTGATGACAGACATCCATGGTGCGGTAAGCTTGTATTTGCTGCATTTTCAGGCTCACATCAGGATGCTATTTCAAAGGGAATGCATTTCAGGGTTGAGAATGATCCTAACAAGTGGACAGTTCCATACCTTCCAATTAACCCTGAGGATGTGGGTCGTACATACGATTCTGATGTTATCCGAATTAACAGCCAGTCAGGTAAGGGCGGAGTAGCATACGTTCTTGAACATAATTACGGTATGATTATTCCTAAGAAGATGAGAGAAGATTTAGGATATGCTGTTAAAGCTGTTTCAGATGTTGCACATAAGGAATTAAGTCCGGGAGAAGTTCTTGAAATATTTGAAAAGAGATATAAGAAGTATACACCTGTATTTAAGATTACAGAGGTACATTTCAGACAGATTGACGGAATTCAGACGACAGTTACTGTTGAACAGAATGGTGAAAAGGTAAATGTTGAAGCTGGTGGAAACGGACGTCTTGATGCGGTAAGTGTTGCTTTGGCTAATCACTTTGGAAAGCCATGTGACATTATATGCTATGAGGAGCATGCATTAAAGCAGGGCTCTGATTCAAGTGCTATTGCATACGTTGGTATCAAGGGGGCAGATGGCAAGGAATACTTTGGTATCGGTATTGACCATGATATCATCAGAGCTTCAATTGATGCTCTTGAATCTGCCATGAACAGAAGCATGGAAGTATAATTAAATATTATGCTGCAGGGGTCATGAGGAAAAATGTGTTTATGTTTCTACTCTACTCTGGCAGCTATGCTGTGTAAAATGAGGCTGTCGCTTTAACGATTCATAATCGTTTGGCGGCAGTCTCATTTCATTTACTGCAGGTAAAGTGGTCAAGCTAATTTTTATACTTGTTTTATGGAAAAATACAAAATTCTATGATATAATACCAAATGTATGTGCTTTTATAGATACAGACCACAAAATGGTGTATTTATTGTCAAGGAGTTAAAAGAATGAAAAAGATTATTCTTGCATCAGGTTCGCCAAGAAGAAAAGAATTATTGGAACAGGTTGGAATTATATTTTCAGTTATCACAAGTGATGCCGATGAGAATATTGAACTGACAGGGCCTGAAGATTATGTATGCAGGCTTGCCACAATTAAGGCAAATGCAGTAAAAGATTATGTTGAGAATAACAATATAAATAATCATAATGACAACAATAAGGACAGTAATAAGAATAATAATAAGTATAATATGGACGGGTATGATACGGCTGATACAATCATTATTGGTGCAGACACCATTGTCTGGCAGGATGGCGTAATTCTAACCAAGCCAAAGGATAAGGAGGATGCAAGGCGTATCCTTAAAAGGTTATCAAATAATTCGCATCAGGTATATACAGGCGTTGCTATACTCTGTGGTGATAAGAAAGAAACATTTTTTGAAAAGACAGATGTAATGGTTCATGAAATGACTGATAAGGAAATTGACGATTATATTGCTACCGGCGAGCCTATGGATAAAGCCGGAGCATACGGTATTCAGGGAGCATTTGCAAGATATGTTGACGGAATTCATGGAGATTACAATAATGTTGTAGGGCTTCCGGTTGCCCACCTGTGCAGGGTTTTAAAGAATTGGGAGGAATAACTATGATTAAATTTATTGCCAGTGATTTAGATGGCACAATTCTTCAAAACGGTGCCCAGAGTGTTGATAAATCCCTTATTGATGTGGTTGACAGACTGGTGGATCATGGGATTTATTTTGCGCCTGCAAGCGGCAGGCAGATTGTGAGTCTGAAAAGACTGTTCCAGCCAATTAGTGACAGGCTCGTTTATATTTCAGAAAATGGAGCCCTTATTGAATATCAGGATAAGGTGATCGGAAAGACATCAATGGATAGAGAACTCGCCTTGGAGATAATTGATGACGTGTTAAGCGTTCCAAACTGTGAAGTCCTGGTTTCTGGACAGGATACGGCGTATATTAAACCTAAGACCAAAGAGTATTATCATAGAATGACAGAGGTGGTTAACTATAATACTACCCTTGTGGAGCGGTTTGATGACATTGAGGAGGATATATTAAAGATAGCAGTTTGTGATTTGTCAGGAATTAGTAATTCGGCTGATTATTTTAAAAATAAATGGAATGGCAAGGCCTCAATTCTGGTTTCAGGAAAGCTTTATCTGGATTTTATGGATAATAATGTCAATAAAGGCAATGCAGTCAGACAGATTCAGCATTATTTTAGATTGTCGCCATCTGAATGTATGGCATTCGGTGATAATTACAATGATATAGTGATGCTTGAAAATGTGTCATACTCATATGCGATGGACAATGCGGTTGATGATGTGAAAAAGCACGGCAATTTTGTAACTGATTCAGTTGAGAAGACATTGAGAGAAACATTTTCTGATTTTTTATAGGTATTGAGAACAAAGCATAAAGGAGAAATTATTATGGCAATGGAAAAATGGGATGAATGCGCAAAGGTGTTTTTGCGTGATCAGGGAAAGTTATTTGATGAACCGGTGGTAGAGACATTTCAGGAAGCAAAGGAATTTCTTGATGAATGTTTTGCAGTTTATTGTAAGAATATAAAGGCGCTAAGGGAAGTTCTTGACGAAGAGGGTATGGATGTTGCAGATATGTCTGATAAAGAACTTGAGGAGCAGCTAGAGGTGTTTAAGCTTGATAATGGCGGATACTTTTATGTATGCGGCTGATTAGTCAGCTGATTAGTGTATATGAGGATAGATAATGCAGAAAATTACTATTGTATGTGTTGGGAAAATTAAAGAAAGCTTTTTTACACAGGCTGTCGGGGAGTACTCTAAGCGTTTGTCCGGTTATTGCAAATTGGAAATAATTGAACTTCCGGATGAAAAAACTCCCGATAATGCAAGCGAACAGCTTAATCTCAAGATTAAAGATAAAGAGGGAGAGAGGATTTTATCTGCTATCAAGGATGACGCATTTGTTATAGCTCTGGCTATAGAAGGTAAAATGCTTGATTCGGTTGAATTGTCGGACAAAATAAATGAACTGGCAGTAGGGGGAGTGAGTAATATAACATTTGTCATAGGAGGCTCTCTTGGATTATCACAAAATGTAATGAACAGAGCAGATTATAAATTGAGTTTTTCAAAAATGACTTTTCCACACCAGCTCATGAGAGTTATTCTACTGGAACAGATTTACAGAGCATTTAGAATCATGAAGAATGAACCATATCATAAATAGTATCCGGGAGGTAAGTGATGAAGAGAGGGAAAAAATATCTTATACTGGCATTGATTCTTATGTTTGTAGGAATCATATTTTTTCTATACATATGGTTTTTTAATGGAAGCCTTGTCTATTTTTCTACTGGAATGAGTAAATCAACTGTTATGAAACTTGATGGGGACAAGACATATACCTTTGAAGCGAAGATTCTTATGTCAGATGCCAGAAAACAGTATGAGGAAATGTTTGGAGCCACAATCTGGGAACAGGATATTGACGGCAGTTCCTTTGAAGAATATGTCAACGACCAGATAAAAGTAAAACTTATGCGTGTTCGCTGCATGAATAAAATGGCAAAGGAAAGAGGTGTGGTTCTTGGAAGAGAGGAGCGTACCAATGTCTCTAACGCAGTGGATGAGTATTATAGTGGCTTGAATGAATCCCAGATAAAAGAATTAGGTGTGACAAAGGAAAATCTTACTACAATGTTCTCTGAATTTGCTATAGCTGAGAAATTATATCGTGATATAATTTCTACATATAACATAGAAATCAGCGCAGATGATGCCAGAGTCATTGATATACAGTACATTGTCTGTGAATCTGAGGAAGATATCAATAAAGCCGCCGAGGAACTTAGTAAGGGAGGCTCATTTTTTACTGTAGCAAAGGCTTATAACAAAGGTGAATATGAGTATGAACTTAAGCGAGGTGAGATGGATGAGAGTTTCGAAGAGGCGGCATTTAATCTTGCTACAGGAGAGACCAGCTCTATTGTCGAAGCCGGTGGCAAATACTATATAATCAGATGTATTAGTGATAATGATAAATCTAAGACAGAAGTCAATAAGGATGAATTGTTGAAGAAGAAGCAGCTGGAGATGTTTAATGAAAGTTTCAACGATTATGAATCTGATTTGTATGTTGAAGTTAACGATAAAGTATGGAACAGTTTGAGTGTATCAAAATGCAGTATATATTCTGTTGATTTTGAAACAATATTTTCAGGCTGTATAGTAGAGTAAAATTAGGTACAGGTGGAGGATAAAATGGCAGATAAGAAATATGATGCAACCAGTATATCAATATTAGAAGGCCTTGAGGCAGTCAGAAAAAGACCGGGAATGTATATTGGAAGTGTTGGAACAAAGGGTTTAAATCATTTAATATACGAGATTGCTGATAACTCAGTGGATGAACATCTTGCAGGTTACTGCTCAGAAATATCAGTAACACTCAACAATAATGGTACTGCAACCATTAAGGATAACGGAAGAGGTATTCCTGTAGGAATTCATCCAAAGGCTGGAATACCTGCAGTAGAAGTGGTATTTACCGTACTTCACGCAGGAGGCAAATTTGGAGACGGGGGCTATAAAATATCAGGTGGTCTCCATGGTGTTGGTGCTTCTGTTGTTAATGCACTATCTGAGTGGCTCGAGGTTGAAATCCATGTGGATGGTGGAGTTTATAAACAAAGATATGAAAGGGGAAAGGCGGTAGCTAGTCTGGAACAGGTTGGAACCTGCAGAAAGAATGATACCGGAACAATAGTAACATTTTTACCTGATGCAGAGATTTTTGAAAAAACAAGATTCAAAAGTGATGCCATAAAGAGCCGATTACATGAAACAGCATACTTAAATCCAGGTTTAATAATTCATTTTGAGGATAAAAGAGCCGGAAGTGAAGAAAAATGTGACTTTCATGAGGAAGAAGGACTAAAAGCCTATGTCAAAGACCTCAATAATGGAAAAGAGTCTGTATGCGATATAGTTTATTTTAAAAAGAAATTAGATGATATTGAGGTTGAGGTTGCCTTCCAGTTTGTCAATGAATTTGAGGAAAATATTCTCGGCTTTTGTAACAACATCTACACACAGGAGGGCGGAACTCACATTACAGGCTTTAAGACTAAGTTTACTACTGTAATCAATCAGTATGCCAGAGAACTTGGAATATTGAAAGAAAAAGATGCCAATTTTACAGGTCTTGATGTGCGTAATGGTATGACTGCAATTGTTGCTGTAAAACATCCTGCTCCAAGATTTGAAGGGCAGACCAAAACAAAGCTTGATAATCCTGATGCAGGTGTTGTTGTAAGTAATATAACAGGTGATGAGATTCAGATGTATTTTGACAGACATCTGGATGCACTTAATGCTGTAATTTCCTGCGCAGAAAAGTCAGCAAAGATTCGTAAACAGGAAGAAAAGGCCAAAACAAATATGCTCTCAAAGCCAAAGTTTTCAATTGACAGCAATGGAAAGCTTGCTAACTGTGAGAGTAAGAATCCGGAAGAATGTGAGGTATTTATTGTAGAGGGAGATTCTGCCGGTGGCTCTGCAAAGACTGCCAGAAACAGAAGAACGCAGGCTATTCTTCCAATTAGAGGAAAAATCCTTAACGTAGAAAAAGCGAGTATAGATAAGGTCCTGGCAAATGCAGAAATCAAGACTATGATTAATTCATTTAATTGTGGCTTCCTTGAGGGCTATGGAAATGACTTTGACATCAGCAAGTTAAGATACAATAAAATAATTATTATGACAGATGCTGATGTGGATGGAGCGCATATTGATACATTGCTTCTTACATTTTTCTATAGATTTATGCCTGAGTTAATTAATCAGGGTCATGTTTATATTGCAACTCCGCCTCTTTATAAGGTTGTACCTAATAAGAAAGGTAAGAAGGATAAAGATGTTTCACAACAGGGGGAGTACCTGTATGATGACAGAGCATTGGAGGAGTATAGGAAAAAACATGAAGCCGGTTCATTTACGCTGCAGAGATACAAAGGTCTTGGTGAGATGGATCCGGAGCAGCTCTGGGAGACTACACTAAATCCTGAAACACGTATACTTAAGCAGGTAGAGATTGAGGATGCGCGCCTTGCCACAGAGGTGACATCAATGCTTATGGGAACAGAGGTTCCGCCAAGAAGAGATTTTATATATGCACATGCTAATGAAGCTGAAATTGACGCATAGGAGGGGATAATAATATGGCAGAACAGATTATAAAAACAGAATATTCTGAGTTAATGCAGAAGTCTTATATTGATTATTCCATGAGCGTTATCACAGCAAGAGCTCTGCCGGATGCCAGAGATGGACTTAAGCCGGTTCAAAGAAGAGTATTATATGCCATGGACCAGTTAGGACTTAACTATGATAAGCCACACCGTAAATCTGCCCGTATTGTTGGTGACACAATGGGTAAATTTCATCCACACGGTGACAGTTCAATATATGAAACACTGGTTGTTCTTTCCCAGGATTTTAAAAAGGGTATGGCACTTGTTGACGGGCATGGAAACTTTGGCTCCATTGAAGGGGATGGCGCGGCTGCCATGCGATATACAGAGGCAAAGCTAAAGAAATTCACCCAGGATGTGTATCTTGCTGACCTTGACAAAGATGTTGTTGATTTTGTGCCTAACTTTGATGAAACTGAAAAGGAACCGGAGGTGCTTCCGGTAAGGGTTCCTAACCTGCTGGTTAATGGCGCCGACGGTATTGCAGTTGGTATGACAACCAATATTCCGCCACATAATCTTTCAGAGGTTATCGACGCAGTATGCGCATATATGGATAATGAAGATATTACAACTCAGGAGCTTATGCAGCACTGTATCGGACCTGATTTTCCAACCGGCGGACGTGTGGTTAATAAAAGTGATCTTGAGAGTATATACGAAACCGGAACCGGAAAAATCAAGGTAAGAGGCAAGGTTGAATTTGAACCGGGTAAAACTCGTTCAGACCGTGACAAGCTTGTTATAACCGAGATACCATACACAATGATTGGTGCCAATATCGGCAAGTTTATATCTGATGTGGTAGATCTTATCGAAAGCAAGAAGGCATCAGATGTTGTTGATATTTCCAATGAATCATCAAAGGAAGGTATCAGAATCGTTCTTGAGTTAAAGAAAAATGCTGATGTTAAGAATCTGGAGAATCTCCTTTACAAAAAGACAAAGCTAGAGGATACATTTGGTGTAAATATGCTTGCTATTGTGGATGGAAGACCGGAAACATTGGGGTTAAAGGATATAATCAGACACCATATTAATTTCCAGTATGAGCTGGCTACCAGAAAGTATAACACTCTTCTTAAGAAGGAACTTGATAATAAGGAGATTAAAGAAGGACTTATAAGAGCCTGTGATATAATTGATTTAATTATTGAGATTCTCAGGGGAAGTACTAATTTAAAGATGGCTAAGGACTGCCTTATTAATGGAAACACTGAAGGAATACGTTTCAAGTCAGAGGCGTCAAAGGCTAGCGCATCGAAGCTTAATTTTTCTGAAAGACAGGCAGCCGCAATCCTTGAAATGCGCCTGTATAAGCTGATTGGGCTTGAAATTCTCCAGCTTCAGAAGGAATATGAAGAGTGCCTCAAAAAAATCGCCAGATATGAGAAAATTCTTGGCAATAGGAAAGAGATGGCAAAGGTTATAAAGGAAGACCTTTTGAATATCAAAAAGGAATACGGAGTTCCACGCCGCACAGTAATTGAAGACGGTGAGGAGGCTGTATTTGAAGAAAAGAAGGTTGAGCCTGCAGAAATTATGTTTATCATGGACAGATTCGGATATGCCAAGACAATTGATATGTCAGCATACGAGCGTAACAAGGAAGCTGTCCACAATGAGAATAAATATGTGTTCTCCTGCATGAATACTGATACCATCTGCATTTTTACAGATAACGGAAATCTTCACCAGATCAAGGTCATGAAGCTTCCTTTGACGAAATTCAGGGATAAAGGTGTTCCTATTGATAACCTTGGTAATTATGACAGCAGCGCAGAGAATATTATTTATCTTTGCCCTGCAGAGCAGATAAAGGGACAAAGATTCCTATTTGTCACTGCTTGCGGTATGATGAAGCTTGTGGATGCCTCAGAATTTGAGGCGAGTAAAAAGACAGTCGCTGCGACTAAATTAAACGATGGTGATAAGCTTATTGGAATATATTCAACTGATGCCAGAGTAGAGGTTTACTCTAAATTCTCACTTGATGGCGAGATACTTGAGGAGGAAGTAATAGAAAGCAACCAGAATGTTGTTGTTCAGACACAGGAGGGAGTATTCTTAAAGTTTCCATTAGCAGAGATACCTATGAAAAAGAAAAATGCAATGGGTGTCAGAGGTATTAAGCTTTCAAAGGATGACTTCGTAGACGATGTGTTCCTTCTTACTGAGGGAGACAGCTTTAGTATGGAGTACCGTGGTAAGATGATTGATTTCGGGAAAATGAAGCTTGCCCATAGAGATACTAAAGGTACAAAGGTGAGAGTGTAGGAAAATGTCGTATATAATACGGTATGAATTAGAACCTGCGTATGATTGGTTCTAATTCATACCTGCGTATATTCTGGTTGTTATATATGCGATTAAGGAAATTTTATTCGTTCAGATATTGTTCACAGGCCTCAATTACCTGCTTCATTACATCAGGACCGGGAGCACCGAGAGTAAGCCTCTTCTCAACGCATGTCTTAAGTGATATTGCTTCATAAATATCATCTTCAAACACAGGGCTTATAGCCTTGAATTCATCTAAAGTCATATCATCAAGAGCAATATCTTTTTCAATGCAGAATAATACCAACTGACCGACAATGCCGTGGGCATCACGGAATGGAACACCCTTCTTAACAAGATAATCAGCGGCGTCGGTAGCGTTAGTAAAGCCGTTTTTAGCGGAATCTTCCATGCGTTTATTGTTGAATTTCATTGTGTCAATCATGCCGTTAAATAATCTTATACAGCCCTTAACAGTGTCAAATGCGTCAAAAGATAATTCCTTGTCTTCCTGCATATCCTTATTATAAGCAAGAGGAATACCTTTCATTGTGGTGAGGAGACTCATGAGTGCCCCATAAACACGTCCGGTCTTTCCACGAACAAGTTCAGCTATGTCAGGATTTTTCTTCTGTGGCATAATTGAGCTTCCGGTACTGTAAGCATCGTCCAGCTCTATAAAACGGTATTCATTGGAATTCCAGATACATATTTCCTCTGAAAATCTGCTCAAATGCATCATAATCATTGAGAGAGCACTTAAAAATTCGATAAGATAATCCCTGTCAGAGACAGAGTCCATACTGTTCATGGTTGGACCGTAGAAACCAAGAAGACTTGCGGTATACTCTCTGTCAAGAGGATATGTAGTGCCCGCAAGAGCACCTGCGCCAAGAGGGCAATAGTTCATTCTTTCATAAATATCATGAAGTCTTAATCTGTCACGTTTAAACATTTCAAAATAAGCTCCAAAGTGGTGTGCCACAGTAACCGGCTGCGCTTTCTGCAAATGAGTAAAGCCCGGCATATAAGTTTCAGTGTTATCCTTCATAATTCTCAAAATAGTATTAAGAAGATTCTTTAATTCGGCGTCCACATTTAACACTTCCGCTCTTGTATAAAGCCTCATATCCAGGGCGACCTGATCGTTGCGGCTTCTTCCTGTGTGAAGCTTTTTTCCGGCATCACCTATTCTTTCAATGAGAGTAGCCTCCATAAATGTGTGTATATCCTCATATTCATCAGTTATTTCAAGCTTTCCTGACTCAATATCATTAAGGATACCCTTAAGTCCTTCAACAATCTGCCTGCATTCCGAATCAGAGATAATGCCCTGTTTACCAAGCATAGTAGCATGGGCGATGCTGCCCTCAACGTCCTGCTTATAGAACTTCTGATCAAAAGAGATAGAAGCATTGAAATTGTTTACTAATTCATTTGTTTCTTTTGTGAATCGACCACCCCAAAGTTTCATGTTTCCCGGTTCCTTTCTTGTCTTTTTTCTTTATAATATTTCTTCTTTCCGGTATTCTTCTAATACCGTCTTATTTCTAATTCTGTCTTATTCTTCTTTATCTTCCTCTGTATTGTCATCCTCGTCGAAGAAAATGTTATCAAAATCGTCCAGATTATCTAAATCATCCAATTTATCAAAATCGTAAATCTCCTTCATTTCTTCTGATGAGAAATGAGTATCATTTTCTGCAGTATTCAAAGATGATTCCGATTTCTTGTTTGGAAGATAAACGATGTCTTCCTTTGAAATAATGCTTCGTACAAGGAAATTCCAATTATCAGTCTTTATTCGCCTGTTCTTAACCATAAGTTCAAAGATAAACAAAGCAATCAATATAATAATGCAAAGTATGGTGATAATGCAACCCTTAATTAGATTAACAGGCGTATAACGCAACTCTATCTGATGAACGCCTTTGGTTAAATCAAGGCAGATTAGTGCGTCTGAGAACGCTGATATTTCAGTTTTTTTGCCGTCAACATAAACACTCCAGCCCTCATCATAAGGAATAGAAAGTAAAAGCGTTCCGTCTTTTGTGGCATTTACAGTACCTTTTATGTTGGTATCACTATATGAATCAATAACATAAGGTTGTGAATTAAGCTGGGTGATAACCTGTTTAAACTTATCTGCATCAAGCCTGTAAGCAAAAAGCCTCATTGAATCTTCTGAACTGACTTCAATTGATGTTCCTTCCTCAATATATCCCAAGTCAATGAGCCTTCTTCCATTCAGGTTAGAGTATGAATAATTCTTTGTATCATTAATAATTACTTCAATTGAAGAACATGAAGAATTGCGTATTGCAAGATACATGTGGCCGGACGCAGAAGCTCTGAATGCAACCCAGTTTGAATTCTCACCATCATATTCTTCGACGAACATATCAGTTATTCCTGTTAATTCTTCCGCCAGGAGATTCTGATTCTGAATACCGTCATTGGCAAGAGCAGGAATCCAGCTTTTTTTCGCATTATCAGGAATCATATATCCCAATGGCAGAGTATAAAGGTTTTCATAAATGAATTCTCCGTCCGAACCGGTGTAATAGCTTCGCAAGTCATCTGTCTCCATAATTTTATTACTGATTAAGTATTTGATTGAAAATAGCGAATCAGTGAATAAAGTTGAACCGTTAAAGCCATAGGAGTTCGTTGAGGCTTCTATGCCAAGGTTCTTATATAATGCGGTCATTCCCCTATTGGCTGTAGATGAAAATGTGGAGATAGTCTTGTAATTATGCCATGCACCGTCATTTTTTGAACGCGCACCCCATATTTTATCCATACGGTAGAAGGATTTGTCATTCTCTGCCACAGTGGAGGTCACAGTCTCAACAGCATCATAATCTAAAAGATAAGAGCGTCTGCTTGTGGTTCCGATACCTGTAATATCCATATTCAGCATACATTCACCTGCTGATATGGCAAATGCAAGAATCACAGCGACAGGCAGAATCCAGTTGGTATTTTTGTAAATAAACATTATCAGGGCATAGGCAAGAATAAATCCACCGCTAATATATACAACCTTAAAGTCATAGGTTTCATTTGCAACAAATGTCTGTTCAATAATAGCTAAAAGACCGATGCTTATCCATAGTGCAATTCCAAGCTGTTTGTTAGTCATTCGTTTTATGTGGGAAAGAGCTTCGAAACTCATGGTGAGCACGAAGAAAATATAAATAAATGACTGACGGCATGGAAGACTGTTTGGAAAATGAAATCCGTGCCAGATGTAGTTAAAAATATTTAAGTTAAAGGCAAGCAGAAAAATAAGTAGTATGGCACATTTTCCAATTTTCTCTTTTATGTTTACATTCGAGTCCATAATATACAGAGGAATCAGTAAAAATACAGCAACTCCACAGTATATGTTAGGAAGATGCTCAAGTCCCAGATGGACAGGAACTTCAATAAGCTGCCTTGAAATCATTTCCAAAAAGCTGAAATAAAGCTGCCACTTCTCAGGGAAGGTTGAACTTGCTGAAGCTGATAATGACAATGTATACATTTCAGGAAGTAAAAGGCAGGCAGCCATACCACCCGAAAGAAGCGACATAAATCCAAAGTTTAGGATTTTCTTTAAATAAATAAGAAAATGACGCTTTCCATCGTAGCGTACGAGCAGTACCAGAAAATATATAACAACAGCTAAGCAGACCATAAAGGCAATATAATAATTGGAATAAATACATAATCCCAGGGTTATTACGTATAAAAACTTTTTGTTTTCAAAAACAAGTCTTTCAAGACCAAGCATAATGAGTGGCAAAAGTAAAATACAGTCAAGCCACATAATGTTCCAGCTATAGGCTGCGATAAATCCGGACATTCCGTAAAACAGACCAAAAACAGCGCATATAAGTGACTTTGTATTAAAATGTTTTGTAATGTACCAGGTCATGGTTAAGCTGCTGCCGGCTATCTTAAGGATTATTATTGCATTCATTATTTCTATCATATTTTTCTTTGGAAATAATGCTATGAACCAGTTTGAAGGGCTGGCAAGATAGTAAGCATAAAGGGAAGTGAAATTAGTTCCCATACCGATATCCCATGAATAAGTCAGGCTTCCGCCGTTGTGTAGCTTATTCCACAACTCTGCAAAAAAAGGTGCATACTGGTGATACATATCTGAACGAAGATAGCAATTGTTTCCAAATGGATAGATTTCTTTAGACTTGTATAACAGGATATAAAGAATTACAGGTACAACAAATGCAAATATATAAGTAATATTTCCGCTGAGTATATTTATATTTTTTTTATCGAAAAGTGATAACTTAAATTTTTTTAATTTTTTCACTTGGGCCCCCTTTTAACATACCGAAAAAATTGTAAATAATAAAGTGTGCAAAGCGTCTTTTTACAGTACACACATAGAACATTTTACCAAAATGCTTATTCTGTGTAAATAAATACCTTTAATTTATAACATTTTTGTAACATTTTTACTTGTATTATTGACGGGGATTCTGTAAAATATAATCGTGCGCAAAGGGAGCCTTATCGTCTTCAAAAGTAGATAAGGAGCGTAATTTGAACGATAAATATAAAGATTTAATTAAAATACTTAAAAGATATAAATGTTATTGGAAATATTTAGCAGTGATACTGATTCTGGCTGTTGCAGGGTTAGTATATTCTGCTTCCTGTTTTTTTAATAATACGCAGAAGAAACAGACTGCTTATGATGTTGCCAAAGATAAGAGCACCCACTATGAGTCAGAGGATTTTACGGCGACTAATGAGAATTTTTACGAGAACATAGAAAAAAAAGAAACTTATTACGTATATGTATGTGGACAGGTCAATAATCCGGGAGTATACGCCTGTGAGCAGGGGATGAGATATTATGAAGTTATACAGCTTGCAGGAGGATTTACGTCTGATGCGAATGAAACAGCACTTAATCTTGCTGTTACAATAAATGATGGTGAAAAAATATATGTGCCAAGGGCAGGTGAAGAGATAACAGTTTCTGAGACTTCATCAGCCGGAGGTGTATCGGATATTATCAATATCAATACAGCTTCAAAAGAACAGCTTATGCTATTACCGGGGATAGGGGAGAGCAGGGCTTTAGATATTATAGCCTATCGTCAGGAATATGGAAATTTTCAGACAATTGAAGATATTATGAATGTATCTGGCATAAAAGAAGCTGCATTTGCCAAAATAAAAAATCGAATCAGAGTATGACTGTCTAAAATATAATTTACTATTTTCAATTATTAGTATGAAATGGAGAATGTTATGGCAGGCAGAATATTAGTAGTAGACGATGAAAAGATGATTGTTAAAGGATTGAAATTCAGTCTTATGCAGGACTATGGCACAGTAGATTGCGCTTATGATGGAGAAGAGGCTCTTGAAATGGCAAGAAAGAATGATTATGATATGATTCTTCTTGATATTATGATTCCTAAGATGAACGGGCTGGAGGTTTGCCAGCAGATAAGAGAGTTCTCAAATGTTCCAATCATAATGCTCACCGCAAAGGGCGATGATATGGATAAAATACTTGGCCTTGAGTACGGTGCAGATGATTACATTACCAAGCCTTTTAATATCCTTGAGGTAAAAGCAAGAATGAAGGCAATTTTAAGGAGAAACACAAGAAAAGAAACACCTGTAGCTAAGAGTAATGTGGTTGTTGTGGGGGATTTCAGGCTTGACTGCGACAGCAGAACTCTATTTATCGGAAATCGTGAAATAAATCTAACTGCAAAGGAATTCGACCTCATCGAACTTCTTGCATTTAATCCCAATAAAGTTTATTCAAGGGATTCCCTTCTTAATACTATATGGGGCAGTGATTACCCTGGTGATGCAAGAACAGTAGATGTTCATGTCAGACGTCTCCGTGAAAAGATTGAGGATAACCCAAGTGAACCACGCTTTGTTCATACTAAATGGGGAGTAGGTTATTATTTTAATGCTTAATAAAAAAAATGATAAGTCTGAAAACGGCTTGATAAAAAAAGTAAATTTAGGGAAAAAGAATATAAATTTTGCGTTTGGACGGAAAGGCAGAATTCTTCTTGGAGTGCTTAAAAGCATTTTCTTCAGGAATATTGTCTTTTCGTCTATAGTAGTTGTGCTTTTGGTTCTAGGCTCCTTTGAAACAGTGGAGATGGCCTATAAAAAGACACTTATAGATAAGCAGCTGGCAAGTCTTCAGAATATGGCTGTTATTATCTCATCAGATTACAGCTACTATTATGATTTGAATCAGGCACAGGCAGACGGCATGAAGCAGAGGTTTGATGAATACTCGTCTATCAATCAGGTCAGACTGCGCCTTATCGATACTAATTTTACAATTATTCAGGATACATACTCATTTGATACTGATAAAACGGTTATAAATCCTAAGGTGATTAGCATTATACAGAATCCAAAGAATCTGTCTGAATATAACCGCAGTCAGGGAATTATAGAGGTTGCTGTCCCTGTTTACAATAACGACAACACTCTTGTAGGTGTTATTATTGCCGATTCTGACGTGAATGTCATTGATTCATTTGTTACAAGTGTAGATAATGGAACTGACTCTATTCAGTTCATCATTATTACAATAGGAATTGCATTTGTCATTCTTATAGCATATCTTACAAGACGTCCGTTTAAGGCAACATTTGAAATAGTCGAAGATATATCGCTGGGGCACACAGACAAGAGACTTCCTCTTAAAGGGTGTACGGAATTGGTAAATTTAGCCGAAGATTTTAATGATATTATGGATAAGGCAAGTGAGATTGACAAATCCAGAGCTGAATTTGTGTCAAATGTGTCACATGAATTAAAGACACCTATAACATCTATAAAGGTTCTCGCAGATTCACTTAATACACAGGAGGACGTTCCTGTTGAACTGTATAAGGAGTTTATGCAGGACATCACTTCGGAAATTGACAGGGAAAGCAAGATAATAGATGATCTTCTGACATTAGTGCGCCTGGACAAGTCAGCAGCAACGATGAATGTTTCCGGTGTGAATCTTAACGAGATGATGGAATTAGTGCTTAAAAGGTTAAAGCCGATTGCCCAGAGAAAGAATATAGAATTGTTATTCGAAAGCTTCAGACCGGTTGTTGCCCAGGTTGATGAGGTTAAGCTTACACAGGTAATCTCTAATCTGGTTGAAAATGCCATAAAGTACAATAATAATGATGGTTGGGTACATGTTTCTCTTAATGCCGATCATCAGTATTTTTACGTAAGAGTGGAGGACTCAGGTATCGGAATCCCACAGGAGAGCCAGAGTAAGGTATTTGACAGATTTTACCGTGTGGATAAGGCCAGATCAAGGGAAACGGGAGGAACAGGACTTGGTCTTGCCATTGTGAGAAATATTGTGCTTATGCATCACGGTACCATTAAGATTCACAGTGAAGAGAATGTAGGTACAACATTTACTCTTAGAATACCGCTTAATTATGTTGAATAAGTAATAGGATTATTTTCTATTCATATGACAATTTATGTGTATATGCTTTTTGCATGGAAGGAATTTATGAAAAAATTAAAATTAAGTTCATGTTTTATATACAAAATATTATTAACTTTTGCTGCATGTATTATGTTTGTGCTTACTTTTGTTTCCTGCGAAAAGCAGGAGGATTCAGGCACATACAGCGTGTATTATATGAATAAGGATAAGAATCAGTTAATTGAAAAAAGAGTAAATGTTGATGATAATTCATCCACGGAGATTATAGTGTCTGAGCTGATTGACAAGATGAATACTTCGTCAAAGTCAGATGACAGACTGGTTATTAAGCCTGATTATCTTGGAAAGCCTGCGATTAGCCTGTCAGGAACAGCAGTTATCCTGGATTATGAAGAAAGCTACAATAACATGGATTCAATCACTGAATTATTGTACAGGGCGGCAGTTGTAAAGACGGTAACCAGTGTTTCCGGTGTCGATTACGTTAGATTCCTGGTGACGGGAGATGATCTGACCTATAAGAATGGAGCTGTTATCGGATTAATGAGAGGGTCTGATTTTGTTGACGATTCTTTAGAAAATGGCCCGGTGGAATGGCGTACAGTAACCCTTTATTATGCCAACAAAACAGGAGATAAGCTGGTAAAAAAGCGTGAGGCTATACCATACAATAAGAATGTTTCTATTGAGAAAATGGTGTTGGAAAAACTTATAGAAGGTCCATCAGATAATTCATGCTATGCAACGCTTCCACAGGATGTACATATTCTCAGTATCTCTGTCTCAGAGGGCGTATGTTTCGTGAATTTAAGTCTGGAATTTGTAGAAGAGATGGTAAATGTAAAAAGCGAGATACCGGTATATTCAATAGTCAATTCTTTGTGTGCGTTAGATAACATTAAATCTGTTAAAATACTTGTCAGTGGTGATACAGATAAAGCGTACAGGGAAACCTTACGACTTGACTCTGAATTCACACCAAACACAGACATTGTTGAATAATAATTTATATTTTTTTCCCGGAAAGGGAAAATGTGAAAAGACCTTTATTTCTGGCTGCAGTAGTCAGTGTTATTGCTGCAGTCATCTTTCTGTATTCATCTGCGATAATAATTGTCGCGGTGACTTTTTTTATATCTTTAATTACTGTTGTTTATTTAAAACTCAGCAAATTATCTTATTTCTATTTAATAATTCTTTTAATAATCCCTGTGTTGTATATTTCGTATATTTCAAGCGGAAGTGCAAAAGACGGAAATGATTATCAGAATGATTATCAGAATACATATCAGGTGGATTCCTTCTTTTATGTCACAAGAATTATAGAAAAGCAGGGTTACAGCGTTGCAATTTTAAAGAATAAGAAAGATATAACAGTTGGTGAAGTTTTAGCGGAGTCGGAGAATTATAATCCTGAGGCTTATAATTCTGAGACTAATAATTCTGCTGGTGGAAAAGTGTGTCGCATAAGGATATATATGTCCTGCAGTGACGGAGAGTTTCTGCCAGGAGACGTGATTTATGTAAAGGGCGAAATTGAAAATTTTAGTTCCCCCACAAATGAAGGGGAATTTGATCAGAACATGTATTATCGTTCGTTGGGGATATTTTATAAGTGTAAAGCAGATGAACAATATCTTGTGAAACGTAACGAGGATTCCCTGCAGGTCAGGCTTTACAGGCTAAAGCAGAGAATATCAGATGTATTTAAAAATGTGTTTGGAGAAACAGAGGCTTCATTAGTTGAGGCAATGGTTCTTGGAGATAAATCAGATATTGACGAGGAGATAAACAACAATTTCAAAAACAGCGGGATAGCGCATTTGCTGGCCGTGAGCGGACTACATATGTCTTTGGTCGGAATGGCATTATACAATTTGCTTAAAAAGTTTTTTCACAGGGTACCGGCAGCTTTAATAAGCATTCCTATTATGGTTATGTATTTGTTAATAACCGGTAACGGAATTTCTGCAAGAAGGGCAGCAATTATGCTTTTGTGTACAATTGTGGCAGATGTGCTTGGCAGAAGCTATGATACATTATCCGCGTTGTCATTATGCTGCATAATAATGGTCATTGAAAATGTATATGTTATTGAAAATACCGGCTTCCAAATGTCATTTTGTGCGATTGCCGGACTTGTCCTTTTATACCCGGTTATCAATAATCAGGAATATTACATGTTTCTATTTCGTAAGAATAACGGGCAAGATAGGGGAAAACCAGTTGATTTTGGAATAAAGCTGTGGAAAAAGGCAGGATTGATTTCGGGCGATAAAGGTGGTATTAAAAGTGGCAATAAAAGTGTGAGTAAAAGAGGCTTAACTTGGAGGTTTCTTGACACGATAGCCATGAGCTTATCAATCCAGCTAGCCACACTTCCGGTGGTTTTATACAGCACTTATCAAATTTCTGTTATTTCAATAATTCTAAATCTAATAGTGATTCCTTTGGCGGCAGTTGTTATGATAAGCGGGATATTAACAGGTCTTATAGGTTTATTGTCAATGAATGCAGCAGTTTTTGCCGCTGGTGGCGCAAATTATGTTTTAAAGCTGTATGAAATGCTTACAGAAATTTCTGTAAAGCTTGATAATTCTGTGGTAGTCACCGGCAAACCTGATATTAAGTCAGTAACATTTTATGTGGCAGTGGTTCTTGGAATAACAGCGTTTTATAACTTGCTTATCCATAAGAAAGACATTTTAACAGAAAAAGGAAGAAAAACATTTTTCGGGATTAGTTTTATTCTTCTTTGTTTTTCTATTTATGGAATGCAATACAAATCCTTCGATGGTCTTACAGTAAAAATGTTAGATGTCGGTCAGGGAGACAGTATATTTGTACGAACAGAGGAAGGAACTACGCTGCTGTTTGACGGCGGAAGTTCAGATGTTTCTAAAGTCGGAAAATACAGAATCTATCCTTTTCTTAAATCCGTTAAAACAAAGAATCTTGATTATGTGGTAATCAGCCACTGTGACGAGGACCATATTAATGGAATTGTGGAGCTGATGGATATGTGTGATAACACATTTTCAATAGGTCATATTGTGATGCCTGATTTGGGTATAAATATGAGTGATAAGAAAAATTCCATAACAGAGGCATATATAAATCTAATCAAGTGTGCAGAACAACGTGGAATTAAGGTTATTTATCTAAAAGCAGGGGATGTTCTTCTTGATTCAGAAACATTTATTAAGTGCGTGCACCCTTGCGACGGCTACAGGTATAATTCCTCAAATGATTATTCTGCTGTTTATTATTTGAAGTACGGGGATTTTTCAATGCTGTTTACAGGTGATGCAGAGAAGAAAGCGGAAGAGTGTCTGTTAGAGAATTGTGGCACAGGTCTTGGTGGCACAAGTCTTGATAGTTTGACAGATTGCACTGTATTGAAGTGTGGACATCATGGCTCTAAAACATCCACATCAGAAAAGTTTTTGCAGAATATAAACCCTAAGATTGCCCTGATTTCTTCAGGTGCAGGAAACAGCTATGGTCATCCCCATATTGAAACTCTTGAGAGACTTGAAGCTGCGGGGACAAAGGTGCTTAGAACAGATACCAGCGGTGAAATAACAATACAAGTTAAGAAAAGCAAGATGTGGATTGAGGAATATCTGGGATGATGGCTATATTACTGTAATGTTATCAATGGGTATCAGGCAGCATGTGCTCCCTAATTATGGCACGTATTGTTTTAAACAGGTATGGCTTGATTGTATCAATATCTGCCGGTTCCTTGTAAAGTATGGCACTGTAGCATGTTGAGCTTACAACCTCAACAATAAGAAACAGCATAATCTCCGGCTGCTCCAGCGAAAGACCGTCCGTGTTAATCATGTCGTAATACACATCCTTAAAGTTAATATCATCAGATGCAACCTTAGTTGTGAGCGCTTCCTTGAAGATGCCCCAACTAAGGTTTTTTGATATGAACGTAAGTAATGTCTTGTTGGCATCCAGTTCATCTATTATGTGATTAACAATGAATATTATTTTATCCTCAAATGATAATTCTTTCTTTTTCTTTTCACAGTAATGTTCAAGTGAAGCAACGGCATTTTTAAATAGCTTGCTGGATTCATGGGAAATAAGACGGTTCCTGATATCATACTTGTCCTTAAAGTACAGGTAAAATGTGCCCTTTGCTATTCCTGCCTTTTGAGAAATCTCTGCAATTGAAGTATTGGCGACACCTTTTGTAGTAAAAAGGCTGAACGCTGTATTTAAAAGTGCTGTTAGCTTCTGTTGTTTATTATTTTCAAGTTTTCCCATAAAATTCTCCATTCATGATTGTAGTGCGAATCTGTCATTAATGAAATGTCCTGTGTAGTTCGAATCTGTCATTAATCAAATGTCCTGTGTAGTTCGAATCTGTAGTTAATAAAATACCACTGTACAATGAAATCTCGTGTGGGTTATGACCTTTTGCCCCCGGCATCTTTTTATATTATATAACAAATCAATTATAAAATAAATATTAAAAAATGACTTTTAGTCATTTTTATATTGACTAAACATTTTCCAATGCTATAATGACAACTGTAATTAAAAATGACTAGTGGTCATATTTTTAAAATATGAGCCTGCAGCAAGGGCTGTGGTTCACGGAAAGGTGAGGAGCAATATGAAAAAGTTTGGAAAGATTGTCGTAAATTTAAGAATCCCGATTCTTATTATCAGCATTCTATTACTGATTCCGGCGACTTTTGGCTATCTGAATACAAGGGTGAATTATGATATCCTGTATTACCTGCCAAATGACATTGATACTATGAAAGGTCAGGATATTCTGCTTGATGATTTTGGCAAAGGCGCTTATGCCATGGTTGTCGTGGATGGAATGAATAAACAGAATGTTTCCAGGTTAGTTAATAAGGTGGAGGATGTAGAACATGTGGCACAGGTTATTTCTTACAGTGGAATTGTTGGTGATGAAATTCCATCTGAGATACTTCCCGATAAGTTTCGTTCATATTTTGAAAACCCGGACACAGGGGCAACATTATTTGTAATCTTTTTTGATAATACAACATCAAGCGATGACACAATGGAAGCAATCAGGAAAGTAAGGGATGTAACAGATAATCAGTGTTATATTGCCGGTATGTCGGCAGTTGTTACTGATACAAAGAATCTGTCGGAGAGTGAGACACCGATTTATGTTTTAATTGCCGTTATTCTTGTGTGTATTGTGCTTGCAATATTTATGGATTCATTTCTTGTTCCGGTATTCTTCATGATCAGTATCGGCATGGCAATAGTGTATAACCTCGGTTCTAACTATTTTCTTGGAGAAGTTTCTTATATTACCAAGGCACTGGCAGCTGTGCTGCAGCTTGGTGTGACGCTGGATTATTCAATATTTTTGTGGCACAGCTACAAGGAGGCAAAGGCAGAACATCCGGATGATCACAAGGAGGCGATGGCAATTGCAATAGGTAATACCCTGACTTCGGTTATTGGTTCTTCAATTACAACAGTAGCAGGATTTATTGCTCTGTGTTTCATGAGCTTTTCCCTTGGACTGGATCTTGGAGTTGTTATGGCAAAGGGTGTTGTAATCGGAGTTATCGGATGTGTAACAATACTTCCGTCATTAGTGCTTACATTTGACAAGGTGCTTGAAAAAACAATGCATCGTGAGATTATGCCAAGTTTTGACAAACCGGCAAAATGGATTGTTAACCATTCATGGATATTCCTTATAGTATTCGTGATTCTTTTGTTCCCGGCAGTTTATGGATACACTCATACAAATGTTTATTATGATTTGTCTGATACTTTGCCGGAGGAGCTTAACTGTTCACAGGCAAATAAGATGCTATCCGATAATTTTGGTGAAACCAATTCAATATACATGATACTGGCAGATACAAATCTTTCATCAGAGGATTCAAATGCGATGATGAAGGAGGTAAACAGTCTGGAAGGAATTACATTTGCGTTAAGCCTGGATTCGGCACTTGGTGAGGAGATTCCGTCGGAACTTCTTCCTGATTCAGTTGTTTCCTCATTAAAGGGAAGTGAATACCAGATTATGATGGTATCGACAAACTACACAATAGCATCAGATGAAATTAACGACCAGATAAGCAAGATTGATGAGATTGCAAAAAAATATGATGCTTCATCAATGGTTATAGGTGAGGCACCCTGCACTAAGGATCTTATCAACATAACAGACAAGGATTTTAAAATCGTAAGTGCTGTTTCGATTCTTGCAATATTCTTTATCATTTTCTTTGTCTTAAGGTCAGTTTCACTGCCGATAATTCTTGTTGCAGCAATAGAATTTGCGATATTTGTCAATATGGGCATTCCATATTACACAAAAACAACAATACCATTTATTTCATCTGTTGTAATTGGCACTATACAGCTGGGAGCTACAGTCGATTATGCCATTCTTATGACAACAAGGTATAAGAAGGAAAGAGCAGCGGACAAACCTAAGAAAGAAGCAATTTCTATAGCACTTGGAAGGTCAATACCATCAATTATAGTAAGTGCAGTTGGCTTCTTCGCGGCAACATTTGGTGTAGGAATGATTGCAAGCGTTGATATGATAGCATCTTTATGTACACTTATGGCGCGCGGGGCAATTATCAGTATGTTTGTCGTTATATTTGTTCTTCCCGCACTTTTTGTGCTTCTTGATAAAGTGGTTATTCATACAAGCCTAGGTTTTAAGCCAAAGAAGAATATGGAGAATTAATTGACATTAAGGAGGTTATTATTATGGTTAAGAAGAATTTGTTTAAGTATGGTTCAGTATTGATGTGCGTGGTAATTACAGCTGCAAATCTTGTGGCATGTAGCAATTCATCCACAGAGTCAGCAGGTACGGATACTGCTGTTATGCAGGAAATGGCAGGAAATTCTGAGGAGACAATAGCAGCTGCAATTAACAGTGAGCTGGCGGTTCCTGACAAAAACACTCTTGCAACTAATGCAAGACAGGAAACCGTGTATGTATTTGGAGATGCATCAGGCAAAATGAACCACATAACAGTTAATGAAAAGATTACGGATGCCGATGGAAACGAAACTCTTAACAAAACAGAGTCTAAAGAAAATGTGCCGGTTACAATGAAGGTTACATATATGCTTGACGGCGAGGAGATAAAGCCGGAAAACATGGCTGGAAAAAGCGGAAAAGTGACAATACGGTTTGACTACACTAATAACCAGAAAAAGACAGTCACCATAGATGGCAAAGATCATATGGTTGCTGTACCATTTACAATGATAACAGGAATGATGCTTCCGGCAGACGTGTATTCAAATGTTGAGATTATCAACGGAAAGCTTACAAAGGTGGGAGATAATATTGTGGCACTTGGCATGACAATGCCCGGCCTTTCAGACACCTTAAACCTGAAATTCAATGATGAGGAGCTTGATATAGATATTCCTGAGTATTTCGAGGTTACGGCTGATGTCAAAAACTTTTCGCTGGACATGACATTGTCTGTTGCAACTTCTAATCTTTTATCAGATATGGACGTTGATGAAATTACGCTGGATGATTTAAAAAATACAGTTGCTTCAATGGATGATGCTGCAACACAACTTGAAAATGGAACAGTTTCCCTTCAGGAGGGCACTCAGAAGCTGAATGATTCCATACCGGCACTTACTGACGGTGTGGGTAAGTTAAACAGCGGAGCTGCAACTCTTAAGGAGGGTATATATGCATATGCAGATGGAGCGGCAACAGCGTATGAGGGTGCTGTTTCATTGAATGACAATATGAAGATATATGCTGATGGTATAGGGACACTGTATGATACTTTGAAAAACAATGAATTTGACAACAAGGTTAAAGAGGCAGCAGATGGGGCAGAACAGCTTGTGTCAGGCTCAGACAGTCTTATGGAAGGTCTTGGTGCGCTCACAGATGGAGCAAATCAGTTAAAGAGAAGTTTAGAAAATGGAATGGAGAGTGCCAAAGAGCAGTATAAGAGTGCATACAACAGCTTTTATGAGCTTGCATTTGCAGTAAGCTGCCAGAACACGTTTGGAACTACTAACGTTTCCAATGAACAGAAACAGGCTGTAGTAGATGCCATGGCAGCAGCAGGTATTACCGCAGAATATAAGGTAGATGATGAAAATCAGTGTGGAATTGCAACGGGATATATTATGAAAAATTATTCAGACCCTGATATTTCAAATGGAAAGATTGGTATTAAGACAGCCATGAAGATGTCTCTTATGCAGAAGTATGCAGCAGCTGGCGTTAGCCGGACTGAAGAAGAACTGAACAAAGAGGCAGATACTATTCTTACAACAATATCAAGCGGACTTTCCCAGGCACATCAGGCATATGTCCTATGCAATAGTACATATGATAGTCTCTCAACGGGTGGTGAAAACAGCTTCTTTAATGGAATGACTGCATTAAAGGCAGGCGCATCACAGTTAAATAACGGATTAAAATCGCTGAGTACAGGACTTAATACATTAAGCTCGTCTGTGGGTTCATTTGCAGTTTACAGAGAAGGTACACTGTGTTCAAGTCTGTACCAGTTAAATTTCAATGCCGGAAAGCTTCATAATGAAGGTACGTCAGCTCTAAAAAAAGGACTGTCAGAGCTTACATCCAATAATGATTCATTAAAGAGCGGAGCATCACAGCTCACTGAGGGAACAGCTTCATTGAAGAGTAATTCAGAAACTCTTGCCCAAGGAGTAAATCAGTTGAATGCGGGAGCTGTATCATTAAAGGATGGTATGGTACAGTTCAACAAAGAGGCTGTGGAACCGATAAGCAGACTGGTTAACGGTGATGCGCAGACTGCCCTTGACACAATAAAGGCAGTTGTAAAAGCAGGTCAGGAATATAATTCATTTTTGGGAAAGTCAGATGATAAGGAGGGAAGTGTAACATTTGTTTATAAGACAGCAGGAATTACGATTGAAAAGTAAAAATGTGCATTTGCCTGCATACTCTTTCTTATGCTATAATCAGACCATATGACAGGACTACATAAGACAGGTGGGATGTCTGTGAAAAAGCAGGTGCCGGATGCGACAACTGTTTCCATGATTAAATAATCTCAAGAGGGTTGTATGAAGACAATAACAGATCATATTAAGAAAAATGAATTCAAACAGGTATACCTTATCTGCGGTGAGGAAGAGTATTTAAAGAAGCAGTACAGGGATAAGTTAAGACAGGCAATATCCGGAGATGATACCATGAATTACAGTTATTATCAGGGAGATGGCATATCTGTAAAAGATGTTATAGATACCGGTAACACAATGCCGTTTTTTAGCGAAAGACGACTTATAATAATTGAAAACAGTGGATTTCTCAAATCGTCCAACGAGGAACTGGCAGATTATATTAAAGCTTTACCTGAATATCTTATAATTATATTTGTCGAGAAAGAAACAGATAAAAGAAATAAGGTGTACAAGGCTATAGATTCTGTGGGATATATATGTGAAATGAAACCTCAGACTCCACAGGTTTTGACAAAATGGATTGTGGGGCTTCTTGCAAAAGAAAATCTTAAAATCACAGCAGACGCCTGTGAGCTTATGCTTAATAAAACAGGAGCCGGAATGGATCTGATAAAGCAGGAAACTGATAAGCTTATCAGCTATTGTCAGGGGAAAGATGGTGTGAGTGTGGAAGATGTGGAGGCGGTATGTTCCACTCAGACTGTAAGCCATATATTTGATATGATAAGCGCCATTGCAATGAAACAGCAGGAAACAGCTCTTAATCTGTATTATGATTTGCTCACGTTAAAAGAGCAGCCGATGAGAATACTGTATCTTCTTGTAAGGCAGTTTAATGGTATTCTGCAGGTTAAAGAAATGCAGTCAGAAGGAATCTCCGGTAAGGACATGGCCTCAAGGATGGGGGCGGCTCCTTTTGTTGTGAATAAATATGCAGCACAGGCAAAGTATTTTTCAATAGAAAAACTGCATGAGGCTATTGAGGAGTGCGCCTTAATGGAGGAACAGTTTAAGAGTGGTCTGATTAATGATAAGCTTGCGGTGGAACTAATTATAGTAAAGTACAGTTCATAAATAAAAACCCCGATGCGAGTGGGTGCGAGCATCGGGGGATTTTTATATTAATTTCAGATAAAATGTTAATTAAGATAATGAATTAACAGCCTTTGTTAAGTGAGAAACTTTTCTTGCTGCTGTATTCTTGTGGAAAATACCCTTAGAAGCAGCCTTCTCAACTTCTGAAACGGCAACTGGAAGAGCAGCAACAGCAGCTTCCTTATCGTTAGCAGCTACGGCAGCCTCTACCTTCTTAATATAAGTCTTTACTCTTGACTTAATTGCCTTATTTCTATCAGCTCTTACCTGACTTGTAATAACTCTCTTCTTAGCAGATTTAATGTTAGCCAATCTGTACACCTCCAAACGAATTAATCTTAATAATGTATTGCTGCACCAGAGCCGGACACGGACGACCAATGCAAACATACTCATGTATTTTATGTTATTAATCCATTAATGTCAATAAAAAAGTTCAATAATTTGTATATTTTTGGAATAAAAAAATGCATGCGTATAATCATAAAGTATATACAATATCTGAAATTATCAAACATGGGGGGATTATGAATAATTCGACTAATATCAGAACAGATCTGGCATTGGAAGTCAATGAGGAAATAAACAAGACAAATCAGAAAGACACAGGAATAGAGGTTTCGGAAAGTATTGATCCTTCGAGCGGTATCCGAATAACCAAAATAGAAATAACTAATAAAAATGGTGAGCGTGCATTGAACCGGGAAAAGGGAACGTATATCACAATAGAAGATAATGACTGTATGAGTCAGGGAGAACATAGAAATAAGCTAATAGATATTTTGTCAAAAAATATAAACCAATTGATGTTAAATCTCGTATATAACAATAGAAGTCTGGATAAAAAGATGAATTCAAATAAAATTCTTGTAATCGGTTTGGGAAACAGAAATATTACAGCGGATGCGTTGGGACCATTTGTGACGGACCGTTTAAATATAAGACCGGTTAATTCTGGAATAAAAAAAATAGACAAAAAGACTGACACAGGTGCTTTATGCGCTATAAGTCCCGGTGTGCTTGCTGATACAGGAATGGAGACAGCAGAGATAATAAAGGGTATTATTTCAAGGCTTAATCCTGACATTGTTATAGTTGTAGATGCTCTTGCTGCAAGAAATATTCATCGACTTAATTCAACAATACAGCTGTCAGACCGTGGAATAACTCCAGGTTCAGGAGTTGGAAACCACCGTGTCGGTTTAAATAAACATACTTTAGGAGTTCCTGTTCTTGCAATAGGAGTGCCTACGGTTATTGATGCGGTGACGATTGTGAGTGATTATCTTTCTGAGATGCTTGATCGCTTGGGAATAAGTGAAAGTGAAGCAGAATTTGACAAGAAAATGTTTGAAGAAATGGGAAATATGTTTGTAACCGGAAAAGATGTTGATTCAGACATTCTAAACATGAGTGAGATAATTGCAGAGTCAATAAATATGCTGGAAGATCACTATACATTTGCAAACTGAAAGAGCGACAGTAGACATAAAAGAATTATACAGCGAATAATATAGACTGATTAGAGCCATTAGGAGTAATAATGAATCGCAGATACAAAGTATATGCCGTTTTTGGAGTTATTGTTATTTGTGCGATATTCTCATGGATAAGCAGGTATTTGTCCATTAAGGAATTATTACTCAGCCAGATATGTGACAGCGCAAACAGGAATATTGTTCCTCTCAGTGTATATGCCAGTGAGTCAGAGTATTACGCAGACAAAGATATGATTAGCGGAGTACTTGAAACAGTACTGCCTGTAAATGGATATGTTGCGGATTTAATGATAGAAAGCCAGTCAGAAATAGAAGAGAAAGACCTTTGCATGGTTACTACAGATAATGCAATCACAGTTATAAAGGATAAAGATGTAAAGACTGATACAGACACAAATGCTGATACAAATAATAATACAAATATTGATACAAATACTGACACGGCTGACAATAAGGACAGCATTGATGCTACAGCAGATTTATCAGGAATAATAAAAAGGAATAACCGGCTTGGTATAATCTATGAACGCTCCAAATTAAATGATTATAATTATGTACATGATAATTTTTATACTGTAACATCGATTACGTCCCTTACAAATGACATTTTCAGGCCAAAAGAATTCCTGGACATGGATATGTCGATTAGTGATGATAATTCAAAGCCTCAGATTCTGATATTCCACACACATTCACAGGAGGGTTTTGTGGACAGTACCTCCGGTGATTTAGATACAACAATTGTGGGCGTGGGGGACTATCTTACGACGCTGCTTACTAAAGAATATGGCTATAATGTAATTCATGACAGAACAATTTATGATTACAGGGACGGCATACTTGACAGAAGCGAGGCTTATACCTATGCAGAGGAAAATGTTCAGAAAATACTGGATGATAATCCGAGTATAAGCGTTGTTATTGATTTGCACAGGGATGGCGTGCCTGACAATGTTCATCTTGTGACAGAGATGGATGGCAAAAAGGTTGCAAAGATAATGTTTTTTAATGGGTTAAGTTATAGTAGAATAAATGGTGAAATTGATTATTTATATAATCCTTACAGAGATGAAAATCTTGCGATGAGCCTTCAGATGTATCTTTTAGGAAAGGCGTATTACCCTGAATTTTTAAGGTGCAATTATGTAAATGCGTACAGATACTGCCTGCACATGCGTGGCAAATCAATGCTTATTGAGGCTGGAGCTCAAAACAATACATTTGAAGAGGTAAAAAATGCAATGGAGCCTTTGGCAGACATGTTAGATAAAATGTTAAGAGGAGAAAAAGCATATGATTAATATTGAAAAATATACAATAGCAATAGTCGATGATGAGAAATACTATCAGGAAGAGATAGCAGATACGATAAAGGAAACGCTTGCTCCATTTGGAATTTCGGCAGAAATATCTGTGTATTCAAATGGTGAGGAATTAAAAAAGGCATGTAAGCATACGCTGTTCGATTTTATATTTATGGATTTATATTTAGGCAGGGAAAATGGATTTAAACTTGTTGAAAAAATCGATGGCCTTACCAGTTCTTCAACTAAAATAGTATTTATTACATCTGATGCCGTTGCGGTTTTTGACAGCTTTGAATACAGACCCTTTGATTTTATCCACAAGGAATTATTGAAAATGAGGATACCTAAGACGATAAAAAGAGCCATTAAGATGGATCGTCAGAATGAGAATTTTGAATTCCAATATAATGATGTCGAAAAAAGCCTTAATTATAACGACATTATTTATGTTCAGAGTGATAATCATTACATAAACATTGTAACACAGAACAGAATGTACTGTTTGAGAGGGACCTTAAAGGACTATGAGAATGTATTTCTCAAACATGATTTTGTGAAAATACATAGAAAATATGTAGTGAATCTTCGGTACATAATTAAAGTTGATGACTACTATGATCAGGTCATATTGCGAAATAATAAAAAGCTTGAGTTAAGCAGAACCTACAAAAAAGCAGTAAAACAGATGTATTCTGATTACATCCGTTAATAATAAGTCAGGATAAAGGAAAAAAGATATGGGTCAGTTTGATGTGATGTTTATATGGAATAATATATTGCTTGGCATTATGTTGTCTGCTGTTATTGGTGAAATATTAAAAAAACTTTTTAATGTTATACTTAGCAGACAGGTAAAAGCAATTGGAATAGTACTTTGCATAATTATTATGATAATGTTGCCATATCAGAATAATTACAAAAAGATGATTGATGTAAGCTGTGTGCTTGCAATTATATATATGTGCATTTTATTAAAAGAATTATGTACTCTTGTAAATATGAAAAATAGTTATAGAAAGATTGTACTTTTGACATATATATTTTGTTCTGTCTTTATAATGATTACATTTTTTGTCATTGAATCAGTTAAAAAAGAATTATTTTTAGTGATAATTACGATTCTATTGAGTTTAGTGATAATTATAAAGTCTATGAAGTATAAAGAAAATGAAATGATACGAAATTTGTACAAGCTTCAGGTTGACAGTATTAATAAGCAGATTGATGAGTTAATGTATGCAGAAACGGAATTAAAGAAAATAAAACACGACATAAACTCACATTTAAGAATTCTTGAAGAATTTTTGTGCACGGAGTATGAAGACATTGACGAGTTTAGAAAAAAACAGGCACAAATGAAACTTTATTTAAAATCAAGTATGGGTGAACTGGATAGCTATCTTGATGAAGTATCTACGGGAAATGACGTGCTGGATATTATATACAGAACCAGGAAAAAAATGTGTAATTCAAAAAATATATTGTTTTATGCTACATCTGTCGGAGATATTTCTAATGTGTTTGATACTGTTGATTATGTGGGTTTGTTGACTAATCTTTTAGATAATGCAATTGAAGCTAACGATAAAATTACTGATGATTCTGCGAAAAGGTTCGTGGAGATAACAATAGAAAGCGAAAAAGAGCATGCTGTTATTAAAGTAAGTAATCCTTTGCCACTTGGCTCAAAGATTGAGAGTAATTCAGAATGGAAGACAGATAAAGAGGATTATAGGAACCACGGATACGGAACAAAGATAATTAAGGATATTGTGAGGAAATACAATGGAAGAATTGAATATGAAATAAAAGATAATATGGTTGAATGTACTGTTTCTATTTAAAATCAGGGTTGAATAGCCACTAACTATGATACCTACGGATTGTTCCGTACTTCGTACTCCCACAATCCTGCAAAATATTCGCACATCGTGGAGCTTACGCCCCACTTTTATGCTCATATTTTGGCGGGTCCTAAGGACATTCACCCACATATGAGCAAGCTCATGTGGGTGAATGTCCTTAGGACCCTGGTATCATTAAGAAAATAAAGTGAAAAATTACCATTCACGCCAAAATCTTACCGTTCACGCCAGGTGGTATTGAAATATTAAATTTGATGAGGTACGGTTGCATTAAGGGTATGTAGCTTAGGCTGCATACTACTTTATTGAAAGGATGAACATTATATTATGAAAAAGAAAAGAATGATTTCATTGTGTATAATAGTCTCTTTACTTTGCATATTAACAGGCTGTAACAAAGAATCCATAGATGATGCATATAAGTTAAATGATGAATATGATGCTCTTGTTGAAGAATATGTAGAGCCTGAATACACCAAGAGTACAGAAGAACCATCAATAATTCCGAGCGGTGTATATCAGGCAAAGATAGAAAAGACAGTACCAATCGGAGAAACGTTAGAGTATGCCGGGTATGAATTTACTATAAATAAAACATGTGTATCCACATCAGTTAAAGAAGCCTTGCAGGAACTGGGTTTATATACAGATGAAGTCTATGAAGATGTATTACAGACTAACGGGCCTGAATCATTAGGAGGAAGGCTATATGGAACCCATTTTTTTGATGCAGATGGGATAAGCCGTTTCGGTGAGTTTATAATGATAGAGATGACAATACACAATAAATCAAAATCGCAAAGAACACTAAATTTAGGAGGTGCTTATGGCTATGCTAAAGGTAATGTATTTACAGCTGGAGGCGCTTTAGGTTATGTGTATACTAATGTGTATAGAGACGATTTCAACGACAGTGGTTATCATAAACTGTATCCTGATGAGAAGGTAAATAAAATAATAATATTGGGGGATAGGGGATGGAATATAAAAAAGAATGCTGTGATGTCAATGAATTTGGTGTTTGGAGCGGCCAGCAATCCTAAAAATTTCCCTAAAACAGATATAGTGTTGGATTTAGGGGTTGATAAGGACTATTGATATGAGGCAGGTGACTGATATGAGGAGAGTACTCGCTGTTAGAGCTGAAATAATCAAAAATATTACACGAAACAGGTCTAAGCTTCTTATTATTACACTGATAACTATTGTTATTGGAGTAATTACGTTCGATGATTTGAACCATTTTTTTGTGACCAGAAATACTGGAAAAAATGTTGCGTATTTAGATTTTGTTATCATGTTTTTTAAAGGAGTCAAACCTTACGTAATCAGAGAAAATGAAATGATAGATTTACCATTTGTTTTTATTGTTGTGAATTTATTTCTGGCTTTTTTGATTGGTGATAATTTACTTGATGATTCCGAAAAAATAGGCTATCAGATTATTCTAAGATGTGTGAGCAGGGTGAATTGGTGGCTGGCAAAATGTATATGGATTATCTGTGCGGTAATTGTTTATTATGCAACAATTTTTATGAGTCTGTTTATAGTCTGGGCCGGGGGTAGCAGATTTAAGGGAAAAGTTTTTGAACTTAATACAAAAGAAATGTCAACATTGTTAGGTGTGGACAGTCAATACATAAATATTAGCGGAGTTGTGTTATTTATTCTGATGATGATATTGACAAGCATTGCCGTGAGTTTTGTACAACTGTTGTTCACGCTATTCTTCAAATCAATATTGGGCTTTATGTCTGTAGCAATTCTACAAGTTTTATCATGCAGCATAACTTCAAGTTTTTTGATAGGAAACTATTTGATGTTTAAAAGAATTCAATATATCGATATTCGCATAGGAGCAATAGTAAATATTGTTTTTATTCTGCTGACCATTATTATTGGTATGATTACTGTGAATAGAAAAGAATATTACTAAATAATTTATGTTAAGAAAATAAAGTGAAAAACTACCATTCACGCCAAAATCTTACTGTTCACGCCAGGCGGTATTGAAATATTGTATTTGATGGGGTACGGTTGCATTAAGGGTATGTAGCTCAGGCTGCATACTACTTTATTGAAAGGATGATTATAATATTATGAAAAAGAAAAGAATGCTTTCATTGTGTATAATAGTCTCTTTACTTTGCACAATAACAGGCTGTAATAGAGATTCCATAGACGATGCGTATAAGTTAAATGATGAATATGATGCTCTTGTTGAAGAATATGTAGAGCCTGAATACACCAAGAGTACAGAAGAACCATCAATAATTCCGAGCGGTGTATATCAGGCAAAGATAGAAAAGACAGTACCAATCGGAGAAACGTTAGAGTATGCCGGGTATGAATTTACTATAAATAAAACATGTGTATCCACATCAGTTAAAGAAGCCTTGCAGGAACTGGGTTTATATACAGATGAAGTCTATGAAGATGTATTACAGACTAACGGGCCTGAATCATTAGGAGGAAGGCTATATGGAACCCATTTTTTTGATGCAGATGGGATAAGCCGTTTCGGTGAGTTTATAATGATAGAGATGACTATACATAATAAATCAAAGTCTGAAAGAACATTGTCATTTGGAATGCCTTGTGGTTATTCGAATAATAACATATATATACAAGCAGGTATCTTGGGTCAAGTATATACTAATGTTTATAGGGATGATTACAATGATAAATGTTATCATAAACTATATCCTGACGAAAAGGTAAATAAAATAATAATATTTGGTGATAGGGGTAGGAATATAAAAAAGAACACAGTGATGTCCATGAATAGGGTGTTTGGAGGTGCATCCAATCCTAAAAATTTTCCTACAACAGATATAGTGTTGGATTTAGGGATTGATAAGGACTATTAAGAGATTATCAGGAGGAAGAAAAAATGGAAATCGAAATTAAAAATGTGGTGAAAATCATTAACAAAAATGTTGTTTTAGACAATATCAGCCTTAACATGAGCAGTGGCAATATTTATGGACTTAAGGGAAAAAACGGAAGTGGAAAGACGATGCTTATGAGGGCAATATGCGGCATGATTCATTTAACAGATGGAACAATAAAAATTGACGATAAGATTATATCAAAGGATATAACATTTCCTGAAAATGTTGGTGTCCTCATTGAAAATCCGTCATTTTTGGGCTCGTTTTCCGGATTTAAGAATTTGAAACTGTTGGCAAGTATTAAATCGCAGATTAGTGATGAACGGATTAAAGAGGTCATGACTGAGGTCGGTCTTGATCCGGAAGATAATAAGAAATACAGAAAGTATTCCCTTGGTATGAAGCAGAAGCTGGGAATTGCTGCGGCGTACATGGAAAATCCGGATCTGGTTATTATGGATGAACCGTTAAATGCGCTTGATGATGAAAGTGTTGAGAAGGTTAAGGCGATTCTTAGTAATCTTAAAAAAGAGGGTAAATTGATAATAGTATCATGTCATGATAATGAGGAACTTCAAAGTATCGCAGATACAATTATTGAATTAAACAGCGGTAAAGTAGTTAAAATCCAAGAAAAATCAGAGGGAAAAGAAGAGGAGAATAAAGAGGTATGAAAAAAATTTTGAAATTAGAGATGTATCGCGCAACTCATGGACTTGGCTTTATTGTGTCTATGTTAATTGGTACTGCCATAGCTCTTGCACAATTTTTCATAGATGTAGTACCAATGGCGGGTAAGATTCTTTTTAGATACACGGGGATGCTTACATATCCGAAGAATTTATACAGTGTATGGTTGGGAGGTAATTTTTCTAATTATCTTTTGGCGTATTTTACAATACTCCCGATATTAATTGTTTTACCATACGGTTTATCATTATATATGGATAATAAGTCCGGTTATGCAAAAAATGTGATAACAAGAGTTGAAGCAAAAAAATATTATAGGGCGAAATGTATAGTTAATTCTCTACTTGGCGGAACAGTTGCAGTTTTTCCATTGTTGTTAAATTTTTTGCTGACAGCAACACTATTTCCGGCATTAAATCCTATTGGTGATCAGTATTTGTCAGGTAACAGTATTTTTAGTCATATTTATTATAAATATCCAATATTGACTATGATTCTTTATTTCCTATTTATATTCCTTCATGGGGCTTTTTATGCGGTTCTTCCGTTGGCTTTTTCATCACTGCTTAGAAACTTACTTTTATTGTCGCTGCTTCCGTTTATTATGTGGTATCTGATGTCATTTGTTTCAAGATATTTGAATGAATCAATAGCTCCAAATAATGTCTTATTTATATTTTCGAGGTGTACTGATTTATTCCTGACAATTGTGATAATGCTTGTGGTTGCCATAGGTTCATATGCAATGCTTATGCTTAAAGCTAAAAAAGGAGATATGATTGTATGAGTAAAATGTCAAAAATATTTAAAATATTATTTATATTTCTTGCCGTAGTTGGTGTAGTTGTATGGGTGGTGGCTGTCTATAAGATTAATAAGGCATTTCCAAATGCCCAAAAAGAAGTGTACGCTTTAAATGAACCATGTGAATATCATGGAGCGGAGTTTTCTTCTCAACAATGTGAAATACTGAACGGTAAGGATTTTATTTTAAAATATAAAGATACAAAATATGCTGATTATGATGATGATGAGATTAAGATTGTAGTATGCAAATTAAAGGTGAAAAATGTTTCAGATAAGACAGTTAAGATTACTCCTTATGTGGGAAGGTTCTATCATGAGGAGTCCGGATGGAATAATGCAGGTACCATTATTTCGGATAAGGATACAAAAATGATACTTAATCCGGGTGAATTCTCCATGGTAAAGCTGACTACGGCTGTTCATAAATCAAGTATGGATGAAAAGAATTTTGAAACATTAGATCCTGGTGACTTAAGCTTTATTATTCAGACATATCCGGAATTACTAATACTGGATTTTGATGAATAATAAATAGGTATTGTTATGAAGAAATATTATAAAATAATTGGTTTAAAGAAAACGATTTACATGATATTTGCATTAAACCTGCTTCTTCTTTACTTAATAAAAGGCAATTTAACAACATGTGAGCATAATCTGCAGAGTGTGAATTCTTTTTTTAAAAGGGTTTACTTAAACTATATTGATTTTGTGTGCTTAGGCTTTAATTTACTCAATATGGCGTTGATTGTTGTTAATATTGTTTTAATTGATTTGAAATTAAAAGAAGAAATGAGGATAACAGTTCTTGTCAGAAATAAAACATGGAACAGGGTTATTAAGAATCTGTTGTTCTATAGCTTTGGAACATCTGTATTTTTATCACTTGCAGGGTCCTTATGTCTGTGTGTAACAGGTGTAATATTTTATGGCGATAAAGTCAATTGGGGAAGCGGACGTGGTTATGCGGATTTAGCATTTGGAGAAGAATTTTTTGTGGATATAGGGCTGAATTTCCCCAAAATATTCTTATTGGTATTAGTTGAGAATTTACTTATTCTTTTGATTTCCCAGTCACTGTATATTCTTTGTTACTTCTTTAAAATTAAGATAGTTTGTCCTATAATATACTTTGGTTTGATGGCATTAGAAAAAGGAAAAAGATTTGATGGCATCAAAATATTCTTTAATTATATCGGTATTAGTTATGCTGAATTGTATGTTGGAAGAATAAATCTTGTAACCAGCGTATTATATCCTCTTGTGGTATATTTAGTTCTTCTTGCGTGTATATTTATATTCAGTAAGAAAAGAATACTGATATAAAAACAGTATATCACTCTGGAGGATTATTATGGGAATTCTTAAAGGTCTTAAGCCGGAAATGGTTTTTAAATATTTCGAGGAAATATGCTCTATTCCCCACGGATCAGGCAATGTAAAGCGGATTAGCGATTATTTGGTTTCATTTGCCAATAAGAGAAACCTGTGGGTTAAGCAGGATGATTATTACAACGTAATAATAAAGAAGGACGGAACCGGCAGCAAAGCCGGTAACGAACCTGTTATTTTGCAGGGACATATTGATATGGTGGCAGTAAAAACCGAAGATAAGATTAAGGATATGGAGAAGGAAGGAATTGACCTGATAGTAGATGGCGACTATATAAAGGCTGACAGGACAACCCTTGGAGGTGACGACGGAATTGCAGTGGCTTATGCCTTAGCATTATTAGATTCTGACTATGAACTGCCACCTATTGAAGCGGTGTTTACAGTTGATGAAGAGATAGGCATGATTGGTGCTGATGCAATTGATTTGTCCGATTTGAGAGGACATGTTATGCTTAACATGGATTCAGAGGAGGAAGGTGTATTCTTGTCAAGCTGTGCAGGAGGAGCAACGTTAAAGGCATCATTTGATATTGTCAGAGAGAGATTTACCGGTATTCCGGTTAATATAGCGGTAAAAGGCTTAACCAGCGGTCATTCAGGAACGGATATTTCATGTCAGAGAGCTAATGCCAATGTTCTTCTGCTAAGAATACTTTATAAAATTGCATCAATTACCAATATCAGAATAAGTGAATTAAATGGTGGAGAGAAGGATAACTCAATTGCACCTTTTGCTAATGCGTCCATTGTAGTGGATAAAGAAGATCTTGACATGGCAATGGATTGCGTAAGAAAGTGTGTAAATGATATTAAAAATGAATATTCGTCCACAGATGAGAATCTTGTTATTGATATATGCTCAAAGGATATAAATGAATTTGACGTATTTGACAGATCGCTTACAACACGGATTATTTTTACGGGAATTACAGTTCCTGACGGAGTAGTTAAAATGAGCAATGAAATATGCGGGCTCGTGCAGACATCGTTAAATCTTGGTGTTGTAAAAACAGTCGATGACACAGTTACATTTACCTATCTTTTAAGAAGCAGTGTAGAAAGTGAGAAGGAATATCTTATCGACAGAATAACAGGCATTGCAGAAATGTTTGGCGCCCAGGTTCAGGTATCAGGGAAATATCCTGCATGGGAGTATAAGAAGGACTCAGGGTTAAGAGAGATAATGACAAAGACCTATGAGAAGCTTTATGGTTCAAAGCCAAAGGTTGAAGCTATTCATGCAGGGGTTGAATGTGGAATTATGTCAGGGAAGATAACGAATCTGGATTGTGTTTCATTTGGTCCGGAAATATTAGATATTCATACAGTAAAAGAAAGAATCAGCATTTCATCTGTTGAAAGAACATGGAAGCTTATTCTTGAAGTATTAAAGCAGTTATAAGATGATGTTGGGGGTCAAAAGCCCATATGTGGTTATACGTAAAATTAATAATCAAGATATTGGAATTTACTCATTAAACAACAGAAAATGTCTCAAAATGAGTAGAATATGACATTATACAGACAGAATATTCCATAACAATTGACTCAGTTATTATTACTCCATATAATATGCCTGTACGTATCAAATACCTTTTCGAAGAGGATAATCTTACAAGACATTTGTGCACGAATGTTCATATATCGAAAGGAACACATCTATGGAATATCCTAAATTTATTGACGAGGTTAAGGACAGGGTCTCGCATCTTGCAGGAGAGGATGGAACTGTTACTATTAATCATGTCATTAAGAATAATGGCTGTGAGCTTGACGGGCTTGTCATTATGCGAAAGGGGTACAATATTTCCCCAACTATTTATCTTAATTCCTTTTACGAGGAATTTCTATCCAATGGAAATCTTGATGTTATCATCAATAAAATCACCAGACTGTATGAATCTAATAAAGACAGGAATGTAGTGAATCCTGACAGGTTTGTAGACTATACCCTGATGAAGGAGACCATAGTATATAAGCTTGTTAATTTTAACAAAAATAAAAAGCTGCTGAAACTGATTCCACACAGAAAATTTCTTGATCTTGCCATTGTATATTATTGTCTGTTAGACCAGACAAAAGATGGTAATGCAACTGCATTAGTTTATAATACTAATTTGTCAAAATGGAATGTAACGGAACAGGATTTGTACGATGCTGCAGTAGAGAATACACCAAAGCTTCTTCCACCAAAGCTTTTTTCTATGAATTCAATTATAAAGGATTTGATGCCGGAGGAAGAAGAACTTGAATTGGGGGATATGTACGTACTCACTAACAGGTGTAAGATTAATGGGGCGGCAAGCATTATATACGATGGTGTTCTTAAAAGAATAGCAGACAGAATGGAAAAAGATCTTTATGTTTTGCCTTCATCAATTCACGAAGTAATTATTCTTCCCAAGGTGGATTTCTACAATAAAACAGAGTTATGCAAAATGGTGAAGGAGGTTAACTGTGAGGGTGTGGCTAAAGAGGAGATTCTTGCAGACAGCGTATACACATTCTTGAGGGAAGAAAACCAGCTTGTATTGTAATCCACACATATCAATAAAGAATTAAAGCTGCCTCGCAGGGATACTGCGGGGCAGTTTTAAAATGGTGCGAAACCAAGGAAAATAAGTCAAGTCCATCATAAAGAACTTGATTAGAAGAATGCGAACAATGTATTTTTGCATTTTGCCAAAGAAAGATTTGATGATGGACTATTCACACCAGAATCCTCTTACTAAAAAAAGTTGAGGAATATGAAAGCACATGCTATCATAAGACTTAAAAGTGCAGTTGGTTGCAATAATAATCCATAAAAGGAGTGTTCAGATATGGAAAATGTGATTTATAATGAACTTCGTATACGTGGATATTGTTTCAACGCATTACGATGAGAAAATGTACATGATGGGAGTCGAACCCACGATCTTTCGCTCCGGAGGCGAACGCTCTATCCACTAAGCTACATGTACAGTCAACTTTAATATAATACAATAAAATATATTTTACTTCAATGTATTTGTTGAGTTTATTTTCAGGTTTATTTTTCAGTTTATTTAGTTTATATTTTTTAATTTGAGGTACTGACAATTGAGAATTAATAAATATCTTAGCAGCATAGGCTTCTGTTCCAGAAGAGAGGCGGACAGGCTGCTTTCGGAAGGCAGAATAACTGTGGACGGCATTGTGACAGATGTAGGTGCAGATGTATCTGAGCACAATGAAATAAAGGTTGATGGGAAAATAATAAGTCAGAAAAAGAGTGATGACGTTCTGATTGCTTTTAACAAGCCTGTGGGAATAGTATGTACCACTACTGACAAGCAGGGTGATAATAATATAGTTGATTACATTGGGTATAAAACAAGAATATATCCAATAGGAAGACTTGATAAGGATTCTGACGGTTTAATACTTCTCACAAATAATGGCGAGATTATGGACAAAATATTAAGGTCTGTTAATGGACATGAAAAAGAGTATGTTGTTGAAGTCAATAAAAATATAAACAGTGCATTTATAAATAAAATGGCTGGCGGCATTTATCTTAAGGAGTTGGACAGAACCACTAATAAATGCAAGGTAAGAGCAATAGACGACAGACATTTTAATATAATTCTTACACAGGGGCTTAACAGACAGATAAGAAGGATGTGTGCTGAATGCGGATATAAAGTAAAACGTTTGACAAGAATAAGAATTATGAACATACATCTTGGTAATTTAAAGTCAGGTGAATACAGGGATGTAACAGGAGAAGAAAAGAAAAAACTGGTAGAACAGCTGAACAGGAAAATCTGATATAATGAGCGCAAGCGAGTCAGAGGGAGCATGCTCACTTATGACTAGCGGCGAATGACGTTCACGACAAGCTGCGAAGAAGCGAGAGAGCACGAAGTGCGATGTTGTGATATAATTGGATTGTGGACGGACTTTTATAGAATGATAAATTGGGGAGATTGAACATGAATAATAATAATGATTCGTTGAGGGAAATAACAGATAAATCCCAGTATGATAAGCTGGTTGAAAAGATAAATTATCATATGAATTTATATTATAATCAGGATGAGCCGGAAATATCTGATTATGAGTATGACCAGATGATGCTCTTATTAAAGCAGGCAGAAAAAGAACATCCGGAGTGGGTGGTAGCTGATTCCCCTACAAAAAAGATAGGAGGAACTACAAAGCGTGAGGCCGGAGTAGAGGTCACTCATAATGTACCTATGCTAAGCATTCAGGATTTGTTTACAAAGGAGGATGTTATAAGCTGGGTGAGACAGGTAAAGAGTATTCACCCGGATGCTGCATTTTCTGTTGAAAAGAAAATAGACGGACTCAGCATGAGCCTAAGATATCAGGATGGAGAACTTATACTTGCAGAGACAAGAGGAAATGGCCTTGTGGGAGAAGATGTAACCCAGAATGCACTTGTAATTCCGGATGTGCTGAAATATATAGATGTTCCCGGATATCTGGAGCTTCGCGGAGAAGTTTACATGTCCCATGAGGATTTTGATAAGTTTAATGAAATGCAGGAGATGGCAGGAAAGAAGACAGCAGCCAACCCAAGAAACCTGGCAGCAGGCACGCTGCGACAGCTTGATTCGCGAATCGTAAAAGAGCGTGGACTTAAGATGTACATTTTTAATGTGCAGGATGCCCATGACAATTTTCATGAACTGATGGAATCTCATGCAAAGGGATTAGATTTCCTTAAGGAAAAGGGGGTGTGTATTGTACCTCATAAGCTGTGTTACACAGAACAGGAAATTATTGATGAAATTGATGCAATCGGAGAGTCAAGAGGTGAGCTGGAGTACGATATTGATGGTGCAGTAGTAAAGATTGACCAGATTGAATACAGGCAGGATTTCCCTGCAGGAAGTAAATATTCAGCAGGACACATTGCTTACAAATACCCTCCTGAAGAGAAGGAAGTAATAATTGACAAGATTGAGATAAATGTTGGAAGAACAGGCAAGATGACCTACAGGGCAATATTTAAGGAGCCTGTGAGACTGTGCGGAACAAGTGTACAGAAGGCTACGCTTCACAATTCGGACTACATTAAAAAGCTTGGAATTTCTGAGGGATGTACTGCTATCTGCAGAAAGCAGGGAGAGATTATTCCGGCAATTATTGCTGTTACAAAAAAGACAGGGGAAGAGTTTATTGCACCGCAAGTTTGCCCTGTCTGCGGCCATAAGCTGGTAAAAGAGGAGGATACATGTGATTATTACTGCGTTAATCCTTCATGTCCGGCACAGCTGAAAAGAACTGTTTCATATTTTGCGGGCAAGGATGCAATGGACATAAAAAATTTTGGGGAAAAATATGTTGAAAGCCTGATAGATTTGGGATATATTAATGATATTTCAGACATTTACAGGTTAAGTTCTCACCGTGATGAGCTTGTTGAAAAGGGAATTATGGGTAAGGATAAGAACACAGACAAAATTCTTCTTGCAATAGAGGAATCAAAAAGTAATGATGCATATAAGCTGCTCACAGGATTGGCAATAAGAAATGTCGGTAAGGTCTCAGCTAAAGAAATTATGAAGCATTTTGACAGTATAGAGGAGCTCTCAAAAGCTGATGTGGGGGAACTTAAGAATCTTCCTGATGTGGGGGAGATTACCGCTAAGGCTATCAAGGAGTATTTCGATAATCCGGATAATATGAGGATTATAAAAGCATTGGAAGAAGCCGGGGTAAATACCTTTGCGGCTAAGAATGACAATACTTCCTCGAAGCTTGCAGGACTTACCATTGTGGTTACAGGTACTCTTCCTACACTCGGAAGAAAGGAAGTTCAGGAGCTTATTGAAAATAATGGCGGCAAATGCACAGGCAGTGTAAGCAAAAAGACTGATCTTCTGGTTGCGGGAGAGGCTGCCGGTTCAAAGCTTACCAAGGCACAGGAACTTGGTATAAAAGTAATAGATGAGCAGGGACTGCTGGACTTGATAAATGACTGACCAAGATATAAGCATAACTGATTTATTGGAGGTACAATACAATGCCTATTAAGATTCAAAGTGATCTTCCGGCAAAGGCTGAGCTGGAAGAAGAGAATATATTTGTAATGGACGAGAATAGGGCTATATCACAGGATATTCGCCCGCTTCAGATAGTAGTTCTTAATCTTATGCCTATTAAACAGGATACGGAGCTCCAGCTTTTAAGATCTCTTTCTAATACACCATTGCAGATAGATGTGACATTTCTTCAGATGAAGTCACATGAAAGCAGGAATACATCTGCATCTCACATTAAGAAATTCTATGAGGTCTTTGATGATATTAAGGATAAGACATTTGACGGACTTATTATAACAGGTGCGCCTGTTGAAAAAATGGAGTTTGAAGAGGTTAACTATTGGGAAGAATTAACGCAGATTATGGAATGGTCACGTGATAATGTTACATCTACCATTCACATATGCTGGGGTGCCCAGGCAGGTCTTTACTATCATTATGGCATAGGAAAGAAGCTGCTGCCAAAGAAATTATCAGGTGTCTATAAGAACAGGGTTATTGACCGAAAGGTTCCTCTTGTAAGGGGCTTTGATGACGAATTTATGGCACCACATTCAAGATATACCGAGGCTGACAGGGAGATGATTTTAAAGGACAAGCGTCTAAAGGTTCTTGCAGATTCGGAGGAAGCAGGTATTTATATTGTTCTTGGTGATGACGGAAAGAGAATATTTGTGATGGGACATCCTGAATATGACAGGCTTACCCTTGATCAGGAGTATAAAAGGGATATTGAAAAAGGCATTGAGCCTGATATGCCGGTTAACTATTATCCTGATAATGACTGTAACAGAAAGCCTGTTCTTTCATGGAGAAGTCATGCCAACAATCTTTATACCAATTGGCTTAATTATTATGTATATCAGGTAACCCCTTATGAATTGAAGGAAGCAGAGAGGAAATAATATGTCAGAGCTTATTACCATTAAAAAACTGAAGATACAGGTATTTGCCGGACTGCTGTGTATATTGGAGGGCTTTATTATGACTTTAGCCGGATTTTATTTTATGTATATGGCTAATGTTTATATGCAGCCGGGTGTTGAAGATGTTGATTATGAAATAGTTAAGTATATTACTGTGATAGGAGCGGTGCTTCTTGTCGAGGGAGTATTTTTCATTATTGCAGGATTTATCGCAGCTGTAACCTCCGGAACAGATGATACTATGTATAAATGTTGTAAATATGGCATAATTCTTATTGTTATCGGAGCTGCCAACATGGCTGTCGTACTCTTAATTTCAATGTACGGAGTTACTGATAGTGCATTGCTTGTATTGATGATTCCGTTAGTTACGGGTATTTTTTATTATATTACTGCAGTAATTAATAAACGTATCATAATCTCTGCGAAGGAGAACAATAATGATTGATGAAAATGAAATTATGCCCTTTAATTTCTTTAAATATGGCGGGGTATATTCCGGTGAGCATAAGGGAATGCGGTATATAATAAAAAGAGTTGGTGATAAACCGGACTTTTTATTTAAAGCTATGTGCTGGCAGGGACCATATGCCTCAACTGCTGTTTTGGAGGATGCAATTACGACAGCAGATTTTGAATTTAGCGAAGAGGGCAGGCTTCAGGCAATACAGTGGCTTAAGGAGCAGTATGGTGAAAGAATTGATGAGTGGAATAATGCTCCATCAATCCTTAAGGTTAAACCTGTCATACATGAGTAGATAGAACTCTAATGGATTGAGCGTGATTCTATACATTTTTTTAATTGTAAGATACATATAAGCACATGAGAATATGTTACTTAATAAGAGGCTGTAAAGATAGCCTCTTATTCCTATTTTAGGGGAAAAAATTATAATAAATATAATTCTTATTACCGATGCAGTAACATTTGCAAAGCAAGTCTTTTTGGTCATGCCAAGACCATTTATTATTCCACTGAATATTATTTTTAAATATAAAAATGGGCACAGCCAGGCTAATATACAGGTATAGGTGTATACCTCAGGCTGATCAAATAAAAAGGCACCAATCCGGCTACCGGCAATTATAAAGAAAAAAGTACAGAATAAGCCGATATGTATGCATGACTGAACCGCACCATTTACGGAGGAGATTATCTCAGACTCATTGTTTATTTCCTTTGCGTAAGAGATTTTTGGCAAAAGCATTGTGGACATGGAATTTGCAATTGAGGCAGGAAACATTATCAAAGGCAGACACATTCCGGAGATAATGCCATAGACTGACAGTGCGGTATTATCAGTCATTCCATACATTGTAAGAGTGAGGGGAATAAGCACTGCTTCACCGCTTTCCAGAATATGCGTAAGCAATGTGTTTAGATTTACGGGCAGGGAATAAATAATAAGCTCTGCCATGGCATTTTTGCTGTAATTCATTTTTTTATTGTTATTCTTCTCTTTATTTATATACATCAGGATAAAGCAGTAAATACATGCAAAGCCTTCACCCCAGATGTTTCCTAAGAGTGCGTAGCTTATTCCTTTGTCATGTGTAATTGAATCGAATGCACTAAAATATATATAAATAGCTGCAATCCTGACACCCTGTTCTATAATCTGTGAAATGGCAGGAACATTTGCTTTTCTCAAACCATAATAATATCCGCAGATGCAGTGGTGAACTGAGGAAAGTGGTATGGAAAATGCAATGATTTTTATAAAATCCATGCATTGTGGGTTGAAAAGCAGTCTGGAAGCGATGAAACCTGCGTTTTGAATGACAATTGCCGAAAAAATAACGGAAACAGGAAAAGACAGGCATAGACCTGTGATAAGCCAGTAATATGCAGGTTTTTTCTTGTAATCCCTGGCAGTAAATTTAGATATGGCGAGTCCAAAGCCGCTGCAGCACACTGCATAGGCTATTCCCATCAATGGGGATAAAAGCTGGATAATTCCAATTCCGGCTGCACCGATACATTTGTTTAAATAAATGCGATAAAAAAAACCCATCAATCTGCATAATATGCTGGCTGCAGTGAGAATTACAGTACCTTTCAGTATAGGATTATTATAGAAATGCTTCATGACAACTCAATGTTTTTTGTCATTATATGCTTTTTTTGAATACAATATTATAAGGAAAATGAAAAAAGTGAGACGGAATGATATATCTTGATAATGCAGCAACTACGTCAATGAAAAGGCAGGTGCTTGAAAGCATGGTTCCATTTCTGACATCAAAATATGCTAATCCATCAGGTGCGTATGAATTTGGTGCGGAATGCAAAAATGCAATAGAGGATGCAAGGGAAACTATAGCTTTGTGCATAAATGCAAAGCCTGATAATATTATTTTTACATCAGGAGGCACAGAATCTGATAATTGGGCGATACGTTCAGGTATAGCCAATAATAAAAAAGGTCATATTATTACAAGCAGATTTGAGCATCATGCGATTCTAAATACATGTAATTATATTGAGGAAAAGGGAGGTAAAGTAAGCTATGCCGACATATCAGACAATGGGATTGTAGATATGGAAAAGCTTGAGGAGCTTATTGATGATAATACCACATTGATATCCGTGATGGCAGTAAATAATGAAATAGGCACCATACAGCCGATTGAGGAGATTGCGGCAATAGCAGATAAACACGGAATAAAGTTCCACACTGACGCAGTTGCAGCTTTTGGACATATTCCAATTGACGTGGAGCGGATGGGAATAGATTTGATGAGTGTCAGCGGACATAAAATATGTGGGCCAAAGGGTGTTGGCTTTATGTATGTGAGGGATAATGATATTAATCCATTTATTTTCGGAGGTAAGCAGGAATCAGGATTAAGGGCAGGAACCGAAAATGTGGCAGGTATTGTTGGAATGGCAACGGCAGTTATTATGGCTGTACAGAGCATTACTGAACGCAATGCTAAAGAAAAAATTATTCGTGACCATATTATAGACAGGGTGCTTTCAGAAATCCCCGATTCCAGACTGAATGGAGATGTACAGCAGAGAGTGACGGGTAATATGAATTTCAGCTTCAAATGGGTGGATGGAGGAATGCTGGTCGCCATGCTTGACAGACAGGGTATATGCGCATCGGCAGGGTCAGCATGTACCAGTGGCTCAAGAAATCCTTCTCATGTTTTAAAATCCATTGGACTGTCTGATGACCTGGCAAGGGGTTCAATCAGATTTACAATTAATGAAAAACTGACGAGAAGAGAGGCTGATTATGTGGTGAACTGCCTGAAAAACAATGTATTAACTCTCCGGCAATTGCATGAATAGTAAAAATCTGCTACAATTTGAGAAAATATTTTGAAAGTCGAGGAATTTAATTATGTGGTACGAAGAGGCGGCGTTTTATCAGTTTTTTCCATTGGGATTTTGTGATGGCTTAAGAGATAACGATGGTATTATGAAAAGAAATATTCTTGAGGTGGCAGACTGGATACCTCATCTTAAGGAACTGGGGATTAATGCTGTTTATTTCTCACCTGTTTTCGAGAGTGATTATCATGGATATGACACAAGAGATTATCGTATGATAGATAAAAGACTTGGAACTAATGAAGATTTTGCGCTATTGGTCAAGAAGCTTCATGATAACGGAATAAGGGTTGTCATTGATGGAGTATTTAATCATGTGGGCAGAGGATTCTTTGCATTTAAGGATGTATGCGAGAAAAAATGGGATTCTGAGTATAAGGACTGGTTTAATATAAATTTTGACGGCAATTCAAACTATAATGACGGCTTCTGGTATGAAGGCTGGGAAGGTTATTACAACCTGGTTAAGCTTAATCTTAGTAATAATAAAGTTGCAGATTTTCTAATCGAAAGTGTGAGAGGCTGGGTCAATGAATTTGATATTGACGGGATAAGACTTGATGTTGCCTACTGCCTGAATAAAGATTTTATGAAAAGACTGCGCTATGAAACTGACAGGATGAAAACGGATTTCTTCCTTGTGGGCGAGATGCTTCATGGAGATTATAATACTGTAGTTAATGATGAAATGCTTCACAGCGCCACTAATTATGAGTGCTATAAGGGGCTGTATTCCAGCTTTAATTCCATGAATATGTTTGAAATAGCGCACAGCATTAACAGACAGTTCGGCAAGGAGCAGTGGTGTATTTACCGTGGAAAGCACATGCTTACATTTGTTGACAATCATGATGTTAACAGAATAGCCAGTACGCTCACTAATAAGGCGCATTTGCCACTAATATATGCCCTGGAAGTCGGAATGCCCGGAATCCCTTGTATTTATTATGGAAGTGAGTGGGGAATAGAGGGAGTTAAGCAGAACGGTACAGATAATGACCTTCGCCCTGCAATTCCAAAGCCTGAAAAGAACGAGCTTACTGAACATATCAGTACAATTTTAAAGATTTATTCGGAAAATAAGGCTCTTGCTTACGGAGATTACACACAGAAGGTTCTTACCAACAAGCAGTATATTTTTAAAAGACAATGGAATGATGAAAGAATCTTTGTATGCATAAATGCAGACGGATGTGATTATGATGCATGCTTTGACACGGAGTGTCAGGCTGCCGTTAATCTTGTTACCGGGGAAACAGAAAACCTTAACGGTAAAATCTCCATGAAACCATACAGCTATTATTTCTATAAGCTTTTATAAAACAACTGATGCCAAAAACAACATATAGTTCTGCAGTTTGGGCACGCCCTTTATGCTTTCGCCTCTCAGCGGATACTAAATTCGCGCTACGCGCTCATTAAGTACCGGCGGGCTTAAAGCAGCTGAATCTACATGAACTATATGTTGTTTTTTTAGTCTTTGAAGGTGCCGCAATCTACATTTCATAATACTAGCAAAAGCCATGCCTCATCAATGAAAACATTAAAGGAAAAACAGTTGCATTGTTTGTTCAAAGTTTTATAAATTCAGGCTTTCTTTTGCTGAATATTGTGTAATATGAGAAGCCGCTGTCTTTAAGAATATCAGGAATTATTTCGTAGGCATACGCCAGATGCTCAGTTTTGTGGGCATCCGAACCGGTTGTTATTATCTCTCCTCCCAGATCATGATAGAATTTAACGATGTCACGGCATGGGTTTGGATTGTCAAGACCGTACTTTATTCCGGCTGTATTTACCTCTATTCCTTTTCCTTTATGGATAAGAGAAGTAAGTATTTCTCTTATATAGTCATAGAAATCCTTCCAGTTATAGTCTTTATATGTTTTTGGTGCATATCGGATTATGTAATCAAGATGACCATATACATCATAATTTTCACATACTGCAATATTATCAATTATGCTTTGATAATAGCTTTCAATCATTTCTTTTGGCTGGCGGTTTTCCCAGAATTCAGGGAAATAAGGGTCAAGTCTGCCTACAAGATGGGATGAGCCAATGATGAAATCAAGACATTTGTCGGCATCATACGCATTGACCTTGTCACTTACGCATACCTCAAGTCCCTGCTCAACACCAATCCTAATATCAATCGTGTTCCGGTATTTTTCTTTAAGCGCAGACATTTCAACATAGTAATTGTCAAAATCAAGTGAAAACAGATCTTTGCCATACTGCTCTGGAAAGTCGTAATCATTGTGGTCTGTAAAGCAGATGTGGCTTAGTCCAAGTCTTACAGCTTCTTTTATTATATTTTCCGGATTCTCGTCGGAATCACTTGAAAAATGTGTATGCACATGGAAATCAGAAAGATTAGTATATTTACTCATGGATATCTCCTCATATTACTTTTGTTTTTTCAGGTAATTGTAAAATCTGATTCTTTCACTTCACAGGCGGCAATATATAAAATCACAACGTCCGTTTAAAGAAACAGATTATAAAGTGTCTTCAAAACACCTGATTACAGTTATATTAAGCCACAGAATGTGAATCTTGTAAATATGCCCTTGAAAAACTAAAAATGTATTGCTATTATTTATTAGGCAGTTATGGAAAATTTTTATTGCACATAAATTTTAAACATACTGCGTATGAAACTTGACCTTTATGTGCAGATAGGAGTTCAGGTGAATTTTGAAATTATTAAGATTCTTGTAGTACTTGCCGGAGGAATAGCGTTATTTCTTTTCGGTATGTCTATTATGGGTGACGGTCTTAAAAAAGTAGCAGGCGGAAAGCTTGAATTGATTCTTTACCGGTTAAGTAACACACCGTTGAAGGGGGTAATTCTTGGAACAGGAGTAACAGCGGTAATTCAGTCATCTTCGGCAACCTCTGTAATGGTTGTAGGTTTTGTTAATGCAGGAATGATTAAGATGCGCCAGGCTATCGGTATTATCATGGGTGCCATCATTGGTACCAGTGTAACCGGATGGATTCTGTGTCTTTCTGATATCAGCGGGGGCTCCGGATGGGTTCAGCTTTTATCAACAGAATTTATTGCATCAATTGTCGCAATGATCGGTATTATTTTAAGAATGTTCTGTAAGAATCCAACAAAGAAATATATTGGCGATATCATGATTGGTTTTGGTGTCCTTATGGTTGGTATGCAGAATATGAGTGGAGCAGTCGCACCACTAAGGACCAATGAAGCATTTATTGGAATGTTGACAAAGTTTTCTAATCCATTTATCGGAATACTTATTGGTCTTCTTATCACGGCAGTACTTCAGAGTGCTTCAGCTTCAGTAGGTATATTACAGGCACTTTCAATAACCGGTGCCATTGATTTTTCAATTGCATTTCCAATTATAATGGGTATCGCGGTCGGAGCTGCAATGCCTGTACTTATTTCATCTTTCGGTGCCACCGTAGATGGAAAGAGAACAGCTTTTGTTTACCTGTTAGTTGACGCGCTTGGTGCAGTTATATGGGCAGTTGTATTTTATTCTCTTAATGCCTTTTTACATTTTGATTTTCTTAACAGGACTATGACGACAGTTTCAATTGCATTTATTAACTCCCTGTTCAGATTTGCAACAGTAGTGGTTCTGTTCCCATTCATAGGCAAGCTTGAGAAGCTTGTATGCTGGATGTTCAAGGAAAAGATTGACGAGGAAGATAAAGATATCGTTGAAATCAGTGTTCTTGATGACAGATTTATTCCGCATACAACTGTCGCCATAGAGCAGAGTCACAATGTTATGTGTGCCATGGCTTCAATGGCTCAGAAAAACCTTATCAGAGCATTGGAACTCATTGAGAAATATGATGAGGAGAAATATGACAAGCTTTTAAAACGTGAGGATAAGGTTGACCGTTATGAGGATAAGCTTGGTACATATCTTGTAAAGATTACACAGCAGGAATTGAATCCTGCACAGAACAGAGATGTTTCAAAGCTTCTCCACACTATTTCGGATTTTGAAAGAATAAGTGACCACGCGGTGAACATTGCAGAGGCAGCTAAAGAGCTTCATGATAAAAAGCTTCAGTTTTCTGATGCGGCACTTGAAGATATTGATATCATGCGTGAGATGATTACTGAAATAGTATGTAACGTGTTTAATGCATTCAGTGACAACAGGCTTGAACTGGCATACAAAACAGAACCGCTTGAAGAGCTTGTTGACGTATATTGTGATGAATTGAAGACACGCCATGTAAGGAGAGTTCAGAAGGGCGAATGTACACTTCATCAGGGATTTATATATAATGACCTGTTGACAGATTTTGAACGTATTGCAGACCACTGTTCCAATATTGCTGTGGCAATAATCGAACTTGAAGAAAATGTCTTTGACACCCATGAGTATCTTTTAAATCTTAAGAATACTAAGAGCAGAAATTTTGATAAATATTTCGAGGAATACAAGAAACAGTTTCCTTTAATCTGATGTGTGTATACAATCGGAAATATTTTTTTGTTAATTATTTACAACAAATATGTATAAACGTTTTCAAAAAGGGGCATTTTGTAAAAAATGGGATTTGCTACTTGATATTTTGCTTCGTTTTATGTAAAATATGCGGTAGTTGATTTTTAATTAACAAACTTTTTTAGGAGGAATTGATTTTATGTCAGTAAAAGTTGCAATTAATGGTTTTGGACGTATCGGTAGACTTGCATTCAGACAGATGTTTGGTGCTGAAGGATACGAGGTAGTAGCTATCAACGATTTAACAAGCCCTAAGATGTTAGCTCATCTTTTAAAGTATGATACTTCCCAGGGAAGATATGTTGAGATCGGTGAGGAAGATCAGGTTACAGCTGATGACGAAGCTGGTACAATTACTGTTAAGGGTAAGACAATTAAGATTTATAAAGAGCCAGATGCTAATAACTGCCCATGGGGTGAGATTGGTGTTGATGTAGTTCTTGAGTGTTCAGGTTTCTACACATCTAAGGCTAAGGCACAGGCTCATATCAATGCAGGTGCTAAGAAGGTTGTTATTTCAGCTCCAGCTGGTAACGATCTTAAGACAATCGTTTATAATGTAAACCATGAGACATTAACAGCAGATGATCAGATTATCTCAGCTGCTTCATGTACAACAAACTGTTTAGCTCCTATGGCTAAGGCACTTAATGATTGTGCTACAATCGAGTCAGGTATCATGTGTACAATTCATGCTTACACAGGTGATCAGATGATTCTTGATGGTCCTCAGAGAAAGGGTGACTTAAGAAGATCTAGAGCCGGTGCTGCTAACATCGTTCCTAACTCAACAGGTGCTGCTAAGGCTATCGGTCTTGTTATTCCAGAGCTTAACGGAAAGCTTATCGGTGCTGCTCAGAGAGTTCCTACACCTACAGGTTCTACAACAATCCTTAATGCTGTAGTTTCTAAGAAGGTTACTGTTGATGAGATTAACGCTGCTATGAAGGCTGCTGCAACAGAGTCATTTGGTTATAACACAGAGGAAATCGTTTCTAGCGATATCATTGGTATGAGATTTGGTTCATTGTTTGATGCTACTCAGACAATGGTTAACGATCTTCCAAATGGTGGCTGCCAGGTACAGGTTGTTTCTTGGTATGATAATGAGAATTCATACACAAGCCAGATGGTAAGAACAATCAAGTATTTCGCTGAGTTAAACTAATATTTAGTTTATAGTTTTTGTTTTAATATACCGGAGATTGCGTAAGCTATTCTCCGGTATTTTGAAAAATAAATAAGCAATTACCTATTTTAAAGATGGAGGAAGTATATAATGCTTAATAAGAAATCAGTTGATGATATCAATGTTAAGGGTAAGAGAGTTCTCTTAAGATGTGACTTTAATGTTCCATTGGATGGAGATAAGATTACAGACGAGACACGTCTTGTTGCTGCTCTTCCTACAATTAAGAAGCTTATTTCTGATGGTGGAAAGGTTATCCTTTGCTCACATCTTGGTAAGCCAAAGGGACCTGATGCTGCATTCAGTCTTGCACCTGTTGCAAAGAGACTTACAGAACTTCTGGGACAGGAAGTTAAGTTCGCGGCAGATGACACTGTTGTTGGTGATAATGCAAGAGCTGCAGTTGCTGCAATGAATGACGGAGACGTTGTTTTACTTGAGAATACACGTTTCAGACCTGAAGAGACAAAGAATGGTGAGGAGTTCTCTAAGGATCTTGCCTCAATTACAGATGTGTATGTAAATGATGCATTTGGTTCAGCTCACAGAGCACACTGCTCAACTGTTGGTGTTACACAGTATGTTGATACAGCGGTTGTAGGCTACTTAATGCAGAAGGAAATTGATTTCCTTGGCAATGCAGTTAATAATCCTGTAAGACCTTTTGTTGCTATCCTTGGTGGCTCAAAGGTTTCTTCAAAGATTTCGGTTATTAACAATTTACTTGAGAAGGTTGACACACTTATCATTGGTGGCGGTATGTCTTATACATTCCAGAAGGCGTTAGGTGGTAAGGTTGGTCAGTCATTAGTTGAAGATGATTATCTTGATTACGCTAAAGAGATGATGGAAAAGGCTAAGGCCAAGGGTGTTAAGATGCTTATTCCTATTGATACAGTAGTAACAAAGGAATTTAAGAATGATACACCAAGCCGTGTTATTAAAGCCGGTACTCAGGAAGATGATGATATGGGTATGGATATCGGACCTGAGACACGTAAGCTTTATCAGGAAGCATTAAAGGACGCTAAGACAGTTGTATGGAACGGTCCAATGGGCGTATTTGAGTTTGAGAACTTCGCTGCAGGTACAATTGCAGTTGCAGAGGAGCTTGCAAAGCTTACAGATGCTACAACAATCATTGGCGGTGGAGATTCAGCAGCTGCTGTTAACAACTTAGGCTTCGGCGATAAGATGACACACATCTCTACAGGTGGCGGAGCTTCCCTTGAATTCTTAGAGGGCAAGGATCTTCCTGGTGTAGTTGCAGTTAATGATAAGTAATTAGTATTCATTTGATGTGCATTTATTACAGCGTAAATCAACATATGTTGGTTTACGCTGATTTTAATATGAGCATAAAAGTGGGGCGTAAGCACCACGATATGCGAATATTTTGCAGGATTGTGGGAGTACGAAGTACGGAACAATCCGTAGGTATCACAGTTAAGGGCTATTCGACCCTGACATCATTAAATTTTAGAGAAAAAATATACAATTATTATGAAAGCATTTATTAGAAAATATATTGGTGATAAACAATTTTATATATATGTACTTGGAATAATAGTTCCTATGATTGTACAGAATCTCATAACTAATTTTGTCAGTATGCTTGATAATATAATGGTTGGTCAGGTTGGCACTGCACAGATGAGTGGTGTTTCAATTGTCAATCAGTTTATGTTCGTATTTAACATAAGTATATTTGGCGGAGTAGCAGGGGCGAGTATCTTTGGAACCCAGTTTTTTGGTAAGGGTGATTATGAAGGACAGAAATATACTGTCAGATTCAGGCTTATAATGTGTTCAGTGGTTATAGCTGTATTTGCTGCAGTGCTTTTCTTCTTTGATGAAGAGCTTATATCTCTGTTCTTAAGTAAAGATGATTCACCAAAGATGCTAGAGGCAACACTAGAATACGGTAAAGATTATCTAAGAATAATGCTTTTTAGCATGGTGCCATTTGGAATAGGACAGGCTTATTCAAGCGTTGTAAGGGAATGTGGGGAGACAATGATTCCTATGTACGGTTCAATTGCAGCCATCGGCGTCAATTTATTTCTTGATTACGCGCTGATATTCGGCCATTTTGGAATGCCTGCAATGGGTGTAAAAGGTGCTGCGATAGCAACAGTAATTGCAAAATGTGTTGAGGCTTTTGTGGTTATTATATGGGCCCATACTCATTCTTCAAAGAATAAATATATTAAAGGCTTGTACAGAGGCTTTTATATTCCCGGTTCGCTTGTTAAGAAAATGCTGATAAAAGGATGTCCGCTGCTTTTGAATGAATTTTTATGGTCATTTGGCATGTCAGTTGTAGCACAGAGCTATTCGGTGAGAGGACTTGATGTGGTGGCTGCAAGAAATATTGCCACAACATTAACCAACCTTTTCAGTGTTATATACATTCAGACAGGTGCAGGAATCGGAATCATTATTGGAACAAAGCTTGGGGCAGGAATGTTAAAGCAGGCCAGGGATTTTGACAACAAGCTAATTGTTTTTAGTTTGTTTATTACCACAATAGTGGCTGTAATTCTTTTACCGGTTGCGAAGTTTTTCCCGGATATATACAACACAGAGCAGAATATTAAAGATCTGGCAACATATTATATTGTTATCCAGGCACTGGCTATGCCTATATGGTCATTTACAAATGCATGCTATTTCACGTTAAGAAGTGGAGGAAAAACAGGAATTACGTTTTTGTTTGACTTTTTATCTTCGTGGCTGATAATGATACCACTGGCGTTTGTACTGTCGCATTTTACAGATATGGAAATTCATTTATTATTTGCAGTTGTTACATTTTCAGAGGTTTTTAAGGCTATTGCAGGCTTTTTTCTTGTTAGAAGCGATATATGGATTAATAATCTTGTGACGGAAAAAGAGTGATTGTGTGAGTAAAAATATTTGATTATCAGAGCATATGGCGTGGTGAGAATTTATGAAATATAAAAAGATTATTCATGGGAAGTTTATTGAAAGACCAAACCGGTTTATTGCTAAGGTCATAATTAACGGAAAAACAGAGACGGTTCATGTTAAAAATACTGGCAGATGCAGGGAACTGCTTATTTCCGGTGTGGAGGTTATTCTTGAAGAGTCAGATAATCCTGAAAGAAAAACCAGATATGATCTTGTGACAGTATGGAAAGAGGGAATAGGCTGGATTAACATTGATTCTCAGGCTCCTAATAAGATTGCCCTGGAATGGCTTAAAGAACAGGACTTTGACTATATTAAACCGGAGTTTACATACGGGAATTCAAGAATTGACTTTTACATGGAAAAGGGAGAGGATAAATATCTGCTTGAAGTAAAGGGCTGCACTCTTGAGATAGACGGAGTGGGATATTTTCCTGATGCTCCTACGGAAAGAGGAGTTAAGCATTTAAGGGAACTTAAAAAGGCTGCAAGTCAAGGCTATAAAGCGGGTGTTGCATTTGTCATACAGATGAATGGAATAACAGAGGTAAAGCCTAATGTTGTGATGCAGCCTGAATTCGGCGAAGCATTAGATGAGGCAAAGGCTGCAGGTGTGAAAGTGATTTTTATATGCTGTAACGTTGGTGAAGACGAGGTGAATTTTTGCTGAAAAAATAGTGGAAAATGTTTTGTTTTTATGTTATAATTCTATCAATAATATGGTCAGTGAATAATAGAATATTTTGGAGAGGTTGTCCATATATTTTATTATTGCTGATTATTGGTGGAGGCGTGATATGAGAAAGAAAGTTATAGCAGGAAATTGGAAGATGAATATGAAGCCGGGGGAAGCGGTAGAACTTGTCAGAACTCTCAAGCCACTGGTTAATAATTCATCAGTTGATGTGGTTTTTTGTGTACCTTCAATTGATATTGTACCGGTTGTTGCGGAATGTAAGGACTCTAATATTAAGGTTGGTGCAGAGAATATGTATTATGAGGAGAAGGGCGCTTATACAGGTGAGATTTCTCCGGAGATGCTTACTGATGCAGGAGTTACTTATGTAATTATTGGTCATTCGGAAAGAAGACAGTATTTTAAAGAGGATGATGAGTGCATCAATAAGAAGGTCAGGAAGGCTATTGAACATGGTATTATTCCTATTATCTGCTGTGGTGAGACTATTCAGCAGAGGGAAGAGGGGGTTACTCTTTCATTTATTAAAAGCCAGATTGTTGCAGCATTCCAGCAGGTTTCAAAGGAGGATGCTGCTAACTGTATAATCGCCTACGAGCCTATCTGGGCCATTGGCACAGGCAGGGTGGCAACAACAAGCCAGGCACAGGAGGTATGTGAGTCCATCCGTGTTAATATAAGGGAAATCTATGACGATGACGTGGCATCTAAGATTAGAATCCTTTACGGTGGTTCAGTGAATGCTTCTAACGCAGCAGAGCTTTTTGAACAGCCTGACATAGATGGTGGTCTGGTTGGAGGAGCGAGCCTTAAACCGGATTTTGGAAAGATAGTTAATTACAAGTAATTGTTTTATAGAGATCGCAACTTTAAGCGTTGTGGTCTCTTTTTTTGAGCTTTTTCTTCACATTGTTTAGCACGGCTTTCGTGTGTGTAATGGATTTCAAGGAGGGACATTTCCGACCGCCAGTACTTAATAAGCGCGAAGCACGAATTTAATACTGCTGCAAATATTTTACTTTTATTTTTTTCATAAATGTGATAATATGCAAATTGTGTTTTGTATAATTAAATTTTCTATTTAAGGAGCGAAAGAAATGAGAAAGAAACCTGTTGTATTAATGGTACTTGACGGTTATGGTTTGAATGATAGAACAGAGGGAAATGCTATTGCAATGGCAAACACTCCTGTTATGGATAAGCTGATGAAGGAGTGTCCTTTTGCGAAGGGATTAGCTTCCGGTCTTTATGTTGGTCTTCCTGACGGACAGATGGGAAACTCAGAGGTTGGACATATGAATATTGGTGCAGGACGTATCATTTATCAGGATCTTACCAGAATTACTAAGGATATTGAGGATGGTACATTCTTTGAAAATGAAGAGCTTCTTGAGGCAATGGATAACTGCAAGAAGAAGGATTCTGATCTTCATTTGTTCGGACTTTTGTCGGATGGCGGTGTTCACAGCCATTTGTCACATGTATATGGTATTTTGGAGATGGCAAAGAGACAGGGTGTTTCAAAGGTGTATGTTCATGCATTTCTTGATGGACGCGACACTCCTCCTGCTTCAGCTAAGGGATTTGTAGAAACTCTTGAGAACAAGATGGCTGAAATTGGTGTTGGTAAGGTGGCTTCTTTAAGCGGACGTTACTATGCAATGGATAGAGATAATAACTGGGACAGAGTTGAGAAGGCTTATAATTCATTAGTTACAGGCGAGGGAATTAAGGCCGAGTCTGCAACGGCTGCTCTTCAGGAGTCATATGATAATGGTAAGACAGATGAATTTGTTGAGCCGACAGTTATCGTTAAGGACGGCAAGCCACTTTCACTTGTTAAGCCTGATGATTCAGTTATTTTCTTCAATTTCCGTCCTGACAGGGCAAGGGAGATGACAAGAGCTTTCTGCGATGATAAGTTTACAGGATTTGAGAGGAAAACAGGATTTATTCCACTTGTATTTGTTTGCTTCAAGGATTACGATGAAACAATCCCTAACAAAAGAATTGCGTTCAAGAAGGAGAGTATTGAGAATACATTTGGCGAATTCCTTGCAGCTAACGGCCTTAAGCAGTTAAGACTTGCAGAGACAGAGAAGTATGCTCATGTAACATTTTTCTTTAATGGAGGAGTTGAGGAGCCTAATACTGATGAATTCAGACTTCTTGTTAACTCACCTAAGGACGTTGCAACTTATGACCTTAAGCCTGAGATGAGTGCTCCGGAGGTAGGTATGGATCTTGTTGAGGCTATAAAGTCAGATAAATATGATGTTATTGTAATCAATTTTGCTAATCCTGATATGGTGGGTCATACAGGCGTTATCCCTGCTGCAGTTGCTGCAGTTGAGAGAGTTGATGAACTTGTTGGTAAAGCAGTACAGGCTGTAAAGGATGTTGACGGTGTAATGTTTATATGTGCAGATCACGGTAATGCAGAAAAGATGATTGACTATGAGACAGGAAACCCACATACTGCCCATACAACCAATCCTGTTCCGTTTATTCTTGTGAACTATGATGAGAATTATGCATTGAGGGACGGAGGAAGACTATGTGATATTGCTCCAACTCTCATTGAAATTATGGGACTTGAGAAACCGGTTGAGATGACAGGTGAGTCATTGCTTGTAAGAAAGTAATTTAATGTTGAAGGGTATTATATTTGAGTGTAATCTTTATTAGTTGCAAATGCATTTGCAATATGATAAAATACATTCATTGTGGAATTTTTAATGGGAGGTGTAGATTAATGTTTGGAATGTCATGGGCTGATACCATAAGAATTATTTTAATGGGAATCTTTATGTTAGTTTGTATAGCAGTAACAATTCTTGTTCTTATGCAGGAAAGTAAGCAGAATGGCCTTTCAGGTGCCATCAGTGGAGCTGCAGACAGCTACTGGGGCAAGAATAAGGGCCGTTCGTTAGAAGGTAAACTGGTTATGTTCACTAAGATTTTAGCTGTTTTATTTTTCCTTCTTGCTATTGTTCTAAATATAAACTTCTAAAATATAAGCTCCCTTAAGATTTCTTAAGGGAGTGTTTTTGTGTTAATGGGATATTATTAAGTTTTTTCTGTTGGACAAAAAACACTCTGTCTGACAGGTTTTGGAATGAATACGGCAGATTGACGCACT
>JBJEME010000034.1:0-4290 GCA_051879515.1 Lachnospira sp. | reverse complement strand
ATTTGCATAATTATAATTTATATCGAGTGATGTTTGACCAATTGGATGGAAAATGCATTGCTTGAAGTAATTTGTTTTTCTGAGATACAGATGTGGTTGTAGAAAAAGAGTTTAATAGTTTGGTTAATTCTTTCTTAAGTGAATTAAAATCTTCTTTATCTAGTAAATAACGAAAAGCTATGAGCAATGCAAACATATCGTGCTTTCCATAAAGATATTGTGTACCTTTTTGTGGAATACTCATTTTTTTATGAAGTATGGTATCAGGGATTTCAAATCTGGTTTCAAATGAAAACAGACGCTCATTGTGTGCGCATATATTACGAAAGACGGTAAGTACTTTTAAATACTGAATCAATTCTTTTTCTGAAATGTTGCTATAATGCACACTAACTTTGGATTTTATGCTTGGAAGCATAAAGGAATACATTTTAGAAGTTTGTCCAAGGGTAAGTGTTTTCATAATTACCCACAATGGGACATTCCCATATGTGTTTCTCTGATATACCACATAGCCGTGCTCGGTATTTTGATTGGCTTCGTATGTTAATATGGATATCAGTTTAGAAATATCACGACTGTTTTTATTGGAAACATTGTAATTGGCAGAATTTAAATACGCTGATTGATTTTCAGAAAACGCTTCACAAAACGAATAAGAAATCAATGAGCGGATTTTTTGCTCGATATGACAAATGTATTTAAATACAAGAGAACGGAGATTTTCATCGAATTCATATAGTGCAACAATATCCGCAAAATCTGTTCCTTTCACATACGTTCTTGTCATCGGGTTGTAAAATATATCTTTATAACCATCTATTAAGGAGTAATAGCCAATATCATGCAATTTCCCCTCAGCATATGACAAATCGGAAATATTAAGTTGTTTTTTCTGAGTCAGAATATTGATCTGATCAGAGTATGTAATAAAGGGTTTAATTGGTTTCTTTGGCATATTTTTCTCCATGTGTTTTTGTACAAAAAAAGGAAGGCCCGCAGGTCTTCCTTCCGGTCGCAGGCATCGCAAGTTTCTGCAACCTGATCACTAGCAGATATGATACCATTAATATCCGCTAAATGCAAGCGGTATTTTTGATAAATCTGCAATAGTATTATATGCAGTTGGAGAGTTTTTATGTTAAGTGTTATGTTGTGAAAATATTTTTATAAATAAGAAAAAATAGATTGAGAATCGGTTGGAACAGCTGTATAATTTTGTTGGGACAATGGAAGAACATATGAAATCAATGCATAAGATTGGAGGATGTTTACATGGAAGTTTCAAAAAGTGATTGGAAATTATTTAGAGCTCGCATTGGTGATTGGCAAGAAGCATATATGGAACGCTTAGTTAAGGAATATATGGATTTATTAGATGGAGCAGAAAATGCTTCAGATAAGTTCTGGAAGCTGGAAGAACGAATAAAAAAAGATAAGAAACATCCCGGAGTTATACTTGAATTAAGTAAAGGAAATATGATTTTCGATATTGTGGCACTGATTAATAGTGGTGTGATAACAACTGCTGATTTGGACGGGTTTAGTGATGAATTAAGAAAAAGTGTTGATTTTCTTTTGCATAGGTAAACGGTGCGCATACACATATATGAATTGCGCTTGGTACTACAACAGAAGCTGAAGGAGGCTGATAACTATATGAAAAAACAACAAAGATGCTACATCTACACCCGTGTATCCACCTCCATGCAGGTAGATGGTTACAGCTTAGATGCGCAAAAAGATAAATTGCATAAATACTCCGATTACCAAGACATGATTATCGCTGGGGAATACTCCGACGAGGGTAAATCCGGTAAAAGTGTAGAAGGACGCCCACAATTTCAGCAGATGCTTCAGGATATCGAATCGGGTAAAGATAATGTCGACTTTGTACTTGTATTCAAGTTATCTCGCTTTGGCAGAAATGCAGCAGACGTATTATCTTCTCTTCAGAGAATGCAGGACTATGGTGTTAATCTTATCTGTGTGGAAGATGGTATAGACAGTTCTAAGGATGCAGGAAAACTTATGATTTCTGTGTTATCTGCGGTGGCAGAAATTGAACGAGAGAATATATTAGTGCAGACCATGGAAGGTCGAAAGCAAAAAGCAAGAGAGGGTAAGTGGAACGGTGGTTTTGCGCCTTATGGATATCAGCTAATTAATGGTGAGTTGCATATTGCAGAGGATGAAGCTGAGGTAATACGAATTATTTATGATAAGTTTGCCAATACCACCATGGGAATTGCTGCGATTGCCACATTTCTTAACAACAGTGGATACAAAAAGAAACTTCGCCAGAACAATACCATAGAAGGGTTTTCGACATCTTTTGTAAAGGGAGTGCTTGATAATCCAGTGTACTGTGGCAAGCTTGCATTTGGCAGAAGAAAAAGTGAGAAGATTCCGGGCACAAGGAATGAGTACCATATTGTGAAGCAGGATAAGTATATGCTTAACGATGGTATCCACGAGGCAATTGTTTCAGAAGAATTGTGGAAACAGGTACACAAAAAGAGACAGGAAACAGGTGTTGCAAATATCAAAACCCACAGTCTGGATCACGAGCATATTTTATCCGGTATTATTAAATGTCCGATATGTGGCAGCGGTATGTATGGAAATGTGAATCGAAAGAAGCATCCGGATGGTGGGTATTACAGAGATTATTTTTACTATGCCTGCAAACACAGAACCTTTGTAAATGGTCACAAATGTACTTACCGTAAGCAGTGGAGTGAGGATAAAATCAATGCAGCGGTGGAAGAAGTTATCCGTAAGCTGGTAAACAATCCTAAGTTTAAAACAGAGATTCAGAAGCACATCGGTAACAGCATTGATACGGAAGAATTGGACAGAGAGCATACAGGTTTACAGGGGCGATTAAAGCAGGTAACCGGAGCCAAGAATAAATTGGCGAATCAGATGGATAATTTATCCGTGTCGGACAAGCATTATGACAAGAAGTATGAGGATATGCAGGTGCGTCTGGACAAGCTTTATGATGAGATAGAGGAAATTGAAACTTCCATTGAAGCTGTAGAGACAAGACTGTATAATATTAAGCAGGAAAAGATATCCGGCGATAATGTGTATCAGTTCTTATTATTTTTTGATAAGCTGTACGACAGATTTACGGATATGGAGAAGAAGACGTTTATGAAGAGCTTTCTTGAGGAAGTAAACATCTACGAGACAGAACAAGAGGATGGAAGGATTCTAAGAAGTCTCAAGTTCCATTTTCCTGTATTTTTCAACGGTCAGGAACTATACGAACTTGATTGGGACAACGAAAGTACCGTTGAGACAGTTGTCTTGCTGTCGAAGAAACTTTGATTTTATGCGGGTTAGCGGACTTTTTCTGCGAATATGTACCTGTGCTTTTAGGAGATGAAAATGTACATAATAATGTAAGGGTGCAAATTTTTTTAGGTTATAGATTGTCCGCCGGAATGGTAGTTTTGGTAAAATACGTGCGCCGGACATGGTGTAAAAATGATGATGAGAGGATTGATTGTTATGGAGTTAATATATAAAAAGGCAGATATAATAGATATTGAATTATTGACAACAACGAGAATAGAAGTGCTTCGTGCTGCCAATAATTTATCAAACGAGATTGATATGACGGAAGTTGAAAATCAGTCATATGAGTATTACAAAAGAGCATTGACAGATGGCTCTCATACTGCATACCTCGTATTTGATGGAGCGATATTTGTTGGTGCCGGTGGAGTGAGTTATTTTCAGGTGATGCCAACATACCACAACCCTAGCGGATGTAAGGCTTATATAATGAATATGTACACGAAACCGGAATACAGAAGAAAGGGGATTGCGAATAATACATTGAAATTACTTGTAGAGGATGCAAGAAGTAGAGGCATTAATGCAATCTCTCTTGAAGCAACGAGGATGGGTAGACCATTGTATGAGAAATTCGGCTTTGTCAAAATGAATGATGAAATGGAATATCCTTGTTAAATAGTTGAATTTGAAAAAGGAGGATATATATGGCAGAAAACAACTGGGAATTAGAATTAAATGAATATATTCGTCAAGGCGAGCCTGATAAAGTCGATAAAAGTAATGCATGGAAGACTGCTATTGGACTTCAAGATGTAGATGGACTGAAGACTTCTGCGTATTTAATTGAAACTGCTAAAGATCATATTGAGGGTAAGATTAGCATAACGGAAGCAGATAAACGTATTCATAGTTATTATGAAGAGCGAAAAGACAGAAATGAAATGGAAGAAGATACTAAGGAAGCAGATATCGTTTCTG
>JBJEME010000033.1:0-78177 GCA_051879515.1 Lachnospira sp. | reverse complement strand
AATTGACGAGGAGCTTCTTGATGAACTTGCTTCTTCTCATGAGCTGATTGTAACATTGGAGGAAAATGTGGCTTCAGGTGGATTTGGACGTGCAGTATGCCAGTATTTAAATAATGGCAATAAGAGTAATTATGTTCTTAATATTTCACTTCCTGATGATTATGTTGAACATGGAAGTGTGAGCATACTTATGAGGGATGCAGGAATTGATGTTGATTCGGTATATGATAGGATTATTGCTGTTTGGAGGAGTATTATAAATAATGAGTAAGGAACGATTGGATGTGCTGCTGGTAAACAGGGCGCTTGCAGAATCCAGGGAAAAAGCAAAAGCAATTATTATGTCAGGTAATGTTTATGTTGACGGTCAGAAGGAAGATAAGGCTGGTGCTACATTTCCTGAAAGCGTTAATATTGAGGTCAGGGGTAATACATTGAAATATGTAAGCCGTGGCGGATTAAAGCTTGAAAAAGCCATGAATGAGTTTGATGTGGATTTAAATGGCAAAATATGTATGGATGTCGGCTCATCAACAGGAGGATTTACAGACTGTATGCTTCAGAATGGTGCTGTTAAGGTTTATTCTGTTGATGTGGGACACGGACAGCTCGCCTGGAAACTGAGAAATGATGAGAGAGTTGTGTGCATGGAAAAGACAAACATAAGATATGTGACACCGGAGGATATAGATACTCTTGTGGACTTCTCAAGTATAGATGTTTCCTTCATTTCTCTGACAAAGGTACTTTTGCCTGTCAAGAATCTTCTTTCAGACGACGGTCAGGTTGTCTGCCTTATTAAGCCACAGTTTGAAGCCGGAAGGGAAAAGGTTGGCAAACATGGAGTGGTCCGTGATAAGGCGGTTCATATGGAAGTTATCAGAATGGTTATTAATTATGCGGTTTCAATAGGCTTTGAAGTATTAAATCTGGAGTTTTCGCCTGTCAAGGGGCCTGAAGGTAATATTGAATATCTTCTCCATCTTCAGAAGCATAATGATGGGATTTATGATAATATTTCTGTTAATATAGAAAATATAGTTGAAAAAGCACACGAAGTATTGTAATATTTAAGGGTGATATATTAAATGAAACATTTTTATGTAATAGCTAATAAAACCAAAGACCCGTATGGTAAAGAGTCTCAGAAGATTAAGAATTATCTTAATGAAAGAGGTGTAGATTGTCTTACTCATTTTGACTCTGATTTTGATTCTGATATAAGAGACGGTGATTATTCCTACACAGATGCTAAATCCATACCTAAAGACACGGAATGTATAATTGTTCTTGGAGGAGATGGTACAGTTTTACAGGCAGTGAGAGATTTAAACCATTGTAATATCCCTTTTTTGGGGGTCAATATAGGTACACTGGGTTATCTTACTGACGCTGATATGAATACTGTCTGGAGTGCTCTCGATAATCTCATTTCTGATGATTACGAAACTGATACAAGAATGATGCTGGACGGTTGCATTTATCGTGACGGCAGGGTTGTGTATGAGAATATGGCTCTTAATGACGTGGTAATTAACAGAAGTGGTGTCCTAAGAATTATTGATTTTGATATTTATGTTAACGGAACATATATAAATTCATATTCGGCGGATGGAATAATCGTGTCGACGGCAACAGGGTCAACAGCATATAGTTTATCGGCGGGTGGACCTATTGTACAGCCAACGGCAAGAATGATTATGATTACACCGGTCTGTCCGCATACTCTGAATTCAAGAAGCATTATTTTTGACGCTGATGATGAAATTATGATTCAGATGGTTGATAACAAGAAACTGTATCAGGAAAGGGTTGCCACATTTGATGGAGAGTCATTTTTTCAGGTGGTGACCGGAGACAGGATTGTTGTAAAGAAGTCGGATAAAACTGCAAGATTTATCAGAACAAGTAATATTTCATTTCTTGAAAGAATTAGAACTAAGATGTAATTGGAGAGTCATTAATGAAGAATGAAAGACAGAAAAAGATACTTGAACTAATAAGTAACAATGATTACGGAACTCAGGAAGAACTGTGCAGTGCTCTTAATGAATCCGGATTTAATGCGGCACAGGCTACTGTTTCAAGGGATATAAGGGAACTTAATCTTATGAAGGTATCATCAAACGGCAAGAGCCAGAAGTACGTCTCAGTTACAGCCAAAAGACCGGAATTAAGTGATAAGTACATAAGAGTACTAAAGGAAGGTTATGTTAACATGGATATGGCACAGAATATTCTTGTTATAAAGACTGTACCGGGAATGGCTATGGCTGTATGTGCAGCACTTGACGAACTGGATTTTTTTGAGATTGTTGGTTCAATTGCAGGTGATGATACAATAATGTGTGCGGTCAGATCAGTTAATGATACAGTTGCTGTTATGAACAAAATTAAAAAACTAATCAGGAAAGGCTAACGAATGCTAACTAATTTACATGTTAAGAATCTTGCACTTATAGAAGAGGAGAATATTGATTTTGGTGAGGGCCTGAATATTTTGTCAGGTGAGACTGGTGCAGGTAAATCCATTATTCTGGGTTCCATTAATGCGGCACTGGGAAGTAAGACTTCACCTGATTTTATCAGAAGCGGATGTGAATATGGACTGACAGAGCTGGTTTTCTCAATTGACGATGAATCTGTTATGGAGAAGCTTAAAGAATATGATATTCCGGATGTGGAGGATGGAGAGATTATTATTTCACGAAAGATAAGTCCAACACGCTCACAGATAAGAGTTAACGGACAGTCTTTTACTGCAGGACAGACCAGGCAGCTGGTTTCTTCCCTTATCAACATACATGGTCAGCATGATAGCCAGCTTCTTATGAATGAAGATAACCAGCTTATGATTGTTGATGAATATGCAGATAAATATATTAAAGAACTTAAGCGGGATATGTGTAATTCATTTAAAGAATATCAGACGGCCAGAAGATTACTGTCAGAGCTTGATACTGATGAGGAACAAAGGCTAAGAGAAATGTCTTTTCTACAGTTTGAAATATCAGAGATTGAAGAGGCTAAGCTTAAACCGGGTGAAGATGAAGAACTTGAGAATGAATATAAAAGACTTAATAATTATCAGAAAATAGCAGATAATTTATCTGTGGCAGATAATCTGCTTAATTCAGGCAACAGCCTCAGTGATATGGCTGGCAGTTGTCTTAAATATGTTATGACTGCCTGTGAATATGATCCTGAACTTTCTAATATTAGAGATACACTTGCTGATGTTGAAAGTCTTATTGGGGAGGTTAATCATTCTGTCAGAGAGTATATTGACAATATGAACTTTGACGAAGAAAGTTTTTCTATAATTGAAAAAAGGCTGGACAGAATTAATGAATTAAAGATGAAATATGGCAGCTCAATTGAGGAAATTCTTGAAAGCCTTGAACAAAAGAAGGAAAAACTTGAAAAATATTCTAATTTTGATCTTTTGCTTAAGGAAAGAAAAGATGCCTGTATGAAGGCTGAAGCCAAAGCAAGAGATACTGCATTAAAGCTATCAGAAGAAAGAAAGAAGGCAGCTGTTTCGCTTGAACAGGAGCTGACGGATGTCTTAAAGGAATTGAATTTTCTTGATGTTCAATTAAGAATTGATTTCTTTGAAGATACGTTGACATCAATAGGCAAAGACAAGGTGGTTATGATGATTTCAACTAATCCGGGAGAAGAATTAAAGCCATTGTCCAAAGTTGCGTCAGGTGGTGAGTTATCTAGAATTATGCTCGCAATAAAAAGTACTGTTGCAGGTATGGAGAAAAATGTCACAATGATTTTTGACGAAATTGACGCAGGAATCAGCGGCAGAACCGCCCAGATGGTAGCGAATAAGTTATGTGAATTAAGCCAAAGCCATCAGATTATATGCATTACACATTTGCCACAACTTGCATCAATGGCTGATTCTCATTACATTATTGAAAAGTCAACAAAGGATAACAGAACAATAAGTAATATCAAATGCTTAAATGAATCAGAATCTGTCAATGAAATTGCCAGAATGTTGGGCGGAACAACAATAACAGAAGCTGTGCTAAACAACGCAAAGGAACTAAAAGCTTTTGCAAAAGAATTTAAGAAATTTTGAATTTCCATTATAAACCTATTTAAAGAAATGAAGTTTGCAGATACTAATATCACAGAATAGTTTGTGAGGAGGTATGGCAATGACTAAAAAGCGTTCTTTAAACAGGTTTATTTTTTTTACTGTAATAATTGTATTATTCATTGCCGGCATCTGTTCGTGTTATTTTTATACAAATTATGTGAAAAATAAGCTTCCAAAGCATATTTATATAAATCAGTATGATTCTGCAACATTTGATATCAACGTTCCTGTGACCGGTAATGTATATAAGTCATCAGATACAGACAGTTCAGAATGGGAATCCTTTAACAATGATTATGTTGCAAGTAATAATACAGACAATTATTTTCCGGTGTACTCAAAAGATAATGCCATCAGTAAAGTGGATTTTAATAAAGAGGTAACATTTGTGGCAGGCAGTGATGGACATTATCGCATGGAGATGCGCATGTTCGGCCTGTTTTATCTTGATTCCATAGATATAGATGTTGTGGATAAAGTAAGCGTTTATCCCTGTGGATTCCAGACCGGTCTTTATATAAAATGTGACGGTGTCCTGGTTGTTTCTAATCAGGAGGTTGTTGATTCTTACGGAAATAAAGTTGTTCCATGCGAAGGTGCCATAAGCCCTGGCGATTATATTGTCCAGATTAATGGTGAAAATGTTGAGAATAAGCAGGATCTCGCTGAAAAAATAAAAGAATGTGGTGGAAATACTATTACATTTACAATAAAGAGAGATAACGAATTTATGTATGCTGTTGTAAATCCTGTTCTTTGTGAAGATAACAGTTATAAAATGGGACTCTGGGTTAAGGACGATGCCCAGGGTGTCGGAACTGTTACTTACGTGGATATGAACTGTAATTTTGGTGCATTGGGTCACGGTATATCTGACAATGATACGTCAACTCTTTTATCGGTAAAAGAAGGAAGATTGTATAAAACCAGAATTATTTCAATAAAAAAAGGGAAAAAGGGTGAACCGGGAGAGCTTATTGGGGTTATAGATTATCGCAGGGATAATATAATCGGACAGATTACTAAGAATACGGAAATCGGTTTGTATGGAAAGATTTCTTCAGAAATAATTAACGATTATGATTTAGAACCCATGGAAATAGGGTACAGTCACAACTGCACAACAGGTAAGGCTTATATACGGCTTATGACAGATGATTCAATAAAGGATTATGAAATTAAAATTACAGAGTTAAAAAATGGAGACAGCAAAAATATCACTTTTAAGGTAACGGATCCGGAACTTCTGGAATTAACAAACGGAATAGTGCAGGGGATGAGCGGATGTCCAATTATACAGGACGGAAAAATTATTGGGGCAGTTACACATGTCCTGATTCAGGACAGCACAAAAGGATATGGAATATATATTGAAAAAATGCTTGATAATTAAAGATTATTTGCAGTAATTATGAAAATACAGGCTGGAGATGAGGTTAAAGATAACAATATATGTTGTTGCTATGAATATTTTTATTGTGTATAATTATATAAAATGATGTTCAGGGTAAAAACGCCCAACTATGAAACCAGCGTGATTAAAGATTAAGTTCATTTTTGTATAAGTTATAAAGATGATAAAATATACCGGATGGAAGGAGAATATTTCTATGCTTTATGATAAACAGATAAACAGAAAAGATATGTTGGAATGTGTTCTTTGCAATGAAGCACCATGCACGATGGCATGTGGAAGAATTGAATGTGACAGGGCTTTAAGAAGTATATGGTTTGATAATGAAGAGGAGGCATCACGAAGGCTTCCGGATGAGCTTTATTGTGAAAACTGTGATGCACCTTGCGAGAAGGCATGCCTTAAACAGGGTGGGGTTCCAATCAGAGAGCTTATGAAGAAGCTATATAAGCTGCCTAAAGAGGATAGAACTGTCAAATCTTTGGAATGGTCAAAGCTAAAGACCAATATCTGCGGAATTCCTTTGGAAAATCCGTTTATGCTTTCATCTTCCGTTGTTGCAAGTAATTATGAGATGTGTGCCAGAGCATTTGAAATGGGTTGGGCAGGCGTTTCGTTTAAGACTATTTGTTTTATGGATATACATGAGGCATCTCCGCGTTTTTCAGCAATCAAGTCAGATGGTGGTTCCATAATGGGATTTAAGAATATTGAACAGCTTTCAGACCACGCTCTGGCAGAAAATATGGAAATCTTTTCAAAACTCAAGAAAAATTATCCTGATAAATTCCTTCTTGTATCTATAATGGGGCGCAATGAAAAAGAATGGACTGAGTTGGCTAAGATGGCAACTGAAGCTGGAGCTGATGCACTGGAACTTAATTTCTCATGCCCTAATATGGCAGAAGACGGGTTGGGTTCTGATGTTGGACAGGTCCCTGAACTTGTTGAAAAATTCACAGCTGCAGCAAGAGCCGGAAGCAGTATTCCAATTCTTGCAAAGCTTACACCTAACACCGGCAATATGTCGGAGGCGGCTTTGGCAGCAAAACGTGGAGGAGCAGACGGATTAGCTGCTATTAATACAATTAAAAGCATTGTGGGAATCAATCCTCATACATATGTTTCGGCACCTTCTGTTCACGGAGTGTCTGCAGTAGGTGGATATTCAGGAGCAGCCGTAAAGCCTATTGCTTTGAGATTTGTCGCAGAATTAGGCAAAAATCCTGAACTGAAAGGTATGCATATCAGTGGAATGGGCGGCGTTGAAACATGGAAAGATGCTTTGGAGTTTATGCTTTTGGGTGCAGGAAGTATTCAGATTACAACAGCTGTCATGCAATATGGATATCGTATAATCGATGATTTAAAAGAAGGACTGTTGGGATATATAGAAGATAAAGGCTTTAATAATGTGGAAGAATTGATTGGTCTTGGACTTGATTCCGTGTGTGATACAGAGGAATTGGAGCGTGATACGGTTATTTATCCTAAATTTGACAGAGACAGCTGTATTGGATGTGGACGTTGTGAGATATCATGCAGGGATGGCGGACACCAGGCCTTAAAGTTAGATAAAAACAGAAAGCCTGTATTGGATTTGCATAAATGTGTGGGGTGTCATCTGTGTGTGCTTGTATGTCCATCAAATGCTATTCATTCAGGCAGAAAAAGAATGAATCCTGTTTTGTAAAGTTTTTCTCATAAATGTTTAATAATACTGCTTTCTTACGGAGACTATGAGAAAGCAGTATTGTCGAATTATGTCGAATAATAGCAAGACTTGCGGCGAGATTAGGTTGAAAAATGTAAAATCTAAAGTGTATAATCTTCTTAAAGATTTTTATTTGGAGGATGCTTTTTATGGACACTTTAAAGGTTGCGATTGCTGATGACAATGCCAATATGATTGACGTTATGTCCCGGGTTATTAATGAAGAGGAAGATATGATGGTTGTTGGAACAGCAACCAATGGAGATGACATAATAAAAGAAATAAAAGATAATAGCCCGGATGTCGTTCTTTTGGATATAGTTATGCCTCAGGTTGATGGCCTGACAGTGATGGAAAAGGTTAATCAAGACAAGGAAATTCAGAAGAAACCGGCTTTTATTATAATAAGTGCTGTCGGAAGAGATAATGTAACCGAGGACGCGTTTAATATAGGTGCAGCATATTATATTATGAAACCATTTAATAACGAGATGCTTATAAACCGTATAAGATACACCAAAAATGCATCATCAAAGGTTAAGAACAATAATGATAATAATATTTTGACTAAAGATAATGTTGCAATAAGTGACAGAAATCTTGAATCAAATATTACTGAAATAATTCACGATATCGGTATACCGGCTCATATTAAAGGGTATCAGTATCTGCGTGATTCAATTATTCTTGCTGTTAAAGATGCAGATGTTATAAACAGCATAACAAAGATTTTGTATCCTACAATTGCGAAAAGATATCAGACAACCTCAAGCAGAGTAGAAAGAGCTATCAGACACGCAATTGAGGTGGCATGGAACAGAGGTAATACAGATACATTAAATGATTTATTTGGTTATACCATAAATGGTGGTAAAGGAAAACCTACAAACTCTGAATTCATAGCTTTGATTTCTGATAAAATCCGTTTACAGTACAATATAAAGTAATACATAATGGAATATATATATGTGATTCATATCCTTTTCCCTTGATATTCCATTTTATTAAATCCTATTTCCCCTTGAAATATGCAAGCTCATATATTATAATTGAAAATGATTTGTAATAGATTGTTATTAATTTTGTAATATTTGAGGAGTTTATATAATTGAAAAAAAGAGTAATTAAAACGGTAGTTGCAGTAGCAATGGTAGCATGCATGGCGGCGACTACTGTTTTTGCTGATGATATCGATTCTTTAAAGGGGCAGAAAGAACAGACTACCAACGAGCTTGAACAGAAAAAAAGTGAGCTTGCATCTTTGATTTCCCAGATTAATACACTTGAAAGTGATATGGCAGAACTTCAGGTTGAGATTACCAAGACTAACGAGGAACTTGCTGAACAGGAGGCTAACCTTGCACAACAGTACGAGGAAATGAAACTTAGAATTAAATATATTTATGAGGATCAGGGTTCCTCTATATCTGATGCATTCGTATCCTCCGGTAATATGAGTGAGGTTCTTAATAAAGTTGAGTATATACAGCAGATTTATGACTATGACAGAACAAAGCTCTCTGAGATTGCGGAAACTACAGCTAATATTAAAGCAATAAAGGAATCTCTTGAAGAAAAACAGCAGGAGTTAACCGAGACACAGACAACACTTTTAAGTAAACAAAGTTCATTATATAAAACAATGGATGAACTTGAGACCAAAATAGATAATCTTGATGAAGAAATTGCTGAGGCTGTAAGAAAAGCGGCTGAGGAAGAAGCCAGAAGACAGGCCATGAACAATTCCAATAATTATTATTATGTTCCTACTCAGGCTAATAATGATTCGGCAGTTGCTTCGGCAGTTGTTTCTCTTGCATACAGCTATCTTGGAGTCCCTTATGTCAGTGGTGGTACTTCACCTAGTGGATTTGACTGCTCAGGACTGATATATTACTGTTTTGCACAACAGGGAATTACTATTCCAAGAACCTCAGGCGGAATGTTCTCATATGGTATGGAGGTGTCGCTGGCTGATGCACAGCCTGGCGATATAATCTGTTATCCCGGACATGTTGGAATTTATATTGGTGACGGAATGATGGTTCATTCAACCGTTCCGGGAAGTACAGTTAAAACCGGGTCAATTTATTCAGTAGGAAAGTCAATAATTGGTGTAAGACGATACTGGTAATGTCAAATTATAGGTTTGTCATCGTATGATAAAGAAATGAGGTATAGATAGTGAAAAATGTTTTGTTTATTGCTTCAGAGTGTGTTCCATTTATTAAAACAGGTGGACTTGCTGATGTAATTGGCTCTCTTCCTAAATATTTTAATAAAGATGAATTTGATGTGAGAGTAATGCTCCCTAAGTATACATGTATTCCGTGGGAATATCGTGAAAAAATGCAGTATAAGACTCATTTTTATATTGATCTTTCTTGGAGAACGCAGTATGTAGGTGTATTTGAGCTGGAATTCAATGGTATTATATTTTATTTTATTGATAATGAGTTCTATTTTTCAGGTGCTAAGCCTTACGGATGGGTGCATGAGGATATTGAAAAGTTTGCATTTTTCAGCAAAGCTGCTTTATCAGCAATTCCAGTCATAGGATTTAAGCCTGATATTATTCATTGTCATGACTGGCAGACAGGTCTGGTTCCGGTATATCTTAAAGAAAGATTTGCACAGGGTGATTTTTATACAGGTGTTAAATCTATAATGACAATACATAACCTTAAGTTCCAGGGTATATGGGATTTAAAGAAGGTTAAGGATATAACCGGACTTCCGGATGAATATTTTACTTCTGATAAGCTGGAAGCGTATAATGATGCCAATTATTTAAAGGGTGGAATTGTGTATGCTGACAGAGTAACAACGGTTAGTGAAACTTATGCTAAAGAAATTCAGACTCCTTTCTTTGGAGAGAATCTTGACGGACTGATGAGAGCAAGATCTAACTGCTTAAGTGGCATTATCAATGGTATTGATTATGATGTTTATAATCCTGAAACTGATAAATTTATAGAATATAATTATAATCAGATTACTTTCCGAAAAGAGAAGTATAAAAATAAAGTTGCTCTTCAAAGACAGTTTGGTTTGGATGAAGATAAGAATAAGTTTATGATAGGTATTGTTTCGAGACTGACTGACCAAAAAGGTTTTGACCTTATTGCTTATGTTATGGATGAGCTTTGCTCGGAGGATGTTCAGTTAGTTATTCTTGGAACAGGTGAGGAAAAGTATGAAAATATGTTCCGTCATTATGATTGGAAATATAATAACAGGGTAGCAGCTACTATTAATTATTCTGAGGAATTGTCACATAAGATATATGCTTCCTGTGATGCGTTTCTCATGCCTTCATTATTTGAACCATGCGGACTCAGCCAGCTGATGAGTCTAAGATATGGAACTATTCCAATTGTAAGGGAAACAGGTGGACTTAAAGATACTGTAGAACCATATAATGAATTTGAAAGTACAGGAACCGGATTCTCATTTGCTAATTATAATGCGCATGAAATGCTTGGAATAGTGAATTATGCTAAAAATGTATATTATAATCATAAGAGAGAGTGGAATAAGATAGTTGACAGAGCTATGCTTGCTGATTTCTCTTGGAAAAATTCAGCTGAAAAGTATGAAGAGCTTTATAAATCTCTTTGATTTGGACTTGATTTTTGCTGCGCACTGTGATATAGTATCTTAGTCACGCGGATGTGGCGGAATGGCAGACGCAGCAGACTCAAAATCTGCCGGTGGTGACATCGTGCGGGTTCAAGTCCCGCCATCCGCATATAAAAGCTGAAAACTTTCGGGTTTTCAGCTTTTTTTTGCAGATTTAAGAAGGTAAAATATATGGATAAATGCAAAGAATTTCAAAATCTGATAGAAAAATTTGATAAAGATGAATTATCCTTAAAACAGGAAGAGAACTTTGTTAAACATATTAATTCGTGTAATGACTGCAGGGAAGAACTTGAGATATATTATATATTTTCCTATGGTTTGCTTGAGGAAGATAATGATGACTATATATCCCGTTCACCCTATAAGATATACTTTGAATCGTATGATTTTACCGGTCTTGTTGATAAAAAATTAAAAGACAGCGAGAATAAATGCCGTATGATTCATAAGTGGATAAGAGCTAATTATATAAGATTTGTATATACTAATATTTGTCTTGTTGCTGCGGCAATAATATTCTTTATGACAATGTTTAAATAGTGGAGGTTTTTTATGGCGGAAAAGTTGATGCTGATGGATGGACACAGCATATTAAACAGAGCTTTCTATGGGGTACCTGATTTGACTAATTCTGAAGGAATCCATACCAATGCTTTATTTGGATTTTTGAATATCATGTTTAAGTTTATAGATGAGGAACAGCCTGATTATATTGTTGTCGCATTTGATGTAAGTGCCCCTACCTTCAGACATGAAATGTATGATGAGTATAAAGGTACAAGAAAGCCTATGGTTCCTGAATTAAAACAGCAGGTGCCAATAATGAAGGATATTTTGCGTGCGATGCAGATAAAGGTTGTTGAAATGCCTGGATTTGAGGCAGATGATATCCTTGGTACGCTTTCAAAAACTGGTTCAAAGAATGATAAAGAGGTTGTTATTATTTCCGGAGACAGGGATTTGTTACAGCTTGCTGAAGACCACATAAAAATAAGAATTCCTAAAACTAAAAAGGGTGTCACTGAAGTGGAGGATTATCTTCCCGTGCAGGTGATGGAAACCTATGGAGTTACACCTCTGGAGTTTATTGATGTTAAGGCACTTATGGGAGATACTTCGGATAATATTCCCGGAGCTCCCGGAATCGGTCCTAAAACAGCGTCTAATCTTATAAAGGAATATCATTGTATAGAGAACATTTTTGAACATATTGATGAAATTAAACCTCCAAAAGCTAAAGAATCCATAAGGGATAACATGGAACAGGTTAAATTAAGCAAAATTCTTGCAACAATCAAAATAGATGTTCCTATGGATGATTTTTCTTTTGAAGATGCAAGAGTAAAGAATTTTTATAATCAGGAATCATACGAATTATTTAAAAGGTATAACTTTAAAAACATCTTAAAGAAATTTGATACTGATTATAGCGGTTCTAAAGAACTGGACTGTTATGAATATTTTAAGGCAGTACATGATTTTGGAGAGGCGGAACAGATTTTTTCAAATGCATTAAAGTATGCAGAAGATAACAGCTATATTGGTCTTTGCACTGAAAGTGAAGGGGCTTGTTTTGCTGTGGCATTAACTTTAAGTGATAAGGAGATATTCTATATTCCTGCGCAGGGCTTTATAACAGAGGAATATCTAAAGGGAAAGCTTGTGGAAATATCTAATGCTGCTGCTGACAGAAAAGTGTCTTTTGATAATCTTAAAGATTCCCTTAATGTTTTTGATTCTGATAAAGAAAATGGTTATCCGCTTGTGACGGAAAAGAAATTTATTGACCCGGCTATTGCTGCATATCTTATTCATCCAAACAATGACCAGTATAACTGTGAGACTCTTTCCGTTGAGTTCCTTTCGGCGACCATTGCTTCAAAAGACGAGATACTTAACAGGCAAACCATAGAAATGTGCTATCTTATGGACGAGGAGAGGCTGATGAAGTACATGTGTCTTCGCAGCTTTATCAATTACAGTGTAGCAGGCAAATGTGCATCTAAGCTTGATGAACTGGAAATGTATTCATTATTTGATACAATTGAAATGCCTCTCATATTTGTTCTTTATGATATGCAGAAACAAGGAATTTCTGTAAATAAGAAAGAACTTGAGGATTACTCAAAGGTTCTTGGAGAAAAAATTGAAATTCTCGAGAAACAAATTTATGAAGGGGCAGGGGAAGAATTTAATATAAATTCACCTAAACAGCTTGGAGTTATTTTGTTTGAAAAACTGGGGCTTCCTTATGGAAAGAAAACCAAAACCGGTTATTCCACGGCTGCAGACGTGCTGGAAAAGCTGGCTGAAGAGAATCCTCTGGTTAGTAAGATTCTTGAATATCGACAGCTTACCAAGTTAAAATCAACTTATGCTGACGGTCTCCAGTCATTCATTGGAGAAGATGGAAGAATTCACAGCACATTTAATCAGACAATCACTACAACAGGAAGAATCAGCAGCACAGAACCTAATCTTCAGAATATTCCTATCAGAATGGAGATGGGAAAGGCTATCCGTAAAGTATTTGTCCCAAAAGAAGGTTATGTATTCATAGATGCTGATTATTCTCAGATTGAACTTAGAATTCTTGCTCACATGTCGGGAGATGAGAAACTTATAAGTGCTTATAATAAATCAGAAGATATTCACAGAGCAACGGCTTCAGAAGTATTTGGTGTCCCTTTGGATGAGGTTACAGCTGAGCAGCGAAGAAATGCCAAGGCTGTTAATTTTGGCATTATTTACGGCATAAGTTCATTTGGCTTAAGCCAGGATTTGAGCATATCAGCAAAAGAGGCAAAAGAATATATAGAAAAATATTTTGCAACATATCCTTCAATCAAAAGTTATATTGACGGACTTGTGTCGTATGCAAAGGAACATGGATATTCTCTTACAATGTTTAACAGAAGAAGAGATATCCCTGAAATTAAATCATCCAATTTTGTGCAGAGATCCTTCGGAGAAAGAGCTGCCATGAATGCACCTATTCAGGGAACAGCCGCTGATATCATTAAGCTGGCCATGATTTCAGTTTATGAAAAATTAAAAGAGGCCAAGCTTGAATCACGCCTGATTCTACAGGTTCATGATGAGCTTCTTGTGGAAACAAAAGAAAATGAAATTGAACAGGTCAAAAGAATAATAAATGATTGTATGAGAAATGTGGTTAATCTTAAGGTTGCACTGGAAATAGATTTAAAACAGGGCAGAGATTGGCTTGAAGCACACTAATTACTGAGGTGATTTTATGTCAAGACTAAAGAAAATCTATGGTATTACAGGTGGTGTAGGAGTTGGCAAATCAACTGTCATAAACATGATTAAAGAGAATTTTGATGCTCTTGTAATCATGGCAGATGATGTGGCAAAAGAACTTATGCTTTGCGGTAATGAAGGTTTTAAAAAGACAGTCGAAATATTTGGTGACAGTGTCATCCTTGAGAATGGGCAGCTGGACAGAAAGAAAATTGCTGAAATTATTTTTTCACAGCCTGAGAAAAGAATTGAACTTAATAAAGCAATTCATCCCCTTGTTAAAAAATATATTTTTAAAGAAATAGACATTCATAAGAAAGCGGATGATTACAAATATATTTTTGTTGAGGCTGCACTGTTGCTTGAGGATAACTATGATGAATTTTTGGATGAAATATGGCTTGTGACAGCACCTCTTGAGATAAGGCGGCAGAGGCTCAAAGTCTCACGTGGGTATTCAGATGAAAAAATTGATAATATGGTTAAAAGCCAGATGTCGGAAGAAGAACTTAAAAAGACCTGCACTGTGATTATTGATAATGGCGGAACTCAGGATGAGACATTACAACAACTTGAGAAATTGCTTGAATAATGGTATAATAATTAGTCAGTTTTATGAATAATAAGACGTTGGGGGTCAAATATCCCCAACTATGATATGCTTTGGAAGATTTTATGAGGATACTTATATGGAAAAAAAGAAATCATTAAAAAATGGTCTTGTTTTTGGTCTTGATATTGGAACGCGTACAATTGTTGGAGTTGTGGGCATGATGGAACATTCACGTTTTAAGGTTGTTGCTATGGCTCAGTCTGAACATGAAACCCGTGCCATGTTGGATGGACAGATTCACGATATTTACAAAGTTGGAGATACTATCCGTAAGGTAAAGAATGAACTCGAAAAGCAGCTTCAGGTTACCCTGAATGATGTGTGTATTGCTGCAGCCGGACGTGTTTTAAAAACTGTTAATTCCAGTGCGGAATATTCATTTGATGAGGAAACCCGTATTACCCAGGAACATATATATTCCCTGAATCTTCTTGCAGTTGAAAATGCTCATAATATGGTAAATGAAGAGGGTTCTGATGTAAGATTTTACTGCGTTGGAAATACTCCAATAAGATTTAAGCTAAATGGTTATGATATTAATAATCTTGAAGGCCATAAAGCCAGCAAAATAGGAGTTGAGCTTATAGCTACATTTTTGCCTGAGGAGGTAGTTGACGGACTCTATGAAGCTGTGGAATATGCAGGTCTCCATGTTGCAAGTCTTACACTGGAGCCAATTGCAGCTATGAATGTTGCTATTCCTGAACAGTACAGACTACTTAATATAGGTCTTGTTGACGTGGGTGCAGGAACGTCAGATATCTGTATAACAAAAGACGGAAGTGTAATTGCATACGGCATGATACCTTACGCAGGTGATGAGATTACAGAGACTATAGCAAAAAATTATCTTGTTGACTTTAATACAGCGGATAAGATAAAGATTTCTGCAAGCGGAAAGAAAAAAGGACTTGTAACCTTTAAGGATATCATGGGGATAACACAGAAGGTTCAGGCTTCGGAAATTCAAAAAATTGCAGACAAAGCAATTGAAACCATGACTAAAGAGGTTGCCGATAAGATTAAAGAACTTAATGGCGGTAAACCTGTTAATGCTGTGTTTGTAGTAGGAGGCGGAGGGAAAATGCCGGGTTATACGGATATGCTTGCCGATTACTTAGGAATAGTGAAGGAACGAGTGGCTGTAAGAGGAGAAGAGGTTCTTACATCTGTTGATTTTGATATTGATAATTTCAAGAAAGATTCACTATATGTAACACCTGTTGGTATATGTACTAATTATTATAGCCAGAAGAATAACTTTGTATTTGTTACTGTTAATAATGACCGTGTTAAAATGTACGACAATAACAGGCTTACAGTTGTTGATGCTATAATGCAGGTCGGTTATCCTAATGAATTGCTTTTCCCAAGGAGAGGAGCAGAGATTAAATTTACAGTTGACGGAAAAGCCAGACTTGTAAGAGGAAGTGCGGGAGAAGGTGCAGTTGTCACATTAAATGGAAAACAGGCTAACCTTAATTCGCCTATTGAGCAGAATGATGTTATAGTCGTTAAGGAGTCTACCGTGGGTGAGCCTGCAAGTATAACAATAGGACAGCTTGATGAGTTTAATTCTGTTATAAGCTTTGTTGTTAACGAAAAGAATGTTTCATGTCCAAGATTTGCTTATGTAAACGGAGAACTGAAATCAGAGTTTTACGATATATGTGATGGCGATAAGATTAGAATGGAGAATTTCTATACAGTTAAGCAGTTGTTTGAATTCTTGGATTTTGATACTAAAGGATTAAATGTATATGTTAATAATGAGCTGGCAGACAAAAATACACGTGTTTATGAGAATTTTTCTGTTAGAACAGTGGATTCAGCCACAGATTCCACGTCGAATTCTTCAAAAGCACCGGTAGCTTATTCTTCAAGTACATCAGAAGAAATCAATGATTACGTGGCCGACAGTTCGTCCAATGAAAAGCTGAATAAGGATGAATATATTGCAGCTGCGCCTAAGCAGACTATATTGAAATCTTTAGAGGATGACAATGAAATTGGTAAAATTTCTGATGAATTCAGAAAGACTATCATGCATCAGTACACAGAGGATACCGATAAAGAAGAAAAGGAAGAGAATAAAGAAGTTCCTACGAATATTTCTGTTATTATAAATGATAAGCCTGTTATTCTTTCCGGTAAATCACAATATATTGTTGTGGATTTGTTTGATTTTTATCCCTTTGATTTATCTAAACCAAAGGGGAATCTGGTGTTTTTACATAATGGTGCTAACGCTGAATACACATCTGTGCTTAGTGCAGGGGATAAGATAGAGCTTCGCTGGGAGGAAATATAATAATGAGAATGATGCCCATAGCAAGTGGGAGTGGTGGCAACTGCATCTATATCGGCTCTGACAATACACATATAATAATTGATGCAGGGGTTAGCAGAAAAAGAATAGAAGAAGGACTTAACTGTGCCGGAATATCATTGAAGGATATTTCTGCAATTCTTGTCACTCACGAGCATTCGGACCATATAAAGAGCCTTGGCGTTATTTCGAGAAAAGATAATATACCTATGTATGCAACCAAAGGAACCTTTGACGGCATGTGCAGCTGCTCCCTTCTTGGAAGCTTTTCACATGATAATGTAAATATAATAAGTGCTGATAAAGAGTTTTTAATAGGTGATTTAAAGATAAAACCGTTTACCATTTCACATGATGCAAATGAACCTGTAGCATACAGTGTTATAAATAATAATAAAAAAGCTACTGTATTGACCGATCTTGGCGTATATACCGATTATACGATTGGTAATCTTAAAAATTCTGACATTATGCTTGTTGAATCAAATCATGATGAGAATCTTTTAGAGGTTGGAAGTTATCCATATTCATTAAAGCAAAGAATACTAAGCAATAAAGGGCATTTGTCTAATGTATCATGCGGTAAACTGATAGATACGGTGCTTCATGACAGAGTAGAGAGAATCTACCTTGGGCACATCAGTAAAGAAAATAATTATGACAGACTTGCTTTTGAAACTGTAAAATTGGAGATTGATTCAAGTGAAAGCCGTTTTAAAGCCGGAGATTTTCAGATAGAGACAGCAAAGCCGGATTGTATATCCGGAATATGCGAAGTGTCATGACATATTTTTTCTTCTCTTTCTGACACAATTTGTTGATATATTCTTTGATTTTGATATAATCACTTACATATTTATTATTTTGGAGGCTAATATGAGAAAATGCGTTATAACTGTTGTAGGTAAGGATACTGTTGGTATTATTGCTAAGGTCTGTACATACCTTGCTGAAAATAAGATTAATATTCTTGATATTTCACAGACAATTGTATCAGGATTTTTTAATATGATGATGATTGTGGATGTTTCAGGCAGTGAATTAAGCTTCGATGATATTAATAGCAGTCTTGATAAGATTGGTGGGGAAATTGGTGTTGTAATTAAATGCCAGAGAGAAGAAATCTTTGATATGATGCATCGAATTTAAATAATAAAAGGAGAAATTCTTCATGATAAATATATTAGAAGTGGCTGAAACCAATAAAATGGTTGAACAGGAAAATCTTGATGTGAGAACTATTACAATGGGAATTAATCTGCTTGATTGTGCAGATCCTGACCTGAACGCCCTTAATGAGAAGATTTATAATAAAATAACAACTCTTGCTAAGAATCTTGTCTCAACAGGAGAGGAGATTGCAAAGGAGTTTGGAGTACCTATTGTCAATAAGCGTATTTCAATCACTCCGATTTCCCTTGTGGGTGGAGCAGCATGTAAAACACCTGAGGATTATGTTGAAATAGCTAAGACACTTGACAGGGCAGCTCATAAGGTTGGAGTCAATTTTATCGGCGGTTATTCTGCTGTTGTTTCAAAAGGCATGACTCGAAGTGATGAGCTCCTTATACGTTCAATTCCAAAGGCGATGAAAGAGACAGAGCTTGTGTGTAGTTCTGTAAATGTTGGTTCGACAAAGACAGGTATTGATATGGATGCTGTACGCCTTATGGGTGAAATTGTAAAGGAAACAGCAGAGCTTACAAAGGAACAGGATTCTTTAGGCTGTGCCAAGCTTGTTGTTTTATGCAATGCACCGGATGATAATCCGTTTATGGCGGGAGCATTTCATGGTGTGACTGAGGCAGATGCAATTATTAATGTAGGTGTATCCGGACCGGGAGTAGTAAAATATGCCCTTGAGAGCGTCAGGGGACAAAGCTTTGAGGTATTATGTGAAACAATTAAAAAAACAGCGTTTAAGATTACAAGAGTCGGACAGCTTGTTGCTCAGGAAGCATCAAAAAGACTTGGTATTCCGTTTGGAATCATTGATTTGTCTTTAGCTCCAACTCCTGCTGTAGGTGATTCAGTTGCTGATATACTTGAAGAAATCGGACTTGAAAGAACAGGAGCACCGGGAACGACAGCGGCACTTGCACTATTAAATGACCAGGTAAAGAAGGGCGGTGTTATGGCATCTTCTTATGTAGGTGGATTAAGTGGCGCATTTATTCCTGTATCAGAAGATCAGGGAATGATAAATGCAGTATTGGAGGGCTCACTTACGATTGAGAAATTAGAAGCAATGACCTGTGTCTGCTCTGTTGGTCTTGACATGATTGCCATACCGGGAGATACAAAAGCTACAACAATTTCCGGAATTATTGCGGATGAGGCTGCAATTGGTATGGTTAACCAGAAAACAACAGCAGTGAGAATTATTCCTGTAGTGGGAAAGAGTGTCGGTGAGATGGTAGAGTTTGGAGGATTATTGGGATATGCGCCAATTATGCCTGTAAATAAGTTCGATTGTTCGGCATTCGTCAACAGAGCAGGCAGAATACCTGCTCCAATTCACAGTTTTAAGAACTGATAAATCATTCTATTTTAAATAAATACCGGCACGAAATTCGTCCTTTAATTTTGTGTTATATTTTTCCTTAACAATCTGGTTGTAGATATTATTGTAGTGGATTTCTTCTGAAAGCAGCTCTTTATTATCTGCGACCTTTGTTATTAGTGGGACTGTAACATCATTTTTAATTGCTTTTAAGTAATTGCGACCGACGTCACTCAAGCCGAGTATCCGCACGAAATTAATATCAGGAGCTGTTTTAGTTATTCCAAGTATTATTCTCATAATGCTGCGGGAAATTCTTGCATAGGTGATATTCTTAGTCTTTACGGATTCAATATATTCAGTTATGGAGCATGTACCTTCATAACAGCAGAGCATTCTGTTAGCAAAATCTTTGCTTATATCAGGATAACTACAAAGCTTTTCGATTGCATCCCCTTTAGTTGTACTCAAATTGATTATTTCAGACATTTTGTAGTTAAACAGTACGGAAAAATCATTGATTGAAACCGGATAGATATTATTGATATCATTATTCAGCTGATTGAACAATTCTATGGGGATATAATTCTTAAGATTGTTAAGCTCATCATTGTTTTTGCTGTTAATAATATTTCTGATTCCTGAAGCACTCATAAATGTATCGAATGAATTACTGTTGTATCCGGCTCCGATTCTCTTAATGGTGTACGGCTTAATATCAGTATTATATTTAATAATTGCCTTAAGATATTCTATTCCTAATGTGTTATTCGGATTGCTGGTTATTGTCTCATCTATATTGTAAAAATGCTTTAAAGCGACGGAAAGAGCTGAAGGGTATGACATTCCACCGGCTAATAAGTTTTTTATATATTCAGACGTTTCATTTGTTTCGTTTAATGTAACTTTAGCAATTGATAAAAGATTGCTGATATCACCTGATTCACTTCCAAAACATATAGATTCAGCTTTTAAGGCAGACAATGTCAATATGGCACCTGCAGCAAAGTTTTCAGCACTTGAAAGGGCAGTATGAACAGGTAATTCTACGACAATATCTGCACCGTAATCAACAGCATTCCTGCATCTGGTGTATTTATCTATTATTGCAGGTTCACCGCGCTGGACATAGTTTCCGCTCATGGCACATATAACAACATCGGCACCGGTGATTCTTTTCGATTCATTTATATGAAAAATGTGACCGTTATGAAGTGGATTATACTCGCATACTATACCTACTGATTTCATAATTATAACCTTTCTTTTTGACATAATTGTTTGCCATGATTGAATTATCAATCTCTGATTATAATATCATACTTTCATACCATGTTTTATAAAAAATGCAAATAAATTATATATTGCTCTTGAAAAATATTACCAGAAACTTTAATATAGACATATAAAAACGGTGAATCATGCCGTATATCAAAGGAGAATTTAAGATGAATTTTGTAGTAGAAACATCAGCACGTCACGTACATGTAACTGAGGCAGACCTTGAGACATTGTTTGGCAAGGGATATCAGTTAACTAAGAAAAAGGATCTTTCACAGCCTGGACAGTATGCATGTGAGGAGAGAGTAACAGTTGTTGGTCCTAAGAAGGAGCTTACAGGTGTATCTATTCTTGGACCATGTCGTAAGGCAACACAGGTTGAGCTTTCTTTGACAGATGCCCGTTCTATCGGTATCACAGCACCAGTCAGAGAGTCTGGTGATATTGCAGGAAGCGGTGCATGTAAGCTTGTTGGCCCATGCGGTGAAGTTGAGTTAACAGAGGGTGTTATCGCTGCTAAGCGTCATATTCATGCAACTCCAGCTGATGCTGAGGCTCTTGGAGTTTCTAACGGAGAAATCGTTAATGTTAAGATTGAAACAGATGGCAGAAGTCTTGTATTTGGTGATGTAGTAGTTCGTGTAAGCGACAGCTATGCACTTGCTATGCATATTGATACAGATGAATCTAATGCTGCAGGTTGTGGCAGAGAAGTTTACGGTGAAATCGTAAAGTAATATTATGATACCTGGGTTAAAAGGTATCTGTTGTTTGAATAATTTCAATTTTGATTTAAGGAGATTTTTTTAATGAACATTTTAGTTTTAAACTGTGGTAGCTCTTCACTTAAGTACCAGCTTATTAACATGGATGATGAGAGCGTTATCGCTAAGGGATTAGTTGAGAGAATTGGAATTGAGGGTTCTGTTCTCACTCATAAGCCAACAGGTAAAGATAAGTATGTTGTTGAGACTCCAATGAAGGATCATAACATTGCAGTTAAATTAGTTCTTGATGCACTTATCGATGCAGAGCACGGAGTAATTAAGAGTACAGATGAGATTAGTGCAGTAGGTCACAGAGTTCTTCATGCAGGTGAGAAGTATATTGAGTCTTGTATTGTAACAGAGGATGTTAAGAAGGTTGTAAGAGAGTGCTTTGACCTTGGTCCTTTACATAATCCTGCTAACCTTATCGGTATTGAGGCTGTTGAGGCTGCCATGCCTGGCAAGACTAATGTTGCTGTATGGGATACAGCTTTTGGTGGAACAATGCCTGCTAAAGCGTATCTTTATGCAATTCCACGTGAGTATTATGAGAAATATGGTGTGAGAAGATATGGTTTCCACGGTACAAGCCATGCATTTGTTTCAAAGGAGACAATTAAGTTCGCTAATCTTAATCCTGAAACAGCTAAGGTTATTGTATGTCACCTTGGTAACGGTGCGTCAATTTCAGCTTCAATTGGCGGAAAGTGTGTAGATACTTCTATGGGTCTTACTCCGCTTGAAGGTCTTATAATGGGTACACGTTCAGGTGACCTTGATCCTGCAATTATTGAGTATCTTTGCAACCATGAGAATCTTACTGTTTCAGAAATGGTTAACATTCTTAATAAGAAGTCAGGTGTACTTGGTATGTCTGGCGGTATTTCAAGCGATTTCAGAGACCTTAATGCAGCAGCAGAGCAGGGCAATGAAATAGCTAAGACAACACTTGAGGCTTATGCGTACAGAGTTGCTAAGTATATTGGTTCATACACAGCTGCAATGAATGGCGTTGATGCCATTACATTTACAGCCGGTGTTGGTGAGAACGCTGCATGGTTACGTCCAATGGTATGTCAGTATCTTGGATACCTGGGAGTAACTCTTGATGAGGAAGCTTCTAAGAAGGCTTGTGGTGAGGCTGGAATTATTTCCACACCTGATTCAAAGGTTAAGCTTTGTGTTATTCCTACTAATGAGGAGCTTGCAATTGCAAGAGATACTTTAGCATTGGTTAAGTAATTTTTTGTTTTTGTTTGTAATTCGATTTAATATTCTTCGTTTTTATTAGTGCGCAATCGTATTTGGTTGCGCACTTTTTAAAAAAAGCTGTTGACAAACTCACCATAGGTGCGTATAATTGTCAAAGTGTGATGATTAAACGACATATTGTCACATTAAGGTATGAAATGGAGACATTTATGCTGATTGATTTGAGAGATCTTCTGTCAGGTAATAAGGACGAGATGACTGTAGCTGCTTCAATTGAGATGGAACAGTTTGATACATCCGTTAACTGCTATGACATTGTTAAGAAAGAGCCGATTGAACTTAAGCTTGTTAAACTTGGAAAGACTAAGTTTTCGGTACAGGGAGAGAGCAAACTTACACTTTCAATTCCCTGTGACAGATGTTTAGAGCCTGTTAATACGCCTATAGCTTACGCTGTTGACAGAGTTGCTGACATAGCATCAGAAGAACTGATTGAAGATGAGGAACAAGACTTTATTGATGGATACAACCTGGACATAGATAAGCTGCTTTTTGGTGAGATACTTCTCAACATTCCAGGCAAGGTTTTATGTAAGGAATCTTGCAAGGGACTTTGCAGTGTCTGTGGTACCAATCTTAATTTAAGAGATTGTGGCTGTGTGCAAGAGTCCCTGGATCCAAGAATGTCTGTTTTCAAAGATATTTTATTGAATGATAAGGAGGTGTAAACCAAATGTCAATTTGTCCAAAGAATAAGTCATCTAAGGCAAGAAGAGATAAGAGAAGAGCTAACTGGAAGATGGCAGCTCCTAATCTTGTTAAATGTTCTAAGTGTGGAGCTTTAATGATGCCTCACAGAGTTTGTAAGGCTTGTGGTTCTTACAACAAGAAGGAAATCGTTTCTGTTGACTAATACTTTAGAATGCACATAAATACTGGGTTGGCTTTTGCATAACCCAGTTTTTTGTTATTAATTCAATTATATGATGTTATGTTGCATTTCACTATGTATTAAATAAAAGTATATCGAAAAAATATTAATGGAAGAATATAAAATGAAAATGGATATAACAAAAATTTTAGCAATTTGCGTAAGTTCCTCAGTATAAATAATCAAAGAACATAAATCAAGCAATACTTTTTATTGCCAATGTTAATATGATATAAATAATATGAGGAGAGAAAGAAATGAGTACAGCAAAAAAGTTAAATGCTCTGTTCGATTATCAGCGTTTTGCACATAACGACAAATTACAGGCTTTGATTGAGGATACCGAAATTCGTTGCTTAAAGGTTTTAACCGACGATGATTTGGAGTGTGTTAGTGCCGCAGGCGATGAAGCATTCCTAAGAAAAAAAAGGGGCGGGCAAGAGGATGAATAAGCAGAATAACGATTTAATATATGCACAATTTCATGATAAGGTTACCTGCTTTGTACGCTCCAAAATCTCCAATCAAACTGAAGCAGAAGACATTGTTCAGACCGTATTTTTAAAAATATTTTCGAATCTTGATAAATACGATGAGAAAAAGGCTTCGCTTTCCACTTGGATATATACTATAACGCGCAACACAGTTTATGATTATTTAAAAGAAAAGCGCAACCATCCGATGTTAGAATTGCTAGAAAATACAGTTGAGTCCGAAGATGGGGCGGATGAAATAATAATTAATAGTGAGATGCTTAAAGAGCTTGCATGTGCGCTTGAAAAATTACCGCAAAATGAGCGTGACGTTATTATACTTGTATACTATCATGAGAAGAGAAAAACCGAGGTAGCAGAAATTCTTGGAATTTCTTATGGACAACTGCGTTATCTTCATGACAAGGCGATAAGCCAGCTTAAGCAGATGCTTTAGCTAATTATATTAAATATAACGATGTTCTTAACAGATATAAATATTTTTTATAATTTCAGCAATCTAAGTAATTTCATCGTATAAATTAATGTAAAAGGAAATAAGGAGGCGGTTTCGTTATAAAAATATTTTTAAGATTGTATTGAAGGATTGAATCTGTGATTTTATTAAATGAATGAGAGGTAAATCATAATGAAAAAACGAATAATAAGCATAATACTTATAATCTGTATGGTAATGACAATTGTGCCGGTTGTGCCGATAACGGCATCTGCAGAGAGTAATACATCTTCTGAACCAAGTGTTCCAACCTATGCAACCAAGGAGCAGTTGATGGACGGTACATTTAAATTTGATTGTATTGGAAAGCTCATATTTGGTAAAGACAGCAATGGAAAACCGTTGGAATGGTATATTGGTTTAAAAGACAGAGGAGTATCAGGAGATAATACAATTATCTTTGCTGCAAGTCCGATAATAAATAAGCAGAAGTATAGCTCAAATACAAGCCTTATGGATTATGATACAAGTTGGAATTGTACATATTCAAGTACCGTAGTGAATAGTATTAAGAAGGTCACTCCGACTCACTATGGAGGAAGTGATGTTCGTGCAGCTTTGAACTCTATTGCTGAAGATTCTAACTATTTCACATCAGCCGAACAGAATATTATGAATGCCACCACAATTAGGAATGTTGACGTATACAATAATTTGGTGGACTATACCACAACGGATAAATTATATATTCCTGAATTTACTCTCATTGATGGAACTTTAGGTGCAGGAAGCACCCAAACATGTTTATACCTTGGGATGGATAATTATTGGGACAGTGGAAGTTATTTCTGGCTGCGTTTTCCTAAAGATTTGGATTCCTATGATAATTATCAACTTGGCATGCCAATTGCTGAAACAGGTTCAGCAATCAGAGAGGGCGTATGGATTGTTAACCAATATGCTGTTCGACCTGCGTCTAATCTGAATCTGTCATCTGTACTCTTCTCATCTGCTGCACAATCAGCATCATCTGATTCAGTATCGGCAGGCACAATTGAACCAGGTACAGCAATGACCCTAAGATTTGACGGATACAGTAAGGATATCGGCAATGTAATATATGATAACAAACGTAAGGAAATTAAAGCAGTTAAGAGGGGCACCAAATGTGATGTGTCACTGGTTGTACAGGGCAATGATGGCACTAATGATTACAGCTACAGTAAAAAGATTACAGGTACTGAAATCGTGAGCGTTTCCGATATAAAAACGGCATTGGGCTTAACATCAGATATTGATTTATCAAAATGCAAGATATGGTTAGAGATAGAGGATTCAGATGGTCTTATCTATGCTGTTAAAGCAAAAGCAGGAAATAGCACAAAGTATTTAGGTTCAATGTTCGGAACAGGATCTCTTATTGTAATTGCGGTTATTGCAATTCTGCTTATTGTTGGCGCCGTTATAACGGTTGTTTTTGTGAAAAAGAAAAAAACTCATTCGAAAAGTGAATAAAATCAGATATATAATTTTTTGCAATACAACTTAATTATATTTATCAGCGCGGTCCGTGAAATTGAGGACCGCGCTTTGGGTATTGTAGTCGAGTAAATTTTCTGTATGATGAAAGGAAATTATTATCATGAGACTATTATCATTTACAATTTTGACGGTATCGCTCATTGTAGCGTTTGTTTATGGGATTTTATCTTCCATACATAAGAAAAAACCGTTATTTTTCAACCTTGTAACTTGGGCGGTAGGTTGTATGCTTCTGGGAGAATTGTTCTTCTTTACGGTATATTTCTGTTTTGGCGCACTTCCGAGCGGGTTTAATATCGGTATGCTCGGTGTGGCAGGATGTTACTTTTTCCTTCTGTCGGCATCTTTCGGACAGATTGACGGACTTGGAGATGACCGAAACCCCGCACGTCGTAAATATCGTTTAATTCCGATAGTTTTCCCAATTATGATTATGGGACTGTACGTTCTTGATTTATTTTCGAAAGCAAGTATTGGAGTCAAAATAATAAATGGTATTATGCTTGTTCCGATAGCATTTACCTCCTACTATAATTTTAAACATCTTATTATACCTGATGTGGATTATGGTATTTTCCAATCTATGAGAAAATATAACGCACTGGTACTTTTTATCAGCATACTTTCTATTGCTGATATTCTTCTGCGTGATTTTGGCTGTGACCTTGCATTAAATATTGTTACAATTATTCTGTCTCTGGCATTTTTGTTGATTCTTCCGATTACCGCAAAGGGGGTACAAAGATGGTTCAAATGATTTATTTGCTCTTTATCTGTATCGCAGTGCCTATGATGCTGATGCTGTTTCTATTGGAAAAACAGTCCCGTGTAACGGTCGGTTATATGATTCTCGGACTTGTGATGTGTTTGTTCGCGGGTGAAGTCAATGCGTTTCTGATTAATCTAATGAGACTGGACCTGCTTTATGCAACAATAACATTGACGCCAATTACGGAAGAGTTGCTTAAGTCGCTTCCGGTTTTGTTCTATGCGTTTGTGATATCTGATAAACGCGAACGCCTGCTTTCGCTGGCAATGGCACATGGAATTGGTTTCGCCATTCTGGAGAACGCTTATATCATGACACAGAACATTGAAAATGCAGACTTCATTCTGGCACTTATACGTGGCTTCGCCACAGGATTAATGCACGGACTCTGCACGGCGGCAGTTGGTTATGGAATTTCCTATGTAAGAAAACGAAAAAAGCTGTTTTATACCGGAACCTTTGGACTTCTGACGGCAGCGGCTATTTATCACGCAATTTTCAATGTGCTTGTGCAATCACCGTATCAGTATATTGGCTTTTTACTTCCAATGCTGACCTATATACCTATTGTCATTTATATAAACAAAACAAAAAAATCTATAAACAAGGTTGGCAAAGATAAATAATTCGTATATGATAACTAAAGACCACCATGTACGATCGGTACACATTTTAGTGTGAATTTAGGAGATTATATATGCATAGGAATACTTATTGTTTAGCAATACTAAATAAAAAATCCATATTAAGTCTGATTATGTTCATTATGATATGCATGAGCCTGCTGTCAGCGTGTTCATTTTCCTCGTCAGAACCTTCAGAAGAGACAACGGAAGAACAGACTATTCCCGTGGATGAGGAGTATGGAAATGGTATTAATTTCTCTTTTGTTGATCATACAGGGGAATATAATCTGGACTATTCAATAAAAAGAGATGAAACAGGCAGCTGGGTGCTTAGAATGACCGGTGATAATTCATTATATGCCGGCACTAAGTATATTACTGACGATGAAGCAAAGGAATTCTTCTATTATCTTCTTCATGAAACCACTATGAAATCACTTGATAAATACAATAAAACAGGTGATTCGATTAAAGAAAGTAAATGGTGGTACAGTCTTAATGTAACGTACGAGAATAAATCAATTGCTTCTTATGGTTATATGAGACACCCGGATGAATATGATTCTTTCAGGATTGCTGTTACGGAATATTTGAATGATTTATTTGTTAATACGAAGTATGAATCTGAAAATAATGAAACACAGGCTGAGTCTCAATCTTGATTTTATATATGAATAGTTGTATAATTCTTAAGGTTTTGTGTATAGATTATTTGTTATTATACACATAATAATTTTTTTCCGTGAAAGGATTATATGTATATGGTTAAAGTTGCATTAGACGCGATGGGCGGTGATAATGCTCCTGCTGAAATTGTTAAAGGCGCCGTTGATGCTGTTAATATTCAATCAGAGTGCTTTGTCTACCTCGTTGGAAGAAAAGAACTGATTGAAGCAGAACTTTCAAAGTATACGTATGACGCATCAAAAATTGAGATTGTTGATGCTGCAGATGTAATTGAAACCGGTGAACCACCAGTTATGGCTGTCAGAAGAAAGAAAGAGTCTTCATTAGTTAAAGCCATGACAATGGTTAAAGAGAAGAAGGCAGATGCTTTTGTTTCGGCAGGCAGTTCAGGTGCTATTTTAGTTGGAGGACAGGTTATAGTCGGACGACTTCCCGGTGTAGAAAGACCTCCTATGGCTCCGTTGATTCCAACAAAGAATGGAGTTTCATTATTGGTTGATAGTGGGGCAAATGTTGATGCCAGACCAACAATGCTTGTTTCATGGGCGAAAATGGGTTCTATCTATATGAAAGATGTTGTAGGAATTGATAATCCAAGAGTTGCCATTGTTAATGTTGGTTTGGAAGAAGAAAAAGGAAATCAGCTTGTAAAAGAAACATATCCTTTATTAAAAGCATGTAGTGATATTAACTTTATAGGAAGTATTGAAGCAAGGGAAATTCCACATGGTGGCGCAGATGTTATTGTCTGTGATGCATTTGTGGGTAATGTTATACTTAAGCTTTATGAAGGTATGGGAAGTATGTTCCTTGAGAAGGTTAAAAATGCGATGATGAGTACTTTCACCTCAAAGATTGGAGCATTACTTACCAAGAAAGCTATTAAGAAAGAACTTAAAGGGATGAGTGCCAGCGAATATGGCGGAGCACCACTAATAGGTCTTAATGGTCTTGTTGTTAAGACACATGGCAATGCGAAAGCAAAAGAGGTAAAGAATTCAATTATTCAGTGTGTGAAGTTTACCCAGATGAATATCAATGATAAGATTGTTGAGTCTGTCGCTGATATGCCATCATTAGAAAAATAATATAGAAAGAGGTCTTATTATGGAATTAGAAAAGTTACAGAAAATTATCGCAGAAGTATTAAATGTTGATGAGTCAAATATCACAATGGAGACAACCTTTGTTGATGACCTTGGTGCTGATTCTCTTGATGTTTTCCAGATTATCATGGGAATTGAGGACGAATTTGGTATTCAGATTCCTGATGATGCAGCTGAGACAATCGTTACTGTTGGAGATGCAGTGAATCAGATAAAGGCAGCACTTAACTAGTCGTTTTGATTTGCTAAGTTATGTATGTAGGCCACATTTATTGTGGCCTTATATTTTTGTTTGATAGGATAATATAATATGCATAATACAAAAATTGAAGATTTTATGAATCGAATAGGATATCAGTTTAATAATAAAAAATTGTTAGTAAATGCTTTAACACACAGCTCATATGCCAATGAAAAGAAAAGTGAGAGAGTCAGCGATAATGAGAGACTTGAATTCTTGGGCGATGCTGTATTGGAGCTTGTCTCAAGCGAATTTATTTATCTTAATCATTCTGAAATGGCTGAGGGGGCAATGACAAGACTCAGGGCAAGTATTGTGTGTGAACCGACGCTTGCAATGTGTGCAAGGCAGATAGGAATGGATGAATTTATTCGTCTTGGAAAAGGAGAAGAACTGACTGGTGGAAGAAACAGGGATTCTATAGTTTCAGATGCCTGTGAAGCCGTGATTGGAGCTATCTTTCTGGATGGTGGTTTTGCTAATGCAAAAGAATTTGTAAAGTCATTTATTTTAAATGATCTTGACAACAAGAAACTCTTTTATGATAGCAAGACTATCCTGCAGGAGATTGTTCAGGCAGAGGGTAAAGAGGTTGTATATGAAATATTAGGTGAAGAAGGACCGGAACATAATAAACAGTTTATTGCAAGGGCTTATGTTCATGATATGTTTGATGTAACTGCGTCTGGTCACACAAAAAAGGCAGCTCAACAAAAAGCGGCCTATGACGCGCTTATATTTTTAAAAAGAAGCGGTAGAGTAAATTGATTATATACTGAGTTTACGGAGGATTTATGTATTTAAAAAGCATAGAAATTCAAGGATTTAAGTCCTTTGCCAATAAGATATTATTTGATTTTCACAATGGTATAACAGGAATTGTCGGACCTAATGGATCTGGTAAGAGTAATGTCGCAGATGCCGTAAGATGGGTACTTGGCGAACAGAGCGCAAAACAGCTTCGTGGCTCCAAGATGGAAGATGTAATATTTGCAGGTACAGAAAACCGTAAGCCGGTTGGATTTGCCTATGTTGCCATAACACTTGACAACAGTGACCATGCTCTTCCTGTAGAATATGATGAGGTTACTGTTGCCAGACGCGTTTACAGATCAGGTGAAAGTGAATATCTCATAAATGGCAATGCCTGCAGGCTCAAGGATGTGACAGAGATGTTCTATGACACAGGTATCGGTAAGGAAGGTTATTCTATTATCAGCCAGGGACAGATTGATAAGATACTTAGTGGTAAGCCTGAAGAGAGAAGAGAGTTATTCGATGAGGCAGCGGGAATTGTTAAATTTAAAAGACGTAAAGCTGCCGCATTGAAGAAACTTGAAAATGAAAGAAATAACCTGGTTCGTGTTAATGATATTCTTGCAGAGCTTGAAAAGCAGGTTGGTCCATTAAAGCACCAGTCTGAAAAAGCTAAGGAATATTTAAATTATAAGGCCGATTTAAAAAAATATGATGTAAACGCATTTCTTCTTGAAACAGACAGAATACGCGGAGAACTTAAAATACTTGATGAAAAGATTGATATAGCTGACAGCCAGTTATCTGAGTCTACACAGTTGTATGAAAGCACAAAGCAGGAATATGAGGAAACGGAAAAGCTTCTTAACCAAATCAACATTGAGATAGAAAATGCTACATCCCTTCTTTCCAACACTGAATTGGAAAAACAGCGTCTTACCGGACAGGTAAGCGTTATTCTGGAGCAGATTAAAACCTTTGAGGCTAATAATGAAATACATAATGGACGAATACAGGCAATTGATATTGATATCAGCAAAAAGAAGGATTCGTTAGAGAATCTTAGAAGCGAATATGAAACACTCAATGCCAGTTTAAGTTCTTTTGAGGACAAGCTCAAGGAAACAGAGTATAAACATTCTGTCTTAATGGAGGAAATAGAAGGCATTTCCAACCAGATTGAAAGCCGTCAGAATAAGATGTTTGATATTCTCAATGAGAAATCATCAATCAAAGCTGAGAACCAGAAGTATTTAACAATGCTTGAACAACTCAGTATAAAAAAGGCGGAATTAAGCAGCAGAATAATTAAAGACAAATCAGACGAAGCGTCACAGAATGATATTATCAATGGATTAAAAAAGGATTTATATAAGGTTGATGATAAAGTTAATGAAACCAACAACAGGATTTCGGCCAATAATGATGCAGTTTTATCAATTAAGTCCCGGATCGCGGATTTAAACAACGAGGCAGATAAACTGACACAGAACTACCACCGCGAGAAATCAAGACTTGAATCGCTTATCAATATCACTGAAAGATATGACGGCTATGGCAACAGTATCCGAAAGATAATGGAGCTGAAAGACAGCAATCCGGGTATTCTTGGTGTTATCGCAGATATCATTAAGGTGGAGAGAAAGTATGAGGTTGCAATTGAGACTGCCCTTGGCGGTACAATCCAGAATATCGTTACAGACAAGGAAAATACAGCGAAGGAGCTTATAGCATATCTAAAAGATAATAAGCTGGGCAGAGCAACATTTTTGCCACTTAATGCCATTCAGGGTAAAAACACTCTGGATAATGATCCTTGTCTTAAGGAGGAAGGAGTTGTTGGAGTAGCCAGCAATCTTGTAAAAGTATCTTTTGAGTATAATAATCTTGCTAAATATCTTCTTGGCAGAATCCTTGTGGTTGATAATATTGACCACGCACTTGCTATTGCCAAGAAATATAAATATTCACTAAGGATTGTTACGATAGAGGGTGAACAGTTAAATCCTGGTGGTTCTATGACTGGTGGAGCATTTAAGAATTCAAGCAATCTCTTAGGAAGAAGAAGAGAAATAGAAGAGCTTAAGAAAAATGTTTCAGAATTATCAAAGAGCATAACACAGATTAAATCCACTGTTTCTGATAAACGTGCTGAAATGGCAGGAATAAGGGAAAATATTGATGCGGACAATAAGCTTTTAAGAGAAGCCATGCTTGAAAGAAATACTGTTCAGGTTAATTTAAATCAGGCAAATCAGAAGCTTAAAGAATTGCAGGAAGTATTTTTGCAGGATAAGAAGGAACTTGAGCTTGTTGATGCCCAGACAGAGCAGATTAATAATGATAAGCAGCATGTAGCCGGAAGTCTCTTAGCGCTTGATGATGAAAATGAAGCATCTAGACTTGAAATTGAGAATTTATCAAAGAGACTGGAAGAAAAGAAAACGGAAGAAGCTACATTTGCCCTTCATATGGAAAATGACAAGCTTGCATTTAATACTGCTAATCAGAAGGTTGTTTTCGTCAATGAGAATATTGCCCGAATAAACAGTGAGATAGATAATCTTACTAACGAAAAAAATGATATTTCCAACAGAATTGACGAGATATTAAATGAAATAGCTTTGAAAAAGAAAGAGACAGAAGAAGTTAATAAAGGAATTGATTTGGCGGAAGCACAGGTTGTTGACTGTAATAACCGCATAGGTGAATTCAAAAACAGAAAAGATGAAATAAATAAAAGCTATAAGGACTTCTTTGATAAAAGAGAAAAGATTAATAATGATATTCTTTCTCTTGAAAAAGAAAGCATGCGTCTTCATAATCAGCATGATAAACTTGATGAGTCAAATGATGCACTGGTTGATTATATGTGGAATGAATACGAACTTACCTACAGTTATGCTTTGGAGCTTAAAAATGATGAGCTGACAGATTTATCACAGATAAGAAAGCAGATTAATGTTTTAAAGAGTAATATCAAAAAACTCGGGGATGTTAATGTAAATGCAATTGAAGAGTATAAGGAAGTAAGTGAAAGATATACATTCTTAAAGGGACAGCATGATGATATGATTGAGGCGGAGCAGACTCTCATTCAGGTTATTGATGAGCTTGATAAGGGTATGAGAACCCAGTTCATAGAAAAGTTTGAACAGATTAAGGTTGAATTTGACAAAGTATTCAAAGAGCTTTTTGGAGGCGGTAAGGGTGAAATTGAATTAGTTGAGGATGAAGATATTCTCGAAGCAGGAATAACAATTATTTCTCAGCCACCGGGAAAAAAGCTTCAGAATATGATGCAGCTTTCCGGTGGAGAGAAAGCTCTTACGGCAATTGCGTTATTATTCGCAATCCAGAATCTTAAACCTTCTCCTTTCTGTCTTCTTGATGAGATTGAGGCTGCTCTTGATGATTCTAATGTCGGAAGATATGCAAATTATCTTCATAAGCTTACAAAGCATACACAGTTTATCGTTATTACCCACAGACGTGGTACAATGGCTGCCGCCGACAGACTATACGGTATAACAATGCAGGAGAAGGGTGTATCTGCGTTGGTTTCAGTTGATTTGATTGAAAAGGATCTGGATAAGAAGAAGGATACGGTATAAATTTAAATATTCACACGCAGGCACGCTCGCGCTACTTGTCGCTCCTAGCGGTACATAAGGCTCTTAATAACAGAGCCTAAGTACCGAGGGCTCCAAAGTACCTGCGTATGAAATAATTTAATTTATACCTCTGTGCTTTTACACCAAACAGTTGTTAATTGGGGGACACGATTACTTTGTAAGATTAGTTTGGCATAAGTACATCATAAAGAACAGAATTAGCAAAATTTTAAATTGGACTTTTGCCGTCCTAATTATTGTAATTAATAAATAATGTGAGGAATTTTTATGGGATTATTCAGCAAGTTAAAGGAAGGTCTTTCAAAGACAAGAAATTCAATAGTATCCGGTATTGATGCTGTGTTTAGCGGATTTTCATCTATTGATGATGATTTCTATGATGAGCTTGAAGAAACACTGATTATGGGTGATATTGGTGTGCGCGCCACCCAGGATATTATTGAAGAGTTAAAAGAAAAGGTTAAAGAGAATAAAATTAAAGATCCAATGGAATGCAAACAGCTCTTGATTGATACAATTAAAGAGAAAATGAATCTCGGTGAGAATGCATATGAATTTGAAAACAGAAAATCTATCGTTATGCTTATCGGAGTAAACGGTGTAGGTAAAACAACTTCTGTTGGAAAGCTTGCAGGACATTTGAAGGCTCAGAATAAAAAAGTTATTATGGCTGCGGCTGATACTTTCAGGGCTGCTGCCATAGAACAGCTTACAGAATGGTCGCACAGAACCGGGGCTGACATTATTGCCCAGAATGAGGGTTCGGACCCTGCTGCGGTAATATTTGATTCTATTCAGGCTGCAAAGGCAAGGAATGCAGATGTTTTACTTTGTGATACAGCAGGAAGACTTCAGAACAAAAAGAATCTAATGGAAGAGCTTCGTAAGATTGACAGAGTTATTGAAAGGGAGTATTCTGATGCCTATAGAGAAAATCTGATTGTTTTAGATGCAACAACCGGACAGAATGCATTGTCACAATTAAAGGAATTTGGCGATGTAACTAATATTACAGGAATTATTCTGACTAAGATGGACGGAACTGCAAAGGGCGGAATTGCCGTGGCAATTCAGGCAGAATTTGGAATCCCGGTCAAATATATTGGCGTTGGCGAGAAGGTTGAAGACTTACAGAAGTTTAATTCTGAAACGTTTGTTAATGCCTTATTTGATGTGAGCCAGGATGATGACGAATAATTATTGAAAGGAAGTTAAGAAAATGGAAGAGTTATCACTTAAGAAGTTTGAGGAGGCATCTGAGAAAGTAAAAGAGGCAACATTGCCAACTAATCTTGTCTACAGTGAATATTTTAGCAGCCAGTCAGGAAATAAAGTCTATTTAAAGCCTGAAAATATGCAGTATACAGGAGCATATAAGGTGCGTGGTGCTTATTATAAAATCAGTACAATGTCAGAGGAAGCAAGAAAGAAAGGTCTTATTACAGCTTCTGCCGGCAATCATGCCCAGGGTGTTGCATTTGCTGCTAAAAAGTATGGTGTCAATGCAACTGTGGTTATGCCTACAACTACACCTCTTATTAAAGTGAATCGCACTAAGGGCTATGGGGCAGATGTCATTCTTTATGGTAATGTTTATGATGAAGCCTGTGAATATGCTATTAAGTTGGCAGAAGAGAAAGGACTTACTTTTGTTCATCCATTTGATGACCTTGATGTTGCCACCGGACAGGGTTCAATTGCAATGGAGATTATCAAGGAACTTCCAACTGTTGATTATATTCTTGTTCCAATTGGTGGAGGCGGATTAGCAACAGGTGTTTCAACACTTGCAAAGCTTCTTAACCCTAATATAAAGGTTATCGGTGTTGAGCCTGCAGGAGCAAATTGTCTCCAGGAGTCAATTAGGGCAGGGAAGGTAGTTACTCTTCCAAATGTAAGCACAATTGCTGACGGTACTGCTGTAAAGACACCGGGAACAAAGCTTTTCCCATATCTTCAGAAGAATCTTGATGATATTATTGCAGTTCCTGATGAGGACTTAATTGTTGCATTCCTTGATATGGTTGAGAATCATAAAATGGTAGTAGAGAATTCAGGACTTCTTACAGTTGCTGCTTTAAAGCAGTTAGATGTTAAGGACAAAAAGGTGGTTTCAATTCTTTCAGGTGGTAACATGGATGTGATTACGATGTCTTCTGTTGTTCAGCAGGGACTTGTCCAGAGGAGCAGAATATTCACTGTTTCTGTTCTTCTTCCTGATAAGCCGGGTGAACTTGTAAGGGTTGCTTCAATTATTGCTGAAGCTAATGGTAATGTTATTAAGCTTGAGCATAACCAGTTTGTAAGTATAAACAGAAAAGCTACTGTTGAGCTTAGAATCACAATTGAAGCATTCGGTCATGAACATAAGGATGAGATAGTTGAAAAACTTGAGGCGGCTGGACTTAGACCAAGAATAGTTAAAGTTAACATCTAATTATTATGTATTAAATTTTATACAATATTTATTTAAAGTGTCAAGTAAAAATGCTTGACACTTTATTTTTACTATGATAGTATAATCAAGGTTTTGAATTTATATAACTGCTTTTTTATAAGGTTTTCATTTTTGGAAGTTTATTCGGTCTGAGGTATAGTTATGGAGAAGATTGTTGAGCAGACACTTTTGTACGATTTTTATGGTGAACTTTTGAATGAACATCAGAAAAGGGTTTATGAAGATGCTGTTTTTAACGACTTATCCCTTGCGGAAATTGCTGATGAATATGGAATTTCCAGACAAGGGGTACATGACCTCATTAAAAGAGTTACTAAGACGCTGCAGGGATATGAATCAAAGCTTCATTTGATTAGCAAGTTTCTTGATACGAAGGATAAGGTGGCAAGAATTGATGAACTGGCAGACCGGTTTATTAAAGACAATGATACAGCACACATTGTTGAAATCAAGAATTTATCTAATGAAATTCTTGATGAATTCTAGTATTTGTGGAGGAGATTCGTATGGCATTTGACAGTCTTTCAGATAAACTTCAAAACATTTTTAAGAATCTTCGTGGCAAAGGCCGTCTTACTGAAGCTGATGTTAAAGCGGCTCTTAAAGAAGTCAAGCTTGCATTGCTGGAAGCTGATGTTAACTTTAAGGTTGTTAAGCAATTTATTAAGTCAGTGGAAGAAAGAGCAGTTGGTCAGGATGTAATGACAAGCCTTACACCCGGACAGATGGTTATCAAGATTGTTAATGAAGAGATGGTTAGTCTCATGGGTTCTGAAACTACAGAGATTAATCTTAAATCCGGAGGAGAAATCACTGTTATTATGATGGCAGGTCTCCAGGGTGCCGGTAAAACAACAACCACTGCCAAGCTTGCCGGAAAGTTTAAGTCAAAAGGCAAGAAACCGTTGCTGGTTGCCTGCGACATTTACAGACCTGCTGCTGTGGAACAGCTTACCATCAATGGTAATAAACAGGGCGTTGAAGTATTTTCAATGGGTACTAATCACAATCCTGTTGATATTGCCAAGGCTGCCATAGCTCATGCAAAGGAGAATGGATTTAACATTGTTATTCTTGATACTGCAGGACGTCTTCATGTTGATGAGGATATGATGTCAGAGCTTATCAACATTAAACAGAATGTTTCGGTAGACCAGACGATTCTTGTGGTTGATTCCATGACAGGTCAGGATGCAGTTAATGTTGCGGCTTCATTTAATGAGAAGGTTGGTATTGACGGTGTTATATTAACTAAGCTTGATGGTGATACCAGAGGTGGTGCGGCACTTTCTATTAAGGCTGTAACAGGTAAGCCAATACTTTATGTAGGTATGGGCGAGAAATTATCTGATCTGGAACAGTTTTATCCTGACAGAATGGCATCCCGTATACTTGGTATGGGAGATGTTCTTACTCTGATTGAGAAGGCTGAGGCTCAGATAGATGAGCAGAAGGCTAAGGAGATGGAGAACAAGCTTAAGAATGCTGAGTTTGATTTCAATGATTTCCTTGAATACATGAGCCAGATTAGGAATATGGGCGGAATAAGTTCAATTCTTAATATGCTTCCGGGAATGGGCATGGGCGGTAAGATGAAAGGAATTGACATAGATGATAATGAAGCAGAGGCAGGCATGAAAAAAACAGAGGCAATTATCTATTCAATGACTGCTAAGGAGCGTAAGAATCCTGATATTCTTAATCCTTCAAGGAAGAATAGAATTGCAAGAGGTGCAGGTGTTGATATCAGTGAGGTTAATCGTCTGGTTAAACAGTATGAGCAGATGAGAAAGATGATGAAACAGATGCCGGGCATGATGAAAGGTGCTAAAAAGGGAAGATTTAAATTACCTTTTTAACATAGATTTTTTAAAAATATTTTAGGAGGTGAAAGTTAACATGGCAGTAAAGATTAGATTAAAGAGATTAGGTGAGAAGAAGTCTCCTTTCTATAGAATTATCGTTGCAGATTCAAGATCTCCAAGAAACGGCAGATTTATTGATGAAATCGGAACTTATGATCCTAATTATGATCCTTGCAAGTTAAACATTGATGCTGAAGCAGCAAAGAAGTGGCTCGCTAACGGTGCTCAGCCTACAGAGGTAGTTGCTAAGCTTTTCAAGATGGCTGGTATCGAGAAATAATATACTAGTGGAGGTGTATTTCTATGAAAGAATTAGTGGAAATTATTGCTAAAGCACTAGTTGATAATCCTGATGAAGTTGTAGTGACTGAGACAGAGAAAGATAAGGCTATTGTTATTGAACTTAAGGTTGCTCCATCTGATATGGGTAAAGTAATCGGTAAATCAGGTAGAATTGCCAAATCTATTAGAGCTGTTGTTTCAGCAGCTGCAGCTAAGTCAGATAAGAAAGTTATCGTAGAAATTGATAATTAGTACTTAGTAAGCCACATGTATCTGCATGTGGCTTAATTATCCATTAGTTGTAAAAGGTAGTATCAAATAATTTTATTGGAGATTTTAATGGAAGATTTGCTTAGAGTAGGAATTATTACATCAACACATGGTATCAGGGGCGAGGTAAAAGTTTTTCCTACTACTGATGATCCTATGCGCTTTAAAAAACTTAAAGAGTGTATTATTATAGGTAAAAGAAATCATGTCAGTGTAACGGTATCGTCCGTTAAATTTTTTAAACAGTATGTGATACTGAAATTTAAAGAATTTGATAATATTAACGATATTGAGATATATACGAAATGTGATTTGTGCGTAACCAGAGAAAATGCTGTAAAATGTGAACCTGGTGAATATTTTATCTGCGATCTTATAGGAGCAAAGGTTATAACAGATGAGGGCGTTGAGCTTGGTATCCTTAAGGAGGTTCTTGAAACTGGAGCAAACAATGTTTATCAGGTGGAAAGTCCTTCCGGGGAAGAATTTCTGATTCCGGTTATTGATCAGTGTATCCTTAATCATGATATGGAGAATAAAATAATTACTGTACATATTTTGCCAGGTCTTCTTGATATAAATAGATAGAAGAATAAGATTACGGAAAGGTCAGGTATAGGAGATGACAATTGAAAAAAGAAATATAGGATTGTATATTGTTTTAAGTATTGTTACATGTGGTATATTTGGAATTGTATGGTTTATCTCACTTACAGATGATTCAAAGGCAGTTTCAGGTGACCAGGATAGTGCCAGTGGCGGCATGGCTTTCTTACTTAGTATAGTTACCTGCGGAATATATGGCTATTACTGGGCATATAAGCTTGGTGAAAAAGTTGATTATGCTTCAAACATAAGAGGAATCGGTGACGGCTCAGACAGTAGCAAGATTCTGTTTATGCTTATGCAGTTTTTAGGTCTTGGAATTGTTAATTACATTATTGGACAGGATAAGCTTAATAAGATTGCAGAATTTGATCAGATGAATGGTCAGAATTTCTATGGTAACCAGACAGCAAACCAGTACAATAACCAGTATAATGGTTATAATGGTAATAATTATAATAACAACAGCTACAATAACGGCTATAACAATAATTATAATAATCCTTACAATAATGGTTATAACAACAATTATAATAATTATAACAATAATTATAATAACGGTTATAACAATTACAATAATTCCGGTTATAACAATGATTCCAATTATAACCAGTCTGTTATGAACAACCAGAATAATGGTGTAAATCAGACAACAGATAATCAGAACACGAATAATACTGATACTAACAATAATAATCAGTAATAAATGATATATATATATAATAAATATATGAAATTTTTTCTTGCATATTTATTACATATATGATATTCTAATCAAGTTGTGAGATAAAAAGAGATGGTCCTCTGTTACAGTTTCATGTATTAAGAACATCCAAATATTAAGGAGGTCACACATGAATAACATTATTAAGAGCATTGAAGATGCACAGTTAAAGGAAGTTGTACCAGCATTCAGAGTTGGTGATACTGTTAAGGTTTCTTCTAAGATTAAGGAAGGCGAGAGAGAAAGAATCCAGGTTTTTGAGGGAACAGTATTAAAGAAGCAGGGTACAGGTGCTCGTGCTACATTTACAGTAAGAAAGATTTCTAACGGTATTGGCGTAGAGAAGACATGGCCAATTCATTCACCTAATGTTGAGAGCGTTGTTGTTGTTAGACAGGGTAAGGCAAGACGTGCTAAGCTTAACTACTTACGTCAGAGAACAGGTAAGGCAGCTAAGGTTAAGGAATTAGTTAGATAATATAATCTGTATTGATTTAAAAGTCGTCCGTGTTCGGACGACTTTTTTGTACAATAGGATGCAGGATTGTGGGAGTACGAAGTACGGAACAATCCGTAGGTATCACAGTTAAGGGCTATTCGACCCTGGCATCATAGGATTCGGGTGTAAAAAGCCCATTATACAGAGTTGAATTGGCAAAGTGCACAAAAAATGATTGTTTAAATGACTTTTGCGCTGTGGAGATGAGACTCTAAACAAGTCGAGAAGTCTAAGCTGAAGCGACTTGTTTGCTCAGAGGCTCATCGGAGCGCTTAGCGCAATGGAATGCAAACAATCATTTTTTGTGCACTTTGCAAAAGCAAGAATTAAATTGGGCTTTTTACACCCGAATCCTATTGTGTAAAAAAAAGCTTTGCTTAGGAAAAATGAGCACAAAAAACACTTCGTATATTGATAATATCATTGCTTATTTGATATAATTAAATGCATCAAAATTCTTATTGATTTTAATTGGAGTAATCGTATTATGTTTTTTTCAGCCAGAAGATATCAGGAGAATAAAGTATTAAATGAAATTGTAAAGTACATTGCAGATTTGATTATGGTTGTGGTTACAGGATATTGTCTTGTTTTATTCCTGACAGCCAGAACAACGATAGTTGGTTCTTCTATGGATGAAGCATTATATAATGGCGATTATGTGTTAATAAATCAGGTTTCATATATATTCAGTGAACCTTCAAGGTATGATGTTATTGCCTTCAAGCAGGATTCTGTTCAATCCTCAAAGATATATGTTAAACGTGTTGTAGGATTGCCGGGAGAAAAGGTTCAGATAAAGGATGGAGCTGTTTATATTAATGGCAATAAGCTTGAGGATGATATTGATACAGAAATATTGACAGCCGGTTTTGCTGCTAATGAAATAACTTTGGGAGATGATGAATTTTTTGTCCTTGGAGATAATAGAAATAACAGCGAAGACAGTAGATTTTCGTCTGTTGGAGTAATAAAAGAAGAAAGAATTGTTGGAAAAGTCTGGTTTATTATGAGTCCTTTTAATAGACTTGGATTTGTTTCCTGATATGAGGTGAATATGGTTTTTCAGTGGTATCCGGGTCATATGACTAAAGCAAAAAGAATGATGGAAGAAAATATTAAGCTGGTTGATCTTGTTATTGAGCTTGTGGACGCAAGAATTCCGATGAGCAGCCGTAATCCGGACATCGATTCGCTTGCAAAGAATAAAGCAAGAATAATTCTTCTAAATAAATCTGACCTTGCAGACGATAAAGTTACAGAAGGGTGGATATCATACTTTAGAAATAATGGTTTTCAGTGTGTAAAGCTGAACGCAAGAAATACCAACGCTATAAAGCAGATTAATTCTGCTATACAGACCGCCTGTGCAGAAAAGATAGAAAGAGACAAAGCGAAGGGGATTCTGAACAGGACAATAAAGGCAATGGTTGTGGGAATTCCCAATGTTGGCAAATCAACCTTTATTAACTCATTTTCAGGTAAAAAGAGCGCTAAAACAGGAAATAAGCCTGGAGTAACGAAGGGCAAGCAGTGGATAAAGCTAAATAATAATCTTGAGCTTTTAGATACCCCAGGAATTCTTTGGCCTCGATTCGATGACCAGACTGTCGGTATGCGCCTTGCAATGATTGGTTCCATGAATGATGAGGTTCTTAATATTGAAGAATTGGCAATGGAAACAGTGAAATATATTTATAATAATTATCCTGATTTATTATTTGCCAGATATGGCTTAGAGGATAAAACAGACGAAATTAAAGCATCATATGATGAAACAGCAATGTTTCCTGACAATACAATACCTCTGGCTATTATGGATATGATAGCCATAAGAAGAGGCTGCATAAAAAAGGGCAGTGAAACTGATTATATGAAGGTGGCTAATGTAATTCTGGATGATTTCAGAAGCGGTAAAATAGGCAATATTTCGTTGGAATCTATAAATTAAAAAGGATTGTGATACTTATGACTAAAAAAGAAGAACAGGAAGCGAAAAGAGCATTAAAACTAGCAAAGGAGCAGGAAAGAGTTGAGGCTATGTGTGAATATGAAAAGGAATATTCCATGTGCAGATACATTTGCGGAATAGATGAGGCCGGAAGAGGTCCTCTTGCCGGTCCTGTTGTTGCAGGTGCCGTTATACTTCCTAAAGATTCAAGGATTCTTTATATCAATGATTCCAAAAAACTCAGTGAGAAAAAAAGAGATGAATTATTTGATATAATAAAAAATGAAGCGATATCCTACGGTATTGGAATAGTATCCTGTGAAGTGATTGATGAGATTAACATTTTGCAGGCTACATACAGAGCCATGAAAGAAGCTATATCAAAGCTAAATGTACAGCCGGATTTATTGTTAAATGATGCTGTTACCATTCCTGGTGTTGATATCAGACAGGTACCGATTATAAAGGGTGATGCTAAAAGTCAGTCTATAGCTGCCGCAAGTATTCTTGCAAAGGTAACAAGGGACAGAATAATGTATGATATGGACGAGAGATATCCTGAATATGGATTTGCAGCACATAAAGGATATGGCACCAAGGCTCATATGGACGCTATCCGAGAATTTGGACCATGCCCAATTCACAGAAAGACATTTATTAAAAATATAATTTAATATTATTGGGAGACGATAATATGGCATTTAATATATCTGAATTATTCAAAAACACAATCAATGACAATAACATTAACCAGAGTATTTCCAATGCTGTAAAACAGCCGGCCGTCGTTGATGCCATAAATTCGTCTTCAGGTAAGCTGATAGCAAATATGCTTGCAGGTGATACTTTTACAGGCTTAATTAAAGATATAAACAATAATACTGCAAGTATATTACTGAGTGATGGGAGTCTTTTAAATGCAAGGCTTACTGACGAGACATCACTTTCAGCCGGTATGAATGCTACATTTATTGTTGAACAAAATATTGATTCACATGTTCAGATAAAGGCTTTACCTGCGTCAGAACAACATTTTGTCATGATTGAAAAAGCACTGGAAGCATCTAACCTTCCGGTGAATGAATCTAATATTAACATTGTTAATGAATTGTTAAATCTAAACATGCCAATCAACTCTGCCGCGATTAATAATCTTGCAAGAAACTCTGCTAAATTTCCAAATACAAATCTTAATACGATAGCTAATCTTGTAAGACTGGATATTCCTGTAACAGATAGTAACATAACACAGTTTGAAGCATATAAAAGTTTTAATGGTCAGTTAGAAGGTACTCTTTCTGAACTGGAAAACAATATGTTAAAGGATCTGTTATCTGTTGTTGACAGTGAAGCGGGAATTGATTTGAATACCATGGATGGGTTCAATGCAATAATAAGTGAGTTATATGGTAATGCAGATGAAGGTACAGAAGTTCTGTCATCACTGCTAAGCGATGTGCTGGACAAATCAGATCTAAAAGATTTTACCGAAAAGCTGACAGAGTATTTTAAGGAATTGTTGCCGGAAAATAAGGATTTTATTGATAGGCTCAATGAAAATAAAGCCACGGTTAAAGATTTATTTACTAATCTGACAAACAGTGCTGCATCCGGCTTTGATAATGAAAAGCTAAAAGAAATAATTGGAATGGACGCTTTTAAAAGGGCTTTTCATGAGATATTTAATGACACTATGAAGTTAAAGCCTCAGAATGTGTCTGAATCTGAGGATGCTATTAACCAGTATTACAACAGGATTAGAAAAAATATTGAAAAATCTATATCTGTTGCGAAGGATACAGGGCTTGGAACAGAAGTTAATAAAAACTTATCTGAATTAAAAAGCAATATTGATTTTATGAACGATCTTAATAAGAATATGACATATTTTCAGATGCCCGTTAAATTCTCAGAAAGCGAAGGCAATGGTGAGTTGTATGTATTTACAAATAAAAAGAATCTGGCTAATAAAACAGACAATATAAGCGCATTGCTTCATCTTGATATGGAAAATCTGGGACCGATGGATGTTTTTGTTAAATTAAACGGAAAGGCGGTATCAACTAATTTTGTTCTTGAGAGTGAAGAACTGCTGAATTTTGTTTATTCCCATATAGATGAGCTTAATAGAAGACTTGAAGCATTAGGGTATTCTACTCATTTTGAGATGAAGGTGGCAGAAAATGAAAATAAAATCGATTTCGTTAAGGATTTTATAGAGAGCGATATAAATCGTTCAATTGATGGCAGGCAGTATATATTTGATTCTAAAGTATAACAACAAAGGAGACCGGGATGGCTGATAATAGAAATGATGATAGTAATGCGAATAAGCCTAAAATATCTGTGGCACTGGAATATGTTCCCGGTGAAGAGGCACCTAAAATAATTGCCACCGGTAAAGGTGTTCTGGCAGAAAAGATTATTGAAAAAGCCAGAGAAGCTGATGTTCCGATATACGAGGACAGTAAGCTTGCAAATACTTTGTCAAAATTAGAAATCGGTGATATGATTCCACCTGAGTTATATAATGTTGTTGCAGAAATTCTTGTGTTTGTTGATAACTGCGATAAAATAAGAGGGAAAATAAAATAATGGACAATATACCTAATAAACGACAGATAGGAACAAAATACGAGGAGATTGCCTGCAAATATTTAATTGATAAGGGATATATTATTATTGAAACGAATTTCAGATGCAAATTAGGAGAAATTGATATAATAGCCCGGATTCCGGCTGATGGAACAATAGTGTTCTGTGAGGTGAAATACAGAAAAAACAATCTGTATGGAACTTCATTGGAAGCGGTTAATTATAAAAAACAGGCCACTATAAGAAAGGTTGCCAGTTATTATCTCATCGGGCAATATAAAACTACTGATGTTAAATGTCGATTTGACGTGGTTGGTATTGATAATGATGAAATAGTACATATTGAAAATGCATTTTAGCTGCGCATTTAGTTAAATTGATTTGCATGTCAATAATTATATTTAGTCTTTGGAGAATGTATGATTAATAATATGTGTGAAAAAATAAAAATCTATGACAGTAAAAGATATGATTCGTTAAAGCTTGGATGTTCTTACATGGATACATCCAGACTTGTAAGTAACAATGGTGTTTCATGGATAGAGTTTCCGTTTTTTGACAGGTTTTGCTGGCTTAAGACTGTATTCTCGACAAGAATAGGGGGAGTGAGCAGGGGAATATATGAAAGTATGAATTTTTCCTTTGACAGAGGTGATGACAGGTCAAATGTAATAAATAATTATAAGCTGTTTACTGATGCCGTGGGAATTAATTTTGAAACCCTTGTCTGTTCTAAACAGACACATACAACCAATGTCATGGCAGTTAATAAAGACAGATGTGGAATGGGAATCACAAAAGAAAGGGATTATGATAATATTGATGGGCTTATGACTGATGAAAGTCAGGTGACATTGGTAACATCGTTTGCTGATTGTGTTCCTGTGTTTTTTGTGGACCCTGAAAACAAATGTATTGCTTCTTCACATTCGGGCTGGCGGGGAACAGTGAATAACATAACAGAAAAAACACTTGCAGCAATGCATGACAAATATGGAACTAAACCGCAAAATGTATATTCCTTTGTTGGCCCTTGCATATGTATGGATTGTTATGAAGTGAGCTTTGATGTGGCAGAACAGTTTATTCATTCTTATTCTTCTGAACAATGTGATAATATTTTGTATAAAAAAGATAATGGCAAATATCAGCTGGATTTAAAACTTGCTAACTATTATAATATGGTGAACGCAGGTATTCCGTTTGAAAATATTGGAATTGCTGATATTTGTACATGCTGTAATCCTAAGCTTCTTTATTCCCACAGAGCATCAAACGGACAGAGGGGAGTGCTCAATGCATTTATGTATATAAAATAGCATTAACGCTGCAATATCTGATAATGATACTGCAGCGTTAATATTATTAATTGTTATGTGTTTTGTTATATTCTTCTCTTAGTTTAGCTTCTTCTGATGTTAATTTATTATGATTCTTCCTTCCAAAATGCTGAAGCAGAAACACAACAAATATAAGGATTATTATAGGAATGGCTGCCGTAATTACTATAGTAAAGATTTCAGTAAAAACTCCATTGTCAAACAATGATTTCTTAACTTTTACATATTCAGCACTTTCAAGTATATAATTCAAATTATCAGTCATTGTACTGTTTATCTCAATTGCTCTTGACTGTATGGCAAAATCATATTCATAACCGTTTACAATTGAGTGATATTTCTTGACATATATTGTGTTAAGAGCAGTATTAACAGAGGATAAATCTGTGACAAAAAAAGGAATACCGTTAATTGTTTCAATTGAAGCATTACGGATTTGTTCTGTCAACTCTTCATTGGACTCAGACAATTGGGTCTGATTCTCAATATAATCATCAAATAGTATGTTTAATTCATCCTCGTTATATTCTGAATAATTCTTTGATTCATCATTTACTTCATGTCCGATTATTGCAATTTCATAAGTTGCATTTTCATCAACGGCTTCAAGATAAATATTATTCTTCTCCATCATAGTTCTTAATGATGCTGCATCAGAAGCACCGATAAGCTCCAGGTAGGCATTGTTATTAGTTGTATGTCTGGTAAAAACAATGAGTTCGTTTGGGACCTTTACTTTAAGATTAATGCCTGAAAAAGAGTATTCTGTGTAATCACTTGCATAAACAGAAACAGTAACAAAGGACACAGAAAATATAATTGTTGATAATATCATTATTATAAAATGTTTAAATTTATTTCTCATAATCAGACTCAAACCCCTTTATATTATAGATATTTAGCGCTTTCAATAATAGCATATCTCTTTACAAAAAACAATGAAACTGTTATTATATATTAGATTGTGCATATAAATTTTTTATTAAATTCGGAGGGTTTAATGAGTAAACCGATAGTAGCTATTGTAGGCAGACCTAATGTAGGTAAATCTACTTTATTTAATAATCTTGCCGGTCAGCAGATATCTATTGTTAAAGATACACCAGGTGTTACAAGGGACAGAATTTATGCTGATGTGAGCTGGCTTGATAAATCATTTACTTTAATTGATACAGGTGGTATAGAGCCTGATTCTAATGATATAATTCTTGCACAGATGCGGGAACAGGCAGAAATAGCCATTGAAACAGCGGATGTGATTATATTTATAACTGATGTCAGACAGGGTCTTGTAGATTCTGATTCTAAGGTCGCAGATATGCTAAGAAGGTCTCATAAGCCTGTTATTCTTGTTGTCAACAAGGTTGATAACTTTGATAAGGATATGGCTGATGTATACGAGTTTTATAATCTTGGTATAGGAGATCCGTTGCCAATTTCTGCGGTGTCAAAGCTTGGATTTGGTGAGTTACTTGACGAGGTCGTAAAGTATTTTCCTGAGAATGCAGATACTTCAGAGGAGGATGAAAGACCTAAGGTTGCCATAATCGGTAAGCCCAATGTTGGTAAATCATCTATTATTAATAAGCTTTGCGGTAACAACAGGGTTATAGTTTCTAACATAGCCGGAACAACCAGGGATGCCATTGATACAACAGTTACCTATAACAAGAAAGAATATGTGTTTATAGATACTGCAGGTCTTAGAAGGAAATCCAAAATCAAAGAAGATCTTGAAAGATACAGTATTATAAGGACTGTTTCTGCCGTTGAAAGGGCGGATATTGCCATTCTTGTCATAGACGCAGAAGAGGGTGTAACTGAGCAGGACGCTAAGATTGCCGGAATTGCCCATGAACGGGGCAAAGGAATTATCATTGCAGTTAATAAATGGGATGCAATAAAGAAGAACGACAAGACAATATATGAATTCACCAATAAGATTAAGGATACGCTTTCATTTATGCCTTATGCGGAAATAATATTTATCTCTGCATTGACAGGGCAGAGATTAAATAAAATTTATGAGCTTATTGATACAATAATTGATAGTCAGACCATGAGAATTCCTACAGGTGTTCTTAATGAGATACTTACAGAAGCAGTTGCCATGAAGCAGCCTCCTTCAGATAAAGGAAAGAGACTTAAGATTTATTACATGACACAGGTTTCTGTTAAGCCTCCTACATTTGTAATGTTTGTTAATGATAAGGAGCTTACACATTTTTCTTATACCAGATATATTGAGAATCGTATAAGAGAGGCTTTTGGCTTCAGGGGAACAGCAATTCATTTTATCAATAGAGAACGTAAGGAGAAAGACTAAAAATGTTGGGAAGAATAATATGCCTGGTTATTGGATATCTGCTGGGTTCACTTATTCAGGCTGGATACTGGCTTGGAAAAATAAACAAAATTGATATCAGGGATTATGGCAGCGGCAATGCCGGTACTACTAATGTAATGCGTACTTTGGGCAAGAAAGCGGGTATACTTACTTATGTATTTGATATGCTTAAGAGTCTGATTTCAGCTTTGATTATTTATTTTTTTGTTGCTCCACACTTTGAAGGTGGCGCAATGTTATTTGTGTTATATGGTGGATTAGGTGTTGTTCTCGGACATAATTTTCCATTCTATTTAAAATTCAAAGGTGGAAAAGGTATTGCAGCATCATCTGGTGTTGTTATCAGTCTGTGTCTGTTTCCAAAGTATTGTTTCTTATTCACAGTTTTGGGAGTTTCAACATTTGCATTGGTTGCTTATTTATCAAAGTATGTTTCATTAGCTTCAATTGTAGGAATGACTCTGTTCTGGGTTGAATTCTGCATATGGGGTGCCATTGGATGGCTTCCTTTGGAGGGAATGAACTTACTTGAAGGTATCCTGGTAGTATTTATTCTTTCAGGTTTAGCAGTACTTCGCCATAAATCTAATATTGAAAGACTTATTGCCGGTAATGAAAGAAAGATAGGTCAGAAGAAGAATATATAAATTTCATGAAAAGAGGATTTTGTTATGGCTAAAATTGGCATATTAGGTGCAGGAAGCTGGGGACTTGGCCTTTCAATTTTATTAAATAATAACGGTCATCAGGTAAGAGTATGGTCTGTTATTTCTGATGAGATTGAACAGCTTAATAAAGAAAGGGAAAGCAAGAGGTGCCTTCCGGGAGTTATTTTACCTGAATCAATAGAATTTTCTGCTGATACAGAAAAAACAATCAGCGAGGCAGATGTATTGGTTCTTGCAGTTGCTTCACCTTATATCAGATCTACCTCAAAGATAATCGCTCCTTATGTAAAAAAAGGACAGTACATTGTTGATGTGGCAAAGGGAATAGAAGAGGAAACTCTAATGACTCTCTGCCAGGTAATTGAGCAGGAAATACCACAGGCAGTTGTGGCCGTATTATCCGGACCAAGTCATGCAGAGGAGGTTGGAAGAGGAATACCTACAACCTGTGTTATTGGTACACATAAGAAAGAGGACGCTGAGTATCTGCAGAATATATTTATGAGCGATGTATTCAGGGTTTACACCAGCCCTGATATGCTTGGCATATGCTTAGGTGGTTCACTTAAAAATGTTATTGCACTTGCTGCTGGTATTGCCGATGGTCTTGGATACGGAGATAACACCAAGGCAGCTCTTATAACAAGAGGAATTGCTGAGATTTCAAGACTTGGTACAGCTATGGGCGCAGATGTAAATACTTTTTCGGGTTTGTCAGGAATTGGTGACCTTATTGTAACCTGTGCCAGCATGCACAGCCGCAACAGACGTGCAGGAATTCTGATTGGTAAAGGTTACACTAAAGATGAAGCCATGAAGGAAGTAAACATGGTTGTTGAAGGTGTCTACTCTGCAAAAGCTGCACTTGCTTTATCCAAGAAATATAATGTTGAGATGCCGATAGTAGAACAGGTTAACAAGGTTTTGTTTGAGGGTAAGTCTGCATCAGATGCAGTAAAAGAGCTTATGCTAAGAGATAAGAGAATTGAAGCTGATGTCAATAATTGGAAATAAATTATTACTGAATAGTGTCAGGAGGTATTATAATGCGTGTTATTGCCGGAGTTGCAAGAAGTCTTCCTTTAAAGACTGTTCCGGGGCTTGATACAAGGCCTACAACCGATAAGATAAAAGAAACTCTGTTTAATATATTGCAGGGTGACATTGCAGGCTCTAAGTTTCTTGATTTATATTCGGGCAGTGGAGGAATAGGAATCGAGGCGTTAAGCCGTGGTGCAGGCAAATGCGTGTTTGTTGAGAATTCAAAAGCTGCATGTCAGTGTATAAAGGATAATCTCACATTTACAAAGTTATCTGACAACGCAGTTGTTATGGAAATGGATGTATTATCAGCAATTAACAGATTAAAATCCAAAGATGTCTTTGACATCGTATATATGGATCCTCCTTATAACCATGACTATTCAAGGGATGTTCTTCTTTCTTTGAAGGAATCAGGAATAATTGACGGGTATTCCATTATTATTGCTGAAGAATCTCTGGATGCTGATTTTAGCTATGTTTCTGATTATGGATATGAAATTTACAAATTTAAAAATTATAAAACAAATAAGCATGTATTTATGAGACTGAAGGGAAGCGAAGAATAATGAGAAAAGCAATTTATCCGGGGAGTTTTGATCCGGTTACGTTGGGACATCTTGATATTATCCAGCGTTCATCTAGACTGGTAGATCATCTTATTGTAGGTGTTCTTAATAACAATACAAAAACTCCATTGTTTTCAGTGGATGAACGTGTTAATATGTTAAAGGAAGTTACTAAAGATATTCCCAATGTTGAGGTGGTAAGCTTCTCGGGATTACTGGTTGATTTTGCAAGGAAGAATGATGTTCAGGCAATCATAAGGGGATTAAGGGCTGTTACAGACTTTGAATATGAGCTTGCAATGTCGCAGACTAACCGTGTAGCAGCACCGGAAATAGATACATTGTTTTTAAATACAAGCCTTAAATATGCATATTTAAGTTCAAGTATTGTAAAGGAAGTTGCAATGTATGGCGGGGATATAAGTAAGTTTATTCCGGAGCAGGTAGTTCCAAAGGTTTATGAAAAGTATAATATACAAAAATAGGAGAGGATTAATATGAGTAGAATTGAACAGTTGATTTGTGATATAGAAAGTTATATTGATAATTGTAAATATCAGCCATTATCTAATAATAAGATTATTGTTAACAAAGATCAGTTAGAGGATATGCTGGCTGAACTCAGATTAAAAACTCCTGAGGAAATTAAAAAATACCAGAAAATAATAAGCAACAGAGATGCTATTATCAGTGAGGCAAAACAGCAGGCAGATCAGATTCTTAATGCTGCCCAGATTAAAACAGACGAGCTTATCAATGAGCATGAGATTATGCAGAGAGCGTATGCACAGGCCAACAGCCTTATAGAACAGGCTACGCTTAAAGCACAGAATATTCTTGATACAGCCACAGAAGAAGCTAATGGAATCCGTATGTCTGCCATGGAATACACTGATGACATGCTTGCCAAGCTACAGTATATTATTGAGCATTCAATACGTGATAATAAGGAGAAATATAATTCACTTCTCAACGGTTTGGAGAATGTTCTCACTGTTGTAGAGAATAACAGAAAAGAGCTTCAGGGTGGAGATGAGGAATCAACAGCTGATAATTCTGAGTCTGAGTCTAATGCAGCCGAATAATACGATTTTTATATAACATGCAATACATATACCATAAATAATGATAATAATGACGTAAAACCAGTCAGAATTATTTTATGGTATATGTATTTTTTTATGCTTAAATTAGTTCCAGAAATTATATAAGCTGTCTGGGCAAGTGTTGATAAGCCTCCTAAGCTGTTTATAATAATAATCATAATATATTTTAATTCATAGCTTATGTTTAGCTGACATATAGCAGATAAACCGTTGGTTATTTCAATGATTCCAACAGATATACCGTTAATCACTTCAAATAAAAGATTACTATTGATACATAATTTTCTGACAAATGCTGCAACACATGAATAGAATACAATATAACCGCCGAGTTTTAAGCTCTGGGATACTGCTTTGTCCAGACCTTCATCAAACAAAGGCAATATAACTCTATTTTTGTTTTCAGTTAATTCAGGACTGGTATCTGTTACTGTTTCTGAATATGTATATTTATTATCAGCCGCCTTTATTACTGCATCAATTTGTCTTTTATAATTATAAAAATGTAAGAATAACATGACTAAAACAGGAAGATATATATTAATTAAAAACAAAAATAGAGGGCATTGGCCCGAAAGACAGTAGTAATAGATGTAATTAAGAATAAACGCAGGACTTGATATATTTATACAGTACAAAATATTATTAAGAAAATCATATTTTAATGATGATAATGAATGCTTATTATCAGTATCCATTAATTTCTGACAATAGGCACTGCAGCTTATTGCACCGGCTGGAAACCCACAGAATAATCCTGTTAAAATGATATAAAATATACCATATTTATTATTTTTCGGGATAAGCCTGATAATACAGTAGGATACAATGAATGCGGGGAATAATCCCGGAAGAACCTTAAGAACCCACAGATTAAGACCATTAAGGGTTCCGGAAAAGGCAATCTGTGGCATTGTAATTATTAAAATGAAAATAATTATATATATTATCATTTTTTCTTAACCATACATGTCTTTATATAATGTATGTCAAATAATTTCGGTATAGAATAGTGTTTTTGCTAGAGATTTATGATATAATTGTGTCTATATAATTTAGCTGAAATAGAATATGGAGAATGCTATGGAAATTCAAATGTGGAAAGAAATCCTTATGCCTTATGATTTGGCAGTACAGGAGCTTACAACCAAATTTAATCATATTATAAAAGAATATAATCAGGCAGGACAATATTCGCCTATTGAGCAGGTGCTGGGAAGGGTTAAGTCAATATCAAGCATTATTGAGAAAACACAGAAACGTGGAATCGATATTGATAAATTAGAGGATAATCTGTTTGATATTGCCGGAATAAGGCTTATCTGCCAGTTTACGGATGATATCTATAATGTTGTTGAACTTATCAGAAACAGAAAAGATATGACTGTTATAAGTGAGAAGGATTATGTGAAGAATGCCAAAGAAAGCGGTTACAGGAGTTACCATGTTATTGTTAAATATAACGTTGAAACCGTAAGAGGAACAAAAGAAATTCCGGTTGAAATACAGATACGTACATTGGGAATGAATTTCTGGGCTATAATAGAGCATTCCCTGCAATATAAGTATGATGGAAATATTCCTGTAAGAATTAAAGAGAGACTGACTGCTGCCGCTGATGCTTTAATTACCCTTGATAATGAGATGGCTTCAATTCATGATGAGATTGTGGATGCCAATGTTTACAATACAATTAAATCAAATATTATTTCTGAAATATTAAAGAATATCCAGAATCTTTATAAAGTAGCCAATAAGCAGGAGATAATTAAGATTCAGGATGAATTTTATGAAATCTACGGTGAAGGTGATTTAAATAAACTTGAGCGATTCTCAAGACAGCTTGACATCATTGCTGAAGATTACAGGGCACAGACAATAAATTAGGAATTATTATTTATAAGGAGAAATGAAAGTGAATTTACCTGATAAATATCTTGCTTCGATGAAAGAACTGCTTAAGGATGAATTTGATGATTATCTTTTAAGCTTTAATGAGAAAAGATTATATGGATTGCGAGTTAATAATCTAAAGATTTCTACTGAAGATTTTGTGAAGATTTGTCCGTTTGATATAAAACCAATACCTTGGATTGAGAATGGATTTTATTACGAAGAGGATGTGAAAGCAGCAAAGCATCCTTATTATTTTGCTGGCCTTTATTATATTCAGGAGCCAAGTGCCATGACTCCCGCCAATGTTCTTCCAATTGAAGAGGGGGATGTGGTGTTTGACATGTGCGCTGCTCCCGGTGGGAAATCAACAGAGCTGGCATCAAAACTTAATTCAACAGGTCTACTTATTACCAATGATATAAGTAATTCAAGGGCAAAGGCTTTACTTAAAAACGTTGAGGTGTCCGGTGTTAGTGGGATGTGTCTGTTAAATGAAGACCCTGCGAAGATTTCAGACAGATTTTTTGAATTTTTCGATAAGATACTCATAGATGCTCCATGCTCAGGAGAAGGAATGTTCAGAAAAGATAATAAGCTAATTAAATCATGGGAGAAATCCGGACCAAAAGTTTACTCACAAATTCAGAAAAGTATTATAATTAACGGTGCAGATATGCTTAAACCGGGAGGAAAGATGCTTTATTCTACATGTACATTTTCCACACTTGAAGATGAGGGTACAATTATGCATCTGCTAAAAGAAAGACCGGAAATGCACCTTATTGATATCAAACCTTTCGAGGGCTTTTCAAAAGGCCTGGTGTCACAGGATCCGGACGGTACCCATAATCTTGATAAATGTGTGAGAATATTTCCTCATAAGATGCAGGGAGAAGGGCATTTTGTTGCTTTGCTTGAGAAGGATAATAATTCCGGCACGGACAATTCTTATAATGCAAAAAGAGCACCTTTTAAGCAGAAGCTTCCGGATGAGTTAAAGGATTTCCTTACACATACTGCATTTCCTGTTGATAAGGACTATATTGATATAAGAGATTCAAGAGTGTATCTTATTTCGCCTTATATGAAGGATGAAAAAGGTCTTAGAATTGTAAGAAACGGTCTTTTGCTTGGTGAGATTAAGAAAAACAGATTTGAACCAAGCCAGGCCTTTGCAATGGCTCTTTCAATGGAGCAATATGATAATTGTGTAAGTCTTTCAGCAACAGATGAACGGATTTATAAATATTTGAAGGGTGAAACCATTGATTTGCCTGAATGGGAGGACAAGCTTTCAAACGGCTGGGTACTTGTCTGCGTAGATGGTTTTACTTTAGGCTGGGGCAAGTTAAATGGCAGCCAGTTAAAAAATAAATACCTTGCCGGATGGAGATGGATGTGATTATAAGACTTGACAAATTCCTTGCTGATATGGGCATCGGAACACGAAGCCAGGTAAAGGAATACATAAAAAAGCACAGAGTTTCAGTTAATGGTTCAACAAATGTAAAGGCTGATTTAAAGATTAATACTGAATGTGACATTTGTTTATTTGACAATGAGCCTGTTGTATATACCGAGTTTGAGTATTTTATGCTCAATAAACCGGCAGGTGTTGTGTCTGCCACAGAGGACCAATCTGATAAAACTGTAGTGGATTTAATCCCGGACCTGATTAAAGATTCTTTTCCTGTAGGAAGATTAGACAAAGACACAGAAGGGCTGCTCCTTATCACTAACGATGGTGCTTTGTCACATAAGCTGTTATCGCCTAAGAATCATGTTGATAAAAAATATTATGCTTTAGTTAAAGGTATTATTGATTCTTCAGTAATTCAGGTGTTTGCTGACGGAGTTAAGGTCGATTCAGAGTTTACCGCATTACCTGCCACATTGGAAATATTAGGCTATAATACGGCTGACTCTCAAGCATATCCGAAAGATACGACGACTGTTCATGTCACAATCCATGAAGGAAAGTTTCATCAGGTAAAAAGGATGTTTGAAGCTGTTTCATCTGAGGTATTGTATCTTAAGCGACTTTCAATGGGACCGCTTATTCTCGATGATAATTTGAAACCGGGAGAATACAGAAGACTGACAAAAGAAGAGATAGATGAACTAAAAAAGGCATAAGGTATTTGAGGTTTTGTATGATTAACGATTTTCTTCCAATAAATAAAGAAGATATGAAAAAGAGAGGCTGGGAGCAGTGTGATTTTGTGTATATCACAGGAGACGCATATGTTGACCATCCATCTTTCGGACATGCCATAATCAGCAGAGTCCTTGAAGCACACGGTTATAAGGTTGGTATTATCGCCCAGCCTGACTGGAAAAATAAAGAATCAATAACAATCCTTGGAAAACCACGTCTTGCATTTTTAGTTTCCGCCGGCAATATGGATTCCATGGTAAATCACTATACTGTTAATAAGAAAAGGCGGCATAATGACGCATATTCACCGGGAGGAGTAATCGGCTTAAGACCTGACTATGCTACGGTGGTGTATTGTAATCTTATAAGACAGACTTACAAAAAAACACCGATAATTATAGGTGGAATAGAAGCGTCATTGCGTAGAATGGCTCATTATGATTACTGGTCTGACAAGATTAAGCGTTCTGTTCTTATTGACTCCGGTGCTGATTTGATTTCATACGGAATGGGAGAGCACTCAATAGTTGAGATTGCAGATGCACTTAATTCAGGTATCAGTGTAAAAGATATCACATTTGTTTCAGGTACTGTTTACAGAACAGACAATATTGATAATTTGTTTGATTATATACGTCTTCCTGATTATGATGACCTTGTTAAAGATAAGAAAGCTTATGCAAAAAGCTTTTATACACAATATATTAATACTGATCCGTATAGTGCGAAGATTCTGGTGGAAAAGGTTAAGGAGAAAATGTACGTTGTGCAGAATCCTCCGGCGAAACCTCTTACAACAACAGAAATGGATGATGTTTACGATCTTTCATATATGAGAAATTATCATCCGTGTTACAAGGAAAAAGGAGGTATTCCTGCACTTAACGAGATTAAATTCTCGCTTACAAGCAACAGGGGTTGCTTTGGAGGCTGTTCATTCTGCGCACTAACATTTCATCAGGGGCGAATAATTCAGGTAAGAAGCCATGAATCTATTATAAAAGAGGCAAGGCTTATGACTAAAGATCCTGAATTTAAGGGTTATATTCACGATGTAGGCGGACCGACGGCTAATTTTCGCCGTACATCCTGCGATAAACAACTTTCAAAGGGAGTATGTGTTAATAAACAATGCCTTTACCCAAAACCATGCGGAAATCTTGTTGTAGACCACAAAGATTATATTTCTTTGCTTAGAAAGCTGCAAAATATTCCCGGTATTAAAAAGGTCTTTATAAGATCAGGCATAAGATTTGATTACTGTATGGCTGATCCTGATGATACATTTATCACGGAGCTTTGTAAGAATCATATAAGCGGACAGCTGCGAGTTGCACCTGAGCATATATCAGACAATGTCCTAAAATATATGGGAAAACCATCTAATGATGTTTACCGGAAATTCATTGACAGATATTTAAGGATTAATAAAAAGACAGGAAAAGAGCAGTTTGTTGTTCCATATCTTATGTCAAGTCATCCGGGCTCAACTATGAAGGAAGCGGTTGAACTGGCAGAATATGTTCACCAATTAGGCTATATGCCTGAACAGGTTCAGGATTTTTATCCTACACCTTCAACACTTTCTACAGTTATGTATTACACAGGTGTTGATCCAAGAACCATGGAACCTGTATATACTCCAAGAAATCATCACGAAAAGGAACTGCAGAGAGCACTTATTCAGTATAAGAATCCTGATAATTATGAGCTCGTAAAAGAAGCACTTATTTCTGCAGGACGCTCTGATTTAATTGGCTTTGGCAAGGATTGTCTTATTCCGCCAAGAAAGCTTTCGGTTAAGCATTCTTCTTCCAAATCAAATAATAACAGCAGTTGTAAAAGAGGAACAATCACACAATCAACCAGAAAGGACACCAAGCATAAGAATGAAACTGGATTTAAGAAAAAAAGAAAAAGGTGATTTTGGTTATCTTAACTATAGAAAATCATTAAGTCTCTTAATTGTGATTGCTGCGTATTTAGTTGTTGCAGCAGTGTTTGTTACAGGATTTTTGATATTTAAAAGCAAGAATAATATTGTAACAGTTATGGCAATTCTTCTTGTTTTGCCAGCAGCTAAATTTACAGTATCTTTTTTGGTACTTGCACCGCACAAATCCTGTGATGATGCCTTTAAGACACGAATGGATAAGATAGTTGAAAGAAATAATAATAAAAATGTAATTCTTTACGATTGCGTTGTAAGTAATTCAAAAAAGCCATATGGAGTGCAGCTTGTATTAGTATCAGACAGTTCAATTATCGCATTTTCTGAAGAAAAGGGTATAGATAAGAAGTTTTTTGAGACAAGTGTTAAGGAATTTTTAAAGAATGATAAGCTGAATGTAAATGTAACACTATATTCAGATTCAGACTCATTTATTTCGAGAGCCAATTCAATCTGTGTGAATTCCGGAGAGGATGGCTATGAATACAAGGCATTGGCCAATGCAAAAACTTTTAAGCTTATGTGTATATAGATAGGGTGTAATGATGAGAGAACTTATTATTGACAGTAAAAATGAAAATCAGAGGCTTGACAGATATCTGTCACGGCTTTTATGTAACGCTTCTACCGGTTTTATCTACAAAATGCTTAGAAAAAAGAATATTACACTCAATAACAAAAAGGCCGATGGAACTGAAAAGCTAAATGCAGGGGATTCCGTTAAGATATTTTTTGCTGAGGAAACCTTAAATAAGTTTATGGGCACAAACTCTGCGGATGGTACTTATCCATATACAAAGCTTGATATAATATATGAGAACGAGGATTACATATTCGTAAATAAGCCTGTAGGAATGCTTACACAAAAAGCCGCTAAAGACGATATTTCTTTAAATGAATATATAATTGGATATTTATTGCATGAGAACAAATTAACATCAGATGCTCTTGCAACATTTAAACCTTCTGTGTGTAATCGTCTTGACAGAAATACAAGCGGATTAGTGGCGGCAGGAAAGACTATTAAAGGGCTTCAGGAATTATCCCTTGCCTTTAATAACAGAAATCTAAAGAAATATTATATATGTCTTGTTAAAGGCAAAGTACCAGAAAGAGCTTGTATCTCAGCTTTCATAAGCAAGGATGAAAAAACTAATAAGGTAGAGATTTCCATGACAGAAAAGGACGGATATTCTCCAATCAGTACAGAATATATACCTATTTGCGGCAATGAGATATTAACCCTGTTAAAGGTTCATCTTATTACAGGTAAAAGCCATCAGATAAGGGCACATCTTGCCAGTATCGGGAATCCTCTGATAGGAGACTATAAATATGGAGACCGAAGATTAAACGAAAAGCTTAACATAAAGTACGGCATTAAATCACAGATGCTTCATTCATATGAACTTGAAATTCCCGATAAGAATATACATATTTATACGGAAATACCTCTTATATTTAAAAGGGTTTTAGAAGGAGAACAATTATGGGAACCTGGAATTCCAGAGGACTTAGAGGTTCAACATTAGAAGATTATATTAATATGGCTAATGAGAAGTATTTAGCAAATCATTTAGGACTTGTTCAAAAGATACCTACTCCAATCAAGCCGATTAATATTGACCATGAGACAAGAAGAATAACACTTGCTTATTTTGATCAGAAGAGTACAGTTGATTATATTGGGGTAATTCAAGGCGTACCAATATGCTTTGATGCAAAGGAATGCGCTGAAAGTACATTCCCGCTGCAAAACATTCATGAACATCAGATTCGCTTTATGGAAGAATTTGAGCGGCAGCAGGGGATTTCTTTTATTATTTTATATTATTCTAAGTATGAAGAGTTTTATTATTTACCATTTTCTGATATAATAAAATTTTGGAATAGAGCTAAAAATGGTGGCAGAAAAAGTTTTACATATGATGAGATAAATAAAGATTTTAAAATCAATTCATCTGCAGGAATTTATGTCCATTATTTGGAAATGCTGAACAAAGACCTGAATCTAAGAGGTTAGTATCTGAGAAGGGGATTATTATGGATAAGAATTACATTGAAAAATACGAGCTTATTGATGGTTATGCAATTGTCGATAATGACTTTTCAATTATTACTGCTAATGAAAGTATGTATAAATATATAGGAGTCTCAACAAAGTATTCAATAATTGATATCATTCATCAGGTGGATATAGATGATTTTATTAATGTTGCAAACGGACTTAGAATGGAACAGTCTAAATCTATAGTAATAAGGATGAAACGAGTGGACAATTCTTACCGCTGGGTACATGTCAACATTAAAAGAAGCTGTATCAATGACAGAGAAGAGAATGAATTTCTTGAATTGAAAGTTTCGGATATTGCTGCGCTTAAAAAGCATAATGAAGCATTGCAGAAAACAATTATTGCATTCAGACATATTATGGCTATGGATAATGAAATGTTTTATGCATATGATTACGAATCAGATTTGCTTTCAATATACACATTTGTTGATAATGAAATATCTGTAATAAGCGAGAGAAGTCTTAACGAAACTTATGACTATTTTATTGAAAAAGGGATAATTGCACAGGAGTCTGCACAAGAATTCGAAAAAACAATTGAAGACATCAGGGAAGCTAAAATATCATATAATCATCAGTTTAAAGCAATGTATAATTTTGATATAAACAGCGGTTATGTTGATGTTAAGCTTAAAGGTTCAACAATTTACACAGAAAAGAAGCCTTTGTCATCAGTTGGAAGCTTTAAATCATTAGGTCTCCCATTTGATGCAAAGCATACCTACGACTACAATAATGCTTATAAATCCCTGAGTATAAAGGATATGGAAAGCTATTGTTTTAATAATCTTAAATTTAATCCCAAAACAAAGCTGGCTTTGATTCTGATTTCTATTGATAATATTGAAGATTATCGTAAAGAAAAAGGAGAGGAAGCCGCTTCTAACATAAAAAATATTACCTGCGACATTATTACCAAGGTTACCGAATTCAGGGGAGTTTACAGTGAATTACCTGATAGCAACAGAATTGTAATCATAGTTAAGAATATGGATAATGAGAAGGATTTAAGGGCGTTCTTGGAATATCTGAGAACCCGTATTTCATGGTCGTGCAAGTTATTTGATCCTGATTATAATATTAAATTCTCCATTGGTATATCAAGATATCCAGAAAATGGAACAGACTGGGCTGTAATAAAAGACAAGCTTATAAAAGCGATGGAGCTGGCTAATATAAAGGGTGGTAATCGATTTATAATATATAAAGAATATTTGCATGATGCATTATTTGAAAATAATAAAGTTGACAATTAGTATGGTGTATCGTATAATTTTGACATTCTTTTATATGCTAATTTAGTAGCATGCTAATACGTTAACTAACTAAAGTACTTGATGATAGTTATAATAAGTTCCAGCTTACCATTAAGTATCATAGAAATGGAGATAACAATGAAAAAGGATTTATTACATACCCCTGAAGGAGTGAGGGATATATACAGCACAGAGTGTGCAGAGAAGAAGGTTATGGAAAACAGACTCCATGATGTCTGTACTCTTTACGGATATAATGATATCCAGACTCCTACAATGGAATTTTTTGATGTGTTTAATAAAGAGAGAGGAAGTGTCTCTTCTACAGAGATGTTTAAGCTGTTTGACAGATATAATAACACTCTTGTATTAAGACCTGATATGACGCCTTCAATTGCAAGGGCTGCAGCGAAATACTTTGAGGATCACATTCTTCCATTAAAGCTTTGCTACGTTGGCAATACATTTATAAATGTGAGCAAATATTATCAGGGCAGATTAAAAGAGAATACAATGATAGGTGCGGAGCTTATTGACGATGATTCAATTGAAGCTGATTACGAAATTATTTCCATGCTGATTGAATGCATGAAGAATGCAGGACTTAAGGAGTTTCAGGTTGAAATTGGAAATGTGGCATTTTTTAATGGCTTGCTTAATGAGGCCGGTATTAAAGGTGAGGCGGCAGAGGAGCTGCTTACACTTATAAAGGACAAGAATTATTTTGGCGTTGAGGAGCTTTTGGAATCTCTTAAAATTGATAAGAATATTTCACAGATTCTGCTTGAGCTTCCACAGATGTTTGGCTCTGTAGATGTATTGGATAAAGCCAGATCCCTTACCTCAAACAGAACATGCATTGAGGCAATTGACAGATTACTTAAGCTCTATGATTTACTTAAGCTTACCGGAGATGATAGATATATTTCCTTTGATCTGGGCGCACTTAGCAGTCATGAATATTATACAGGCATTATATTCCATGCACATACCTTTGGAACAGGTGAACCGGTTGCAAGTGGTGGAAGATATGACAAGCTCTTAGGTCAGTTTGGCTGTGACAAGGCTTCAATCGGATTCTCAATCACAGTTGACCGTTTACTTACAGCCATTAAACGCCAGAACATTGTTATTCCAATTGATTACTCAGGATATCTCATTGTATATAGTGAAGATACATACAGCGATGCACTTAATAAAGCGGTGTCATTAAGAAAAGCTGGAATTAACACATGCCTTATCAGATATAACGAGAATAAAACCAATGCCCAGTATCTTGAATACGCCAAAGCATGCCAGCTTGATACCTGCATAATAATTGGTACAGATTATTTAACTGATAAAACCGTTACAAAAATGTCAATAAAAGAACCAGGCGAAGTGAAGGTTTCATTTGATTCAATCATGTGTTACTAGTTGTTCCGGACGGTATGAATCAGAATTGTTTCAATGGCAGGCACGCCCTCGCTACTTGTCGCCCTAGCGGATACTAAGGCGCTTATCGCATTTCAGAACTTCGTTCCTCAAACGATAATACAGCGCCTAAGTACCGAGGACTCCAAAGTACCTGCATATGAAAAAGTTCTGATTCATACCTGATGGACGACTACATTTACCAGTAAAAAAGAATTCTTAATATTAAGAAAGGATTTAATATCATGAGATATATAACAATAGCACTTGCAAAGGGAAGGCTCGCCAAGAAAGCTCTTGAAGTATTTGAAAATGTAGGCATTACCTGTGAGGAGATGAAGGATGAAAAGACTAGAAAGCTTATTTTTACAAATGAAGAATTAAAGCTTAAATTCTTTCTTGCAAAGCCTTCAGATGTTCCTACATATGTTGAATACGGTGCAGCAGATATCGGTATTGTTGGAAAAGATACGATACTTGAAGAAAACAGGGCATTATATGAGGTTTATGACTTAAAGATGGGTAACTGCAAGATGTGTGTATGTGGTCCTGCATCTGCCAAGGATAAGCTTATGCATCATGAGCTTATCAGAGTTGCTTCAAAGTATCCTAATATAGCAAAAGATTATTTCTACAACAAAAAGCATCAGACAGTAGAGATTATAAAACTAAATGGTTCTGTAGAGCTTGCTCCGATTGTAGGACTTGCAGAGGTGATTGTTGATATTGTTGAAACAGGAGCCACACTTAAGGAGAATGGTCTTGAGGTATTAGAAGAAATCTGTCCTTTATCTGCAAGAATTGTTGTTAATCAGGTAAGCATGAAAATGGAAAATGAAAGAATTAACAAAATGATTTCCGATGTGAGAAATTATCTTGAAAGTAAGTAATCCGGAGGAATAAATTATGCGTATAGTGAATTTGACAAAAGAAAGCAAGGAAAATATTCTTGAAAATCTTTTAAAAAGAAGTCCCAACAGCTATGGACAGTTTGAGTCAGCAGTAGCTGACATATTGCAGAATGTGAGAAGCCGCAAGGATGAAGCCTTATTTGAATACACAAGGAATTTTGATAAAGCTTATATAAATGCTTCCAATATCGTAGTAACAAAGGAAGAGATAGAAGAAGCATATAAGGTGGTAGATCCGGAGCTTATCGATGTAATAAGAAAGGCTTTGGAAAATATCCGTACATACCATGAAAAACAGAAGCAGTACAGCTGGTTTGACAGCAAGCCGGATGGAACAATTCTCGGACAGAAGGTTACGGCACTTTCAAGAGTAGGTGTATACGTTCCCGGCGGAAAGGCTGCTTATCCGTCATCAGTTCTTATGAATGTATTACCTGCCAAGGTTGCAGGCGTTGAACAGATTATTATGTGTACACCACCTGACAAAACAGGCAAGGTATATCCTACAACACTTGTAGCGGCCAATGAAGCCGGTGTTGATGTAATATATAAAGCGGGTGGAGCGCAGGCAATTGCCGCAATGGCCTATGGTACTGAATCAATCCCTAAGGTTGACAAAATCTGTGGTCCCGGCAATATCTATGTTGCTCTTGCAAAAAAAGCCGTATTTGGATATGTAAGTATAGATTCGGTGGCAGGTCCAAGTGAAATTCTTGTCATTGCCGATGAGACAGCTAATCCTCGTTTTGTGGCTGCAGACCTTTTATCACAGGCAGAGCATGATGAGATGGCATCAGCTATTCTTGTCACAACAAGCAGTAAACTGGCGCAGGACGTTTCAAAACAGGTTGACGAATTTGTAGCACAGCTGTCAAGAAAAGAAATTCTTGAGAAATCTTTAGAGAATTACGGTTATATCCTTGTAGCAGATTCAATGGATGAGGCTATAGAGGTTGCCAATGAGATTGCTTCTGAACACCTTGAGATTGTGACTAAGGATCCGTTTAACTTGATGACTAAAATAAAAAACGCCGGTGCAATCTTTATCGGCGAATACAGCTCAGAGCCTCTTGGAGATTATTTTGCAGGACCTAACCACGTTCTTCCTACTAACGGAACAGCCAAATTCTTCTCACCACTCAGTGTTGATGACTTTATCAAGAAATCAAGTATAATATCTTATTCACGTGAGGCTCTTGAAAAGATTCACACTGATATAGAAAAGTTCGCAACTGCTGAACATCTGACAGCTCATGCTAATTCGATTAAGGTGAGGTTTGAAGACGGACGGACGTTGTAAATTGCAAGAAATATTAAAATCATAAAAACAGAATATAAATGTATAGGGGGGTTTTATGGCAAGTACTAATGTTTCAAATAACGGAAATAAAGTTTTAAACAGACAGGCGCAGATTACCAGGAAAACAAGTGAAACTGATATTAAATTATCTATTAATCTTGACGGTAAGGGGGAGGCAGACGTTGACACTGGTATAGGATTTTTTGACCATATGTTAAAAAGCTTTGCAAAGCACGGATTATTTGATTTAAGAGTCAATGTCAAAGGCGATTTGATTGTTGACTGTCATCATACAATAGAAGATGTGGGTATTGTTCTTGGACAGGCTATTTTACAGGCTGTGGGGGATAAAAAAGGAATTAAAAGATATGGTGACATTATTTTACCGATGGATGAAACACTCATTCTTTGTGCCATAGATTTATCCGGCAGACCTTATCTAGTATTTGACGGTAAATTCTCATCTGACAGTGTGGGATATTTTGATACACAGATGGTTAAGGAGTTCTTCTATGCTGTTTCCTACAGTGCAGGTATGAATCTGCATATCAAACAGCTTTCAGGTGACAATGATCACCATATAATTGAAGGAATGTTTAAAGCATTTGCCAAAGCCTTGGATGAAGCAACTATGGTGGATTCTCGCATCCAGAATGTTCTTTCAACAAAGGGGAGTCTTTAATTATGGATAATAAAGAAAATGTTGAAATTAATTTTTCTGATTTAAAGCTTAATAAGGATGGCTTAATTCCTGTTATTGTTCAGGATTACTCAAACAATGAGGTTTTGATGCTGGCTTACATGAATGAGGAGGCATTTAACAAAACCTTAGAGACTGGAATTATGACGTATTACAGCAGAAGCAGAAATGAATTATGGGTTAAAGGTCTTACATCAGGTCATTACCAGTATGTAAGCAGCCTTTCTATAGACTGCGATAATGACACAATTCTTGCAAGAGTTAAGCAGATTGGCGCAGCCTGTCATACAGGTAACAGGACTTGTTTTTATCGCACTTTTATGAGGTGATTATGAACACTAAATATATAATCACAGATTTTAAGGACAAATGTATATGTGCCAGGTATGATGATTCAGTGTGTGGCAGTATTAAAGTGCTGGATAATGGCAGTATCCGTGGTAATATTTACGTAGGCAGGGTGGAGAATGTTGTTAAAAATCTTCACGCTGCCTTTGTTGAAATTAATAAAGGAGTAAAATGCTTCTATTCACTTGATGACAATAAAAAGCATATATTCTTAAATCAGAAAAATAACGAGCAGGTCAATATTGGTGATAAAATTCTTGTCAGCATAAGTGTTGATGCTTTCAAGACAAAGCCTGCCACTTGTACCTCTAAAATCGAATTATCAGGTAAATTTCTTGTTATATCCAATGATGTTTCTGGAGTCTCTATCTCGAAAAAATGTAAGAGTGATGAAAAATGCCGGGATTTCGCAGGAAAACTTGCCTTTTTATGCAAAAGCTTTGTCGATAGATTGAATGCGCGTTTAAATCCACAATTCCCATTCAATCTGGGCTTTATCCTTAGAAGCAATGCTAAGAATGCTTCAGAAGAAGAGATAACAGAGGAAGCTACACAGCTATATGAAGAATACGAAAGAATATTTGTCGAGGCTGTATATGGTACATTTTTTGCCAATCCATATAAGCATAAGCCTGAATATGTTGATGAATGTATCCATCTGTTAGCTGATTCTAATGTTGAAATTATTACGGATAACCCTGAGTATAAGGATACGCTTGATACCTATCTTGGACAGGACTGTAAAAATGTTAGATTTTATAATGATGAGCTTTTGCCGCTTTACAATTTATATGATATTAGAAAAACACTTGAGCATGCGCTTTCCAAAAATGTATGGTTAAAATGTGGCGGATACATAGTTATTGAGCAGACGGAAGCACTGACAGTTGTGGATGTGAATTCCGGTAAAAATATATGTAAATCTAATGATCCGTCAAAAAGAGAACAGACGTATCTTAAGACTAATATTGAAGCTGCAGAGGAGCTTATGAGGCAAATTAGATTGCGCAATATATCAGGAATAATTGTGGTTGATTTTATTAACATGGAAAAAGAAGAAAATGTATCCGAATTAATGTTGAATTTAAAAAAGCATGCAAGTGAGGATCCGGTTACTACGACAGTTGTTGATATGACAAAGCTTGGGTTAGTTGAAATAACAAGAAGAAAGAATGGTAAAACTCTTAAGGAGAATTTTGATGTATGAATAAAATGAATTATGAATTTTTTTATGACAATATTTCATCATATTTTCATACCCATGATAAATCATATAAAGTATTTAAATTTGCATACAGATTTTTACCATATTTTATTATGTTATCGTATGTCTTTTTGTTGACATGGCAGGGATATTTATTCTTAAATGGAATTAGTGAAAGTAGCGATGCTGATATTCTTACTTTTCCCAAATTAGTGCTTACTCCGCTTACTGTTTTTGTGTTTATCAGTGTGATAAGAGAATGCATTGATGCAAAAAGACCATACGAAAAATATAATATAAAGCCTCTGATACCAAAGAATAAAAAGGGGCACTCAATGCCGAGCAGACATGTGATTTCGATTACAATTATTGCGATGAGCTGGTTATATGTGAATATTTATGCAGGCATATTTTTTTTGGCATTATCGCTTGTGATGGCAGCAGTAAGGGTTATTGCAGGGGTACATTTTCCAAAAGATGTAATTGCAGGCTTTATAATTTCGGTAATCTGGGGAATAATCGGATTGTGGATTGTGTAAATTTGATATTACATGATTATAAGCCTGACGTTGTGCATTTAATATATTACAGCCGGACGCGCTCTCGCTTAGTGCAAACGCAGCGGTGCATAAGCGGCTAAAGCACAGCCGCTAAGCGCCGGCGTTTGCAAATAGTCCGGCTTGCAATATAGTAAATGCACAACTGTTCGGAGAAAAATAATATATGCAAAAACCGAAAATTTGATAATCTTGAAAGGATGGTTACATGAGAAGTATACCTATATTGTACATTGTAATACCATGTTATAACGAAGAAACTGTTCTTCCAATTACAAAGCAGATGTTTCTTGATAAGCTGTTATCCCTTATTGAGGCCGGTAAAATATCTCCTGAAAGCAAAATAATGTTTATAAATGATGGAAGTACTGATACCACTTGGCAGTTTATTACGTATATATCTAAGGAGGATGAACATTTTGTAGGAATCTCACAGAGCAGAAACAGGGGACACCAGAATGCTGTATTTGCAGGACTTATGGAATGCAGGAAATTATGCGACATTTCTATTTCCATTGATTGTGACGGACAGGACGATATTAATGCAATGGACGAGATGATTGATAAGTATATGGAGGGATATGAGATAGTATACGGCGTAAGAAAGGACCGTTCCACAGATTCATTTTTCAAAAGATTTACTGCTGAAAAATTTTATGGCTTCATGCGTCTTATGGGTGTTGAAATTGTAACTAACCATGCTGATTACAGGCTTATTTCTTCAAAGGTATTAAATGAATTGTCACAGTTTCGGGAAGTAAATCTGTTTTTAAGAGGTCTCGTTCCGCTTGTAGGCTTTCCAAGCACAAGCGTCTATTATTCAAGAAAGGAAAGGATTGCGGGTAAATCCCATTATCCGTTTTTTAAAATGCTTTCACTTGCAATGGACGGAATCACAAGCCTGTCAATAAGACCTATAAGAATAATCACAAGCTTTGGATTGCTGGTATCATTTTTAAGCTTTATTGGATTATTATGGGCCATTATTACATACTTTACCGGTGAGACAGTGTCAGGATGGGCAAGTACACTGTGTATAGTATGCTTTATAGGTGGAATCCAGCTTATTTCACTGGGCGTGATAGGTGAGTATATAGGAAAAATATATCTGGAGGTTAAAAACAGACCGAGATATATTATCAGCGAGAAAACCTATGAAACTGATGAAGATAACTGTGTCAATTACAAAAAATAAATGTTCATAAATGAAGGTAAATATGTACAAAATAGCTATTATTGATGATGAAATACAATATCAGGATAAAATCGAAGTATTTGTTAGATTTGCATTTGACATACTAGGTGAAGCTGCCGAGGTATATGTTTATTCAAATGGTACGGAGCTGATTAAGGGGTGTAATGAGATATCATTTGATATTATATTTATGGATATATATATCGGCGATGAAAATGGTTTTCATCTGGCAGCCACAATACAGGATATAATAAGTGAAACGGCCAAGATAGTATTTATTACATCAGATTCATGTGCTGTATATGACTGTTTTGAATACAAACCATTTGACTTTATTCATAAGGAATTGTTGAGAATTAGAATTCCCAAGGTTATAAACCGTATTATCAAGGAGGATAAACAGAATTTTGATTTTGTGTTTAATTATAACGGTTCCAAAAAAGTGTTAAAATACAGCAATATTCTGTTTCTACAAAGTGATGATCACTATCTGAATATATATACGGAAAAATACACCTATAGCATAAGGCGGGGTTTATCAGAATACCAGGATGAATTTTTAAGTCATGACTTTGTAAAAATTCACAGAAAAAGAATTGTTAATCTCAGATATATCATGTCCGTTGATGAATATTACGACCAGGTTATTCTTAAGAATGGGACAAAACTGGAGCTTAGCAGGTATTTAAAGAAAGGGGTTAAACAAAGATTTGATGCTTATTGCTCATAATCTGGTTTTAAATGCAGGGGATGGATTTTAATATTAATTACTATTTTGGTACTATTATTACCGGAATACTTGTCGCAGTCTTACTTGGAGGTATTCTTAAATTACTATTTAGAATAAAAAAAGAGCATTTATTAAATCCAGGTGAGATTACAATGGCTGTATGTGGAATTATATGCTGCGTAATTGGTGTATTTGTTTTAAATCTTTATTATAAGCAGGACAGGCTGTATGACATAATAAGCATTATTCTGACAATATATGCAATATTGCTAACTAAAGAAATCGTATTCGGATTGGAAATACCTAAAAAAGCAAAAAATGTTCTGTGTTTTTTTAGCTGTCTGATACCTTTTATCATGCTTATATTATATTTTTTTAAGGTGTTACCAAATCCGTCAATGCTTATTATTATTGCAATGTACACTGCATTTGCAATTATTTCTTTAAAGCTTCTTGAAATTAAGGATAATGAGACTCTATATAAGCTTTATAAGGTTGGTGTCTATGGTAGAAATAAACAAATAGAAGAGCTTGTTAATGCAGAAAATGAATTAAAGAAAATCAAACATGACATCAATGCACATTTACAAGTACTAAAGGGAATTATATGCGCAGATTATAACACGTATGATGAATTGAAGGAATGTCATAACCGTTTGCAGAGTTATCTTAATTCAAGCATAGGAGAGCTTGGAAATTATCTTGACGAAATATCAACCGGAAACGAAATCTTAGACATAGTACTAAGAACCAGGAAAAAAGAATGTAAAAACAGGGGAATAGAATTATTTCCCACAATATTAGGTGAAATAAAGAATCAGATTGATGACGTTGATTTTGTATCATTGCTTGTTAATTTGTTAGATAATGCAATAGAAGCTAACGAAAAGATATCAGATAATAATATATATAAGTACATAGAGTTAGCAATTGATTTAACACAGGATAAAACTGTTATAAGAGTCACCAACACAGCCTTAGTATCTTCAGACACGCACTTTAGAAATGACTGGTCTACTGACAAAGAGGATAAGGCAAATCATGGCTATGGAACAAAGATAATTAAAGATATTGTAAATAAATATGACGGAACAATTGAATATGAAATAGAAGACGGATTAGTAGAATGTATGGTCAGAATTTAAAAAATCGAGTCATATTTTACCATTCACGTCGTTTTTTTACCATTCACGTCGCTTTGTATTGAATCCTCCTTTTAATTATTGTAGCTTAAGCGTAAGATATACAGCTTGGGTATGCGATTTCAAAGGAGGGCTTTTTAATATGTTTAAACCAATGAAAAAACTTCAAATATCTACACTGGTATTAGTAGCTTTTTTAGCACTAATTGTTGTTGATAAAGGAATGACAACAGTAAAGGCATATAATACTGATTATGATTTTACATTTGACTTTGTTAACGATTATGCCTTATCAGATGAACGTACTAAAGATGGTGATGGAACACAGGCATATGTAAATTGTACCTTTTCCGAATGGAATGGTGATGAATGCCAAGTGTGGCTGTGGACATTAGACAGTGATCTTAACTGTAATCGTGAGGCAAGTACTGTAGTATATCTCAAATCTGGCGAAGAAAGGTACATTAATAATGATGCACAGATAATGGAAACAACGTGGCTTAAGGCAAGATTATATTATTCTGTATATGCTGATGACAACGGTGGAACCATTATGAGTGGAAGGTGGAGACCTGACGCTGATGTTATTTCAAGGTAACTATTAATTGTACTCAAGCTGTATATTATTTATTATAGTTAAAAAATATTTCAACAGAGGTTTTAAAGTGATTAAAAAAATATATTTAGGGTATAAATTTATGCAAAAAAAGAGAATTTTCGCAAGTACATTATTGTTATGTCTATGCTTAACTACAGTTGGATGCAATAAGCAGAACATTGATGACGCTAAAGAACTACATGATATGCATGATGAAATGGTGAGAATATCTGATAATCAGGATATTACAAAGACTGATAGTGACAAATATATTAATAATGCAACAAAAAAGGATGTTAAGGAAGTCGTTAAATTAGGAGATACTACGGAATATTGCGGTGTACGATTTACTATTAACAAGGTTACTGTAAACGAATCAGTATCAGAAGCATTAAAATCACTTGAATTATATGATGATGAATTGTTTGAAGATATAATAAATCATAATGGTCCTAATTCTTTAGGTGGGAGATTGTATGGAAACCATGAACTAAATGAAAATGGAAGTAGCCGTTTTGGCGAGTTAATTGTATTCGAAATGACAATTGAAAATGTATCTAATGTTTCAAGAATGCTGGATTTTGGTGGAGTATATGGTTTTTATATAGATGATAATTATATTAATGCTGGTTCGCTTGGAGAAATATATTCCAACATATCAACATTTGATCAAAATGAAATGGCATTACATACAATTAAATCAGGAGAAAAGATAAATAAGATAATTATACTTTGTGACAGAGTAGCTAATATTAGAGATTACACCATGATGTCACTAAACGGAGTATGTCGTGTAAATCACGGAAGCGGTGCCAGAAATCCTGTCAAGGAAGATATACTTATGGATTTTGGATTACATGACTAATAAGAATTACCATTCACGTCGTTTTTTTACCATTCACGTCGCTTTGTATTGAATCAATCTCTAAATTGTTGTAGCTTAAGCGTATGATATAAAAAATATTAACAGGTGTTAAAGTGATTATATTATAAATATTTAGGGGTATAAATTTATGCAAAAAAAGATAATTATCGCAAGTACATTATTGTTATGTCTATGCTTAACTACAGTTGGATGCAATAAGCAGAACATAGAAGATGCAAAAAAACTACATGAAATGCATGATGAAATGGTTAGAATATCTGAAACAGAAGAATTTACTTTAATTGAAGAGTATACATTTCACGATTCGTCAAAAATGCAAATCAAAGAGGTAATTAATTTTGGAGAAACTGCAGAATATTGTGGGTTTAAATTCACTGTCAACAAGCTTACAATTAATAACTCACTTGTAGAAGGTCTAAAAACATTAGAACTATATGATGATTCAATACTTGAGGGTGCATTAAATTGCAACGGACCTAACTCTTTAGGTGGAAGATTGTATAGTACACATTTATTAGATGAGTATGGAAACAGGCGCTCTGGCGGCGAATTGATTATATTTGAAATTACTATTGAAAATGCATCAAATGTGTCAAGAACATTGGATTTTGGAGGTGCCTATGGATACTATACTGACGAAACATTTTTATGGAAAGATACCATTCAGGAAGTTTATTCAAATATTTCAACCTATGACTTTGATGAAATGGCTCTTCATAATATAAAACCAGGTGAAAAAATCAATAAAATAATGATATTAGCAGACAGAATGTCGCCTATACGTAAGGATATGAGATTAGGTATTTCTCTTAGTCGATTATTTCGACAAATTACAACTAGCGATTATGTTCAGGTAAAAGAAGATATTATTATGGATTTGGGGTTATATGAATAAGGAGAATTTATGCTGTGAAAAGATTAAAGATAATTAAGGCTGAGCTAATTCATGGCTTTAGTCAGTGCAGCTTTAAGCTGATAATTATTGCTGTTATGACTGCATTGATTAACATAAACTATATTGACAAAATAATTAAATATTATTACAGAAAGACCTTATCAAAAAATGTATCTTATTTAGAGTGTTTGTTATATTTTTTTAAAGGTGATAAGCCGTATATTATTTCAGAGAAAGAGATAATTGAATTACCTTATACTTTTTTATTTATTAACCTGTTTCTTGCATATCTGATTGGCGATTATATTTCAAGGGATATTGAAAGATTCGGAATGCAGATTCTTCTTCGATGTGTAAGTAAGATCAATTGGTGGATTGCACGTTGTGTATGGGCGTTCTGTGCTGTTATAGCATATTATGCAGCAATGTTTGCAGGTATATTTATTGTATGGATAACAGCAGCCGGATTTAAAGGTGATTTATTCAGTATAAGAAGCGATGAATTATCACGTTTTATAGGAGTGAGTATAGAACAGTTAAGCTTAGACAAAGTATTGCTGTTTCTGATTGTGATGATACTCACAAGTGTGGCAACGAGCTTTATACAACTTGTTATAACATTTTGCAGTTCTTCAATTTACGGCTTTATGTATGTTGTATCAGTTAATATTATGTCATGTTACTACACAACAGGATGGTTTACAGGTAATTATCAGATGATTCGTAGAAGTGAATATATTAGCACTCATTTTGGATTGATAATCAATTTATTGCTGATAATGGCATCATTTATTGCCGGTGTAATTATGATAAAAAGAAAGGATTATTTATAGGTAGCACTCATGGATATTGAAATTAAAAACATAGTAAAGATTTTAAACAGAAATATTGTATTAAACAATATAAGCCTTAATTTAAGCAGTGGAAAGATATATGGATTAAAAGGAAAGAACGGCTGTGGAAAGACCATGCTTATGAGAGCCATATGCGGAATGATTCACTTAAAAGAAGGAACAATAACAATAGACGGAAAACAGTTGGACAAAGATATAACATTCCCTGAAAGTGTGGGCGCACTTATTGAGAATCCGGCATTCTTGGGTTCTTTTTCAGGCTTTAAGAATCTTAAGCTGTTGGCAGACATAAAAGGCCTGGTAACAGATGAGCAGATTAGGGAGACTATTGCTAAGGTAGGGCTTGACCCAAACGATAAAAGAAGCTACAGAAAGTATTCTTTAGGAATGAAGCAGAAGCTTGGCATCGCTGCAGCAATAATGGAAAATCCTGACCTGATTATTCTTGATGAGCCTATTAATGCGCTGGATGATGAGGGTGTTAATAATGTACGGGAAATACTATTAGATTTAAAAAAGCAGGACAAGCTTATTATTATTGCTTGTCATGATTATGAAGAATTGGTATATCTTGCAGATACTATTATTGAGATGAACAGTGGTTCAATCGTGCGAATTTATGATGTGGAGAGGTAACATAAAGATATGAAAAAAATATTTAAACTTGAATTATACAGGGCTACTCACAGCATCTCTTTTATTATTACTTTAATTATAGGTGCCGGTATAGCTATAGGAGATTTTGTAACCAATGCGTATCCTGTTTCAACCAACATTCTAAAGTGGTATAAAGGCGTTTGTACATATCCTGAAAATGTGTATTTCAGGTGGCTTGGTGGAGGAATGACCGGCTTTTTCACACTGTATACTACAATTCTTCCTATACTTATTGTACTTCCTTTTGGTATATCGTTATATCTTGATATTAAATCAGGATATATAAAGAACCTTATGTTAAGGACTTCGCTTAAGAATTATTATAAAGCAAAGTATATTGTGAACTTTATTGTTGGCGGTATAGTTGCAGTATTTCCGTTAGTTTTAAGTTTCTGTATGACAGCCGCTGTTCTACCTGCACTTAATCCAATTGGTAATTGTGTAGGTATAGGAAAAAGTCTCTATGGTATAATTTATTACAAATATCCTCTTTTAACGATTTTTTTGTTATTTGTACTTGTATATCTTTTAGGAGGAATATACGCAGTGCTCCCTCTTGCGTTTTCAACATTTGTAAGAAATATACTGTTATTATCACTTATTCCGTTTATAATATGGTATATCTTATCATTAGCTTCAAGATATCTTCCAGTACGTATATCACCGTCTAGTGCGATACGTATCTATAATGGAAATGTAAGTCTTATATGCATACTGCTTGAACTGATAATTGTTGCAGTTTCATCTTACATGATGTTAATGACACATTCCAGAAAAGGAGATATTATATCATGAAAAAGGTATTTAAGTACGTATTTTTAGTAATAATTGTTGCAGTTGTAGTAGTATGGGCAATAGCTGTCTATAGGATTAATAAAGCATTCCCTGACGCTACAGAATATGTATATGATTCGAAAGATGTCTGTGAATTTGAGGGTGTCGAATTTGTTCCTGAAAAATGTGAATTACTTACTGTTTCTGAATTTGAAGACAAGTATAATGATTATAAATACAGTGAACTGGCAAACAATTACGGAGAAGAGAATATTAAAGTAATTGTATTAAGCATTAAATTAAAAAATGTTTCTGACTACAGGTTGAGTACATCTCCACATTTGTCAACTGTATATCATGAAAAAAGTGGATTTATGAACGGCTGTACAATAATATATGAAGACAATATTAAGCTTATCCTTAATCCGGGTGAAACTACCCATATAAAGCTGACCACTTCAGTTCTTGATAATAATATGAAAAAATATTTCTTTGATAACCTGAAACCAGAGGATATAAGTATATTGATACAGACATATCCTGACCGAATAAAAATAGATTTTTAAATTATGAAAAGATATTCACGTGTTTTTGGAAATAAAATTATAATATTTATATTTGCCGTATTTAATATGTTAATGGCATATTGTGTTAAACTGAATATAGATGTATGCGAAGGAAAGCAAAAGACTCTTGATTTATTATATGAAGATGGAGGCATTAATTATCTGGAATATGTCTGTATAGGTTTTGGAATGTACAGAATTATTCTTATTATTATTTCATTTTTCCTGATACACTTCAAATTAAGAGACGAGATACGTTATCCAATGATTCTTAAACGAAAAAAATGGAATGAAAATGTTAAAAGTATATTTTCATATATATTTTCAACCTCTGCGATTATGTCAGTAACAGCCGGTTTATGGCTTGTTTTACCGGGATATATTATTTATGGAAATACATATAAATGGGGAAGTGACCACAGCTATTCTGATAAGACTTTTGGATTAAAATTATTCAGGGATGCAGGCTTAAATGTTTCCATAATGCTGATATTTACAATCGTTGAATTGTTTTTTATAGTTTGTGTTATTCAGCTGTTGTATACTTATTTTTATCTTAATAAAATAAATATCTGGTGTGTTTTGGGAGTTTTAGCGTTATATGGCTACGAAGCTCCGGATTATTTTGACGAACTTGATATATTTTTTAATTATGTTACAGTTGACAGGGTAAAGCTATACACTGACCGAGTCAGTCTTATAGAGTGTGTCGTCTATCCGGTGATTTTAATTATTATTCTGATGTTTAGTAATTTATTATTTGGAAAACGGAAGATAAAACTATAATAATGCAGAATAATTTTAGAATTGTTGTAGAAAAATTTTGCGATTAATTTTGCGATTAACAAAAAAATCATTGACAAAACATTACTGATACTATATTATATCTGATGTGTGCCGCTCAGTCAGGGCATAAGTAAGAGTTAATCTTCCCCAAAACTGGCGAGTATTTAATTTAGGAGGTGCCATATGTACGCAATTATAGCAACAGGTGGTAAACAGTACACAGTTTCTGAAGGCGATGTAATCAACGTAGAAAAGCTTGATGTTAACGCTGGTGACACTGTTACATTTGACCAGGTTCTTTTCGTTAATAACGGTGAGGCTAAGGTTGGTGATCCTACAGTAGCAGGAGCAACAGTTACAGCAAGCGTTGTTGAGCAGGTAAAGGGTTCTAAGGTCATCGTTTACAAGTATAAGAGAAAGACTGGATATCACAAGAAGAATGGTCATAGACAGTCATTCACTCAGGTTAAGATTGAAAAGATTAACGCATAGTATTAACGTTATCATATATGAGAGGTTATATTATGACTCATATAACAGTTTATCAATCTTCTGGTAAGATTATTGGTTTTAAGTCTGAAGGACATTCAGGCTACGCTGAACAAGGTAGCGATATCATTTGTTCGGCAGTTTCGGTACTGACTCTCAATACGATTAATTCTATTGAACAATTTACGGATGACGATTTTGAGGGTGCAGCTAATGAGCAGAAGGCTTTTGTAGAAATTAAAGTTGTAAGCTCGCCGGTTAGTGAAAAAACACAGGTTTTGTTAGATGCATGTGTTCTGGGTTTGCAGAGTATTGCGGATAATAATCCTAAGTACGTATCGATTGATTTCAAGGAGGTGTAATATTATGTTGAATTTGAACCTTCAGTTTTTCGCTCATAAAAAGGGTGTTGGTTCTACAAAGAACGGTAG
>JBJEME010000032.1:0-78285 GCA_051879515.1 Lachnospira sp. | reverse complement strand
GCAGGCAGTATATATTCCAAAGTAATATAAAGCAACGTTGGCTGGTTCATTTAATTTTTAGAGTTTATTTTGTGTGATAATGATGATATAATAGAAAAAGCTTTTTAGTAGCAGAGTTCTAGAAATAGGTGTGTTGATATTTGGAGGATAATATGCCTGGTGGTAATAAGAAGGGCAGCGCATTCAAGGCTAAAGGAATGCTTAAGGTGTTTTTTGTGTGGCCGGTGATTTTTGGTGTTGTGCTTGCCTTCATAAATATAGGATTATATTTTATTGATACTAATGCAGCTGCAGTTGTGACCGCATACCTGGTTATATATGGTGCTGCATGCATTGTTATGCTTCTGGTGTTTCGTCCGGCGATAATGCACGAGATGGTGGAGTTTTCGTCCAATTATTCCCAGGTGCAGAGACAGCTTTTGTATGATTTAACCATCCCATATTGTCTTCTGGATGACAATGGATCTGTGTTATGGATGAACAAGGCAATGCAGGAATGTACCGGAAAGAAAAAGGATTTTAGAAAGAATATTGCCATGATATTTCCTGAGATTACACCGAGAATTTTTCCTGACGGTGATGATGTCAAAGAGTTAAAAATCAGATATAATGACAGGGATTACCGTGTGGATATGAAGAGACTCAGCGCAGATTCCCTTACAGATGGAGTAAAGATTATTGATAAGAGTTATGACTCATCTCTTGTTGTGATGTATATGTTTGATGAAACTGACGTTAATATGTATATCCAGAAACTTCATGATGAAAGATTTGTTGTCGGAATGGTTTATATTGATAATTATGAAGAAGCGCTTGAATCTATAGATGATGTAAGACGTTCCCTGTTTGTCGGCATTGTTGATAAAAGAGTTAACAAGTATTTTACTCCCGGTGCTGCCATTGTGCGAAAGATGGAGAAGGATAAGTATTTTGTAGTTTTCAGATATAAGTATTTAGAGAAACTTATGGAAGATAAATTCAGCCTGCTTGAGGATATTAAGAGCGTAAAGGTTGGAAATGAAATGACTCTTACACTCTCAATGGGTATAGGTACCGGCAGCAATGACTATGCAAAGAATTCTGAGGTTGCTAAGGCAGCAATGGACCTTGCTTTAGGACGAGGTGGCGACCAGGCTGTTGTTAAGGATGGCGACAAGATTTATTACTTTGGCGGAAAGAGCCAGCAGATGGAGAAAAACACCAGAGTTAAGGTGAGAGTTAAGGCACATGCCTTAAGGCAGATTCTTGATAATAATGACAGTGTTATTATTATGGGACATAAGCTGTCTGATATTGATTCATTTGGCTCAGCACTGGGTGTTTACGTTATTGCAACAAAGCTGGAAAAGAAGGCACATATTGTTTTAGATGATATAACAAGCAGTATCAGGCCATTTGTTAACAGATTTATCGGCAATGATGATTATCCTGAGGATATGTTTGTAAAGCCTGATGTGGCAGCGTCTTATATGACCGCGAAGACTGCAGTTATTGTGGTTGATGTTAATACGCCGGCAAGAACAGAGTGTCCGGAGCTTCTGGATAAATGTAAAAATATCATCGTGCTGGATCATCACAGACGCTCCAATGTTACAATTTCAGGTGCAGTTCTGTCATACGTAGATCCATACGCATCATCTGCAAGTGAAATGGTTTCAGAGATGATTCAGTATGTGGATGATAACATTAAGCTTAAAGCATTTGAGGCAGATGCACTTTATGCCGGTATTTATATCGATACAGACGGATTTAATAATAAGACTGGACCTAGAACCTTTGAGGCAGCGGCATTTTTAAGAAGAAACGGCGCTGATGTTACAAGGGTAAGAAAGATGCTAAGAAATGATATGGCTGAATACAGAGCTATATGTGAGGCCGTAAGCAAGGCTGAGGTTTATAAGGGTGCATTTGCCATAACGATATTTGATGGGGAAGGCGTAGACAGTCCTACCATAGGCGGTGCAAAGGCAGCTAATCAGCTTCTGGATATTTCCGAGATTAAGGCTTCTTTTGTTATTACAGCTTATGACGAAAAGATATTTATAAGTGCCCGTTCAATTGATGAGGTAAATGTCCAGCTGGTAATGGAAAAACTTGGCGGAGGAGGTCATATGACTATTGCAGGAGCGCAGCTTACTGAGTGTACGCCATCTCAGGCAGTGGTAAGAATTAAACTCACTTTAGACAAGATGATTGAGGAAGGAGAAATATAAATGCAGGTTATTTTATTGGAAGATGTTAAGACTTTAGGTAAAAAAGGACAGATTGTAGATATAAATGATGGTTATGCAAGGAACTTCGTGTTGCCAAAGAAACTTGGAATAGAGGCAACTGCCAAAAATCTTAACGATTTAAAACTTCAGAAAAAAAGAGAAGAAAAAGAAGCGGCAGAAGAGCTTGCAAAGGCAAAGGAACTTGCTGTAAAGGTTGAGGAGAAGCCGGTTGTGGTAAAGATGAAGATTGGCGAGGGCGGCAGAACATTTGGCGCTATCTCAACCAAGGAGATTTCTGTTGCAGCAAAAGATCAGTTAGGACTCGATATTGATAAGAAGAAAATGAAACTGGATGATGCAATTAAGGCTTTGGGAACATATGAGGTGGCTGTTAAGCTTCACCGGGAGGTTACGGCTAAGTTAGTTGTAAAGGTTGAACAGGAGTAATAGAAATATGGATGACGCAACGCTAAGGATAATGCCAAATAGTCTTGAGGCAGAGCAGTCTGTTGTCGGCTCAATGATAATGGACAGGCAGGCTATTATTACAGCAGGTGAAATGCTTACCCAGGATGATTTTTATCACAGACAGTATGGCGTGATGTTTGCAACAATGGTTGAAATGAATAATGCGGGAAAGCCGGTTGATATTGTTACACTGCAGGAAAGCCTAAAGGAAAAGGATGTTCCACCTGAGGTTTACAGCATAGAATTTGTTCGCGAACTTCTATCGTCCGTCCCAACTTCAGCAAATGTACGTCAATATGCTTCTATTGTGAAGGACAAGGCTATTCTGCGCAATGTTATCAGAGTAAATGATACCATTGCCAATGAATGCTACGCAGGGAAAACAACCACTGATGAGATTCTTGCTGACACAGAAAAGAGAATATTCGATCTTGTTAAGAATAAGGGTGTGTCGGAGTATACCCCTATTGATAAGGTTGTACTTGAAGCGCTGGACAGAATCCAGACAGCGGCAAAGAACAGAGGATCTGTTACGGGAGTTCCAACCGGATTCAAGGATCTTGATACATATTTATCCGGATTTCAGCCATCCGACTTTATTCTGGTAGCAGCAAGACCATCTATGGGTAAAACGGCATTTGTGCTTAATGTGGCAGAGAATGTTGCTATTAAACAGGGCATTACAACTGCAATATTTAGTCTGGAGATGTCAAATGTGCAGCTGGTAAACAGAATGCTGTCGTTGGAATCAACAGTTGATGCTGACAGAATAAGAAAAGGTAATCTGGATTCATCCGACTGGGGAAAGCTGATCGAAGGCGCAGATGGAATTGCAAAGTCAAATCTAATAATAGACGATACACCGGGTATCTCTATCTCAGAACTTCGTTCAAAGTGTAGGAAGTATAAGATGGAGAACAATCTGGGACTGGTAATAATCGATTATCTGCAGCTTATGCAGGGAAGTGGGAAGACTGATTCAAGGCAGCAGGAAATATCTGATATTTCAAGATCGCTGAAGGCTTTGGCAAGAGAACTTGAGGTTCCGGTGGTAACACTTTCACAGTTATCACGTGCTGTTGAGCAGAGACAGGATCACAGACCTATTCTGTCTGACTTAAGAGAATCAGGCGCCATTGAGCAGGATGCCGATGTTGTAATGTTTTTATATAGGGATGACTATTATAACAAAGATACAGAGCTTAAAGGAATTGCGGAGATTATTATTGCCAAGCAGCGTAACGGTCCTATAGGAACCGTGAAGATGGCATGGATTCCTGAACAGACCAGATTTGCTGATCTTCTTAAGGATCAGAAATAAGAATTATGTTAAATAAAAAGCGGGGCAGATAATCTGTCCCGCTTTATGTAACTTATAGATGTTGTATAAGACTACTGTGGATTTGGAGCACCTACTGGGCAAGTACCAGCACAAGCGCCACAATCAACACAAACATCAGGATTGATTTCGTAATGAGAAGAACCCTCACTGATAGCCTCTACAGGACAACCTGCTGCGCAAGCGCCACAGCTGATACAATCATCATTAATTACATATGCCATTTCAATATCCTCCTTAGATAATTATTTACCTGATTATACAATAGTTTAAATCATAATTCAACTCAAAATGTATTATTGACATTTCTTTTGGGCAATATTATATTATTGTTACTAAATGGATAGGAGGATTATTATGGCAAAGATTACTAAGGACACTACAATTGGTGAGGCAATTCAGGTTGATGCAGGAATTATTCCAATTCTTATGGGAGCTGGTATGCATTGTGTAGGATGTCCTTCATCAGCTGGTGAGACAATCGAGGAAGCCGCTATGGTTCATGGCATTGACTGTGATATGCTCTTAGAGGAAATCACAACATACGTTGATTCATTAAGCTAAAAAGCGGTTTATATATTTTGAAGACGATTCTTTCGTTAAATTAAAAGCTCTGGCTCATTAGTGTCATATCACAATGTGCCAGAGCTTGATTTATACAATGCAGTTTATACTACTTATTATAATTTCGACATTACCCCTACAGCATCTGATTTGATAAGGCATACAGCGTGTTCATCAAGGAAACAAGCCGTCGCTTCGTTGGATTGAAGCTTATCTCCATATTCTGTAAGTATATTACAGGTTTTGTTAAAATTAACGGAGCTACAGTCAGATTTATTAATCACGAGGTAATAAATCTTATCAGAATCCTTAAACAGAGAGCTTGTACCATTAAATACAGGAGTAATACTTCTCGCGGCAAGGGATATATCATCAATTGAGCGGAAAGTATAAATACGTGTTGCCATAGCAGACTTAGCAGGTACTGTCTTACTGTTACTATCCGGCGTACTATCATTCCTGGTTGAGGAACTTAAAGACTTGCCCAAAGGGATAAATTTATCAGTTGATGATGCAGGGGTCTCTGTTGCATTGCCGTTTGATTTAGAAGCATCATCGGAAGCTTTTAATGGTGAGTTGTTGTTGTTTAGGAAATCCCTTACCTTACCGAATAAATTCATCAAATCATTTCCAAGGAAATCAGGAACTGATGTTGAAGAGGATTCTGTTTCTTCATACTCATCATTATCCAGCTCCTCATTGGCAGTTGGCAAAGACGCAGAGTAATCCTGACCAATGGTTTCCATATCAGGAAAATCGTCGTACTCCAGGTCGTCATCATCCATGTCCCTGTCGAAAGGAGAGAATCTGGAAAAGCGGGTATCAAGCTCTTCAGGGTTATCTACCTTCGTAATGATTAGAACAATACACTCCGGCGACACAGGAATAGCTTCTATCATAAGGGGAATATTATCCGCCTCAAAACCCAATTCATAGGATGCCTGCTGCATCATGTCACGAAAAAGTTCACGTGCTTTTTCGCTTCCATAAGCAAGCTCACTGATCTTCAATTGTCTTGATGCGAGATCTGATTTATTGAGAGTGCAACGAATCTGATTCTCACTTAAACGCTCAATCTTCATAAAATCACCTAATTTGATATTTTTCTTGGTTTTATAATAATCATTTTTTCATATCTTGTAAAGGCGTAAAAAATAACGAAAAAATAAAATCTTTAGAAAAAATTAAAAAAATATATTGATAATAACAAAACAATAGTGTATTATAAGTTCAGAGCAGTTCAGACGTATTATCGGTGGAAGGAGGTATGAACAGGTTATTAGACGATAAATACGACATTATTCAGATGCTTGGTGCTACCGGGCATTCTACTGTATATCTTGTGCGGCACAGAATACTCAATGTGTTCAGAGTTGCCAAGATTATTCTTAAGGCTGACCAGAACAGTTTAGGATTGTTAATGGAGGCCAATCTTATTAAGGATATGAAATATCCTGATATTCCCATGATTTACGACATTGAAGAAGATGATACGCACATTTGTATTATTGAAGAATATATTACTGGTATTTCTTTGAATGAATACGTCCACAATATTATTGAAAAAAAAGGCAGGATGAGTACAAAGGATATCTGCCGTATTTCAATAGAACTGTGCAACATATTGGAGTATCTGCATAACTATAAAAATGGAATTATTCATCTGGATTTAAAACCGGATAATATTATTATTTCTGAAAATGGAAAAGTAAAACTGATAGATTTTGACAATGCATTGGAAAATAATAATTGTTCAATGCTTAAGGGAACGCCGGGTTTTGCTTCCCCGGAACAGTATGTGAAATGTAATTTGTCAAAGCAGTCAGATATTTATAGTCTGGGAGTAATTATTTTTTTTATGGTTAATAATGGAAATCTTGATATGAATATCGAGAAAGTAAATTATCATGAATTATATCCAATAATTAAGAAAAGTATAAGACATAATAAGATTTTCAGATATGAAAATGTTGTTATACTTAGAAAAGATTTGGAAAGAATAATAAACAATACCGATAAAAATAATATGAACGGCTCAGGAATTTTGCATATAACAGGGATAAGAGCAGGTATAGGCACTACCCATGTGGCCTTGTGTATGGCACATTTTTTTGAAAAGAACGGATATAGCTGTATGATTATGGATAATTCTGAAGGTCAGCATCTGTTGAATGAGGGGAGAAAAGGAAAGCTGACGAAAGAAGGGCTTTACAAGTATAATGGTGTACTTATTGCCCCTGATTACAGAGAAGGGATTGATGTGCGATACCCGCGAACAGACGTAATCATAGCAGATGACGGAATCTATGGGCATAAAGAGTATTTAGACGACGATTTGGTATTTATTGTCTGTGGTGGGAAATATGGACCGGATGAAGAAAAAAGAATACTGGAAAATGTCAATGGGGCAGCAGTTTTTTTGAATTTAATGAGCGCGCAGGATTTCTATGCTTATACAAGAAGTATAAATGATGAAAAACACTATTACAGGGTTCCGTGTGTATATAACTGGACAAATGGAAATGATTTGTTTGACGAAACCATGGAGGATGTAGTCAGGGATTATCTGCCTTATATGATGGTATGCAGAAGTAATCATTTTACAATTATTAACAGGTTAAAAACAGTAAAGGAGATAATGAAATTATTATATGAAAAGGCAGCATTTTGCATTAAGAAGGGCAAAGAGAACAAATGAGGTAATCGGACTTATCGGGATATGTCCCGGTGCAGGAACAACACATTTGGGAATAATGCTTGCTAATTATTATGCAAATGGTCTTCATAAGAAGGTTGCGGTTGTGGGAATTGGACCAGCACAGGATTACGATTTAATCAGAGAAGAACTCGATACAAAAAGGGTCAGATACTACAAAGGCTCTTTTGGAAGGCACGCATTTTCGTATAAGGGAATCGATTTCTTTGCCAGAGTCCATGATGGAATGATAGGCATTCTTAGAGATTTCTATGACATAATAATAGTGGATCTCAGCCTGGATGGGGTGGATAGTAATATGCTAGCTGCGCTGCGGGAGGTAACTGAATGCGAGAAAAAAATACTCGTTGGTTCATTTTCGCCATGGAAATGTAAGGAGTGCGTAAAAAAAATAGAAAGAATAAACAGAATTCTTAAAGTAGACGGGCTTACACTTGCTACCATGACCACAAGTCCCAAAAGGGTTAAGGAGATTGAAAAAAATTATAATATCAGGGTGTGCCAAGTCCCTATGGAGACAAATCCATTTAAAATATGTGGGGAACATCTTGGTTTTATTAAAAATTTAGGAACATATTGAGAGTAATATTTACTCAGACTTTTACACCATAAACCGGTGTCAGGATTAATAATATCACATACTTTTTGGACGGGACTCCCTTTGCGCCCGTGCTGCAGGCGTCACACTTATATTATGGTGTGGCGCTTTGTTTTATGGAAAGCAGAATGAAAAATAATTCGCCGCATATAGATTGTTGTGATATAATAAAAATAGTATGCAAAGGAGTTTTTGAAAATAATGAGGAAAAATAGCAAAAAAACAGGTCTGGGAATAGAATATATTATAATTTTTATATCAGTGGTGATTCTGGCTTTGGTGGTTTCAATTATTCTTATTAAGAGAATGACACCGGGAAAAGAACGAATGAGCGGGTTTGATTATTGGGAAATAGATGAGAATACCGACAAAGTAATGGTTTTACTTGATGGCGAGAAATATGCCGATGAGGGAGTTTGGAAGAATAATCAGTTATATCTTTCACAGAAGTTTATTGAAAAGAATATTAATGTAAGATTTTACTATGACAAAGATACGGACAGTATTAAATATTCAAACCGTTCAAACATTTATACATATATGGCTGAAGCCGAAGGATATAATGACCTGGAAGGCAATTCATACCCTACAGATTATCCTGTTTTTGTAAAAATTAATGATGTACCGATGATTTCATGGGATTATGTTGCAAAGTTTACTGACTGTGATTATCAATTCGAAGAGAATCCTGACAGAGTACTTATTACTCTGGACAGAAATGTGTATCAGTGTGTTGATGTTAAGGAAGCAGGTCAGGTTCGTTACAGGGCAGGAATTAAGAGTGACATATTAGAGGATGTGGATAAGGGGGACACTCTTAAATTTATTAAAAAGCTGGATAAAGATTGGGTCCAGGTTACAACTGATGCCGGATTTACAGGATACATTAAATCTGACATTGTAAGTGAAGAATACGAATTTAAGCCTGAGAGTACATTTGTTGAGGAGAGGGTTCTTCCGGACAATGAAACCAAGATAACTCTCGGGTGGTTCCAGACTTTTGATGTTTCAACTTCAACATCCATAATGGCATATCATGACAGGGACAGCGGAGTAAATGTAATAAGTCCTACATGGTTTTCCATAAGCAGCAGTGATGGTGATTATACCGGACTTACAACAGGTGTACTTCCAAATTATGCTCATGCCAATGGAATAGAGGTATGGGGACTTATAGATGATTTTAATAAGGATGTGGATTACAAGGAGTTCTTTTCCAGCAGTAAAAACAGAGCGTATCTGATTGACTGCCTTATGGAGGATGTTTTAATGCAGAGTCTGGATGCAATCAATCTGGATTTTGAAAATATTAAAGAGGATTATGTCTGCGATTACCTTCAGTTCATAAGGGAGCTTTCAATAGAACTGCATAAACATAACAGGCTCCTGACAATTGACAACTATGTTCCAATGAGTCACAATGCATTTTACAATATAGAAGAGCAGAGTTATTTCGCTGATTATATTATTATTATGGCCTATGATGAGCATTACAACGGCTCAGAAGCAGGTTCAGTGTCATCAAAGTCTTTTGTGGAAAAGGCCATTAATGATACACTTGAGATGGTTCCCAAGGAGCAGTTAATTGTTGGTATACCTTTCTACACAAGAATCTGGACTGTCAAGGATGGAGTGACTACAGGCAAGGCAGTTTCAATGCAGGCAGCACTTGACTACCTTGCGGAAAGAAATATTACACCGGTGTGGGATGAAACTGTGGGGCAGTATACAGCTTCATTTACAGAGGACGGTGCCAACATACTGATATGGCTGGAAGAAGAAACTTCCATTGAGGAGAAAATGAAGATTATAAGTGAGGCTGATGTGGCAGGTGTTGCTGCATGGAAAATGGGTCTTGAAAGAGACGAGGTCTGGAGTGTGATAGCCAAATATAATAAATAGTTTATAACATGCATTTTCAGGAATTATAAATATATGGTCAGAATAGAATTATAATAAGAGTTTTCTGTGGAGTTTATTATGAACCTGAGGAAAATGATTTATGTAATGTCTATTTTGATGATATTTGCAGTTTATATAACCTCAAATGTGATTCTTAACGGATGCAATGATAAAGACACAAGTTCCACACAACAGGAAACGGAAAAAAACTATGTGGATGAAAATGTTGAAAATATTCGACTTGCAGGAAGGGTAGTGGTGATTGACAGCGGACATGGAGGAATTGACCCCGGAAAAATAGGGATTAACAATGTTCATGAAAAGGATATTAATCTTGCAATTGCACTTAAACTTAGAGATATGCTTACCCAGTCACAGATTACTGTTGTTATGACGAGAACAGAGGATGTGGGATTGTATAAAGTTACGGACAAAAATAAAAAAAGTGCTGATATGAAGGCACGATGTGATATAATTAACAACAGTAATGCTGATATTGCTGTCAGTATTCACCAGAACAGTTATACTACCCCTGATGTGAAGGGTGCACAGGTATTTTATTATAAAGGCTCTCAAAGTGGGAAGATACTTGCCGGACAGATTCAAAAGGCATTGGTATCGAAGGCAGATCCTGACAATAACAGAGTCGAAAAAGCTAACAGCGATTATTATCTGCTGGTGAATACTAAAGTACCAACAATAATAGCGGAGTGTGGGTTTTTAAGTAATCCTGAGGAAACGGCACTTCTTATGACAGAAGAGTATCAGTGTAAGATAGCAGCTGCATTATACGATGGAATTGTAGGCTATCTGGAGGAAGAAATTGAAAACGATAATTGAAATAATAACTGATAATATTGAGGAGAATAACAAAATATACAAACACGCAGGGGAGATTCTGCAATCAGGGGGATTAGTTGCATTTCCAACTGAAACTGTGTATGGACTTGGAGCCAATGCCCTTGACAGTAATGCTTCCAAAAAGGTGTATGCAGCTAAGGGAAGACCGTCAGATAATCCTCTTATTGTGCATATCTGTGATATGAAGGGATTAAATGATCTTGCGCGGGAAATACCGGATAACGCAATTAAGCTTGCTGATAAATTCTGGCCCGGACCGCTTACAATGATTTTTAAAAAGGAAGAGAAAGTGCCGGATTCAATAACAGGGGGATTGGACACAGTTGCCATAAGAATGCCAAGCCATAGGGTGGCGAGTGAACTTATTAGGCAGTCCGGGTTATATATTGCAGCTCCAAGTGCCAATACGTCAGGAAGACCGAGTCCAACCAGGGCAGCTCATGTTATAGAGGATTTGTCAGGGAAAATTGACATGATTATTCAGGATGACACTGTTGATATTGGTCTGGAGTCTACGATTGTTGATGTAAGTGGAAAGATACCGGTTATATTAAGACCGGGTTATATAACTAAGCAGATGCTTGAGGAGGTTGTGGGACAGGTTCTTGTAGATCCTGCAATAATGGGAGGTCTGTCAGAAGGGGTCGTTCCAAAGGCTCCGGGAATGAAATACAGACATTATGCACCAAGAGCTGAACTTACAATAGTGGAGGGTGATAAGGAAAATGTAGTCAGGTATATAAATGAAAAGACTAAAGAATTAGAATCCTCGGGTAAGAAAGTATGTGTTATGACAACAGATGAGTCCAGAAGAGAGTATATGTGTGGTAATGTTTATTCTGCAGGAAGCGAAAAACATGAAGAGGAAATAGCCCACAATTTATTCCTGCTTCTGAGGGAATTTGACAGTGCAGGAATGGAATATGTATACTCAGAGAGTTTTCCTGATAACAATGTGGGACAAGCAGTAATGAACCGGCTTATTAAAGCGGCAGGACATAAAATTATTCATGTGTAGCTATGAGGTGAGGAATGAGCATATATAAGAGAATTATTTTTGTCTGTACCGGTAATACCTGTAGAAGTCCAATGGCGGCTACCATTATGGTAAATCTTATGCCGGAGATGAGGGTTGAATCAAGGGGAATGGTGGTTTTGTTTTCGGAACCCTACAACCCCAAAGCAGTGGCTGTGGCGGCAAGTCATGGTATGATTATGCCAAGCAATACGGCGACACAGATTGATAATACGGATTTTGACAACTCTACACTGGTGCTTACCATGAATGCTGAAATGAAGCAGAAACTTTATGATACCTACGACCGGGCAATTAATGTTTATACAATCAGCGAATTTGTAGGAGAGGGAGACAGGGTGGTATATGATCCTTATGGAAAGGGCGCTGAGGAGTACAACCGGTGCTTTGAGGATTTATATGAGCTTGTTGAAAAGGTATGTGAGCATATTCGCAGACTTGATGCAATGCAGAATAAATAATCAGTCAAGTGTGAAACGCTGTAATTCACAAATGTTCAGTGATAAAGCTGCGTTTTGCAAAAGACTAGAAAATAATAACAAAAAGGAGATAAAGATTATGATAGCAATTGGATGTGACCATGGAGCAGTTGATTTAAAGAATCAGCTTATTGAACATTTGGCAAAGAGAGGTATCGAGTGCAAAGATGTAGGAACATACACATCAGAATCCTGTGATTATCCTGTATATGCACACAAGGTGTGTGAGCTTGTCACAGGAGGAGAGTGTGAGCTGGGTATACTTCTTTGCGGTACAGGTATCGGAATGAGCATGGCTGCTAATAAGGTAAAGGGCATCAGAGCAGCTCTTTGCAGTGACTGTTTCAGTGCACAGGCTACGAGGGAGCATAATAATGCAAATGTTCTATGTATGGGAGCAAGAGTATTAGGACCAGAGCTTGCTTTCAGAATAGCGGACACATTTGTTGATGCGAAGTTTTCCAACGATGAGAGACATATCAGGCGTATAGGCCTGTTAGAATAGGCGGTGTTTATGAGCGACAAAAGAACTGATTATATATCATGGGATGAGTATTTCATGGGAGTTGCCAAGCTGTCAGCACTTCGTTCAAAGGATCCTAATACCCAGGTCGGAGCATGTATCGTAAGCAACGACAATAAGATTTTATCTATGGGATATAACGGTCTGCCAAGAGGGTGTTCAGACGATGAATTTCCATGGTGCAGAGAGGGAGATCCACTTGATAATAAATATTTCTATACAGCGCACAGTGAACTCAATGCAATCCTTAATTACAGAGGCGGAAGCCTTGAGAATGCTAAGATGTATGTTACGCTTTTTCCATGTAATGAGTGTGCCAAGGCTATTATTCAGGCAGGAATAAAGACGGTTGTATTTGAAAGTGATAAATATGCTGATACAGCATCAGTAATCGCTTCCAAGAGGATGCTTAATGCTGCAGGAGTAAGGTATTACCAGTATGAGAAGTCTGGAAGAGAGATAGATATCATATTATAGAAGCAGAACACAGATACTTGATTGACAAAAGAGCACAGAAATTGTTTGACGAATCGTTTAACAGTCTTTTGTGCTCTTTTGTTTATAAATATTTATCTATTTTCTGTAAATAGCTGTTGAATCTTCCATCGTATATTTCTGTAAGAAGATTATTGAGCTTGTGAAGGGCATCAGAAAGCTGGGCGGCAGTAATGGTTCCGTCAGCTACGGCATCTCCAAGTTCATCAAGGTCCACTACACGCATGCGTCCATCATTTTCTATAATCACATCGGCTAAAAGGTCAATAAAAGTGTATGTATCCGTAGTTTCATCATAAGTTGTGTCAATTATATCGCAGTAGATATATGCCAGAGTGCCGTCTTCCTTAAGGAATCTGCTAACCTTATATCCCTTATCTATCACATAGTAAGATATGCCATGGGAGAATTCGGGTTTGGGACGGAAGGTCTTCCATGTGGTTATAATTGCGTCTTTTTCGTTTAATACAATGTTATCATCTTCAAGAAGAATACACTCATCCGGCATAAGTCGTCTTCTGAATAAGGTTGTCATTTCCAAACTCCTCCTTTATCAGTTGATTAATTAAAGAATCTAACAGGAAAATATATTTAAGTGAAATTATATCAGTGTAGAAATAAAATTTCAATTCAAACAGTAAACAAAAATTATCTGCAAATAATAAATTAAAAAATAGACTTTTTAAGGCTAAAGTGTTATTATTATCATAGTTTGTGTGAAGGGATGACTATATGAGTGATAATGGAAAATCTTACAGAAATATAGTATTAATTTCCCAGATTAGCATAAGCGTTATGGTACCGACATTTTTGTGTCTGGCTGTCGGCTTATGGCTAGATAAGAAGTTGGGGACAAGTCTTTCTGTGCCGTTGCTTTTTATCGGAATGCTGGCGGGAGCACGAAATGCATATGTCCTTGCAAAAAGTACCATTGAGTCAGAAGAGAAAAAAAGAAAACGCATGCAGGAACGTGAAATACAGGAGAAGGTAGAACGGTATAATAAAGAACACCAGGAAAAGAAGTAATTAGAAGGCATTGACATAGTGATACAGTTATTTTGTCTTTGCCGGAAGGGGTTCCATGATAAAAAAGCTTAATGAAATTAATGAGGCATTGCCGGCTATGTTTCTGGCAGATGCTGTTTATCTGATAATTGGCGAGATAGTAATTCTTTTTCTTCCGTTTGGGGAAACAATGTTTACAGTTAAGTGTATGGTCGGATTTCTTGCAGGAGTTATTTATTCGGCATTCTGTTCTGTACACATGAGCCTTAGAATACGCAGGGTTGTGTATGGTGGTGACAGTATGAGAAAGACCTTTACATTGGGTTATCTTATCAGACTTGCGGTTATGCTTGCTCTTTTTGCAGCATTGTTTCTGCTGAATATCGGTGATTTGTTATGTGCTGTCATCGGTATGTTTTCCATGAAAGTGGCGGCTTATATTTGGCCGTTTACTGATAAAGTAATATCAAAATTAAAGAAAAGGAAGGTGAGAAGGTGGGAAGCTTGAATGTGAACACAATTGTGGCATGCAAGGAAAGCAGCTTCATGATTAAGACCCTGTATGAAATACCGGGGACTAATGTTGCTATTAATACCACGCATGTTTCGATGCTGATTGTGTCCGTGTTTATCATTGTGATGGCAATAATCGCAAGAGTAAGGATAAGCAAGGTTGATGCTTCGGACACGCCAGGGTTGTTCCAGAACGCTATCGAGATCATAGTGGAAATGCTTGGAAGTATGGTAGACGGCATTATGGGAAAGAATTCCAATAAGTTTGTTAATTATATTTCAACAGTATTCCTGTTTATTATTATCTCTAACATATCCGGTTTGTTTGGGCTGAGGCCGCCGACAGCGGATTATGGTGTCACACTTTGTCTGGGTCTGATTACATTTATTCTTATTCAGTTTAATGGTATCAGAAAGAACAAAGGTAAACATTTTACGGCACTATTCCAGCCCATCTGGTTTTTATTTCCAATTAACCTGATTGGTGAGTTTGCAGTGCCACTGTCACTTTCATTGCGTTTGTTTGGTAACGTAATGTCAGGTACAGTACTTATGGGATTGATTTATGATTTATTATACCCATATACGGTTGCGTATCCTGCATTATTGCATGCATACTTTGATTTATTCTCAGGATGTATACAGGCTTACGTATTCTGTATGTTAACAATGGTTTATGTTAACGATAAAATTGCCGAGGAATAACCCGGCGTAAATTTTTTAATTAAATGGAGGATTTTAAAAAATGAATATTTCTGGACAGGATTTTATTAACGCAATGTCAGCAATTGGTGCAGGTATCGCCATGATCGCCGGTGTAGGTCCCGGTGTTGGACAGGGTATTGCAGCAGGTCACGGTGCCTCAGCAGTAGGACGTAACCCTGGTGCAAAGTCAGCAATCACTTCAACAATGTTACTTGGTCAGGCTGTTGCCGAGACAACAGGTCTTTATGGTTTCGCCGTAGCTATTATCTTGATGTTCGTTAAGCCTTTTAAGTAAGATTTATTAAGGAATTTTTAAGATATTATAAGCGAAATAAGATAATACGGGAAAGGAGGCCGAAATCTTGAATTGCTTGGGAAGTACATTTGTTGCACTTGAGACAGATGGCCGATTATTTGGTCTTGACGAGCAGCTTCTGTTTGATGCAGGAATTACAGCAATCAACGTATTTTTACTGTTTATTCTTCTTTCATATATTCTTTTCAATCCGGTAAGAAATATGTTAAAGAAAAGACAGGATAAGATTACCAGTGACAGAGAAGCAGCTGCCAACGACAAGGCGAAGGCTCTTGCCATGAAGGAAGAGTATGAAGCAAAGTTAAAGGATGCAAATAAAGAAGCCGAGAGAATACTCAGTGATGCTCGTAAGACAGCACAGCATAACGAGCAGAAGATTATAGATGAGGCTAAGGCAGAGGCAGCAAGAATTATTGCCAGAGCCAACACAGAGGCAGAGCTTGAAAAACAGCGTGTTGCTGATGAGGTTAAACAGCAGATTATTGCGGTGTCAGCTATTATGGCATCTAAGCTTGTTGCTAAGTCTATCGACGAAAGTGACAGTAATGCTCTTATTGAAGAGACTTTAAATGAAATGGGTGAGAAGACATGGCTAAGCTAGTAGAGACTACCTACGGTGATGCATTGTTTGAATTGGCCGTACAGGATAATAAAGTTGATGCATTATATGAAGAGGCAGAGAACGTGATAAATATCTTCAAGGAAAATGCAGAGCTCGGCAAATTATTGGATCATCCGAAGGTCGAAAAGGAAGAGAAAAAGCAGGTTGTTACTAATATTTTCGAAAAATTTGTTTCTGCAGACATGACAGGACTGCTTACAGTCATGGTTGCAAAGGACAGGCATAAGGAAATTGTTTCAACACTTGAATATTTCTTAGATAGAGTACTTGAGTACAAAAAGATAGGAGTTGCTTATGTAAGCACTGCGAAGGAGCTTACAGACAGTCAGAAAAAGGCAACTTATGAAAGATTGCTTGAAACAACACAGTACGAGGATTTTAAGATGAATTATTCTGTGGATGAGAGTCTTATCGGAGGAATGGTAGTAAGAATCGGAGACAGAGTTGTGGACAGCAGTATCAAAACCAAAATAGAAGACATGACAAGGGATTTGAAGAAAATCCAATTGGCATAGTATTCTCTAAACTTATAGAAAGTGGGTGCATAAAGCTAATGAATTTAAGACCGGAAGAAATCAGTTCAGTTATTAAAGAACAGATTAAAAGATATTCTACCGAACTTGATGTATCAGATGTTGGTACAGTTATTCAGGTAGCAGATGGTATTGCCCGTGTTCATGGATTGGAAAAGGCTATGCAGGGAGAACTTTTGGAGTTCCCCGGCGAGGTATACGGAATGGTTCTCAACCTTGAGGAGGACAATGTAGGTGCCGTATTACTTGGTGATTCCAAGAATATTAACGAGGGTGATACAGTTAAGACAACAGGACGAGTAGTAGAGGTTCCAGTTGGTGATGCGTTGACAGGACGTGTTGTTAATGCGTTAGGCCAGCCTATTGACGGCAAGGGACCTATCAATACAGATAAGTTCAGAAAAATTGAGAGGGTTGCCTCAGGCGTTATTACAAGAAAGTCAGTAAGCGTACCTCTCCAGACAGGTATTAAGGCCATTGATGCCATGGTGCCTATCGGTCGCGGACAGCGCGAGCTTATTATCGGTGACAGACAGACAGGTAAGACAGCTATCGCTATTGATACAATCATTAACCAGAAGGGTCAGGGTGTTCATTGTATATATGTGGCAATCGGACAGAAGGCGTCTACAGTTGCAAGTATCGTTAAGACTCTTGAAGAGTACGGTGCAATGAGCTATACAACAGTTGTTGCAGCGACAGCCAGCGAACTTGCTCCACTCCAGTATATCGCTCCATATTCAGGATGTGCTATCGGAGAGGAATGGATGGAGAACGGTGATGATGTTCTTGTTGTTTATGATGATTTGAGTAAGCATGCAGCAGCATATCGTACAATGTCACTGCTTCTTAAGAGAGCTCCGGGACGTGAGGCTTATCCTGGTGATGTATTTTATCTTCATTCAAGACTTTTGGAGAGAGCTGCCAGAATGTCAGAGGAATACGGCGGAGGTTCACTTACAGCCCTTCCGATTATTGAAACCCAGGCAGGCGATGTATCTGCATACATTCCTACTAATGTTATTTCAATTACAGATGGACAGATTTATCTTGAGACAGAAATGTTTAACTCAGGTTTCAGACCAGCTATCAATGCCGGTCTGTCAGTATCCCGAGTAGGTGGTTCTGCTCAGATTAAGGCTATTAAGAAAATTGCTGCTCCTATTCGTACAGAACTTGCACAGTACAGAGAGCTTGCAGCATTCTCACAGTTTGGTTCAGAGCTTGATGCAGATACAAAGAGCAAGCTGGCACAGGGCGAGCGTATAAAGGAAGTTCTTAAACAGCCTCAGTATAAGCCAATGCCGGTTGAGTATCAGGTAATAATTATTTATGCAGTAACCAAGAAATATGTTATTGATATTCCGGTTGAGAAGGTTCTGGATTTCCAGCAGGGATTATTTGAATTCATTGACACTAAGTATCCTCAGATTCCTGAATCAATTAAGGAAACTAAAGAGCTTACACCAGAAAATGAGCAGGCATTGATTAGTGCAATTGAAGAGTTTAAGAAGACATTTGCATAAGACCGAATGAATATTTATTTAAAAGAATTCATGTATGGTCTATATGTGGGAATGGAGGTAATTAGTTTATGGCCTCAATGAGAGACATAAAGAGACGTAGAGATAGTATTCAGAGTACCGGTCAGATTACCAAAGCCATGAAGCTTGTTTCCACTGTTAAGTTGCAGAAGGCAAAAGGAAAGGCGGAAAGTACTAAGCCTTACTTTGATTTGATGTATGAGACTGTGAGTAATATTCTTGCAAAGTCAGGAAATATTAATCACAGATACCTTAAGGCCGGAGAATCCGGCAAAAAGGCGGTCATAACAATAACGGCTAACAGAGGTCTTGCTGGCGGATATAACTCTAACATAACTAAGCTTGTTGAAAATAGCGGCATTCCTAAGGAAGATGTGACGCTTTATACCATCGGTACCAAGGGAAGGGATTTTCTGGTAAGAAGAGGCTACAAGGTAGCAGCGGATTATTCAGATATAATTGAGCAGCCGCTTTACTCTGACGCAAAAGAAATTTGTGAAAGGGTTCTTAATGATTTTACGGCAGGAGAGATTGGGGAGATTTATCTTGCCTACACAGCTTTTAAGAATACAGTTGTTCACGAACCACAGCTTATAAAGCTTCTTCCAGTGGATACACAGGATGTGAAGGCTAAGAGTGGTGCGGATACAACACCGATGAATTATGAGCCTGAGGAAGAAGAGGCGCTGGATATGATTATACCAAAGTATATTTGCAGTCTTATCTACGGTGCGCTTATTGAGTCTGTGGCAAGTGAGAATGGTGCGCGTATGCAGGCAATGGACAACGCAACAAGCAATGCAGATGAGATGATTTCTGATCTTTCACTTAAGTATAATAGAGCCCGTCAGGCATCTATTACGCAGGAGCTGACAGAAATTGTCGCCGGAGCAAATGCAATTGGATAATAATCTACGTAAAAAATATAATAATTTGGAGGCAGAAATGGCAGAGAAGAATATTGGTAAGATTACCCAGATTATCAGTGCCGTAATCGATATCAAGTTTACAGACGGTAATTTGCCGGAAATCAATTCAGCCATCGAGATAAAGACAAATGACGGCGGCAAGCTCGTTGTCGAAGTTGCCCAGCATCTTGGAGATGATACGGTAAGATGTATTGCACTGGGTCCAACAGATGGTCTTGTCAGAGGAATGGAAGCTGTTGCCACAGGAGCACCTATCAGTGTACCTGTTGGTGAGAATACACTGGGAAGAATCTTTAATGTGTTAGGTGAACCTATAGATAATAAACCGGCACCAGAGGTTCAGGAATATATGCCAATCCACAGAAAGGCTCCTACATTTGCAGAGCAGGCAACTGACACAGAGATGCTTGAGACAGGTATCAAGGTCGTTGATTTGCTTTGTCCATACCAGAAGGGTGGTAAAATCGGTCTTTTCGGTGGTGCAGGTGTAGGTAAGACAGTTCTTATTCAGGAGCTGATTCGTAATATCGCAACAGAGCACGGTGGATATTCAGTATTTACAGGTGTAGGAGAGCGTACACGTGAAGGTAACGATTTGTACCATGAAATGATGGAATCAGGAGTTATCGAGAAGACAACAATGGTATTCGGTCAGATGAATGAGCCACCGGGAGCAAGAATGAGAGTAGGTCTTACAGGACTTACAATGGCTGAGTACTTTAGAGATAAGGGTGGAAAGGATGTACTTCTTTTCATCGATAACATTTACAGATTTACACAGGCAGGTTCAGAGGTTTCAGCCCTTCTTGGACGTATGCCTTCAGCCGTTGGTTACCAGCCAACTCTTCAGACAGAGATGGGTGCCCTTCAGGAGCGTATCACATCAACAAAGAATGGTTCTATCACATCAGTTCAGGCTGTATATGTACCTGCCGATGATTTGACAGACCCTGCTCCTGCTACAACATTTGCCCATCTGGATGCAACAACAGTTCTTTCGCGTTCAATCGTTGAGCTTGGTATTTATCCGGCTGTTGACCCGCTTGAGTCAACATCAAGAATACTTGATCCAAGAATTGTTGGTGAGGAGCATTATAAGGTTGCACGTTCAGTCCAGGAGATTTTGCAGAAATATAAGGAATTACAGGATATTATCGCAATCCTTGGTATGGATGAGCTTTCTGAGGAGGATAAGCTTGTTGTATCAAGAGCACGTAAGGTTCAGAGATTCTTATCACAGCCTTTCTTCGTTGCAGGACAGTTTACAGGTCTTGAGGGAAGATATGTGCCAATCAGTGATACAATCCAGGGCTTCAAGGAAATAATTGAAGGAAAGTATGATGACATTCCTGAGAGTTATTTCCTTAACTGCGGAAGCATCGATGACGTATTAGCTAAGGTAGAGAAGTAATTGAGGAGAGTGTGATGGCAGATTCAAATGTAATGAAACTTCTGGTAAACACACCAGACAGAGTTTTCTTCAATGATGACGTTACATATGTTGAGCTTGCTACCAGTGAGGGAGAGATAGGTGTATATCCTGAACATATCCCCCTTACTGCAGTGCTGGTTCCATGTGTGCTTAAGATTCATCAGGGTGGAGAAGTAAAGAAGGCTGCTGTTCATGGCGGGATAGTAGAAATCTTAAAGGATAAAGTAACTGTTCTGGCTGAGATTGCTGAATGGCCTGATGAGATTGATGTGAATCGTGCTAATGAGGCAAAGATTCGTGCAGAAAGACGTATTTCAGGTAAGGATGCCAATACGGATGTAATGAGAGCCGAACTGGCATTAAAGCGTTCACTTGCAAGACTGAATGCAGTTGATTAAATAATAATATGAATAAACCTTCCATTTATTGGCAATATTGTAAATACCAATGGATGGGAGGTTTTTTATGTCAGGAAAATTTAGTGTAAATGAGCCGGGTAATTTTAGAAAATCAATAAACAGGTTTAAGTACAATCATTATAAGGTACTGAGGGTTTGTGTTTTATTTGCGGTATTTCTGTGGATTTTATCAGCAGTAAGGGTGGTAAATAACGTTTTAAAGGATAAGACGGAGAATGTGGATATGGTTACAGCATTCTGCGACAACATTTACATGGGAAACAATGCAAGAATATCAGCCTGCGGAAATATGGAGAATATGTATCTGACTGAAAGTGCAAGGGAATTTGTACTGGTTTCCATGGCTGAGAAAATAGGTATAAATAACTACACTATAGAAAATATAGGCAGTGATGGAAAAGAGCAGACGGTTTTGTGGCAGGATTCAAAAAATGGCAAGGTTAAAATTACCATAGAGAATCTGGGAAAAACAGACAATTCGTCTGTATGCAGTTATTATCTTTGTACTGAAATTAATTTGTATAATTCAACTGAAAGCGCATTTGACTATAAGGCAATTGTTGAAAAAATATATGGAGATTATGGAATTGACACCACAGTTACGGTGGATGTAAAAGGCTTCTTAGTTGGGGATGTGAGCTTAGATATAAGAAATCAGATAGCAGAGGAAATGTTGAAAGAGGCGAAGGCAACCCTGGTAGCAGAAAGAAAAGATAACGATATTTATACTATTTATGCATATGATGAAGATTATGAAGATTATATAACTATTGGTGGCAAGAGAGTAAATATGAACATTACCATGAGCTATGATGAAAACGAGGATATAACTAATGTGATACTTAGCACACCAATCAATAATTTTGACTATTAACTTGTGGTTTTTGCTGAAAACTATTAGAATATAGAAGAGTACAGTCTAATATTAAAGGAGACAGTAAAGTGGATATTACAGAACTTTTAGATAAATGTATTAATACAGAACTTGTAGACCTGACAATCAGTGGGAAAAGGAAAAAAACAGATACGTCTGCGCCTGATAAGGTTAAGATAAGACCGGTAATAATTAAAGAGGAAATATGCTATCAGGTTTCAGAGTTTATTGGACCTAAAGTATTTCACAGAAATTGCAGTGATAATGAAGTAAAGAAGGTTATCATAAGCTATCTTGAGAATGATTTTAAGCAGGCACAGTTTGTGCTTACTGATGCGCAGGCAACGGTTCTTGCCGGCAATAAATCTAACTTTACCTGTAAATATAAAAAGGCGAAGGAAGTTAAGGCTGCAAGGGATCTTAGTCATAACAGAACTAAGAAATATATTCTGGAAGAGGGAAAACCTGTGCCATTTATGGTGGATTTAGGAGTTATGACAAAGGAAGGAGCCATTGTCCGCCAAAGGTATGATAAGTTCAAACAGATTAACAGATTTCTGGAATTTATAGAGGATATAATTCCACAGCTTCCTAAGGGCAGGGAAATTACTATAATTGATTTTGGATGCGGAAAATCCTATCTTACTTTTGCCATGTATTATTACTTGAAGGAATTGTGTGGATTTAATATTAAGGTCATTGGCCTTGATTTAAAACAGGATGTGATTTATGAATGTGAGGAACTTAGCAGGAAATATGGCTATGATAAACTTCATTTTTACGTTGGGGATATTGCATCCTACTCCGATATTACAAGTGTGGATATGGTTGTCACACTTCATGCCTGTGATACCGCAACAGATTATGCCTTAGCAAAGGCAGTTTCATGGGGAGCTTCTGTTATTTTGTCTGTGCCGTGCTGCCAGCATGAGGCTAATCGTACAATCAGTAATGAAATGCTTGCCCCGGTTATGGATTATGGCATTCTAAAGGAGAGGATGGCGGCAATCATAACGGATGCAGCAAGAGCTAAGCTTTTGGAGGCTAATGGATACCAGACACAGATTCTCGAATTTATAGATATGGAGCATACTCCAAAGAATCTGCTCATCAGAGCAGTCAAACAGTCTCAGATGAAAGAAAACACACAATCAAAAATGCAGTCTGCAAGACATAGTGCATTAAATATGCAGAAGGAGCTGAATGTTTCGCTTACACTGTCTAAGTTGATTTAGTCGGGAGGAAATATGGATAAATTAAAAAAGCTTGCGGGTGCCAAGTACATTTTGCTTGCATTTATATTTATGGCAACCATAGTTGTTACATTTATTTCCATGAATTTTGAATATATGGAGCCTGTGGCAACAACTATGGATGATGCCAGTCTGCCAATTGTAGCCTTTGTATGTGATGACAGGGAGATAAACAGTCTGCATGGATACACGGGCGATGTGGACGAAGTTCTCATAAATGACACACTGACACCGCTTGATGAGGGCAGAAAACTTGACTTTGTGGTACATACTTATGGAGAAGAGGTTGATGCGATATCTTATAAGATAAGAAACAGAAGCGACGGTTCTCTTATTGAGAACACCAAAATCAGCCAATATTTTGAGGATGGCGACAATATATATGCCACCATGAACATTAAGAATCTGATTGAGGATAATACAGAATATACTCTCCAGGTGATTATTTCTAACAAAAAACATAGCGAGATTTCTTATTATACCAACATAATTAATGGCGGACCTTATTATCTAAATGAAAAAATAGATTTTGTCATGGATTTTAATTCCGCAACATTTGATAAGAGCAGGCTTGAAGATATTAAGGTATATCTGGAAACAAGTTCAAAAAATGATAATACTAATCTTGGAAATGTTAATATCTTCAGTTCTTTGGAGCAGGTGGGATGGGGAGAACTTGAACCATTTATCCAAAGTGATATTGTGCCTGAGGTTAAACTGTTAAGTGATGAATTGGCGGTTATATGCCTTAATTATACGGTAGGAGCAGTCAATCAGTATGAATCCAGCGATACTTACAGGGTGAATGAAAGCTACAGAATCAGGAGAGCCGGGGGCGGTACGATGTATCTGCTTAATTATGAAAGACAGATGAATCAGGTATTTGACGGAAAAAATGACCTGAATTCCAAAGGCTTCTTAAATCTTGGGATAACATCGAAAGATGATGTGGAGATGAAAGCGGACACAGAGGGTAACTATACCTATTTTGAAAATGAAGGTTCTCTGTGGTGTTACGATAATCTGACCAATGTATATACAAGAGTTTTCTCGTTTACAGCTGAGGATACAGATAATCTCAGAGAGAATTATGACAATCATATTATAAAAATAATTGACGTGGAAGAAAACGGAGACTGTAGTTTTATTGTTGAGGGCTATATGAATCGTGGAAAACGCGAAGGTCAGGTGGGGGTTTCACTTTATGTTTATTCTTATTCTGATAATCAGGTGGATGAAAAACTGTTTATTCCTGTAAATGTTCCATTCGAATTTTTGGTGGAAAATGTGGGAACCATCGCATATATGACTGATGGTGGTACATTTTACATTTGTATTGACGGAGTATTCTATTCAGTTGACCTTACCAGTAAAGAGGTCATGAATATTGCATCAGGGCTTACAAATGGAGCTTATGCTGTTTCCTCTGATGGTGAAATTGTGGCATACAACATGAACGGCACATCCAATTCAGCTGATTCTGTCCGCATAATGAACATGGAAACAGGAAATCAGCTTGTTATTGATGCAGGAGAGGATGAGTATATTAAAACCTTGGGATTTGTCAATTCGGATTTTGTGTATGGTTTAGCAAAAAAAGCTGACGTGGAAACTAACAGTGCAGGTGATGTAACATTTGCAATGTACAAGATAGTTGTTTTGGATTCAGACTATAATGTGCTTAAAGAGTACAGCCAGGATGGTATTTATGTTGATTCCGTGAAAATAGACGGGATGAGAGTTACTATGAACCGGGTGGTGAAATCGGAGGAACTTGGATATCAGAATACAACTATTGACCAGCTAATAAATAAAGATGAGAATTCAGTGGCAAATAAGCTGTATCTGGACACAATTTCCACTGATTTGAGAAAGAGAGAACTCTGTATCGGCTTAATTAATAAGGTTAAGAGCTTATATGTAACGTACAGAACTTCAGGAGAAGTGTTATACAATGATAATGATTCTATAGTTCTTAACGATGTTATTGAGGGTGGAGGAAAATACTATGCGTATAGCTTTGGCAGCTTTATAACAAGTACTGAATCGCTGGAAGAGGCAATTCAATTGGCAAATGACGGATATGGATATGTATTGGATAATAATTCCAACGTGGTGTGGAGAAGATACAAGCGTACATCAGGGGCAATCAGCGGCTTGTCGGTAAACACATCAGGGAGTCCCCTTGCCAATGCGGTTGATGTTGTTAGTCGTCATTTAGGATTAAAGACCAGCGCAGAAGAAAAATTAAATCAGGGAACTAGTGCTGCAGACATATTATCCGGTAATAGCTATGCAGGCATGAGTATAAACGGAGTTTCAATAGATAAACTTTTGAGCTTTGTTGATATCGGATGTCCTTTGATTGTAAGAACAGGAGCCGAAGACTATGGTGTGGTAGTGGCTTATGATGCTGCCCAGATAACATTTATTGATGCTTCTAATGGCAATGAAATTACAATTTCTGTGGCAGATGCAAATGAATTGTTTACAAAATGGGGAAATACATTTGTTGCATATTATGGTTTAACAATAAAGAGAGGGTGAAGTAGTACATGGCAGGGTTGTCGAAAAAGACAAGAAGGACAATTAAATTAGTGATAATTCTTGCTCTTATGGCAGCTCTGATGGCTGCGGCTGTTTTCCTGCTGCCAAAGATACTTAAGGTAATCAGTCTTGCCAAAGAAGCTAAAAGCATAGCGCTAGACAGCACAGAAAGTACTTTTAGGGAGAGTAAAACTACAATTTGCTATGACACGTATGGCAACACACTCTGCACCATGAAAGACTCTAAAGATTTGTATTATGTTGAGTTTAAAGAAATTCCCACAACATTAGTTTATTCTTTTATTGTAATGGAAGACAGGGAATTTTATGAGCATAGTGGAATTGATTACAAAGCAATTGTGAGAGCCATGATTGCCAACAGTCAGAATGATGAGATTGTCCAGGGAGCAAGTACCATCACACAGCAGCTTGCGAGGAATATTTTCCTGAGCATGGATGTGACGTGGGAAAGAAAAATTAAAGAGATATTTCTGGCAAGGGAATTGGAAAAATTATATTCCAAAGATCAGATTCTTGAGTTTTATCTGAATAATATTTATTTTGGCAACGGTTACTACGGAGTGGAGGCTGCAGCAAGAGGATATTTTGATAAATCAGTAGCAGAGCTTTCTTTGTCAGAGCAGGTGTTTATTGCAGCAATACCCAATAATCCTTCCAGATATGATCCATACACAAAATATGACAATGTAATAGGACGACGTGATCTGATTTTAAAGCAATTAAAGGAAATGGATTATATCAACAGTATGGATTATCTTGTGGCGACGGACGAGAAAATAAATGTGGTTGAACCTAAGGTGGTGACGAGAAATAATTCCGTTGAGACATATGTAAGACATTGTGCAACAGAAAGTATGATGAGTACGTTAGGTTTTACATTCAGGTACGACTTTGCAACTAAACAGGAACGAGAAGCATATGTGGATGTTTATGAAAAGTACTACACAAGATGTCAGCAGATGCTTTTATCCGGAGGATATACAGTTTATACCAGCATTGATATGGATATCCAGAATGCGTTGCAGGACGCAGTAGATAACAATTTAAAGGATTACACGGAACGAAACGAGGATGGTGTATATGAGCTGCAGGCAGCAGGAACATGTATTGATAACTCAACAGGGAATGTGGTTGCCATAGTTGGCTCAAGAAGTCAGAATCTGGAAGGCTTTACTCTTAACAGGGCGTATCAAAGCTACAGACAGCCTGGAAGCAGCATAAAACCTCTGATTGTGTATCTGCCATTTTTTCAAAATGGAAATACACCGGATACAGTGGTTACAGATGAATATATCGAGGGAGGTCCGTTAAATGCAGATGGAGTATTTTCAGGAGAGATGACAGCGCGAGAGGCGGTGGTAAGATCTAAAAATACTGTGGCATGGAAACTTTTAAAAGAAATAACACCAGAAGAAGGTATAAGCTTTTTGACAAGTATGGGATACCATAAGGTATGGATGGATAAGGATGTTCAGGCAATTGCGCTGGGTGGCTTTACCTATGGCGTGACAACAGAGGAAATGGCAGGCGGATTTGCAACAATAGCAAACGGTGGACAGTACAGGAAACCAACCTGTATTCAGCTTATTTATAATGCCAGAGGAAATATTGTTTACAACAGTGCAAACAGAGGTGAAAGAGTGTACAGCTCAAAGGCCTGTGAAATGATGACAGATGTTCTTACAAGTGTTGTAGAGCCTGGTGGCACAGGTGATGGCGCTGCACCGGACAATGCAATTATTGGTGCAAAAACAGGAACAACTAATTCTAATAATGATGCCTGGCTGTGTGGGTTCAGTGAGTATTACACAGCTTCAGTATGGGTGGGGTATGATTATCCAAAGACTCTTAATGTCAATGCAAAGAACATATTCAGGGATTTTATGCAGGATATTCACGAAGGACTGGAAGTGGTTGAACTTAAAAAATGGAACGATGAAAGTGAGAAGGAAACGGAAACGTCAGCTTCACAATCCGGTGAGGATAAAACAGAAAATGATGAAACTGTAAGTACGGATGCACCCGGCGGGTCAGAAGTTAACACAGGAGGTATATCAGATCCTGATATGCCGGCAGGAACCGGAGGGGATGAGGATGTACCCGGAGGAGCCGGAGGAGACGTTGATGCACCAGGCGGCGGAGGGGATGTGAATGCACCCGGAGGAGCCGGAGGAGACGTTGATGCACCAGGTGGCGGAGGGGATGTGAATGCACCCGGAGAAGCCGGAGGAGATGTGGATATACCAGGCGGCGGAGGAGACGTGAATGCACCGGGTGGTGCCGGATAGAGAAGAAATTCCTGCACTAACATTAAATAATAAATATAACCTGTAAAAGCAAAAAACTCCGGTCACACGAAGGTGACAGGAGTTTTTGCTTTTAGGATTCATTTTAGAGCTATTTGTATAATAAGACTCTTACTTTCCGTAGTGAAGTTCATTATATTCCTTTACTCTCTGGTGGATTCTTTCAACCGGGCTTAAAAGCTCGCTGATAGATGAATCATGGTTAAGAGTATCAATAAGTAGTGCCATATATTTACTCATATCTACATTAATATACCATGGCTTAGAAAGAAGCTCCTGTGGCTGGTATACAAGGTTAGTAGTAAGGATTCGGTCGATAATACCTTTCTCGTATGCTTCATCAAACTTCTTGAAGCCGTTAGTAAATAATCCGAATGTTGTAGCACAGAATACTCTGTTTGCACCACGTCCTTTAAGCTCAGAAGCAACATCAATCATTGATTCTCCTGATGAAATCATATCGTCGATAATGATTACATCCTTGCCTTCAACATTAGAACCAAGAAATTCATGGGCAACGATAGGATTACGTCCGTTAATAATCTTTGTGTAATCTCTTCTCTTATAGAACATACCCATATCAAGGCCAAGAACGTTGGCAAAGTATACAGCACGTCCCATACCACCCTCATCCGGGCTGATAACCATCATATGCTCGCTGTCGATGTGAAGATCCTCAACATTTAGAAGAAGATACTTGATGAACTGATATGTGCATGATACTGATTCAAATCCTTTCAAAGGAATAGCGTTGTGTACTCTTGGGTCATGAGCATCAAAAGTAATGATGTTCTCAACGCCCATATCAGTAAGCTCTTGAAGCATAAGTGCGCAGTCAAGAGATTCTCTTCCTGTTCTTTTATGCTGTCTTGACTCATAAAGGAATGGCATAATAACATTAATTCTTCTTGCCTTTCCACCGGCAGCAGCAATAACACGTTTAAGATCAGCGTAGTGATCGTCCGGTGACATATGGTTCTTAAATCCGCATACAGTATATTCAAGACTGTAATTACAAACATCAACCATGATATATAAATCATGACCACGAACAGAATCTACCAAAACACCCTTTCCTTCACCTGAACCAAATCTAGGTGTCTTAGCATCTACAATGTAGCTGTCGCGCTTATAACCAGCAAAGTTTACAGAAGAAGTAAGGTCGTTCTGACGCTGCTCTCTCCAGCTGACAAGATAATCATCTACTTTCTTGCCCATCTCAGCGCAACTTGAGAGTGGAATAATACCAAGTGTTCCGTAAGGAATTGTTTCTGTGTGACGTTCGTCGCGTGGCATAATTAAATCCTCCATATTGAAAAGTAATATATTGTAAGATACCTATAGGCATCCTTCAATCATGTAAAAAATAACCCTAAATAATATAATCATAAAATAAAAATAAGTCAATGTTTAATGCGTTTAAGATAACGAATATCGTCTCCAAAAAGCCTTAAAATCTGGTATGAACTGATTATTCTTGAAAAAATTCTCTCGGAATATCTGTCTTCAAACTGAGGAATAGTGAGGTTGGTTGAAATAACAACACTTTTCTTTCGAAGAATACGTTCATTTAAAACATAAAAAAGCTTTGAATTAGTGTAGCTGTTGCTTGATTCTGTTCCCAAATCATCAATGATTAGCAAATCACAATCTGTAAAATAGCTTGTATCATAAACATTCGTATTCTCTGATGTCTTAAAATCGTGATTCTCGAATGCTTCAAATAATTCTCCGGCAGTCAGGTATATAACACTGTGGGATGAATCAAGGAGTTCCCTGGCTACGCAGTTTGCAAGAAATGTCTTTCCTACGCCGGTTTCTCCAAACAGAAAAAGATTGGAGAATGTATTATCAAAATTCTTAACAAATTCCTGACATATAGCTACGACCTTTTGCATATTATTATAAGGTGTAAGTCCGGTTTCCTGATCAATCTGGGTTTTATTATACCAATCGTATGATAGAGTATTGAAGTTCTCATCAGCAGTTATGTTCTTTAGGTTAGAATCCCGGTATAAAAGTTCAACGGCTTTTTTCTTAAAGCAGCTACACTTATCAGAACCGATGTATCCGGTGTCACGACAAAAAGGGCAACTGAAAATATCATCAAGATAGTCAGCCGGTTTGCCTAAAGATGAAAGAAGTTCCTGCTTTCTTCTTTTTAATTCTGACAATTCTGTTTCGTATGAGGTGTCATAAGAAGAATCGTTGTCTGAAAGAATCCTTCTGGTAGCTTCCTTCATTGAAAGAGAGATAATATTATTATCAATCTCGGCAAATTCCGGACATAACGAGATAACCTCGTCATATCTGCTATCCAGAATATGTCTGTTGTAAGATCTAATGTCATCGTAGACTCTCATAACTGAGGCATATTGTGTATTAGTAAGAGACATATCGGCTCCTTTCATATTATTTAATAATCAGGTAATTGCGAAACGCTGTAATCAAAACCGGACGTTTCGCAAACACCTGTTTTTAAAAATTAACTGTTATTACTCAATAAAGATGAATAGTAGTCTGCAGTTTTATTCTCACGCTGTTGAAAATTATTAAAGCGGTTGTTGGTATTCTTAGCCGGGGTTGCGGAATTCCGGCTCTTGGAATTCCTGGAAGATTCATAATCTGCGTCAGCTTTATGAATATCCTGAATGGTTCGCACATTAGCATTATTCCAATTGGTAAGTATCCTGTCAGTATACTCAAAGCTAGGCGTGTGTGTTGCTTTCATGGTTCTGTTGCAGGCTTCAATTATAATATCCAAATCAAAACAATATGTATCAGTCCATTTATTAATATAATCCTTCTCGAGGGGAGCAGGGTTGCGATTGCTAAGACCAAATGCTTTCATTACCGTATAGACAGATTCGCTGTAATTAGCAGTTTCGTTCTTAGCATCCTGTGCGCAGGTGATGCCCTGTTCTGCCCAGGAAAGGGCGACAGTTTCTATGTAACGCATGCTGGTTTTTCCTTTTGAAAGACAGTATTCAAAAAGATATTCAATCAGTTCCACATTAAAATGCAGAGTGTCATAGAAATATACCACTGAGTTGGTTTCCTTATCTGAAAGAGGTTTACCAAGGTATGTCTGGATGACATAGATAAGCATACGGAACTCTTCATTCTCAGACAATTCATTTAGCTTTTCAGGTGTATATTGAATCTTGGAAGGCTCTATTAAATGTGGCGTGGCATTCCGTGCTTCACCTGTGAAGCCTCCGGTAACTGCCACATTGACAGGCTCAATTAAGTCCTTCTTAGTCGAACTGTTGTCAGTTGTGTTACCGGTTATTTTATTAACGGATAATCCATTGATTTCCTTAAACTTAATATCGCTTAAAGTCTTATCAGGCCCATCAAAGGAAAGCCTGAGCACCCCTAATTTATCCCAGTATTTAAGGGCTCTCATTATATCAGCCTCAGTCTGGTTAAAGGTATCTGCTATTGATGAAACTGTCAGTGTATTATTTCGATTCTGGTTCTCAAGCAAATGTAACAGATATAAATATACTTTAACGAACTCCCCATTAGCCGAAGGTAAATATTCTTCAATAAAAATATTGGATACACTTGTGTATCCCGGATTAATATCTGATGATAGTGTAAGGTTCATAAAATGTATCTTCCCCCTTTGTTGCGAAAGTGAGTATAACACACAATTTTGAAATTGAAAAGTCAGTGAAATCAAGGCTTGAGGCAATGTGGATAATGTGGATAATGTGGATAAATTAATCTGATTTATAAAATTTATGAAAAATCATGTAAAATCTGAAAGGGGTTATTAACAAAATAATCCACATTGTTAATTCACAAAAATGTGAAATACAATGTGGATATTGTGGATAAAATTCCAAAAAAATTAATCTATTGTGAAAAAGTCTATTTTAACAAGTCTTCGCCAATTTTATATACATCACCTGCGCCCATAGTTATCAACAAGTCACCGTTGATACAATTTTTTTGTAATAATTTTTCAATGTCCTCAAATGTTTCCAAATAGTAACATTCTTTTCCTAATGCTTTAATTTTATCGCAGAGAGTCTGAGAGCTGATGCCCAGTGTATCAGTTTCCCTTGCAGCATATATTTTTGCAAGTACAACTTTGTCTGCAAGTGTCAGTGCCTCTGCAAAATCATCCATTAAAGACTTTGTTCTTGTATAGGTATGAGGCTGGAATACGCACCAGATATTATTATGTGAACATCTGGAAGCACAATTAAGTGTAGCACGAATTTCATCGGGATGGTGGGCATAATCGTCAATTACGGTAACGCCATTAAATACACCCTTTTTTTCAAATCTCCTGTTAGTTCCGGTGTAATGCTTAAGACCGGCTTTGATTGCATCCATATTAATAGAAAGCTTTTCGGCAGCAATTATTGCAGCAATAGAGTTATAAACATTATGTAGTCCGGGAACAGATAATTCTATGACTTCAGTTTCAACACCATTCTTTACCAGGGTGTAAGTAGGGAAGCCTGATTCATTATAAGTAATATTTGAAGCACTGTAATTGCTCTTAGCAGGGTCTGAACCAAATGTAATTACTTCACAGTTCTTGTCACTGTAAAAATACCCGTAATCCTCAATGTCACTGTTTATAATAAGAGTTCCATTGTCAGGAAGACGCTCCGTAAAGAGTTTAAATGAATGACGAATGTCATCTAAATCTTTAAAGAAGTCTAAGTGGTCTGCTTTAACATTTAAAATAATGTTAATTGTAGGATTAAATGAAAGAAAGCTGTTGGTATATTCGCAAGCCTCGGCAACAAATATATCAGACTTGCCAATCTTTGTATTTCCTCCAATGCTGTTTAAAATACCACCTACGGTAATGGTCGGATCACTGTCAGACGCAAGTAATATTTCGGAAACCATGGATGTTGTAGTTGTTTTTCCGTGTGTTCCTGCAACATTTATCACATTCTTATAATTGAGCATTATCTGGCCTAATAAATCAGCACGGCTCATCATTGGCTTGCCCGATTCTAAAGCCGCAATAAATTCAGGATTATCCGGATGAATGGCAGCTGTATAAACAATGAGATCTATATCCTGTGTTATGTTGCCGGCTGACTGTGGGTAAGAAATTCTGCAGCCCGCAGCTGAAAGTTCTTTGGTGAGATCGGATTCTTTAGCATCGGAGCCTGAAATGGCAAATCCTTTGTCTAAAAGAATTCTTGCAAGTCCGCTCATGCTGATTCCCCCGATTCCAATAAAGTGGACATGTATTGGATCATTAAAACTGATTGTATACATAATAAAATTCCTTTCGATAATACATTTATACATACGACTTAATTGTATGACGAAAATATCTTTTTTTCAAACTATATTTAAATAAAAATCTTAAGTTGGTAATTATAAAAAAAATAATAAAAAACATTTTTACTTAATATAATTATTATGATATAATCTTTATATCTAAATCAGTAAATAATTAAACATCAGAGGTGATAGCATGATTAAAAAAGAGATGATTGCAATGCTGCTGGCTGGTGGACAAGGTAGCCGACTGGGTGTGCTGACATCCAAGGTGGCTAAACCGGCTGTGGCATTTGGTGGAAAGTACAGAATAATTGATTTTCCACTTAGTAACTGTATTAATTCAGGAATTGATACAGTAGGTGTGCTGACACAGTATCAGCCACTTCGCCTGAACACTCATATTGGAATCGGTATTCCATGGGATCTTGATCGAAATGTTGGTGGTGTGACCGTTCTTCCTCCGTATGAGAAGAGTTCTAACAGTGAGTGGTATACAGGTACAGCTAATGCCATATATCAGAATCTTGAATATATGGAGCAGTATAATCCTGAGTATGTGTTGATTCTTTCAGGCGACCATATTTACAAGATGGATTATAAGATTATGTTAGACTACCACAAGGCTAATAATGCAGATATTACTATTGCTGCAATGCCTGTTCCTATTGAGGAGGCAAGCCGGTTTGGTATTGTTGTTACAGATGAGGATAACAGAATTACAGAATTCGAGGAGAAACCGGCTAACCCTAAGAGTAACCTTGCATCTATGGGTATTTATATTTTTAGCTGGAAGGTTCTTAAGGAAGCTCTTATTACTTTAAAGGATCAGCAGGAATGTGATTTCGGAAAGCATGTTATTCCATATTGCTTTAACAATAATAAGAGAATTTTTGCTTATGAGTACAACGGTTATTGGAAGGATGTTGGTACATTAAGTTCATATTGGGAAGCTAATATGGAGCTTATTGACATAATACCGGTTTTCAATCTGTATGAGGAATTCTGGAAGATTTACACAAGAACAGACACGATTCCACCACAGTATATTTCAGAGAGTGCATACATTGAGAAGAGTATTATCGGTGATGGCACTGAAGTATACGGAAAAGTATATAATTCAGTAATTGGCTCAGGGGTAATTATTGAAGAGGGTGCTGTTGTACGTGATTCTATTATTATGAACAACTCTAAGATTGGTAAGAACACAATTGTTACCAAGTCAATCATTGCTGAGGATGTTACAATCGGCAATAATTGTGAGCTTGGTGTAGGTGCAGAAGCAGAGAATGTGAAGCTTCCTAAGATTTACAATTCAGGACTTGTTACAATCGGTGAGTGGTCAGTTGTACCGGACGGAATTAAGATTGGAAAGAACACAGCTGTATCTGGAATTACAACAGCTGAGGATTACACGGACGGACAGTTGGCAAGTGGCGGCATAATAATTAAGGCAGGTGATAATTAATGAAGGCAATAGGAATCGTTTTAGCCGGCGGAAATAATAGAATGATGCGTGAGCTGACTAATAAGCGTGCAATTGCAGCTATGCCGATTGCGGGCAGCTACAGGGCAATTGATTTTGCTTTAAGCAATATGTCTAATTCACACATTCAGAAGGTTGCTGTTATTACACAGTATAATGCCAGATCATTAAATGAACATCTGAGTTCATCTAAATGGTGGGATTTTGGTAGAAAACAGGGTGGATTATATGTATTTACACCTACTATAACTGCCGAGAGCAGCAGTTGGTACAGAGGAACAGCTGATTCTCTTTATCAGAATATCCAGTTCCTTAAGCAGAGCCATGAGCCTTATGTGGTAATCGCATCCGGAGATGGTGTGTACAAGCTTGATTACAACAAGGTATTGGAATATCATATTGAGAAAAAGGCTGATATTACAATGGTTGTAAAGAAGCTTGAGGATCGCTCGGAGATTCATCGTTATGGTGTTGTTGCCATGACAGAAGAGGGCAGAATTACTGATATTGATGAGAAACCACTGGAAACTAATTTATCGACAGTTTCAACAGGTATATATGTGGTTAGAAGACGTCTTCTCATTGAACTGCTTGAGAAAGCTGCTGAGGAAGACAGGCATGAGTTTGTTCGTGATATTCTTGTGCGTTATAAGAATATCAAGAAGATTTATGGATATAAGCTTGATACATACTGGAATAATATTTCAACAGTAGATTCGTATTACAAGACTAATATGGATTTTCTTAATAAGAATGTGAGAGATTACTTCTTTAAACAGTATCCGGATATTTACTCTAAGGTGGAGGATTTGCCACCGGCAAAGTATAATTATGGTGCTAATGTAAGAAACAGTCTTATTTCAAGCGGATGTATCGTTAATGGTACAGTTGAGAATTCTGTACTGTTTAAGAAGATTTATATTGGTAACAACAGTGTAGTAAAGAATTCTATAATTCTTGGTAATGCATACATCGGTGATAATGCATATATCGAGAATTGTATTGTTGAGAGTAATAGTACTATAAAGGCTAATTCCCGTTATGTAGGCGAGTCGGGACCTCAGATTGTTATTGAGGATAGTCCGGTATATTACTAAAGATTACAATAATAAAAAGGTCAGACGGGGACGTATATACGGAGAATAAGACCTTTTTATATATTAAGAAGGGGTGCATAATTATGAATGTTACAGATGTTAGGGTAAGAAAGATTGCCAAAGAAGGCAAGATGAAAGCGGTTGTATCAGTTACTATTGATGATGAGTTCGTAGTACATGATATCAAGGTTATTGAAGGAGAGAAGGGATTATTTATCGCTATGCCAAGCAGAAAATCTTCTGATGGTGAGTATCGTGATATAGCACATCCAATCAATACTTCAACAAGGGAAAAGCTTCAGGAGATTGTTCTTGAAGCATATGATAAGGCTGAGGATGTTGTAGAGGAATAACATCGTTGTGTGATTTGTGTAGCCGGAGCAGATGTCTGCTCCGGCTATTTCTATGGTGCGCCTTGCGGCGCACGTCGCAACTAAGCGGAAGCGCTCCCGGATAGAATCCATAACCTCATTTGAAAGCGTCCGGAAACCACTATATCAATCGTACCATTGCCCACTTGTCAGCGTCCGGGAAAACTCTTTGTTGAAAACATTGTGTTCTTGGGATAAAATGAGAATACTTATAGAGTAGAGCATGCGGAGGAATAGATATGTATATTATAGCAGGACTCGGAAATCCGGGGTCAGAATATGTTGGGACAAGGCATAATGCAGGGTTTGCAGTAATTGACGAGCTGGCAGATAAATATAATATTAGTGTGGATACGGCAAAGCACAAAGGTTTAATAGGAAAAGGTGTTATCGAAGGGCAGAAAGTAATTCTTGTCAAACCTATGACATATATGAATAAGTCAGGGGAATGCATCCGTGAATTGATGGATTATTATAAGGCAGACATAGATGAACTGATTGTTGTGTTTGATGACATTAGTCTGATACCTGGTAAACTGCGCGTCAGAGCGAAAGGAAGCGCAGGCGGACATAATGGAATTAAAAGTATAATTGCTTATCTGGGTTCAGACGAGTTTAAGAGAATAAAATTTGGTGTTGGTGATAAACCTAAGGGATGGGATCTTGCTGACTGGGTGCTGGGGCATTTTAAGCAAGAAGATGACAAAGACATTAACGACGGTAGAAAAAAGGCCTGCGAAGCAGTAGTGTGTATTATGAATGAAGGCGTTGAAAGTGCAATGAATAAGTTTAACGGGTAAGTACACTAGGATAGAATAATAATAAAAATTGACATGTAGGTGAAAGTATGAATCTGTTTTTTGAGCCTGTAAACAGGCTGTCAGGAGTTGAAAAGCTTAATAAGACACTGGATAAAAAGGGCGGCAGAACCGTCCTTGTTTCGGGTTGTATTGAAACGCAGAAGGTGCACTTTGCCAGTGCAGTTGCCGATAAGTACGCTTTTCAGGTAATAGTGACTTATGATGAGGCAAAAATGCGTCAGATATACGAGGATTCATGCTTTTTTAACAGGAATACTGTCTGTTATCCGGCAAAGGATGCCATATTTTACAGCGCAGATGTGCATGGTAACCAGATTACAGGCGAAAGGATAAAATGTATAGCAAAGATACTTGAGGCGATAGGTAAAAGATGGAGTAAAACACAGGACATTGAAACACAGGACATTGAAACACAGGACAGTGAGATACAGAATGGAACGGAATCATCAAATATATTAACAATAGTGACCACCATTGACGGGCTTTCTGATATGCTTATTCCGCTTGAAAGATACAGAGAAAATGTAATTGTTATAGATAAAACAAGTGTTATAGATACGGAAGAGCTTGCCAGAAAGCTGGTACATCTGGGATTTGAACGCTGCGGTATGGTTGAACACACAGGGCAGTTTGCCATACGTGGCGGAATAATCGATATTTTTTCTTTTACAGATGAGGCTCCTGTAAGAATTGAATTGTGGGATGATGAGGTAGATTCAATACGTTCGTTTGATGTGGAAAGCCAGCGTTCCATAGAAAATTTAAAGGAATACCGGGTTTTTCCGGCAACAGAGTATATATTCTCGGATGAAGAAATCAGACGGGGAATGGAGCGGGTTTATTCTGAAAAAGAAGATGCTCTTAAGGCGTTCGGAATTGAAAGTAAGAGACGTACAAAAGAAGAAATAGAGGCTGGGAACCACATTAACAGATTAGTTTCAGATGTGGAACGCACAGGTAATTATGAACGGTTTATGGCGGCAATAATAGAAAAGCCTGTGGGATTTGCGTCATATTTTCCAGCAGATGATACATTGTTTGTTTTTGATGAGCCGGACAGAATTAAAGAAAGAAGTAAGCTTGCAATGTTTGAATACTCGGAGAGTATGAAGAACAGATTGCAGGCAGGATACGTGCTGCCTTGTCAGACTGCGATGGTAAAGGATTTAGAAGAAATAACAGCAGGGCTGGATGGTAACAAAATCCTTGTTCTGGAAACTCTTGACTATACACCGGAGTATTTTAAACCTGATTACCAAATGCAGATAACTGTTAAGGGAGTCAGCTCATATAATAACAGTTTTGAGTATTTAAGCGAAGATTTGGCCGGATACAGAAAAAATGGATATGGTGCCGTTCTGGTCTGCAGTTCGCGTACCAGAGCCATGAGAATAGTGGATGATTTAGGAAGACTTGGGATACCGGCATTTTTTAGTGAGGATTTTAATAAAAAATGTGATCCCGGAATGATTATTGTCACCTACGGAAGTATTCACAAAGGTTTTGAGTATCCGTTAATATCTTTCGTCGTTATTGCTGAAAATGACATTTTCACACAGAGAAAGATAAGCAGACATAGAAGTAAGAGAACTTCCGGAAAAGAAATAACAAGCTTCAATGAGCTGAATGTTGGAGACTATGTAGTTCATGAGAATTACGGACTGGGTATATACAAAGGTATTGAAAAAATCAAAGTTGAAGGTGTAGAAAAGGATTACATCAAAATCGATTATGCAGGAAACTCAAGTCTTTATGTGCTTGCAACACAGCTTGACCGTGTGCAGAAGTATTCCGGTGCTGACACAGAAAAGAAACCAAAGATAAACAAATTAGGTACACAGGAATGGGAAAATACTAAATCAAAGGTTAACAGGGCTGTTGAGGAGATAGCAAAGGATCTTGTTGAGTTATACGCTGTTAGACAGCAGATAGAGGGCTATCAGTTTGGCGAGGACACAGTATGGCAGAAGGAATTTGAAGAGATGTTCCCTTATGAGGAAACATCTGACCAGCTGAATGCAATTGAAGACACCAAGCGTGACATGGAAAGCAAAAAGGTTATGGACCGGCTTATCTGTGGAGATGTTGGTTATGGAAAGACTGAGGTAGCAATAAGGGCGGCATTTAAGGCCGTACAGGAAGGGAAACAGGTTGCGTATCTTGTGCCGACAACAGTCCTTGCAAGCCAGCATTTTGATACATTTGAACAGAGAATGAAGAATTTTCCGGTTACGGTTGCACAGCTTTCAAGCTTTAGAACAGCTGCCCAGAATAAGGAAACTATAAAGGAATTAAAAAAGGGCATGGTGGATGTTGTCATTGGCACCCACAGATTGCTTTCTGCTGATGTTTCATTTAAAGACCTTGGACTGCTTATTATAGATGAGGAGCAGCGATTTGGTGTATCTCATAAGGAAAAGATAAAGAAACTAAAGCAGAATATAGACGTTCTTACACTCTCTGCGACACCGATTCCAAGGACGCTTCATATGAGTCTTGTAGGAATAAGGGATATGAGTGTATTGACACAGCCTCCTGTGGACAGAATACCAATTCAGACATTTGTCACAGAACATAATGATGAAATGATAAGAGAGGCAATTAACCGTGAATTATCAAGAAACGGACAGGTTTATTATGTCTATAACAGAGTAAAGAACATAGAAGATATGGCATTTCATATTCAGGAGCTTGTTCCGGACGCTACGGTTGCATATGCTCACGGACAGATGGATAAAAGAGAACTTGAAAAAATAATGCACAGGTTTATCAATAAAGAAATAGATGTGCTGGTTTCCACAACAATCATAGAAACAGGCATGGATATTTCTAACTGTAATACCATGATTATTGAAGATGCCGATAAATTCGGACTGTCACAGCTTTATCAGCTGAGGGGCCGTGTGGGAAGAAGTAACAGAACTGCTTACGCATTTCTTCTTTACAGAAGGGACCGTATGCTCACAGAAGTTGCAGAGAAAAGGCTTAGTGCGATAAGAGAATTTTCAGATTTCGGCTCAGGTTTCAAAATCGCAATGAAGGATCTGGAAATAAGAGGTGCGGGAAATGTACTTGGTAAGAGCCAGCATGGACATATGTCTGCAGTCGGATATGATCTGTACTGTAAAATGTTAAATCAGGCTGTAAATAACCTTAAGGGAATCAGGAATGAATACGGCTTTGAAACTACTGTTGAGATGGAACTTGATGCGTATATACCGTCAACATATATTAAGAGCGAATATCAGAAGCTTGATATATATAAAAGAATCGCAACTATTGAGACCAGGGAAGAAATGTCAGATATGCAGGATGAATTAACTGACAGATATGGTGAGCTTCCGGGCAGTGCATGGAATCTTCTCATGGTGGCACTTATCAAGGCGAAAGCACACAAAATAGGATTTACAGAGATAAAGGGCGGGATGGTTCTAACTTCGTTTGAGGGGAATGCACCATCAAGCTGGAAAACAGTGATGACTATTTACCCTAAGGCTGATATCAGAGGAGACAATGTGGAGAATTTTGTCAAAGGGTATGGCGGTGCATTGGAGTTTAAAACACATGGTTCGCCTTATTTCGTGTGGTGTGTCACAAAAAGAAAATATTCAAATGCCAGAGAATACCTGAATGGTCTTCTGGAATTAATTGAGAGTATGGAAGAACACTTGACAGTAAAAAAATAAGTGTTATAATCAAATGAGTTTAGCGCTTTAAAGCGTTGCGGTTTAAAGCGATGATACATTGCAAGAAACTAAAGGAGAGTTGTGAAATGGCAGAAAAAAGAGGTAATTTAACATCATTCCGCCCTGATATTAAGGTTGTGGACTGTACACTTCGTGATGGAGGACTTGTCAATAATTTTGAATTTACAGATGAATTTGTGAAGGATTTATATAAGGCTAATGTGGCAGCAGGCATTGATTATATGGAGTTTGGATATAAGGCAGATAAAGATATATTCAATGAGACCGATTTTGGAAAGTGGAAATTCTGCAGGGAAGAGGATATTAGAGCTATTGTCGGCGACAATGATACAGATTTAAAGATTTCTGTTATGGCTGATGTGGGAAGAACTAATATGAGAAGAGACATACCACCTAAATCAGAATCAGTTGTGGACATGATAAGGGTGGCAACATATGTACACCAGATTCCTGCAGCTATTGAGCTGGTAAACTACTGTGCAGAGATGGGATATGAAACAACAGTAAATATTATGGCAATATCTACCGCAAGCAAGGACGAACTTCAGGATGCCCTTGAAATGCTTGCTTCACAGAGTAAAGCACAGGTTATATACATTGTGGACAGCTTTGGTTCAATTTATCCGGAGCAGATAAGAATGCTTTCAGAAAGATATCTTGATGTAGCTGAAAAGGCTGGAAAGCTGGTTGGAATTCATGCGCACAACAATCAGCAGCTTGCATTTGCCAATACTATTGAAGCATGCTCACACGGCGTAAGCTTCCTTGATGTTACAATGAGTGGTATGGGAAGAGGCGCAGGAAACTGCTACACAGAGCTTTTGCTGGGATTCCTCAGAAATCCTAAGTTTAATATTATTCCGGTTCTTAAGTTTATCGAACAGCACATAGTGCCACTTAAAGAATCAGGTGTTGTATGGGGCTGTGATGTACAGTATATGATTACAGGACAGACGAACCAGCATCCAAGAACAGCAATTGCATTTACTTCACAAAAAAGAATAGATTATTCAAAGTTTTATACAGAGATAACCAGCTACGAATAAAAACAATTTGTTGACACCTATATTTTATAGGCGTAAAATACCGTTAGATTGATGTGAATACACCAGTGAACTTGAATTTATTGAAAGGAAGTATTTTACTATGACACAGAAAAAAGATATTGATTGGTCAGGTCTTGGATTCGCTTATGTAAAGACAGATAAGAGATTTGTAGCTAATTTCAAAGATGGTGCATGGGAAGAGGGCGGACTCACAGATGATGATAAGGTAGTTATCAGCGAGTGTGCAGGCGTATTACAGTATGCACAGACATGTTTTGAAGGACTTAAGGCATACACGACAGAGAACGGTAATATCGTAATGTTCCGTCCGGATCTTAATGCTTCAAGAATGGCAGATTCATGTAGAAGACTTGAGATGCCTGTATTCCCAGAGGACAAGTTTATAGATGCGGTAGCTCAGACAGTAAAGGCTAATGCAGCATGGGTTCCACCATATGGTTCAGGTGCGACGCTTTATATTCGTCCTTATATGTTTGGAAGTAATCCTGTTATCGGTGTTAAGCCGGCAGACGAATATCAGTTCAGAGTGTTTACAACTCCTGTTGGCCCATATTTTAAGGGCGGCGCTAAGCCAATTGTTATCAAGGTTTCTGATTTCGACAGAGCAGCTCCACACGGAACAGGTAATATCAAGGCAGGACTTAACTATGCAATGAGTCTTTATCCAATCGTAACAGCTCATGAGGAAGGCTTTGCTGAGAATATGTATCTTGATGCTGCAACAAGGACAAAGGTTGAGGAGACAGGTGGTGCTAACTTCATATTTGTTACAAAGGACGGAAAGATTGTAACACCTAAGTCAGACAGTATACTTCCTTCTATTACACGCAGATCTTTAGTATATGTTGCTAAGGAGTACTTAGGACTTGAGGTTGAGGAGCGTGAGGTATTATTTGACGAGGTTAAGGATTTTGCCGAGTGTGGACTCTGCGGAACAGCTGCAGTTATTTCACCTGTTGGAAAGATTAACGACCATGGCAAAGAAATCTGCTTCCCAAGCGGAATGGATGACATGGGTCCTGTAACAAAGAAGCTTTATGAAACACTTACAGGAATCCAGATGGGCAAGATTGAGGCTCCTAAAGGCTGGATATATACAGTAGAGTAGTGTTCTGTTATTTTATTCTGAGAGGAGATGTATATGGCAACTAATGGAATCGGCACCAATGAAAGGTTACTGTGTTCAGATGTAACTAAAGAGGAATGTCTGGAGATAGAGAGAATTCTCAGAAGAAATAATATTTCATATTATGAGAAATGGAAATTTCGAACAGGAATTTTCAAATTTATAAAAAGCTCCAGGAATTCGAAATGTGAAATTTATATACATAAGGATTCCATGGATAAGGCGAGAGAAATTTTAAAAAATGTTATAAAATGATGATATTTGGGGATTAGCATGGAAATGCTGATCCCTTTTATGTTATAATGGTTTCTGACAATGAGTTAATTATTATAGAGATGGGGGTTATGTCTAAACAGATGCAGAAATCGGTTGATTATGAGGAAATTGAGCTGGTAGAAATTAGTGGAGAACATAATAAGGATATGGTTATGAAAGAACTATTATCTGATGATGACATTGATGGAAATCACAGATCTTTTTTTGTGGATGATGAGAAGTCCGGAAAGAAAAACAGATCAAAGAATAACGAAGGGGGAGATAAAAAGAACAGTAAGAAAACAATAAAGAATAAAACAAAGCTTACCAAAGGGCAGATTATAGGAAGAATAGCAGCTTCAATTGGCACTGTCCTGGCGCTGATTCTTGTATTTTTACTTGGAGTGATTCATGTTTTGGAGTTCGGGCCATCTGTCACGGCAAGAAATCTTTTCGTTAATTCAGTCATGGAATCAAGTGCGGGGGGATTCATGGCAACGTGGTTTTTCTCAGATGAAGAAATTGAGGAAATGAGAAATATCAACTCAATTGAAGCCGTTGATGAAGTTACAGATACGTCTCTTATCACAATTAATAAAGATAATGACTCTAAAGATGATGACGACGGTACCGGAATACAAATAATAGACATAAGAGAAAAGTCTTACCAGGGAAAATTGATGATGGTTAAAGATCCTTCCAGAGTATCAGTTGGAGTGTGTAAAAGTACATTTGACGGAAGCGCAGGAAAGACTGTTGCAAAGATTGCCGAGGAATATAATGCCATAGGAGCAATTAATGGAGGTGGTTTCCTCGATGAGAATGGAGTCGGAAACGGAGGAACTCCTATTGGTATTGTGGTATCAGACGGAGAGTTAAAGTATGGGAACCCAGATACAACCTACGAGGTAATCGGATTTGACAATAATAATATTTTGCATGTCGGAAAAATGACTGCAAAGGAGGCTATGAACAAGGGCATCAGAGATGCTGTCAGTTTTGGACCGGTTCTCATTGTAAACGGTGAGGCAGCAATCGTAAATGGAAATGGAAGTGGTATTGGTCCACGAACAGCTATTGGACAGACAGCTGACGGAACAGTGCTGCTTCTTACACTGGATGGTCGCCAGATTAACAGTATCGGTGCATCATACGGTGATATTATAGATGTCATGTTAAAATATGGAGCTGTTAATGCAGCTAATCTTGACGGTGGCACTTCAACTGTAATGTACTACAACGGAAGTTATATTAATAGTCCGTCAGCAATTTACGGAAGCAGGGATATTCCTACAACATTTATTGTTCGGTAGGATGGTTAGAATAGAGGGATATATGAAAAAGAAAACGAAAAAGTACTTTTGGAAAATATATATACTGTGCGTAGTGATAAGCATAATTGCCATGGTCAGCGTGTGGACTGTTTTATGGGTGGCTCTTACCAAATATGAAAAAAACCAGCCTAAACATACCATGGATAAGATTATCAGCTGTCTTGAAGAAGGGAAAACGGATGAGATTGCACAATACATCTCTTTTCCGGAAAATGATTTTGAGGAGAGAGAGGCTATTAATAAGTCACTTAATGAATATCTGAAGGGTGATGGTGAATGGTCTTACAATAAAAAATATGGTGAATACAAAGATGATACTCCGGTGTATCAGCTTAGGAAAAATGGTAAGAGCTTAGGATTGGTCTATCTTAAAAAGGCTGAAGGGGAAGGCGAATTTGTTGGAGCAGGATGGGATATTGAAAGTATTACAGATATTTGTATTAATAAAAACACATATACAATTACAGTTCCAGCGGATGCTGTAGTAACTGTAAATGGAAAACTGCTGGGAGATAAGTATATAACAAAGAGAGATATTCAGGTAGATTTACTTGAAAATATGTCGGCTTATATTACACTTCCAACCAAGGTGGAGTATACTGTTGAGGGGCTTGTCAATGAGCCGGATATAAGAGTGAATGGTAATGTTTTCAACGAAGACATTGAGGCAGAAGTGACGGATAACTGCTATGAGTATGGTTTTGAGACTAATGATGATTTTGTGCAAAAAGTAAGTTCAAGGACACAGACAGTAACTCAGGCATATTGTGATTACGTCGGAGCAGCTAAATCAGTAAAAACACTTACCCAGTACTATATTCCGGGTTCGAATGGATATAATCTTCTTTCAGGTTCTGCGGAGGGATTTAAGTGGAATTTCTACTCAGACTATAATGTTGATATAAAAGAAATAGGTGATTATCAGGTTTATTCCAAAGACTGTTTCTCTTGTAAATCATCAATTCACATGTCCGTGAAGAGAGGTTATACCGGACGTGATTACGATGTTGTGGTAACATTTGTGTTCTATAATAAAGGTGGAAGCTGGATGGTAGCTGACTTTACTTTAGAGTAAAAATGAGCAGATGACCGGCGATAAAACCCAAATCCTATATTTAAACAAAAAGAGGAGCTGATGATTTATAAGAGCCGGCAAGAAATTGCTAAGAGACTGATATAGTATACGACAGGAGGAGAACTATGGCAGATTGGATTATTGTGGTTGATGATGATGTAATGAATCTTAAGATGGCAGGTCACATTCTAAGCAAGAATAATATGAGGGTCACAGCTCTTAAATCCGGACAGGCACTTCTGGATTACATAAAAGAGAATGAGGCTCCTGATTTAATTCTGCTTGATATTAATATGCCGGAGATGGATGGATTTGAGACAATGAAAAAGCTCCGTGAGCAGGAGGCAGGAAAAGAAGAAATACCGGTTATTTTTCTGACAGCCAGTGATGATGCCGATTCTGAAACAAAGGGTCTTTCTTATGGCGCAATGGACTTTATTAAAAAACCATTTGTACCGGAAGTGCTTACCTTAAGAGTTCGCCATATCATCGACCTTATACGTCTGCAGAGAAATCTTTCACAGGAAGTAGCAAAGAAAACTGAAGAAAATGAAAAGTTATTTATGCATGTGGTTCATTCCCTCGCAGATGCAATTGATGCAAAGGATACGTACACTAATGGTCACTCAGGCCGTGTTGCCATGTATTCAAAAGAAATAGCGCGAAGATACGGATACTCTGACAAAGCTCAGAATGATATCTATATGATGGGACTTCTGCATGATGTTGGGAAAATCGGAGTGCCGGATGCAGTGATTAACAAGACGGACAAGCTTACAGATGAGGAATATGATTTGATAAAGAAACATCCGGGTATGGGCTCAAGGATTCTAAGGAATATCAAGGAAATGCCATCACTTTCTACAGGTGCAAGATGGCATCATGAAAGATACGACGGAAGTGGATACCCGGATGGCCTTTTTAGGGAACAAATTCCTGAGTGTGCACGTATAATTGCGGTTGCAGATGCTTACGACGCGATGAGCAGCAGAAGAAGCTACAGAGGTGTACTTTCACAGCAATTTATCCGTGAGGAAATCGAAAAAGGAAAGGGAACGCAGTTTGATCCAAGGTTCGCGGATATTATGATTTCCATGATTGACGAGGATACAGAATATACCATGAAAGAGGAGGTAAATTCCATATCCGATTATTCAAAGGAAGAACATGAATAATATGTATTATTTTAATGTTAACGAGGAATCCAGAACCGGTGGCTCCAGGAAAAACTGGGATGCAATTGAATCGGTTCTTAGAAAGAAAATGTATAACAACCACAAAGGCAGCAGTTCTCCATAGTGACGGCGAATACTGTGGTGACGTAAAAAATGTAGAAATGAGATGTCTGAACTCAAAAATAAATGTGATAAAATAAGTCTTATAAGTTGTAGCCGCAGGAACAGTGGAAATGCTTAAATTTGCGAATATTATTTCCTGTTTTCCACATACTAACTCCATATCCAATGATTTGAAAAATCAAATCAAGATCATATACAAGGTAACGGAGGGAATATAGAGAAATGAAAGCAACGGGAATAGTAAGACGTATAGATGATCTTGGGCGTATAGTAATTCCAAAGGAAATAAGAAGGACTTTAAGAATCAGGGAAACTGACCCCATGGAGATATTCACAGATACAGAAGGACAGATTATACTAAAGAAGTATTCTCCAATGAGGGAGTTATCTGCATTTGCAGGGAAATATGCTGATTCACTTTCAGATGCAACGGGAATGACTGTGTGTGTGACAGACAGGGAGCATATTATTGCGGCAGCAGGTGAAGATAAGAAGAAACTTATTAATAAATCGGTTACACAGGAGCTTAATGATATTATGGATGAGAGAAGGAGTGTTGTTGCTACTGATACAGACGGTTTATTTGTTAAGATAACAGATGATGCTGATTTTAAGCAGGAAGCAATTCATCCAATCATCTGTGAAGGTGACGTACTGGGAACAGTATTTATGGCTTCATTGGACTTAAAGCATAAGTTTGGTGAGAATGAAAAGAAAATGGTAAAGACTGCTGCTGATTTTCTTGGACGTCACATGGAATCGTAAAAATAAATATTTCGAAAATGTGTGAGCGGTATGGAGCTTATGCTGCTGACACATTTTCGGGAGAATTAAAGAAAGACGAGGATAATTTTCATGCGTTTAGACAAATATTTAAAAGTATCACGACTGATTAAGAGAAGAACTGTTGCCAACGATGCCTGCGATGCAGGAAGAGTGGTTGTCAATGATAAAGTGGTGAAGGCATCCTATGATGTTAAGGTTGGGGATGTAATTGAAATTACATTTGGTAACCGAAATGTCAGGGTTAAGGTTACAGATGTGAAGGAAACAGTTAAAAAAGAAGAAGCACAGGAAATGTTTACATATCTGTAAAAGAGTCATAAAAATCGTCAGATGTCCATATATTTTGGTAAGTAAATATGCTTTATGTGAACGAATCACGGCATAGGGGGAAAATGGACAGCAGAAATCAAAACAGGGGACCGGCATTACCAAAGAACCATAGTGTTATCATCAATAACAGAAAACAGATAGAGCTCACCGGGGTAACTGAGGTGATAAGTTTTGACCCTTCTAAAGTAGTGCTTGATTCAGTATGCGGGCAGATTGTCATAAAAGGGGCAGATTTGCACGTAAACGGGCTCTCGGTGGATAAGGGGGAGTTAAAATGTGACGGAAGAATTGACAGCTATTCATATACCCAGTCTGCAAAGAGTAAGGGTAAGGAATCGTTTATGGGAAGGCTGTTAAGATGAGTAAGTATCAGATCAGCCAGGAAATTATAGATGAGGCGGCCTTTTTTTCCATGTCTGTATGGTGGGGAATGGTAATTGCATTTGCTTATGACGGAATAAGGATATTCAGGCGAGTGATTATCCACCGCCATATAATATGGGTCTGGATTGAGGATATTATATTCTGGTGTGTTACAGGCCTTAGCATATTCTCATTGTGTTTTGACAGAAATGATGGCATTTTGCGGCTTTTCTGTGTTGTGGGACTGGTTATTGGAGCTTCAGTTTACGGTGGCACAATTTCCAGATATTATGTGAGGTCTGTCAGTAAAATTTTGTTAATTTTACTAAAACCATTGAAAAATCTTATTATTGCAGTTAAAATCAAGGCAGAGACTATAGTGAAGTCGCTGTTTAAAAGAAGGAGACCAAATGAGACTGGAAACAAGCAGACAGAAAAAGCAGAAAGCCATAAGACATAGAAATTCCGTAGTGTTAAGCATGGTTCTTGCACTTCTGGTTGTGTTTGCACTTGGAATAGTTCTGTGGAATGGCAAGAACAGCCTTGAAGAAAAGAATAGAGAATACGAAGCGGAGATTAATCAGCTCAATCAGGAAATAGAGGCGGAGAGCCAGAGAACTGATGAACTTGCTGAAAGACAGAAATATGTCCAGACAAAGAAGTATGTTGAAGAGGTGGCGAAGAGCAAGTTTGGTCTTGTGTATCCTGATGAGATCATTTTTAAGACGCGTGAAAAAAATTAACTTAATATTCATGATATGACATTTTCTGCAATTACATAAAAGTATAATGTCCTTCGTGCGATGCTTTTAAAGGAGGACGACATGGGCGGAAGATGTAATGAAATTTGTTTTACATATTCGATGAACAAGCTGTCAGAGACGGCGAGGACTTTCAGAAGACTTTCAGAGGCGTATGATAGTGCATCTGTGGGTGAGGAATCTGATAATCCGAGCTTTAAAAGACAGCTTTTTTTAGTTGCCAACATTTTAGATGACTGTATACAGATGCAGTCACATACTGTCATGCTTCCTAAGGATGTAATTCGTGGCTTTGTAAGCAAATGCCTTATGATGGGAATCAGGGTACGAAACGTTAATCTTGTGGAGACAAGAAATGGACGGAAGGAGTTCGTGTTTCAGGCAAGAACATTGGGAAAGGGCTGCATTCCTGAAAGAAAGTTAAGACAGGCTGTGGCACAGACCTTTGAAGAAGCATTTTTTGCAAATGAAGATAACAGACTGATTGTTACTGAGGAATATGGTCAGTTTATTTACTATCAGGAGGAACGTTTCAAGGTGGTGTCCGGAGTTGCCAGACATAACAAGGAAAATGAGCAGGTTAACGGTGATAATTTCCTTATTACTAAATTAAACTGTGGCAAGATGGTTGCTGCACTGTCAGACGGATGTGGCAGTGGACAGCGGGCATATGTTGAGAGCAGAATGGTAATTGAACTTATGGAAAACTGCATTGATGCAGGATTTGAGGAAAGAACAGCAATTGATTTGATTAACTCTGCATATATTGGAAGCGGAGGCATAGGAAACCCTGTAACAATGGACATGGCAGTTATTGACAGACAGGCAGGATTATTAAACTGCATAAAGCTTGGTGCAGTGTCAACATTTATAAAGAGGGATGGCTGGGTAGAAATAATAAAATCCACAACACTTCCGTTGGGAGTGCTTGAAACCTGTGACTATGACTGTACTACAAAAAAACTTTATGATGGCGATTATGTAATTATGATTACTGATGGAGTGCTGGATAATCTTTCCGGAGTAAATAAAGAAGAGATGATGGTGGAAATAATAGACTCTGTTAAAAAGGGAAATCCCAAGCAGATGGCAGGTGATATTCTTGCGGCTTCACTTTCCAGAAATGATAATGAAGCCTTTGATGACTGCACCGTGATGGTTCTTGGAATGTTTGACACCTACGAAAATTGATAATATAATGCAATCTATGGAAAACTTTATTGATAAAATCAGAAATTATATAGAAGCCAATAAAATGCTGGAGGACTGTACAGACGTGATAGTCGGCCTGTCAGGGGGAGCTGATTCAGTGTGCCTTTTATTAGTGCTGAAAAGAATAATTGAGAGTGGTGACAGGAATATAGCGATTCATGCGGTACATGTAAATCACGGCATCCGCAGAGAGGCGGAGAGGGATGCTTATTTTTCACAGGAGCTGTGTGAAAGGCTGAAGGTCGATTTTCAGTGCGTGAAATGTGACATACCGGCACTGGCTGCAATCAGGAAAATGACTCTTGAAGAGACAGGAAGGGCAGAAAGATACCGGATTTTCCGGGAATGTAAGAGTAAGTATAAGCACGCAGTCGTGGCGGTGGCTCATCACAGTAATGACCAGGCGGAAACTGTTATCATGAATATGGCAAGGGGATGTACTCTTAAAGGACTTGGGGGAATACGACCAGTAAACAATGAAATTATAAGACCGCTTCTTTGTGTTAACAGAACACAGATTGAGTCTTTTTTGCGGGAACAGGGGCAGGAGTATGTTACTGATTCAACAAATGCTGACAATTCATACACAAGAAATGCAGTAAGAAATGTTATTCTTCCTGCGATGGAGGAGAATATTAATTCCAATTCTGTCAGTAATATCGTAAAGGCTGCCATGTGGGCAAGGGAGGCTGATGACTTTATTGGCAGACTTGCTGATAAGGAATATGAAAGTTGTGTTACACATCTGCAGGATGGAGAGAGTATAAGAATTGCGGTTGGACGTTTTGCAGGGCTTGACCATATTATAAGAACGCGGATTATTTACAGATGTATAACGGAAATTGCCGGATGTGTCAAGGATTTTACCGGAAATCATGTGGACGCAGTCGACAGCCTTTTGGACATGCAGGTTGGGAAAACTGTGTATGTGGGAAGAGGAATAACGGCAGGAAGGGAATATGATGCAATTCTTATAAGAATAACAGGTGAAGATAAATTTGATGATGTTGAATCGGAATCACTTGTCAGGTCATTGTCTATAAAAGAACTGTGTGAGGGGGATGTGGATTTAATTCTTGACGCAGATATATTTGACGGTGACAGCGGACTTGAGCATGTGGGAACAATTCATTTTTCCATAAAGAATAAAGAAGAATTGTGTGGAAAAGATATAAATAGGTGCTATGCTAAATTCTTTGATTGTGATAAAATCAAAGGCAGTAATCTTTTAGTCAGATTCAGGCGCACCGGTGACTATATAATTGTTGGAAATTCAGGAGAGTCCCGCAAGCTGAAGAAGGAGTTTATCGACAGAAAGATTCCACAGTCACTAAGGGATAATGTATTGCTTGTATGTGACGAACAGGAAGTGCTTGTGGCCTGGAACGTAAGGCGAAGCCAGAGTGCGCTTGTTGATTTGGATACGAAAAGAATACTTGTGATTAGTATTGGAGAGAGCGTATGAAAAAAGAAAATATCAGTGTAATGATTTCAGAAGAGGAAATTTACAAAAGAATCAGAGAGCTGGCTGAGGAAATAAACAGAGATTATGCAGGAAAGACAGTGAAGCTTATATGTATCCTGAAGGGAAGTATGTTCTTTACATGTGAGCTGGCGAAAAGGCTTACCGTGCCCGTTGTATTTGATTTTATGCAGGTGTCGAGCTATGAAAGCGGAACAGCCTCCAGCGGCGAGATTAAGATTAAAAAAGATCTTGATGAGGATATCTCAGGAGATAATGTAATTGTTATAGAGGATATTATTGATTCCGGAAACACATTATCAAAGCTTATGCCTATTCTTAAGGAAAGAAAACCGGCAGATATCTGTGTGTGTACACTGCTTGACAAACCTGACAGGCGGGAGGTGCAGGTGGAAGTAAGGTACAATGGATTTGTTATTCCAGATGAATTTGTTGTGGGCTTCGGTTTGGACTATGACCAGAAATACCGCAGTCTGCCATATATTGGAAAGCTTACTTTTGAAGAATAATACAATACTAAAAGACTAGATGAATTTTATTCGGGAAAACCGGAAAATGAAAGGAAGAGTATGGAAAACCGTAAGAATAACAAGGTGGGAGGATTTGGCGTTTATATATTTCTGCTTATAGTCATAGGGCTTATCTGGACAGTTATGGCGCACATGAGTTCTTCCAAGAATAATTACACGTACCTTGATTTTCAGAATGATTTAAAAGAGGAACGTATTGAGAATGTTGTAATCAGACAGAATGCTGAGGTGCCTACGGGTACAGTTACATTTCAGATTAAGAATACCAGTGATAAGATTACTTTGAACGTGTCTGATATCACTAAGGTGGAGGCTCTTGTTCAGGAAGCCGGTCTGGAATATGAACTGAAAGATGTTGAAAAGGACAACACATGGATTACAATTCTTATTCCGTTTGGAATATGTATCATAATTGTAATTATACTGGTGATGTTCATTTCACGTCAGACAGCCGGCGGAGGTTCCAATTCCAAAATGATGAATTTTGGAAAGAGTCGGGCAAGAATGATTACAGGAGAAGACAATAAGATTACGTTTAAGGATGTTGCCGGACTTCAAGAGGAGAAAGAAGAACTTGAGGAAATAGTGGATTTTCTAAAGAATCCTAATAAATATACACATCTTGGAGCAAGAATACCAAAGGGGCTTATCCTTACAGGACCTCCGGGAACAGGAAAAACACTTCTTGCAAAAGCTGTTGCAGGAGAGGCAGGAGTGCCATTTTTCAGCATATCAGGTTCGGATTTTGTGGAGATGTTTGTTGGTGTAGGTGCATCCCGTGTAAGGGATCTCTTTGAGGAGGCCAAGAAAAATGCTCCATGTATAATATTTATTGATGAGATTGATGCTGTTGCCAGAAGAAGAGGAGCAGGTATGGGAGGTGGCCATGATGAGCGTGAGCAGACTCTTAACCAGATGTTAGTCGAAATGGATGGTTTTGGTATTAATGAAGGAATTATCGTTATGGCGGCAACTAACAGGGTAGATATTCTTGATCCTGCTATTTTGAGACCGGGAAGATTTGACAGAAAGGTTGTTGTTGGAAGACCGGATGTGAGAGGACGACTGGAAATTCTTAACGTTCATGCAGCCAAGAAGCCACTTGGCGATGATGTGGATCTTGACAGTCTTTCACGAACAACAGCAGGCTTTACAGGAGCAGACCTTGAGAATCTTCTCAATGAGGCGGCAATTAATGCTGCTAAGAATGGACGCAGCTTTATTACCAATGAGGATGTCAATTACGCATTTGTCAAGGTTGGCATTGGTGTTGAGAAGAAGAGTAAGATTATTTCTGAGAAAGAGAAACAGATTACTGCGTACCATGAGTCAGGACATGCAATTTTATTCCATGTACTTCCTGATGTGGGACCCGTCCATACAGTATCAATCATTCCAACGGGAATGGGTGCAGCAGGATATACCATGCCTCTTCCTGAAAAGGATGAGATGTTTAATACAAAAGGAAGAATGCTCCAGGATATTATAGTAAGTCTTGGTGGCCGAGTGGCAGAGGAACTTGTTTTTGATGATATTACAACAGGTGCCTCACAGGATATCAAGCAGGCAACAGCGACAGCCCGTGCCATGGTTACAAAGTATGGTTTCTCAGAGAAGATTGGACTTATCAATTATGACAATGAGGATGATGAAGTGTTTATCGGAAGGGACCTCGCACATACCAGACCATATGGTGAGAATATAGCAGGTTCAATTGACAGCGAGGTTAAGCGTATTATTGATGAGTGCTATGAGAAGGCAAAGAAGATTATTGTGGAGAATATGGATGTATTAAAAGCAAGTTCAGAACTTCTTATGGAGAAAGAAAAGATTTCAAGAGAAGAATTTGAAGCGTTGTTTGAAGGCAGATAAGATTATGCATTGCATCTTTAAGGGTCAATATAATGGAGAAAACACGGATTGTGTATACTTTTAGTAGGTTCGCTTGTCAAATATGCACAAAAAAATAATAAATATTAGTGCAATTTTGGTAACACTTACATTTGACTGAATGATATTATAATTATTGTAAAACCCCCAATACATTATATAAGGACAGTTGAAAAGCTGTTCACCCAAAAGTTTAAGTGAAATACCTTCAAGAAAAAGCAGTCCCCCCAAGACTGCTTTTTTTTGTACAGTAAAAATAGTTGAAAGATATAACGATTCGGTATAAAATAGAATAGATTAATGCCAAGGAGTTAAGCTGATGAAAGTTAATGTGGCAGGGACGAATTTAGCAGATTGGGAAAAGAAATTAATCTACATGTGCAGTACCAGAGCAACCCTTAATATTCGGGCACTTTTTTCAGATGCTAGTGAAGAATACAGGTCGCCGGCGGAACCCATGCCTGGGGATACGGTTACAATTAGATTGAGAACTGCAAGATATAATGTGGACAAGGCTTTTCTTTATGTAAATAATACCGAGTATCTTATGACCCGTGTGAGCAGCAGGGGTATGTTTGATTACTACGAGGCGAAGATAGAGGTAGGTACAGACAAGCTGTATTATTATTTTAAGGTTCAAACGGGCAGGGCTTCATGCTACTACAACCAGATTGGAGTTATAAAGGAGCTTAATCCGTATTATAATTTTCAGATTATGCCTGGTTTCAAGACGCCTGACTGGATGAAAGGTGCAGTTATGTACCAGATATATGTGGACAGGTTCTGTGACGGAGATAAGACTAATAATGTTTTGGATCATGAATACAGCTATATTGGAGAACATGTAACACAGGTTAAGGATTGGAATAAATATCCCGCTTCAATGGGAGTAAGAGAGTTTTACGGTGGAGATCTGCAGGGCGTTCTCGACAAGATGGATTATCTGCAGAAATTAGGTGTTGAGGTTATATATTTTAACCCATTATTTGTATCTCCGTCTAATCATAAGTATGATATACAGGATTACGACTATATTGATCCACATTTTGGAGTAATATTGCATGATGAGGGTGAGGTATTAGCAGAGGGAGATTTAGATAATACCCACGCTACAAGATATATTAACAGAGTTACCAGCAAAGAGAACCTTGAGGCAAGTAACCAGCTGTTTAAAAAGGTTGTTGATGAGGCACATTCAAGGGGAATGAAGGTAATAATTGACGGTGTGTTTAATCATTGTGGTTCTTTTAATAAATGGCTTGATAAAGAACATATATACAGTTCAAGTTCAGAGAACTATGAGGTGGGAGCTTTTGAAAGACATGACAGCCCATATCACACCTATTTTAAATTTTATGGAAACCAGTGGCCTAATAACAATTCCTATGACGGCTGGTGGGGCAATGATACGCTGCCTAAGTTAAATTATGAGGAATCACCACAACTTGAGGAGTATATTCTTGGAATTGCCAGAAAATGGGTGTCAGAGCCTTATAATGTTGATGGCTGGAGACTGGATGTGGCTGCCGATTTAGGGCATACACCGGAGTATAACCACAGCTTTTGGAGAAAGTTCAGAAAAACTGTAAAAGAAGCTAATCCTAATGCGGTTATTCTTGCGGAACATTACGGAGACTGTTACGACTGGCTGCAGGGGGATCAATGGGATACCATTATGAACTATGATGCTTTTATGGAGCCTGTGTCGTGGTTTTTGACAGGTATAGAGAAGCACAGTGACGAGAGCAGACCTGATTCTTATGGTAATCCGGATTATTTCTTTGGCGCAATGCATCATAATATGGCACGAATGGGTGGTCAGGCTGTGGCAATATCAATGAACGAGTTGTCCAATCATGATCATTCAAGATTTCTTACCCGCACGAATAGAATGGTTGGAAGGACCGGAACAGTTGGACCGGAGGCTGCCAATAAGAATATTAACAAGGCGGTGTTTATGGAAGCTGTAGTCATCCAGATGACATGGCCGGGAGCACCAACAGTATATTATGGTGACGAAGCAGGAGTCTGTGGTTTTACTGACCCTGATAACAGGAGAACTTATCCATGGGGTAATGAGGACCGGATGCTGGTCGACTTCCATAGGGAAGTTATCAAAATGCACAGGAAGAATGAAGTTTTAAAGACAGGCTCATATAAGCAGCTTTATTCTGCTTATAATCTTATTGCATATGGAAGATTTTCAAGAAAAGATGCTGTTATTGTTGTAATTAACAATAATGATGATGAGGCCTGGGCAAGGATTCCGGCATGGGAGACGGGGCTTGACTATGATGATGATGTGGAACAGATTATGGTGACATATGAAGGCGGCTTCAGTACAGAAAGACTGGGATATCATCTGCGTGACGGCTGGCTGGAAATAGGTATCAGGAAGACATCTGCTGTTGTACTTCGCAAAAAGAAATGGTAATATTGTCTGGATAAGTTTAACGAAAGGAATGTTTCAAAATGGCAAAGAATCATGAAGAAGATTTAGATAAAGAGTTGGTTAAAGATTTAAAAACAGGCTTTGAGGATTATGAAGAGGAAAGACCTAAGATTCAGCTTAACCGTAAAATGCGAAGCTGGCACAAATATAAAAAATATGTTATCAGCGTAGTTGTGCTTCTTGTAATTATAGTTGCAGCAGTAGTTGTTTTGAATATATCCAATGGTAACAATGTTAAGAAAGATGAAGAAAGTGCAACCAAGCCGATGCCTACAATTGCAATGGATGAGTCAACAGAGAGTTTTTCGGAAAAAGAAACTGAAAGTGAAACGCAGAAAGAGGCAGAGACAACAACTGCGGCTCCTATAGCAGGAACAACATTTGATGTAGCAGGTCCTGTGGTTGTTGAAGATTTCACTTCAGCTGACAAGTATACCGGTGCTGTTTTTGTTGGAGATGCATTTGTTTCAGGTGTGGGATATTACAAGTATGTTCCGGAGGCTCAGGTAATATCAGATTTAAGTATGTCCTGTGAGAATATTTCAAAGTATGTTGATAAAGTAACAGCACTTAAGCCATCTTCAATTTATCTGATGGTAGGTCTAAATGATTTGAATTTTGGTACTAAAACGCCTGAGCAGATAGCAACAGAGATTGGTGATACGGTTAGTAAGTTCAAGACAGCGCTTCCAACAGCTGATGTGTATGTGCTTTCTGTATTGCCTGTCACAGCGGCATTCGAGGCAAAGACAACGGTTGAGGTTACCCAGAAGGGTGTAGATGAGCTTAATGCATCATTAAGTAAGAATTCGTCAGCAACAAGCTATAAGTATATCGACTGTGCAACAGTATTTAAGGCACCTTCAACAGGATACTTCAGTACAGATTATACAACAAGTGGATATAATATTAAGCAGGAATATTATCCATTCATTCTTAACTCTATTGCTAAAATATCTTAATGGGACGGTAGTTATGAATTTTTATGTATTAACATTATTTCCCCAGATGATAATGGACGGATTAAATACAAGTATTACAGGAAGGGCACTCCAATCGGGTGCTCTTTCTTGTAATGCAGTAGATATAAGGGACTTCTCCAACAACAGACACATGAAGGTTGATGATTATCCTTATGGTGGAGGGGCAGGTATGGTAATGCAGCCGGGGCCTGTCTGTGATGCGTATGAAAGTGTCGTCAACAAGATAGGAAAAAGACCAAGAGTTATTTATATGACTCCACAGGGGCATACATTTACTCAGGCGATGGCGCAGGAATTAGCAAAAGAGGAAGATTTGTGTATTCTTTGCGGACATTATGAGGGGATAGATGAGAGGGCTCTGGAATCTATTGTGACTGATTATATTTCCATTGGAGATTATGTCCTTACCGGTGGAGAGCTGCCTGCCATGGTGGTGATAGATGCCATCTCACGCCTTGTTCCGGGAGTACTCAACAATCAGGAATCGGCAGAAACAGAAAGCTTTTCAGACGGACTTCTGGAGTATCCACAATATACAAGACCTGTGGAGTTTAACGGCAAAAAAGTTCCGGACGTGCTTCTTTCGGGTCATCACGCCAACATTGAAAAATGGCGCCATGAACAATCGTTAGAAAGAACAAAAAAATACAGACCTGATTTATATAAGAAATATTTAAAGTCAAAGTTTCAAAGTCAAAACGGTCATCATTGACTGAATTTTAAAAAAATGATATAATAAATCTGATTTTATCGTGATAATTTTAATAAATCAGGAAGGGGCATTTTACCTATGGATGGAACAAAAAGTGTTGGAGTTGTAAACTCCCATATTGTAATAGATTCCCACATGGAAATAGTAAAAGCAGACGAAGAACTTAATACTTTTATGGGTAAGAATGCCATTGTTGCTTTTAGCAAGTCGGTATATGAAGAAGATATGGGAAGAGTGTCTGCCATATTAGATAAACTGGCAGAATCTGATGTGGAAACTTCTGCAATTCGTATGTATGACAGGGACAGAAACATTCACTGGATGTCAGTTGCGGCTTCTAAGGACGAATTTGACTCCAAGAGAGGTCAGTTATATGATTTGTCCTTAAGTGATGTTTATGCATTGTCAGAATATAACAAAACAATAACAAGATTGAATGAGGAATATGCAGAATATCTTAGTCTTATGGAGAATATGTTTTTTTCCTACGATATAGATGATGATAATCTGAGAATTTTTATTATTGGTGATGTTCAGCAGCTGACATTATATAACGGTACTTTGGGGAACTGGAAGAACAGTAAGCTTGAAGCAGGTGCAGTTGACGAGAAATTCATAGAAGAATTTGACGGATTGTGTGAGGCATTTGCTAAAGGGGAAGTCACATTTTTCAGAGAGATACAGATGAGTATTGCGGACAGAGATAACAGGAAGGAATGGTGTACCTACAGAGGGAAAACAATTACCGCTGATAATGGGGATAGGATTGCTTATGCTGTTGTTTCATTGACCGGTGGCAAACATGACAAGCAGTTAGATGTTCTGAATTTTGTTTCAGATATGCGTGATCCGGGTACGGATTTACTTAATAAGAAAGCTATTCTTAATTACGCAAGGCAGTTAATAGCAAGTAAACCCAATTGCAGTGTAACTATTGCTGTAATTGACATAGACGATTTTAAACTTGTCAATGATACATATGGTCATATGTTTGGTGATGAGGTGCTTCTTGAAGTTGCTAATATTATTAAAGAGGCTGTTGGCAAAAAAGGGTTGTGCGGTCGAATCGGTGGCGATGAGATGTTTATCATAATGGAGAATATGGAACTGGATGATGATATCAGGGGGGTTCTGCGTACCATAAGAAACAATATTGCATTGTTGTACCATGATAATCCTGATATGGTAAACAGGATAACATGTTCTATCGGTGCTGCGAAATATCCGTCAGCCGCAACTGATTTCGACAGCCTGTTTAAGATAGCAGACAGAATGCTTTATCTTGCAAAAGAAAAAGGAAAGAACAGATATATAATTTATCATGAAGATCTGCACAGGGCATATATTAAGGGACATGACGTGGGCAGCATAGACGAGAAGGAATTTTATAAATACAGGAAGACAACGGTTGTCAACAAAATAATACAGCGTTATGCCAAAGCGGATGATGAAGAGAAGGCCTCTTTATTCGACATGATTGAGAGAGCATTTGATATAAACAGCATTTTTATTTATGATGGAATCAATCACACAAGAAAGATTCTTTATGGACCTGAACTGTATCACGAGTATGATGGGCAGTATATCAGTACGTATCATTATCTTGATGAATTCAGGGGAGATGGAATCTGCGCCATCGACAATATTAACTTTGTGGAAACAAGATTTCCGAAATTTTTTGAGGCATTTTCTTCAATGGGAATCAGTCAGGCGGTGCAGTACATTGAGGATGGTTTTAATATCAAGCCGGACAGCACGCTGGTATCGTTCAACAGATTTAAGCAGGGGAAGAAATGGGCCGAGATAGATTTGACATATCTTGCAATAATCGGAAATGTGATAATTAGTGCATATATGGAATCTAAGTAGACAGTGATTTGCTTATTGGATAAGAGGAACCTATGATTAATAATTATGTTGCACTGGATTTGGAGACAACGGGTCTAAATCCGGCCAGAGATAAAATAATTGAAATTGGTATGGCAAAGGTTGTCGGAGGAAGAGTGACTGAGAAGTACTCTTCCTTTATTAATCCCGAAGTTAAATTGTCGGAAAGAATAATTGAATTAACAGGTATTACTCAACAGGATGTCGATGGAGCACCTGTGATTTCTGACATTATCGGAGATGTTCTTTTATTTATCGGAGAAATGCCAATACTTGGGCATAACATTATATTTGATTACAGCTTTTTAAAGAAAGCCTGTGTAAACAACAACCTGGCTATTGAATGCGGAGGAATCGACACCTTAAAGATTGCAAGAAGAGTACTGCCGCAGGTGGAAAAGAAGAGTCTTGAAGCATTATGTAAGTATTTAAATATTGATCCGGGGAATTCACACCGGGCATTGGACGATGCATTAAGTGCGCATACATTATATGAAGAAATGTATAAAATAAAGCCTGAGGATTCAGGCTTTGAGTTTGTGGGAGAACTGGTTTACAGTGTTAAAAAGGATGTTCCTATAACACCTAAGCAGGTGGCATTTTTGTCTGCCTTAGCAAACCAGAGGGGAATAGTTCTTCACTGCCCTATAGAATCACTTACGAAAAGCGAGGCTTCAAGAACTATCGATCGTATCCTTTCAGGGGAAATTACACCAGACTGCTGATCTGGTTCAGAATAATATCACGGTTGATACTGTCAAGCTCGGAGGCGGTATCTATAAGCTGTGATATTTTGTCTGCTGAGTTCTCATGCAGATAAATTGTGGCAAGATCAGAGTATATTGACCTGATGTCTGTTCCGATGTTAATGCCATACTCAAGAAATATTCTGGCGTAATCATAATACCCCTCTTCGAAAAGAGCATGTCCAATTATTGAGAGGGATTTGACAAGAAGGGTATAATTGTCATCGCATTCTGTAAGTGTTGTAAGATTGGCAACACCATACTGAAGCTTTAAATCAGTGTTACTTATGCCGTTAAGATTAAGAATATTCTTGCCTTTAAGGCTTTCTAAATCACGGTATGCGCTTTGAATTAAGGGATTGTTGTTATATAATGATTGGAATTCATTGCATTCTGGCCTATCAAGCAGGAATATGTCATCAGACAGTACAATATAGTCTAACTTACTGATATCCTGACGTCTTACAAGGTTAGCCTTTCGTTCTTTTTCAAAGAAATCCTGTTCACGCTGCTCCCTTTTACGTGTATTTTTTCTAATAAAAAGTTGAAGAATTATTACTAATATTATAAAATAAGGAAATATATAATGCATTTTTAACTCCTATTTAGAAAGGTAGATGAATATGATTAATTTTAGCAATAAGAAAAATAAAAAAATCCTTACAGCAGTTATTATCTTTGTCCTGATTATTGCAATGGTGGTGCCTATGGTGGCAGCTCTTATTGTTTAACAGGAAATTCTATTTATTATAGTTGGTATTATAACGAAAAAGAAGATTTATAACAAGAGAAAGCGGGAGAATCCATTATGAAGCTGGGGAAGGTGTCAGATACAATATTTGACAGATCTGTATTTAAACTTATAGGCAGACATGGCAAAGACAATATAAGAAAGCCTGTTCCGGGACAGGATGCAGGAAGACTTAATACTGATGGCGCCTCTTCTGCTTTGATTTCCACGGCTACAGGGAAATGGGCTGTATATAAGGCGGTGAATAATATCTGTGCAGCAGGTGGAACTGCTAAAGGCGTATCGGTATGCATTACCATGAATGAGAAGGCAAGAGAGATACGACTTAAAGAGATCATGAAGGAAATCGATCATGAGTGTGCGCTGGCGCAGGTGCAGCTTATGGATGGACATACAACAGTATCAAATGTGACAGAAGCTCCAATCATTACGGCAACGGCTCTTGGATTGTCAGATAATGAAAGAGGAACAATTGCTCCCAATCAGGATATAATCATGACCAGGCACATAGGAATCAGCGGAATAAGACGCATTATCGAACTTAAGGGGGAAGAGATACTTAAGGTTTATATGCCGGAGGTCATTGAAAGAGCAGCAGGCAGAGAGGAAGATATGCTTGTGTGTGGAGCGGTAAATGCTCTCAAAGAAGCAGGATTTAACCTGTATATGCATGATGTATCTGAAGGCGGCATATTTGCGGCACTGTGGGATATGGCAGAATATGGAAACGTAGGTCTGTCTATTGATTTCAGAGCCATAAGAGTATGCCAGGAGATTATAGAGATATGTGAAATGTTTAATGTAAATCCATATTGTCTGGAATCTTTGGGGTGTTTACTGATGACATCTGAGAATGGATGTGATATATTAAATACATTAAACGCTTGTGGAATCGAAGCTGCGATAGTTGGACGTACCACAGACGGCAATCAGCGAATTATCCATAATCAGGAGGAAGATCGTTTTATGGAACTTCCTGCTCAGGATGAGATATTTAAATTTATTTAAAAGGAGTATTCATTATGAGAGAAAAAATCCTTAACATGCTTGAAAACAATGGAAGAATTGACCTTAAGGACATGGCGGTTATGCTTGGTGTCCATGAAGCGGAGGTCGCCAATGAAATAGCAGATATGGAAAAGGAACATATCATATGTGGATACAATACTCTTATCAATTGGGATAAGACAACAGAGGAGAAGGTTACAGCACTTATTGAGGTTAAGGTGGTTCCTCAGAGAGGAATAGGCTTTGACAGTATTGCTGAAAGAATCTATAAATATGACGAGGTATCATCATTATATCTTATGTCAGGAGGCTTTGATTTCACTGTAATTATTGAGGGTAAAACCATGAAATCTGTGGCATTGTTCGTCGCGGAGAAGCTTTCTGTACTGGATTCAGTACAGAGCACATCGACACACTTTGTACTCAAGAAATATAAGGATTATGGAATTGTTCTTGAGGAAGACGAAAAGGACGAAAGGATGCTTGTGACACCATGAGAAATGCACTCTCTAAGAAAATAGTAGATATTGAGCCATCAGGAATAAGAAAGTTCTTCGACGTAGTTAACGAAATGCCTGATGCAATTTCCCTTGGCGTGGGGGAGCCTGATTTTGATACACCTTGGAATGTGAGGGAGGAAGGCATATATGCCCTTGAAAAGGGAAGAACATTTTACACATCTAATGCAGGACTTAAGGAATTAAGAGAAGAGATATGCAGATATGTAGACAGGAAATATAATCTTCATTATGATCCGATACATGAGACATTAGTTACTGTTGGTGGAAGTGAAGCGATTGATGTTGCGCTAAGATGTATGGTAGACCCTGGGGACGAGGTTCTAATTCCTCAGCCAAGCTATGTATCATATCTTCCATGCGCCGTAATGGCTGATGCAGTTCCTGTTATTATTGAGCTTAAGGAGGAAAACGAATTTAAGCTCACAAAAGAACAGCTGCTTGACAGTATTACAGATAAGACCAAGATACTTGTATTACCTTATCCTAATAATCCTACAGGTGCGATTATGACCAAAGAAGAGCTGGCAGAGATTGTTCCTGTTATTATTGAGAAGGATATTTTTGTTATTTCTGATGAAATATATGCAGAGATGACATATAAGGGAAGACATTGCTCTATAGCAAGCTTTCCGGGTATGAGAGAGAGAACAGTTGTAATCAACGGTTTCTCCAAGACGTTTGCCATGACAGGCTGGAGACTTGGATATGCATGCGGTCCTGCTGAAATTATCGGACAGATGACTAAGCTTCATCAGTTTGCCATTATGTGTGCACCTACAAATAGCCAGTTTGCAGCTGTAGAGGCATTGAAAAACAGTGATGCAGAAGTAGATAAGATGATTGAGGCATATGACCAGAGAAGAAGATTTTTGATTAACGCTTTTAAAGAAATGGGAATCCAGTGCTTTGAACCGTTTGGTGCATTTTATATATTCCCTTCAATAAAGAAGTTTGGAATGACCTCGGATGAATTCGCTACCAGACTGCTTAAGGAGGAGAAGCTGGCAGTTGTTCCGGGTACTGCTTTCGGAGATTGTGGGGAGGGCTTCCTTAGAATTTCGTATGCATATTCAATAGATAATCTTAAAGAGGGCTTAAACAGAATACAGCGATTTATAAGCAGATTACAGTAGAAAAGATAACCGTTAGGAGAGATGAAATGGCAGAAATTAACGTAGAGTGTATTAATCCTTTTCTTATGGCAGCTTCATCCATTTTAAGAGATGCATGTCAGATGGAATTGAAAATAGGAAAACCATATGTTAAGACAACTGAATTTGACAGCAATTCAGTTATTATTATGATTGGTGTTACAGGAGAGATGAGAGGACAGGTGATTATAGGCATGAGAATGGAGGAGGCATGTCAGATTGCTTCCAAGATGATGATGGGAATGCCTGTCAATGAGCTTGATGAGATGGCAACCAGTGCAATAAGTGAGCTGGGCAATATGATAATGGGTAATGCGGCAACAATTCTCTCAACCAAGGGTATAGGTATCGATATCACACCGCCAACGCTTTGCCGTGGGGCAATGAAGATTTGTCAGTCATACACTAAAAATATATGTATTCCGCTTAATGGGCCGGATGGAGCACCTGTTATGGAACTTGATATTGCCGTAAAAGTCCAATAATTGAAATTACAATAATACAGTAAGAATATTTATTAAGTGTGGTTTTATGTTGAATATAGTTTTACATGAGCCGGAGATGCCGGCTAATACAGGAAATATAGGCAGAACGTGTGTTGCTACAGGAGCAAGGCTCCATCTGATTGGGCCTTTGGGATTTCAGATAAATGACAAGACTCTTAAAAGAGCAGGACTTGATTACTGGGATAAGTTAGACGTCACCATTTATGACGATTATAATGATTTCCTGAAACGTAATCCGGGGGCAAAGATATATATGGCGACCACTAAGGCACACCAGACTTACACGCAGGTTAGTTACGAGGACAATGCGTACATAATGTTTGGTAAGGAAAGTGCCGGGATTCCTGAGGAAATACTGGTGGACAATGAAGAAACCTGTATAAGAATTCCGATGATTGGAGAAATAAGATCCCTGAATCTTTCTAATTCAGTTGCGATTGTGCTATATGAAGCACTTAGGCAGCAGGGATTTAGTGATATGAATTGTGAAGGACATTTGCACAGACTTAACTGGAAGTAGCGATTTACGCAGTGAATCGCTACTTCCGGTTTTTTGAATTATTGTGCCTTATCCAGTGGAAGTGTAAATATAAATTCAGTTCCAACTCCTACTGTACTGATAACATCAATCTGCTCGTTGTGAGCCTGGATAATCTCTTTGGTAATGGAAAGACCAAGCCCTGAGCCTTTCTTGTCACGGCCTCTGGAAGAGTCGGATTTATAGAATCTGTTCCAGATTTTATCAATATCTTCTTTAGCAATTCCTGAACCGGTATCTTTGACGGAGATGTGTGCTTTATCTCCTTTTTCCCTGACAGTAATATAGACATACGAATTCTCATGGCTGAATTTAATGGCATTATCAATAAGATTGTAGATAACCTGTTCAATTTTGCCCTTATCTGCAACAACCATCTCCTGTGAACCCGCAAATGTAAGGGAAAATTTGATATTTTTCTTTTTACAGTTTCCCTCCATTGTCTCAATTGTATGGCGGATAATTGAGTTTAAATCAAATGTGCTTTTATCAAGGCGGACAGTCTTAGGATCCAGTTCATTAAGAGTAAGGATATTGCTTGTCAGCTTGGTCAGACGCTCTGTCTCAAATAACACAATATCAAAATATTTGTTCATCATTTCAGGTGGTATGGTTCCGTCCTGCATAGCCTCCAGATATCCTTTAATGGAAGTGAGCGGTGATCTGAAGTCGTGGGATACATTTGAAAGAAACTTCTGCTGGAATTTATTCATTTCATCAAGCTCAGATGCCATGTAATTAAGCGAAGCCTCCAGCCGTCCCAGCTCATCATTTTTGTGGGCCTTTAATTTGTATGCAAAATTTCCCTTTCCATACTCGTTAGTAGCTTTTATTATTTCTGCTATAGGCTTGTGAACAGAAAAATAGTATAAAAGAGGAAAACTGGTGGCAAGTAAAAGCACAATTATAAGAGTTAAATAATTAGTATTAAATGTGGTATAAACGCGATCCTGAATAACAGATTCCGGCATGCTGACCACAACATACCCCTTCAGCGTAAATGAGCTGGTTATGGGAGCATACACATTCAGGTGTTTTTCCCTGAAAATGCCATAAAATGTGCTGGAATCAGAATGTGCACCATTAAGACTTCCATAATCAAAGTCTTCAACGGAGTAGAGAATACCATCATCTTTGGAACGCCCACTATAAGAAGTGTCCATGATTACATCCCCATTTGGCTTGATAAACAAAATTGTTATTCCCTCTACATTGGCAATTACTGTAAGCTCTCGTTTTGCCGTGGCGAGATTAGTATCATTCAGATAGACACGGGCGTATGTGTCAGCTATTTCGGTGGCTTCGGAATAGAGTACATCTGTATAATAATCATACACCTTTTTATAATCAATTCTGTAGCATGCAAAAGAGACAGCCACCAGACTTAACAGGGCAACTGTGAGATATATTGTGATATGCTTTTGTAACATGCTGTATTTCATAATAATTTATCCTCATTTGGTTACAAATTTGTAGCCGATTCCCCAGACAGTTTCAATGGCCCAGCTTTTGTGATCATTAATCTTCTCCCTGATTCGTTTGATGTGAACATCCACGGTTCTTGTGTCGCCGATATATTCATAGCCCCAGATATTGTCAAGAAGCTGTTCTCTTGTGAACACCTGATTAGGTGCTGAAGCAAGAAAATATAACAATTCCAGTTCTTTTGGCGGCATTTCCACCGGTTTTCCCAAATAAGTGACAGAGTAATTGTCAAGATTGATGGACAAATCCGGATAAACAACACATTTGTTGCTCTCTGATGACATGCTCACTGACTGAGGAAGGTGATATCTTCTTAAAACAGCTTTTACTCTGGCTACAAGCTCCTTTGTCTCAAATGGTTTAATCATGTAGTCGTCAGCTCCAAGCTCAAGACCTAATACTTTATCAAAGGTTTCGCCCTTGGCAGAAAGCATAATGATTGGAGTATTATTATTTTTCCTGATTTCACGGCATACCTGATAACCATCTATACCGGGCAGCATAAGGTCCAGTAATATCAGGTTAGGGCGAAATGAATTTAACAGGGAAAGGGCGCTTTCGCCGTCATATACTATCTTGGTTTCAAAGCATTCTTTCGTAAGATAGAGAGAAATCAGTTCAGCAATATTCTCATCATCATCTACGATTAATATTTTCTGTTTAGCTACCATAAGTACCTCCTATGTTATTTGAATTCAACAATTGTTACACCTGCGTCGCCTTCACCAATCTTGCCAAGACGGAATTCTTTAATGTATGGAACGCTGCGAAGATAGGCAGTTATACCATTTCTTAAAGCACCTGTTCCCTTTCCGTGGACGATACGCACCTGAGGAATTTTGGCAATGTAAGCGTCATCAAGGTATTTATCAAGCTCAGCCACAGCCTCATCAACAGTATAACCTAAAAGATTAATCTCTGTTTTTACATTCGATGACTTGGACATCTTAATCTTCCCACTTCCTGAACCTGAAAACGAAGACCCGCCGGATGCAGATTTTGAAGGCTCCTTGTAATCAGTGAGAATTTCAAGATTCTTTATGTCTATCTTGGTGCTTATGCTTCCCATAAGAACAGACACCTGTTTCTTTTGCGGATGGACTGCAGTAACCTGCGCATTTACATTCATGGTAAGAACCTTTACATACATTCCTGGCTTAAAGTCCTCTATATTGTTAGATTTATGTGTTGAAGGCTTTGCAGGTTCCAGCTTTAACTTCTCCTGCTTTTTGTTAATCTTGTCTCTTACGGCACTTCTGTGTTTTTCAAGCTCTTTAATGCTCATGCCGGTTTTGTTCATGGCTTTTATTGTCTCGTCGGCGTATTCCTTTGCCTCCTTTAATATGGCAGCAGCCTCCTCGTTGGCTTTTCGTATAATGCTGTCAGTACGCTCATCCAGACGTTCATACTTCTTTACGAGCTCAGCTTTAAGGCTTGCAACCTGTTCCTTATAGCTGTTTAACTCGGCACGTTCCCGCTCAATTGTAACACGGCTCTTTTCAAGGTCAGACACAAGGTCTTCAAAATGAATATCCTCTGCATCCAGGCGTTTAACGGCATCACTGATAATATACTCAGGAAGACCAAGTTTCTTTGAAATTGCAAATGCATTACTCTTTCCGGGAATTCCAATAAGCAGCCTGTAGGTAGGGCGCAGGGATTCAACATCGAATTCACAGCATGCATTCTCCACTCCTTCTGTCGACAATGCATAGATTTTTATTTCGCTGTAATGGGTGGTTGCCATGGTTGTGACACCGCGTCTGTGAAGGTCATCCAGAATTGAGATAGCTAAGGCTGCACCTTCTGTTGGATCGGTTCCTGCGCCTATCTCATCAAACAGAATGAGGCTGTGCTCGTCTGCCTGTTGGAGTATCTTAACAGTGTTAGTCATGTGCGATGAAAATGTACTTAAACTCTGTTCAATACTCTGTTCGTCCCCGATATCTGCAAAAATCTCGTTAAATACTGCGATTTCGGAATGCTCCAGAGCCGGAATATTAAGACCGGACTGTGCCATAAGAGTAAGAAGTCCCACAGTTTTTAATGAAACAGTCTTTCCACCGGTATTAGGTCCGGTAACAATGAGCAGGTTGAAGTCTTTTCCAAGATAGATATCTATTGGAACAACCTTATCAGGCGCAATAAGCGGATGACGGCCTTTTTTTATGTTAATTATGCCTGATGTGTTTATGTCAGGCCTGTTGCAGTGGTAGAATCGCGATAACTGGGCTTTGGCAAACAGACAGTCAAGCTCGGTTAAGACCTCATAATTCAATGCAAGTGAATCAGTATATTCTGCAGCTTTAGCACTCAAATCTGCCAAGATTACCTCTATTTCAGCCTCCTCTTTTAGTTCAAGCTCTCGTATATCGTTATTCAGCTTAAGGACTGATGCCGGCTCTATAAACAGGGTGGAGCCGGTTGAGGACTGGTCGTGAATCATTCCTGTTATTACAGAGCGGTATTCTGCTTTGACAGGAAGACAGTAATGCCCCTGACGGCTTGTTATAACATAGTCCTGAAGACAATTTCTTGTTGAAGGTGAATTCAGAATTTTATTAAGCTCGGAATGTATTTTTTCGTCATAAGAAGCCTTCTTACGTCTTATCTCGCGAAGATTGGCGCTGGCGTCATCACTAATCTCATCCTCAGATATAATACATTTTTTAATCTGGGAATTTAGAAGGGCAGCAGGCTCTAATGAGTCAAATAAATAAAGAATGGAGTCAGGTCTTTCTTCATAATAACTCTTCACATGTGAAGCACAGTTTAAAATACGGCTGATATTCAACAGTTCTCTGGTATTAAGGGAGCTGCCCACGCGAAGTCTTGCAAGGGAACCGCGGATATCCCGTATGCCCTCGAAGGATACGGCTCCTTTTTGATAGACTCTTACCAGTGCATCGTTAGTTTTATCAAGTGCCATATTGATGCGGTCAATATCAGTGTCAGGTGTCAGACCCGAAAGAATCTGGCGTGCACCGTCAGAGCATGCAAATGTAAGCAGCTTGTCAATAATTTTATTAAATTCCAGTGTAGATAAAGATTTTGTGTTCAACTTTATGTCTCCTAAAATTATAATCGTCTATTATTTTATCGCATTTTTACGTAAAAAACCATATTATGACTAAATATATTTACATTAAAGTCATAAATTGTTCATATTCAGGTTATATAATTCGGATATATGTTTTGTGATAAGTAATCATGGTATGAAATATTATTAATTGTTATAGGAAATTAAACTATGAACGAGAAGAAAAAAACTGAAGAGGAATATTCGCTCTATACAGAAAAGATTGTTCCTAGTCCGAGAGTGAAATACAGAAAACTTATTAAATTCATGAAATTCATGGCAGGCGTACTGGTTCTGGTTTCTATGACGGGCTCAATTTTTATTTTTATAAAGAGCATAAAAGAAAAGAAGCAGGAAGAGGAAAAAAAGCCTGTTGAGTTTGTTATAGAGAGAGACCAATATTATTTTGACGATCAGTACAGAGAGGATGACCTGACTGAGGAAGATTTAAAAACAGACTATGAAACGATACTTGCCACCCTTAGAACCAGAGTGGAGGATGTGAAGAAATGTATTGTAATGCTTGATACCAGTCGTGAAATATCAGAATTTTCAGAAATTGGAGAAAAGACCCATAATGAACAGGCAGGACTGCTGGTTGCACACATTAATTCGAAATATATGATACTTACATCGAAAGGAGTAACAGAGCAGTGGCCGGATGTTGTAGTAAGGTGGGATGATTCAACCCAGATAAAGACAGAAACAATTTGCATTAATGAAGATACAGGAATCAGCATTTTATGTATAGATGAAAGGGATATACCTGAGGCAATAAAGAACAATCTAAAGGTTGCGGTGCTGGGCAATTCATATCAGGTGAGACAGGGGGATATGGTAATTGTTGCAGGCAGGATATATGGTGTTCCGGGTGCAGTTGATTACGCGACTATAACAAATAAATCAACTATAAATGGTCTGGACAACGGATATGAAATGTTTGATACCAATCTTGCAGGAATGGGAGATGATTTCGGTTTTCTGTTTAATTCGGTTGGCAATATTGTAGGAATAACAACAGTGGGTGAAAATGCAACACTTAAGGCAATTGGAATCTCAGACATGAAAGCAATGATTGAAAATATGATTAACCACCATGAGATTCTGTATTTTGGAGTGAAAGCGCAAAATGTTACGGAGGAGCTGGCTAAGCTTTATAATCTGCCAATAGGAGTATATGTATCCGGTCTGGATAGAAACTCACCTGCGTATGATGCAGGAATTCAGCCGGGAGATGTAATTGTTTCACTTGGAGAAAATGAAACTTTGACAATTCAGGAATTTAATGAGAAACTATATCAGTGTGACAAAGGAGATAGTATAACAGTCACGGTAAAAAGATATGGAAAAGAAGGATATAATGATGTTACATTTGACGCAGTTGTAGGTGTCAGATAGAACATGATTTGGAGAGGAAGATTATGCGGTATATTGAGACATTAAAAGATGGAGACAGAATATCAGAGGTTTATTTATGCAAATCAAAGTCATATGCGGTGACAAAAGCAGGTAAGGATTATGCCAATGTCATTTTTATTGATAAGACAGGTCAGCTTGACGCAAAGATATGGGATGTAATGTCAGGAGGAATTGGTGAATTTGAGGCAAATGATTATGTTGCCGTGACAGGGCAGGTAATAAGCTATAACGGTGCCCTTCAGTTTAAGGTGGAAAGAGCAAGAATTGCAACGCCTGATGAGTATGACGAGACCAATTATGTTCCGGCTTCAAGATTTGATGTCAATGAAATGTACAGTGAGCTTATGGGGTTCGTTAAGAGTGTAAAGCATCCTTATATAAGCAGGCTTCTTAATGCATTTTTTGTTGAGGATGAAGAATTTGTCAGAAAGTTCAAGAGTATTTCTGCAGCCAAGACGGTTCATCACAGCTTTGCGGGGGGACTGCTGGAGCACAGCCTGAGCGTGACAAAGCTTTGTGACAAAATAGCAGCTAATTATGATTATCTTAACAGGGATCTTTTGCTATGCAGTGCAATGCTTCATGATGTGGGAAAAGTCCGTGAACTGTCGGAACTTCCCAAAAATGATTACACCGACGAAGGTAACTTTATCGGACATATAGTTATGGGTTATGAGATGGTCATGGATAAAATAAAAGCAATAGACGGCTTCCCAACAATACTGGCTGAAGAAATCGGACATTGTATTCTTTCGCATCACGGGGAGCTGGAGTTTGGCTCGCCTAAAAAACCTTCTATTGTGGAGGCGCTGGTACTTTCCATGGCAGATAACATGGATGCTAAGCTCGAAACAATGCGGGAGGCATTAAATGTCAAGGACACAAATGACTGGCTGGGCTATAACCGCTGGATAGATGCCAATATCAGAAGAACTGAGGTATAAGCGAATTAAGAGATATAATAAAAAGTAAAAGTAAGAAATATTAGTAATATAGGTATGAATTACATTTTTATGATGTTGTAAACAAATTGAGGTTTTATGTATAAGAAGGATGATGTAGTTACTCTCACAATTGATGATATCGGTGTAGACGGTGAGGGTATAGGAAAGATAGACGGATATACGGTATTCGTCAAGGATGCAATAATAGGTGATACTGTCACTGCCAAGATAATTAAAGCCAAGAAAAATTACGGATACGGGAGACTTTTAGAGGTGATAGAGCCTTCAAAGGACCGTGTTAATTCAGTGTGCCCTGTGGCAAGACAATGCGGAGGCTGTCAGCTTCAGCAGATGTCTTACGAGGCGCAGCTTGAGTTTAAGGCCAATAAGGTAAGAAAGAATATTGAGAGAATAGGCGGGCTGACGGATTTTGAATTCTTTCCGATTATCGGGATGGATAAGCCTTACAATTACAGAAATAAGGCACAGTATCCTGTTGGCTTGGATAAAAATGGTGAGATTGTAATGGGTTTTTACGCAGGTAGAACCCATTCTATTATTTCATGCACAGATTGTGCCATCGGCGCCAGGGAAAATGCACATATCCTAAAGATGATTCGCGATTGGATGAGTAAATATTCAATAAAACCGTACAATGAGGTCACAAAAGCAGGGCTTATAAGACATATTCTTATCCGCAATGGTTATCATACAAAGGAGATAATGGTGTGCTTTGTAATTAATGCAAATAAGCTGCCATCAAAGAAGGAGGCCGCTTTTAGGGAGATTGCAGGCAAACTTTGCGAAGATAAGAATGTAGTTTCGGTTATGGTGAATTTCAATGACGAGGATACCAATGTGATTCTTGGAAGACAATGTGACTGCATTTCAGGAAAATCATATATTGAGGATTATATAGGAGATATAAAATTTGGAATTTCTCCATTATCATTTTTTCAGGTAAACCCGGTGCAGACAGAAAAGCTCTACAAAAAAGCGCTGGAATTTGCGGGGCTGACAGGAAACGAGACTGTCTGGGATATGTATTGCGGAATCGGTACGATTTCACTTTTCCTTGCCAAGAACGCAAAAAAAGTCTATGGAGTTGAGATTGTTCCACAGGCGATAGAGGATGCCAGAAATAATGCCATTCTTAATAATATTACTAATACGGAATTTTTTGTTGGAAAAGCCGAGGAGGTTGTCCCTGAGTTTGCCAGTAAGAATCCGGATACCAGAATAGATGTGGTGGTTGTAGACCCGCCAAGAAAGGGCTGCGATGAGACTTTGCTAAACACAATAGCCAGGATGCAGTCTGAGAGAGTAGTGTATGTGAGCTGTGATTCAGCCACTCTTGCCAGAGATTTAAAGATAATGGATGGTCTGGGCTACAAGACGGTAAAAGTGCAGCCTGTTGACCAGTTCCCACACAGTGTGCATGTGGAGACGGTTGTTCTCTTGTCCCAACAAAAGCCGGATGATTATGTTGAGGTTGAACTTGAGTTGGATGAGCTTGATGTGACGAGTGCGGAGAGGCGCTAAAGATCCGGTGGACCTTTGTTCAGCGCGGAGCGTAGACAGGCGACTTATGCAGAGATTAAAGATTATGTGCTGATGGAACATGGATTGAAGGTCTCTAATCTGTATATTTCGCAGGTAAAGAGGAAGTGTGGAATAGAGGTTGGGGAGAATTTGCGCGATGCAACGAGGAGAATGGACTGCTTGCAGGACAATTCGACGACTGCCATGACAGACTTGGAACTTGTCCCAAGTCCTAATTTGCCGAAGTCGGAAGGCGCAAGAGGTCCAGTGGACCTCTGTTCTGCGCAGACCGGAGCGACAGCGGAGACAGCTAGACAGCCTCAGTGTCCGGAAGAGAAGGAAAAGGCAATAAAGGATGCACTGGAGCATTTTGGGATGGTGTAGTGGTGAAGGCTGCTGTGAAAGGAGAAGAAACATGAATATTCCAAAGTTTAAGTATCATCCTAATCCGATTGAGACGGGAGCTTTTATAAAAGGTGGTCAAAGAAAATGTGATTGTTGTAATGAAAATACGAGTATCTGGTATGAGTCACCGTTTTATACTACATTTGATGATATAGATTGTATTTGTCCTAAGTGTATATATGATGGATCAGCAGCTTTGAAATTTGATGGAGAATTTCAGGATGCTGCAAATGTAGATAGTGTTTCAGACTCACAGAAATTAGACGAATTGATTCATCGCACACCGGGATATTGTGGTTGGCAGCAAGAATATTGGATTGCTCATTGTGACGATTATTGTGCTTTTGTTGGATATGTTGGGTGGAAAGAATTAGTTGAAATGGGTATAGATAATGAAATCGAAAAGAATTACAATCAAGAACTAAATGGTTTTGAATTAAAAGATGTGAAGGAATGTATGTATAATGAAGGCAGTATGCAAGGTTATCTTTTTAAATGTTTGCATTGCGGAGAACATTTTTTATATGTAGATTGTGATTGAACAAAAGTTGAACCAATGCCTTCAAAGTATCCCGCAAAATATAGAATTGATTTGCATATAGATGATAATCCGAGCGTAATGCAAAATGAAAAAGTATATGGCTTTAGAGTTTGCCTTGTTGGACTATCAGATGATGAGTGGGGGCACAAATAGATGAAAAGAGAATATTACCAAGATATAGGATATAAACCATTTTTGTTTTTTATAATATTTGGTGTGTCTGGTGAGCAATTAGAGGTATCTAAGAAAACGCATAAAGTTGATGAATTACCGGAAGCACTTGATATACGTACATTAACAAGAGCAGAGAACGGAGATTACATAGATGGATTTTTCACGGAAGCTTTTGGAAATGTGTTGAAGAGTAAAGATGAGTCTATCTTTGAACGTTGTAGAACAGCTGAAAAATGTGTTGTTTTACAAGGCGAAATTATGAAAGACAGTACTCTTGATTATATGAGAAATGTTATAGGCATCATTCAAGCTTTTGTTGATAAGGGTGCTATAGGAATATTGGATCCACAGACGATTTCTTTGTATTCGTCTGTGGAATGGACCGATAGATTTTTTGATAAAGAAATCAATGCACAGAAGCATGTAAAGATTTTATATTCTAAAGATGATGATGGATATTGGCTTCACACTAGGGGAATGTTAGAATTTGGCAAACCTGATATTGGGATATATCGTGTTTCAGAAGATAAGGTTCATGACTATGAGCAAATTATGAATCAGATGATTTTCTATGGGGGAAAGGGTTTGTTTTTTAAGGAAAAGACAAGACTTCATACGGTTGATGGAAAATCGTTTGTAATAGAAACTAAGTTTGTAGATGATTTTGAGAATAACGATTACAATAATGCGTATTACATTGTAACTGTCTTAGAATCTGAATAACTCAAAATAAAGGAGAATGATACTGTGGCAAAGAGAAAGACGCTGCCGAAGGATTTTGAACAATTGGTAGAGGATGGAAATGAGCAGGAAATCAAAAATGTATTCGAAAAATGCGACATCAATGCATATGGAGGATACAATAAAGGAAATGCCTTTGAGTTCCTTATATCCGAAAGTATGATGCGATGGCTGATGGAACAGGGAGCGGATATTAATTACGTGGATTCATATGGCTATACTCCATTGTTGTATCATGCGGGACATAAGTATGCAGAACAACAGGCCATTTCCTTGGTGAAGCTTGGGGCAGATATCTTTGCAACACAAGGATGGAGTCGGGAGAATGCTTTGCAAAAAGCCGTTTCTGCCGGAAGTCTTAATCTGGTAAAGTGCCTTTTAGATGCAGGTGCAGATGCATCTGCCACGGGTGCAAATGGGGATACCCCGCTGGAACATGCATTTCGGTGTGCAAGGACATTTGACCTTGTTAAGCTGGAGCCGGTCACAGCTTATTTGTTAGAAGAGGGAGTACCGGTAACAGAAAAATTACAGAATTATATGCAGAAGGTAGCAGAGGATATTGAGTTCCGCAGAAAGGACTTAAATCCGGAATATATAGATGAATTAGATCATGCGATGAATCATTTGTATGAGTTGCTGCATGTAGAACCGGTTCCGAAACGAGTATTGTATGATGGGAAGACTCGGATTGAAATTCATGCAAAAAGCTGGCAGAAGCAGCATGCAGAATTATGGAATTTGTTGGTACCGGGTTCGGGACATGCAGGGACTGTACAGGGAGAGGTTGTTCGTATTTCGGGTAAACTGGCATATGAGCTGCTGGATAATGGAGGTATTAATTGGGATGCGGATTATAATAATTTAGCAAAAGCATTGTACCGGTATGTCTGTATGGGTACGCCATTACCATCAGATGAACAGGAGGAATTTTGTCAGTTGATAAAATCCATAAAAAATGCAGATGAAAAGGACATTAACCGATTGACGGAGTTATCGGTGAAATGGGTGACATTAAACTTAGATCCGATTGCAGTCGGGGAAGTAAATTACAGAAGATAGTTTTTGAATGATTTTATAGGTAGAGGAAATATAGAGGGCTTACGCTGTTTAAAGGAAAGTGATGGAATAGGTGATGATATGGAGTTAGAGAATAACGATGATAAGTTTAATATTGAAAAAACAGATACCATTGATAGTTTGGCATATGAACAAGACACCTCCAGCTTGATACTTCTTCTTACAGACGGAATGGACTGGTCAGATATGAATCGACATTTATTGCTGTTGCAAGATAAACTAAATACCTATATCTGGTACATAGATTCAGGACAATATAAAGAAAAGTACCCAAATGTTAAAAGCGTAGAACTGCGTGTGAGTTTCTTGTTTGAGGAACCAGAGATATGCCATAAGCTTTTAGAAAGAGCAAAGCAGGTGTTTATCGATGTATTTGAGAATGTTGAGATGATTGTGGAGCATGGAACAAAGTAGGTAAACGGTGCTAAATCAGAAATACAATTGACCTCGCTTCTGACTTTCTCATAGGGCAAATTATGAATTCTAATTTTCTGCATATTTGCTATAATATATGAGGTGCGTCAAAAAGTGACGCACCTATATAAATATCGGGGGTTTTAGGGGCGCTGGATGTCCGGGGGACATCCGTTCAGCGCGGACCGGAGTGGAACGGAGACATTCCCCTAACAAGATGCATGAAAATGGCTTGTGGCCACAAAATGCGTATCTTGCAGAAGATACCATGAGAAATTTTCAATATGAATTTTGAGCAGAACTGTAGAAGGGAGGCAACGGTATGTCCCAGGGCAGATTAAGTCTTGTAAAGAAATTTCGCTTGAGTCCGGAGGAAGCTGTAGAGCTTCAGTTTGATCCGGAAACTTGGCGTGATGATGCAGAAGGGAAAAGACTTCGGTATAAGGCTTATGCGAAGAGATTTCTGGAGAGGTTTAAGGAAGCGGCATAAGGATTACCGGCATCCTGCGAAATTTGTATCAAGTTTTCATCGAAAACTTGATATGTAGACCGAGCCATTTGCGAAGCAAATTTTGCATGGCGAGGGTTCGTTGATTGAGTGGGATGTGATACATACGAAAGAGCGTTCAAAATGGTTGGATTGAAAGAGTTGTCCTCCACCGGTAGTAGTGGAGTATTTTTATTTGCATAATTATAATTTATATCGAGTGATGTTTGACCAATTGGATGGAAAATG
>JBJEME010000031.1:0-4342 GCA_051879515.1 Lachnospira sp. | reverse complement strand
TCATTTCTTAAGGGTTCTCTTTTTTCTCCCAACTAACAATAAGTTTACTCCATCAGCGTTTACATAACTACTGGTATTTCAAGAAAATATGTTGTATAATATTAGCATTATAGACAAAAAGGAGGTCAACAGAATATATGAACGAAATAACCATTAAATCCTTTATTGACTATTTATCATATGTAGAAAAAAACTATACTCGAAGTCATATTTTTCGTGGTATGAATCATTTAGATTATTTACTTGTACCGAAAATAGGGCGCGAACCATATGTCGCCAGATGCCAATCCGAATCCATCGTAGATGATTTGCAGGATATGGAAGAACAAATTATGAATGAGTTCATTAAAATGTCTATCCCACATATGGATTTAAGAAATATCAGTTCTTGGGATCAGTGGACTATAGGGCAACATCACGGCTTGCCTACTAGATTTTTGGATTGGACAGAAAATCCTCTTATTGCTGCTTATTTTGCCACGGAAGATTCAAACGGAAACGATGTGGCCGTATACGTTGTCGATAAAACACAGTTTAATTCAAATGCAGATAAAGATTTAGACGTCTTTTCATTATCAAAAGAGGATGAAATAGTTCTATATACACCTAGTTATATCCACCCTCGAATTATAGCACAAAAGGGAGTATTCACAGTACACAAAAACCCAACCATTCCATTAGATAAAACAAAAATCAATGGTAAACTCTGTACCGTTGACAAATTAATCATTCCAAACAGTATTATCAAAGATTTTGTTAACGATTTAGATTGGTTTGGAATCAACCGTTCTTTCATATATCCAGGTCTAGAAGGATTAGCTTATCACTTGGATAACAAAGCGAAGGGAGGAATATGATATGTATGTTCCTATACTTAAAAACCGAACAGTAGAAATGAGTGTATTATCTCAATTAGCGGAAATAGGAGTTTTCAACAAAGCAACAGTTATTCCATTAGTCGAATTGATTCAAGAACGAACTCGTTCAAATAATAAAAATACTATTTTGGATGATTTGGCAGAATTATTGAGTACCAACTCCGATATGGCTCTTATGATTGATTTTTTGAAATCAACAAAATTGAATAGCACAACAGACGCTGTCAGGACTTACGTTACGTTATCAACTCGTCAAGTAGATTTTTGCATTGAAGAGACACTCAAATTAAGAGAATTCTCCGAACGAGTTATTCCCGTTATTTCTTACTTAAGCGAAAATGTATCCTTAAGCAGAATGACATATGAAGTTAATGAATATCGAAAAGTATTTCCTAAAATTGCGTTTCGAATAAAAACACAAGATTTTGAGAATATTTTTTCACATGTTGAAGGTTTAATAGTAGAAAATGATATCGTTTTATTAGATATTGAATCATCTTCACATATGAACCCGGTATTCAAAAAAATTTACAAAAGAATTTCTGACAGCAGAAAACAACGGAATTTTATTTCTGTAGTTGTCAACGCAAATCGCCCAGAAACATTAACAAATAAGTCAATGGCAGATAAAGAACCCATTGCTCAGATTGATAACAGTTTAAAGGAATTATACAATACAAGCATCATGAATAAATTTGATGGTTTTGGCGACTACGCCTGTATAGTATCATCTCTTCCTTCAACCGGCGGAACCATAAGTCCAGCGGGCATATATTATTCTAACATCAACAACTTTTTCGTTGCTTATAAAGGTAGAACTGCTCAACTTTCAGAATTCCCGGACTACATTGCTCCAAGCATCATTGCTTCCGAGTATTGGGCCGAGTATTCTGATAGTCACCACGAATCATGCCCTGGTTGTAAAGAAATTGAATCTATTCAAAAAAAAGAGAAAAGCGGAAAAAACCAAGCTCAATGGAAAATGATTACTATGTTGCACTATATTTATACCATGTATGAAACAGGTGCATAAAAAAGAGAATCATATGGCTATAAACTAGCCATATGATTCTTTTCTTTTTCATATAACAAATCAGGATTCATCTTAGACGAAAAAAAACTTTGGCAATCAATCGGCAAAATCTTATCAAAATTACTCCTTAAATAATTCCACTGTTCCTTATATTTTCCCTTCAAAAAATGTTTATATATCGACCATATATTTTTTTCTTTAGCCACACTCAGTACCAGTTCTAGATTTTCATTTTTTGTTTTACAAGGCTTTAATCGAAGAAGTTTTATTATTTTTGTTAAATCACTACTAGATAAACTGTTTAAGCAGAAATCAATATCGCATTTATTATCTTTAGCCGAGCGTTTATATGCAAAAATCATATTACCACTTTTATCTAGTCTATATGTTATTATTCCACATTGTGATGGAATGTACGCTTGTACAGTTTCCGCATTTTGAATTGGAACAATAATATAAACCCTCTCAAATGCCCTAAAATAGTCTTTCATCTGAGTCTCTAGTCTATCGTAATTGTCATACTCCGTTTTTATCTCATATGCACACAATTTACCATTAATCCGACAGATATCAATTCTACTATCTCCGATTGACATTTCAAATGCTACAATATCATGAATTGCGTCTTTGAGATATTTTATAAAATGATACTTTATCACTCTTTCGCATGCATAATACTTAAGCATAAGACGATTAATGAACTCATTAGAGAATGTTTCCTTCTGCAATTGGCAAATCATTTGCTCACTCGTTTTATAAAAAGCATATTTTATTTTTTCCCATCGCACTTCATCTGGTTCATATATATTGTAATCTTTATTTAAATATTTGCATATCTGTACTATCTCACTATCCGTATAAGCACTAAGTATCTCATTATACATTTGGGGTTCCCTCCTCTCTTGTCTCTGTCCATACAATGCTCATGTTTAGTATGGCAGCTATCTCCAAGATTTCGGAATACTTTATTGTCCCACGCATGATTTTATTTGATATGTTTTGTATGGTTGTTTGATTATCTTTGGAACGATTCTGATTCATTCTACTAACCACTTCGGTTAGTGTCATACCTGAACGTGCCAAATTCATCTTTATTTCTTTGTGAATTGAATTCGTTCTCATATTACACCTTACAGTTTATTTTTATTCATTATAGTTTATTCTTATATTAAAGTCAATATTAGTAAACTAAGACTATAAAATTCTTTCGACCACCAATCCCCCGTCAACCCCTTCCCTCCCCATAGATATTGTATATTCTCCTTCTAATCTATTATGTTGTTGTATACCCAACATCTACATGGAGGGATTCATATGAAGAAAAAAATTAACAAAACGCCACGGAACAATATTAAGGTGAGGATTTATATCAGACTGCCACTCATTTCCGATATGTATAAGAGACAAAATGTATTAGGTTCCTAATACCTCAAAAACAATAACCTGATTACAAAAAGGAGATACTTACATATGAATACCTTTATTACTATTACTGAAAAATATCTTGAATACTGTAAATCACAGAAAAGACTAGACAATAAGACAATCAAAGCATATCGAATTGATTTAAAACAGTTTGCGACCTTTTTCAACAATACAGATATACACACTTTATCTGTATGCGATATTGAAAACTTCATCGGATATTTACATCATAATTTCAAACCAAAGACAGTAAAAAGAAAACTAGCTTCGTTGAAAGCCTTTTTTCACTATTTAGAATACAAAAATATTGTAGAAATAAACCCTTTCACCAGAATCAAAACGAAATTTAGAGAACCATTACTGCTCCCCAAGACAATTCCTTTACATACAATTGAAAACCTATTATCAACAATGTATAAAGAATATTCATTTGCTCATACAGCTTATCGAAAAAAACGTGCACTCTTAGATATTGCTGTTTCAGAAACATTATTCTCTACCGGTATGAGGATTTCTGAACTATGTAATTTAAAAAGTTCTGATGTTGATATGCATGATGCGGTAATTCGAATATATGGTAAGGGGTCAAAAGAACGAATAATACAATTTGGAAATGAGGATGTCATTAGCCTACTCAAAAGCTATAAAAATGAATATTTTTCAGAAATACAGGATAGTGGTTATTTTTTTACAAATCAAAATGCGACACCACTCTCTGACCAAGCCGTTAGACGGATGATTAATAAATACTGCTCTCTTGCATCAATTGAATTACATATAACACCACATATGTTCCGACATACCTTTGCTACAAGCCTGCTGGAAGCCGATGTTGACATCCGATATATTCAGGAAATGCTTGGACACAGCTCTATTACTGTAACTGAGCTTTATACACATGTGGCCCTTTCAAAACAGAAAGATATACTTACCACAAAACATCCTCGACAGAAATTTTCTTTCCCAGAGCACCCTCATGATGAATAATGGATAATTTTTAGTTATC
>JBJEME010000030.1:0-4369 GCA_051879515.1 Lachnospira sp. | reverse complement strand
GAAGCCTTCTCTTATGGATAATCACGGAACTATCCTGGAACCGAATACTGATCAGTATATTGTTCTCAAAATCAACCTCCACCGCACTGAACAGCTCCGCAAGTTCTTCTACCGTCTGTGTCTCCAATCTGGTCTCCATGATCTGATAAAAGGCAGCCTTGGAATTCTCCATACTGCCATAAGCTGCCACACCACCCTGTTTGGAAGTCAGTGCCACCGCAGCAATGGTTCCATTCCCCTGGCTTGGTGTAAACTCCCACACAAACCGGTAACCATTATCAAGCGGCTTACTCTCTGTCAGATTCATACTTCCCCTTGCCACGTCCGCAGTAGCATTTACATCGTTGGATGCATATGCCACAGGGAGTTTATTTGTGGACGGATAAATATTATCTGCATCTTCTGTCAAAGCCTCCGAATAAAGCAGTATGCCCCCAATCATGTTAGGACAGATAGGAAGCAGGTTATCGTTCCAGAGCAGATGTGTATCATACTCCCCTGCCACAGAATAAAAAATACCCATAGGATTCAATCCCAGGATATGATTTACCGCATTCGTCACCATATTTTCTTCCTGTACTCTTTCCACCACTTCCCCGGTGGCATCATCAATCATCTCGATGACCATATTTCCTTTCAGCTTCATCCTTACCTACCTTTCCACCGGCATCGCAAATGCGCCGATTCCAAATCTTCCATGAACCACATCACTGTAGGTTCTCTTCACAAGTTCATCAATCTTCCAGGTGATATTCTCATCAACAGCAGACATCTGAAGCACACCACCAATTTTTACTTTCTTGATGATCTCCTCAATCTTAATTTCACCATCCCAGGCTTCCCCTGCACCCATTGACTGCCCCATAATTGCAGCAAGACAATCTCCGGTATCCACCGTAACCGTTCCACCTGTTGCCCTGGCATACACATTGAAAATATTTCTGTAGTTCGCCACCAAATTTTCAATCGGATAATACAGCATAATGGAATGCTTTCCGGAATGCCAGGTCTCTTCCGGCTGATGAATCTCGATGATGTTGTCATTGAACTCAAAGGTAAAATGAACCACCACCTGCCCATCTTCCTTCCAGACTACAGGCAGTTCCACAGACACTGTCTGCTCTTTTGTATTGCCAATCACCTTAGATTCTTCTGGGATATCTCCCTCTGACGCATCCCCCTCTGACGCATCCCCCTCCGAAACACCACCATCTGCAGAACCGGTAACCTCTCCATCCGTACCATTTTCTTCCTCAGGCAGCACCTCTTCCACAATTTCTGTAACTTCCACCGAAGGAATCACCACATCCCCGCTTGCAACCACAGACCTTTCCACCTGGTCTGCATTCACTCCCACGATCACAGACCCAAAGAACTGCGCCATAACTGCTTCATTGGGTGCAAACTCTATGGAAATAATCTTCACATTGCTCTCACCTACAGTAAAAGAGCTGGCATTGGTAAAGGTATGAATACCAATCTTGCCAGCTTCTTTATTGTCTATGATCTGATTCAACAGACCGCTGATATTCTTATCATTCTTTGACTTGGCATGTGCCAGTCTTGGATTCTTACCCACTCCCTTCAGCGTTTGCTTCCCGCCAATCTTACACTGCATGGAAGTAATAGCAGATATCCTATTCGCATCTGCCTGTCCACCTTTAAATCGGATTACATCTCCCAAATCCAGAGCAGGATTTCCAATAGTGTCCGAATCAAATGGCACATAATCCACAACAGCCAGGTCACTTAGGATATTCATGCACAGCTGCTCTCGTGTTTCCTTAAGTCCAAACTGCAACAGTGGATTCACACCAAGATTCATTGTCAGTCCGTCATCCGGATCCTGATGATAATACTCTGCCATTTCCGTTTTCATGTTGGTAGAAGAAACCGCAGTGTATCTTGTGATGAAGTCGGAAAAACTGCTGGTAAAGCGGTGCTTTGTTTCCAGTTCCATCACCGGCTCATTGCCATACTTCTTCAGTTCCAGCTTGCCCTCTCTGTTGATACAGAAAAACCCACCAAGCACCTGCCCCACATAGTAGAGCACATCCCGGTAGGTCTCAATATCATTCTCTGTATAAATGGAAAGCAACTCCGTTCCATTGGGCATCGCTTCATAATCAGCCTGACTCTGTGCTATCTCCACCTTACAGGCCTTGCAGCACAGGCTCACAAAATCATACACCGTGCCAATGGTTTCAAAACCATTGAAGCTCTTGTCAAACCGAAGCATGAAATCATAGGCTTTCAGTTCCAAAGTCTTGATATTACGGTTAGCCTCCGACACCTCAAAGATTCCCATTGGCACCTCTTCGAAAGTACCATCCGACAGTCTTAGATGATAGAACAATTCCACCAGCGCATCCTCCAGCGTATATCTGTCAATGTCAGATAAAAGTGTAATCCCCATCTCTGCTGCATACACCGTACCAAGCTCAATCTCAGACGATCCGCAGCACTGACTGGAAATATAGCCGCTGCCCTTTACAATATCATCAGCACCAAACTCATATATAACACCCTTCGTTGTCGTTATTCTTCCCGTCCAATAATATCTTCTTGTGTTATCTTGCACCGCCTGCAGGAATGCTTCACTCACCGGATACAAAAGACCACCTTCCTTCCATAGAAAAAGCACCAGCCAACTTAATGACTGATGCCTTACATCTTTTTGTTAATGCTCTAATACATTTTCTAATAATTCACTAATCTCCTCATCATCATATCCTATGACTCGAAGAACTATTGCATAATTAATATGTTCCATTAGTCTAACGGCTTGTATCGTCATCTCATTTGGATCATATGACCTCTTTGCATGTGCTAATTCATTTCTCCAAGCATTAGCCTCGTGTGCCAACCCTCTAATATTATGCGACTCAAACCATTCTTCTTTAAAGCATGCTTTTAATGACTTCCATTCACCGTATCCTGTGTATGCCTTTACTATTTTATCTTCTAAAGCTGGCTCATGAAGAACATTCTTTTCTAAGTCAATCGCCAGTTTTCGTGCTTTTTTATTAACGGAATTATTCTTAGCAAATTCAGTTAATAACATTTTTAAAATTGTATGATGTGTTTTTTCTTCTATCATACTCGGTAAGTATTTCCTAACATAAAACTCAAACGATCCAGTAATTTGCAAACTCTGTTGTAAATCAATTAGCTTTCGACGTTTTAATGATGGATGAATACTTGATATTGATATAGTTGCGTCTTCAAAACCATTCTCATTCTCAATATCCTTAGCAACCAGTGCAAATAACATATCAATATGTTTTAGGAACGCAGATGCATAAAATGTGTTACTAATAACTTTGTTAGATTCTACATTTTCTCTGTATTTACTGTAAAATTGCATCGTCGAACTGATATAGCGCTCACAATCAACAATATTTTTTCCATCTAATGTCTTATCTGGATAGACTCCTTTTAATTCCATACAGACACAATCAGTATTTCTTCTATTGCATATAAATGCAAATACTGAATCCACAACCTCATATAATTTTTCAAAAAATCTTACTTCCCCTGTTTCTTCAAATTCAATACATAAATTTGATTCTGCTTGCATAAACGAATTTGACAAAGCCAATTTCCCTTTTGCCCCGACTATAAAGGATGCTTTACATTCTTTTCCAAGCAAATAAAAAGAGAACTCTCTTATCGTAATAGGCTTTCTTTTAAAGATAATACTACTATCATTTTGTTCTTCAACGATTCCAGTTGAGGGACAAAAATACTGTAATTCAGCAAATGAAAAAATAGCCCGATTAAATTTACTACCAACTCTAAAATTTTTTATAATCCAATCTATCTGAAAACTATAATTAATTGGGAAAAGATGATTTTCTCCTATGTGCAAAGGTAACTGTGAATGGAATGCATATTGTTTATTATCAAAAGATTTTCCTAAAATCACATCCGTATTATCTAACTCCGGCATCGCGTCGTACATATGAATTGTAAATCTACCATCAACAAAATCATATGCAAAATGTCTCTTTTCTTTAACTAAACATATATATCCGGAATGATTTAATTCATTGTCCATGTCAATTCCCCCTTTGTTTCTTTAATTATATCAAATTTGAAATCATTCCGACACTATTATTCTATATTTCCTTCAGAGTAAAACTCACAATCCAAAGTCCCTTATAACTCGTATCCTTCTTCAGCTTCGCCTTGAACCCTTCCACATACATTTCCGTCTGCCTCACGCTTGCAGTCTCCGGGTCAAAGAATCCCACTCTGATTTTCTCCTGCTGTTTATACCCGGTCAGTAGCCTCAGCCACTTCTGGGTAACTGAAAAGGAAACAGAAATAGTCACAACGCCAGTTCTCACCACATCCCTCTGTACGG
>JBJEME010000029.1:0-79815 GCA_051879515.1 Lachnospira sp. | reverse complement strand
CGCTGTTCGCTGTTCGCTGTTCGCTGTTCGCTGTTCGCTGTTCGCTGTTCGCTGTTCGCTAACGATTTTACTGAACTCATTATCTTTTGCAACCCCTTTTTCGTATTTTCTTATGAATATTTTATCATCTATATTGCACTCATTCAAGCGCAAATTATTTTTGGATGGTGTGAATTTATTGTTAGTTGGGAGAAAAAAGCAGACACATGGAACATCTTTATGAACAATCCTAAGATTTTATATTCATCTGTTCCACCCTGTTCTTTAGGTATAAATCTGTGACATACAACATCCTCAATTCTCAAGTGGCTTGTCCTCTCCTAAACACTGAAAAGGCAAGAACAACTGATTTAAAGATGCCGATTTCGACCAATCAATTTTAGAAATGAACACACCAAATGATCTCATTGCCTTTTGGGGATATCGAACGCTAAAAAAAGTACCTACTGTAGCTTTATTTGCATTATTATTCTGGTTTAAATCCGAAACCATTCCCGCTTTTAGAGCATCAATAAACTGTTCCACTTCCCCCATCAAAACAGTTTCTTCCGGCATATCATTCAATGCATTAATTATCACTCTTTCCAGTGCACCATTTTCATTCGTAGGAATGATTAAAAGATATGTATATATACTCTTAACCTGTCCAAAAGAGTCTTGAATAGCATTCTCTTTCCAGCAATTGCCCTCGACAGATATCTGGTCAAGAACCGCATTAATTTGATTTTTAATCTTCGCATCCGATGCTTCATCTCTGTCCGTAACAACCATCAGCGAAGATATCTCTTTCTCAACAACAATATAATTTATACGGTGCTGTTCTACAAAATGAGCAAATTTACCATTGCCACCCACACCACATAGAACAACTTGATTTCCATTTTTAGAAAGGCTTTCGATATGCTCATGCTCGTCAAGTGGTTCAATTCCAAGTATATTTTCTCTTTCGTGCTTCCAGCCATATACATTCTGCAAGTAATAACTTATCAGCTGTACATCCGAAACGCCTTCTACAAGAATTAATTCTGTCATCATAGGCGCACCTCGAATTCAAACACTTTTCTGTTCTCATATACATACCTGCCTGTAACATTTCGTGCAACTATATTACTGCCGTTATCATCATCAACCTTTTTAAGTGTAATGACTTTTATTGGATCCTTGCTAGCATTATTATTTTCATAATTACCATATCTCAAAATTGCATCAATAGCCTCTATACTATGTGTCGCAATAAATAATTGAACATTCAACTTATTTGCCAACGCGAATACGACCGGGAACAATATGTCATAATATTTTTTGTGTAACCCTGTTTCAATCTCATCAATCAACAATATTGAATCTGCAGCATTAAATAATTTATTTAGGATATACAATATCTTTTTAATACCATCACCATAAACAGAGAAAGGCATATTTATACCATCTTTTGTAATAATAGATTCCAAATATGTTCCGTCGTCTGCTTTGGTATAACAAATATCTGCGATGGTATTGTCAAACTGTCTTAAAATGTCAATTGCTAACTTCTTGTATTCCGGATTATCAACAATATTTTGAAGCAAATCATAACGCAGATGCCCAAAAGATGGTATATAATGCACTTCCTTTTTTACAATAGGACCTGGGATTACCTTATCCAAGGATGTACAGCAAATTTCCTTTTCTACAGGTTTCTTTCCCGCTTTGGTAATAATACTTCCTGTAAATACTTTTGCGGTTTCTGGAATAACCGTTGTCGCTCTCTTATACTCATTTTTCTGGCGCACTGACAGTGTTGATAGTCGAAGAGCATCTTCTCCTGAAACCGTTTTTTCTCTACCATTCAGTTCAAACTCAAGCGCTCCACAGTTACCAAGTGCATAAATATCAAATTCCAAAAAATCCTTTTCTTGTTCTTTATTAAACATTTTAATAAAAGAGGTATAGAAACTACTATTAGGATTCAGTATGGTTCTCTGATTAATCACATTCTTAATGGAGCTTAACTGTGGTTTTGCGAATAACAACTGTATTGCTTCCAAGAACGTTGTCTTACCGCTATTGTTATCTCCTACAATAAGATTAATATTAGAAAACTCTGAAATCTCTAATTTCTTAATGCCTCTGAACTTAATTATGTCAATTGAATTAATAAATGCCACTATTATTCATCCCCTTCCATACTTTCAAAGCTTATCACCAGTCTTGTATGTGTAGCTGTAGCAATCTTCTGAAGAGTCTCTATCCTAGGAACGACTTTACCGTTTTGAATTTTGCTGATGTTAGACTGAGACATATTTGTAATTCGGCACAAATCTTCCTGTGTAAAATTATTCTCATCCAATACTCTTTGTATTTCCTCGGATACGCTATTCAACACTTCTCTCAAAGCATCCTCAGATGTATCTATCTTTGTTTCTACCGATTCCGTAACTGGTTTCTTTAGATTATTAATTTGCTCAAATATAGAATTCATATCTCCGTTATTCATGACAACATCCTCCTTATATGTCAATTATAACATATTTCTTTAAAAAATATACAACAAATTGTTATTCGTGACATATCTTAATATATTTATTTCTATGTTGTTATTAATAACATATTTTTAGATTTATGCAACGGAATTGTCACGTGTGACATATTTCAATTCATTAATCTAATTTCTTTAAATTCTTCATCCGCATTTTTGACAAATTTTTGACCGCATTTTTGAAAGTCAAGCCATCTCCTACTCAATTAAGTTCCCATCTATTCCAACTGTTACAACCTGCCAGGGAATGAATTTTCCACTTTCCTGTAAAGCCTTCTTCACTGCCATTTCAAGACCCCCACAGCATGGTACTTCCATTCTTACTATGGTTACTGACTGAATATCGTTGTTAGCTATTATTCCTGACAACTTTTCGCTGTAGTCTATAGCATCTAACTTTGGGCATCCAATCAATGTAACCTTACCTTTGATAAAATGTTCATTGAATGTTGCATACGCATATGCAGTACAGTCTGCTGCAACTAGTAGCTTTGCCCCGTCAAAATAATCTGCTTTAAGTGGTGCCAATTTGATTTGAACAGGCCAGTTTCTCAGACGTGAAACAGGCTTTTCAAAGTGAACATTCTGATTTGCCAGTTCCTTCGCTTTTTTTACTGCAGCTTCATCATATTCAGGAGCTTCTCTCTCCTCAAAAGTAATTGCACCTGTTGGACACGCCGGAAGACAATCACCAAAACCATCACAAAAATTTTCTCTTACAAGTTTTGCCTTTCCATCTATTATGTCTATAGCTCCTTCGTGGCACGCCGTTGCACATATTCCACAACCATTACATTTTTCTTCATCGATACGAATTATCTGTCTTAACATATTTCGTATAACCTCCTGTTTTCTTTAATTTATGGAGTAACAATACCATAATTGCATATATTATAATGTTGGATTTACAACAAAAGGAGATTTTCATGAAAAATTACATTATTTACCTGAAAAATATGCCCTTATTTAAGAATATCTCATCAGACCGTATCCATGAATTATTAGAAAGACTTGATGCTTATGTGAAGAACTATCAGAAAAACGAATATGTTAAGCATACAGGTGACCCGGTAAATTTTATTGGCATCATCCTTGAAGGCAATATACAAATTATTCAGGATGATTTCTATGGCAATCGTAATATCACCGCTTCTTTTGATGCCGGTTCATTATTTGCTGAAGCATTTGTATGTGCCGGAATTTCCACTCTTCCGGTTGATATTCTTGCAAACACTAATACAGAAATCATGTTCATTGACAGCCGAAAAATCTTTGCTTCTTGCGGTGGTTGCTGTGAATATCATCATATTCTGATCGCAAATCTTCTAAGAATAGTTGCAACCAAAAATATAATTCTAAGTCAAAAATTACAATGTATTTCTCACAAGACAACAGAAGAAAAAATTCTGTCGTACTTGAACTCTCAGGCTAAACTCCACGATTCTTATGAATTTGATATTCCTTTCAATCGTCAAGGCTTAGCAGATTATTTAGGCGTAGAACGCAGTGCTATGTCCACAGTGATAAACAAACTTGTAAAACAGGAAGTCATCGAAACAAACCGTTCTCATTTTAAATTACTTCATCCTATAGTGAACTCTTCTAAGCAGAAAATCAATAATTTTGACATGTATGAGTAAACGTTCTAGTGTCCTGCTTTGGCTTGTTTAAAATTAAATAAAACAATATATCCCTCCTGCAAAGCTGCAAAAGTTGCCATTATACACACCGCAATAGAACTATATCTAAAATTCACAACGGGTAATGTCAATGGCAAAATAAATAGTATAAATCCTGTTATTTTATTAGCTATAGTATGAATAGCTACAAATTGTTTCTGTGTCACAAATCCAAAAATAAGATTACCAGCCTTAATCACTGCAATCAATAAAATCCAAAACCAAATTACCTTTGTAATCTCTATCAACGGTAACAATTTAAAAGCAGCTATAGCAACAAATACTATATCTGCAACTGTATCTAATTTTGCTCCAAACTCACTGTTAGTCCCCAGTTTTCTCGCAATCGCACCATCAATCGTATCTGTAAATCCTGCGACCAAATAGAGTGAATGAAAGGCTATTGAAAACGTTGGAAAAAATAGCATTGTCACACTTAAAATAATGCGGCAGCTTGTGATTACATTTGCTAACATTACTCTTTAACCTTCTCGAAAGTTACTGTTTCTTCCTAATATGATACAATTAATTGCATCTTAAACCTTTCCTCACCGTATACAGCATGTGGAATATCCTTGCCTCTATTGCATACTTTTAAAAATCTGCAACAACTTTGCTTATTCTTGAAATAATTTCCATGCACTTTCTTTTTCTTATCCCAATTTTTTTACCGACTTCCAACAAATCCGTCAGTTAATATCTCTGGTTTTTTGATACGTTATCAAATTTCATTAACCAATAGTCAAAATACTTCTGCAGTTGTATTCATTTACTCTTCATCCCCCCATTTAAAACCACCATTTACCTTTTGTTTTTTCCGAACTCTCTGCTTTGGTTTTTCATTATCTTTTAAATAAAACGAAGGACGCTTTGTCTGATCAGGTATCAACAAATCAATATTTCTCTCAAGATTAAGTGCAGATAGAATTTTAATCAAACTCTCGAACTGAACAGATGCTCCCTGTTCCAACCTAGAAATACTACGCACTGAGACTCCTGACTTATCCTCCAAATCTTGTTGTGTCAGCCCTGCATTAATACGATACTGCTTCAACCTTTCACCAATTTTTTTTTGATAATACAGATGATCTAAATTGCCCAACTTAATACGCCACCTTTGTCTTTTTATTATTATATTATATTTTATTCAGCCATTTATGTCTAGTTATAAATTCATTTTTTCTAAGTATTTCTACTATGATTTCTACTATGATTAATATTATAACCATTTTGACAAAATTATCCGATTCTGCTTTATTCTCTGTTCTTTAATGCTTCCGTCATTGGAATTTTCTTAACATCATACATATGCAATGCATTTATACACATATAAGCAACGATTACCTTTTCGCAAATAATTGTCTTAAGGGTATAGGAACTGTCTTTTCAGAACCAAGTTCTATACTTCCTTCAATGATTATCTTATTTTAGCTGTGAGCCTTATCATATAATTGTTGTATATCAGAAGGAAGTTTGTTTGGCAGCATTTGGTTGATTGTATCTTCGTTTCCATCAGCAATGGCTTTTTCGTAATACCAGCATTTGAACTTTAACATGGCAAGCGTTTTTTCAAGAGCGTTTATTTCTTCTTCAACTGCTGCCTTGCGGCTTTCAAAAAGTTCTTTTCTGTTTACATAGGTTGAGCTTCCTTCTGATACCCATTTGAAAAACTGCTTTATCTCTTTGATTTCCAACCCGGATTTTTTCAGGCATTCAATAACATTGATTGCTTCAATATCTGTATCGCTGAATTGTCTGATATTACCCTTGCGCTCCAGATTAGTATTCAGGTACTGTATTTGTTGATGAAATAAGGGGCGAATTATCATCTCGCCCCTCGAACTGAATTCTATGAAATCTCAATACGCCATCTCAAATATAGCAAGAATATCCTGATATTCCAGCTTTTTATAGCCAATTAGTGCTCTTGTCTTATTTCTTGAACAGTCAAGCGCAAGCTTTTCAAGAGAATCTTTCTTTACTCCGAGTGAGCGCAAATTGATTGGCATTCCGATGGACAAGTAGAACTGCTCCTGTTTATCTATTGCCTCTTCTATTGTCTTTTCCGGATGCTCAAAATCTATATCCAGGTTCCAGACATTTGTGGCATATTGCAGCCATCTGTTTATATTTGACGAATACACATATCGTGCCCAGCTGCACCAAATTGCTGCCAATCCGGCTCCATGTGCAATTTCCGGATACATTCCTGAAACCTCATGCTCAAATTGATGAACTACAAGCTGAAATTCCCTTCCGCATTGCGTTAAACCATTATGAGCAAGAGACGAAGCCCACATCATATTTGCCCTCGCCTCGTAATTGTTCGGATCTTTCAGGCAGTCTACACCTGATTTCATAACTGACTTTATCAGCGCTTCTGCGATGCCATCTGTCAAATATGTGTCATCACCGGGACAAAAATATCTCTCAATAGTATGCATCGCAATATCAACTATTCCGCAAGCGGTCTGGTACGGATTGACCGTGTATGTCAGTTCAGGATTTTCAATGGCAAAATTCATTCTGTTATTAGAACAGCCATATCCCCTTTTTTCTCCTGTCTCGCTATTTGTGATAACACAAGAGCTTGACATCTCAGAGCCGGCAGCGGAAAGTGTCAAAATTGCCCCCTTATTTAAGGTTTTTTCAGGCACCTTTTTCCCTAAAGAAAAATCCCATACATCCACATCAGGATTTGCAGCACCATTTGCAATATCCTTTGCAGAATCAATTACTGAACCGCCTCCAACAGCTAAAATGAAATCCACACTCTCCTGAATACAAAGCTCAATTCCTTTTCTAACAAGCTTTAACTCCGGATTAGGTGAAACTCCCCCCAGCTCAACATACTTAATATTTTCTTCGTCTAAACTTTCTTTTACTCTGTCTAATAACCCACTCTGTCTTGCAGATTTACTCCCGTAATGAATCAACACTTTTCGTGGTTTATACTCCGCAACAATCTTGCCAACCTTTTTCTCTTCATCTTTACCAAAATATACCTTTGTGGGTGTATCATAAATAAAATTGTTCATCTTATCACCTGTTCAACTCCTGAAGCATATGTAAAGCATCATCAGCCGCCTTTACTTTGTCATTATTCTTAATAATAATTCCATTCTCATCAATAAGGTAAGTGGTTCTCACTACCCCCATTGAAACCTTACCGTAGTTTTTCTTCTCTTTCCAGACGTCATAAGCCTCAATTACCTTGCGTTCAGTATCTGAGAGCAGCGTAAATGCTAATCCATACTTTTCCTCAAATTTCTTATGTGATGCAACTGAATCCTTGCTCACGCCAAGTATTACTGCCCCCTTTGCTAAAAACTGCGGATATCTTTCCGAAAATCCACACGCCTGCTTCGTGCATCCCGGAGTGTTGTCCTTTGGATAAAAATATAAAATAACCTTTTTACCTGCATAATCACTTAATTTGTGCATTTTTCCATTCTGATCCGGCAATTCAAAATCTGGTGCTTTTGTTCCAACTTCAAGCATATTATAGTCCTCCAGTTTCACTATTTTTCTTTAACTATTATAATCATTTGTGCTGTTGCTAAATGATTTCTTATGTTACCATATAAATTTCCCAATTAATTCATACGCAAATTGTATCATAGCCTGACTATCCCTTCAAGTTCTCCTGACCGTGTTCCCTTGAAAGCAGTGCCCTGAATTACTGCTGAATTACTACTTTTTTTCTAACCAGCAAAAAACATATAACCTGCAGAACTATGGTTATAGCCCATGATGCAGGATAAGATATGAATAACACAAATAAAGATCTATTATTTGGAAATATTCCATATATCCATACTATTCTTGTTCCTACAGTTCCAATCACTGATAATATCATAGGAACTGCAGAATATCCCATTCCTCGCAATGCTCCGGGAAACAAATCCATAATTCCACATAAGAAATATGGAACTGTTGTTATAGAAAGAATCTCCATTCCACATTTTATTACCTCTGATTCGTTTGTGTATATTCCCAAAATTTGGTGTCCAAAAACGTATGCTCCACATCCGGATATCCCTGAAACTACAACTGATATAATCATGCAGTCAATAAGTACCCAGTCCATACGTTTATATTTTCTGACCCCGTAATTCTGGCTTGTAAAACTCATACAAGCCTGTGTCACTGAATTAATCGATACATATAAGAAGCTAAGAATATTATTAGCCGCTGTATAGCCTGCCATTGCTGTTGAACCGAATGAATTTACAGATGACTGAAGAAGCACATTGGAGAGACTAATCACAACACTCTGTATTCCGGCGGGAATACCAACCTTAAATATCTGTTTAAGATAATACACTTTAATGCTTAGTTTTGAAAAAAATAACTGATAACTTCCTTTTGTCAGATATAAGCATCTAAGAACAAGCACACAGGATATCATCTGTGAAATAACTGTGGCAATAGCAACTCCGGCAACTCCCATATTGAATATAATAACCAAAACCATATTAAGTGCAGCATTAATTAATCCTGCAATAATCAGGAAAAACAAAGGTCGCTTTGTATCTCCTACTGCCCTTAAAACAGCCGCTCCATAATTATACAACATAAAGAATGGCATACCTGTAAAGTAAATTCTCATATACAAAGCTGACTGTTCTATAACATCGGAAGGAGTCCCCATAAGTTGGAGCGCAAGCTTTGTGCTTATTAAACCAACCACAGCCATAATTACTCCACTTACAGCCGCGAGTGCGATAGCTGTATGAACAGTTTCTGACATTTCCTTTTCTTTACCTGATGCATAAAATCTGGCAGCCAGCACATTTACTCCTAAAGAAATACCTATAAATAAGTTAACAAATACATTTATTAGTGCAGTTGTGGAACCAACAGCTGCAAGTGCCAGACTGCCTGCAAATCTCCCAACAACAATAATATCAACCGCATTAAACATTAACTGTAAAACACTGGAGAGCATTAACGGAATCGCAAAAGAAATAAGCTTGTCCATTATTGTTCCGTTACACATGTCAATTTCATATTTATTTTTTTTAATGTTTTTCTCTATATTATCTGACATATTTCCGCCTTAATTACATATTATGATGTCGTCTTAACACATATTTTTATATAATCATTCTATTTTTTTAGGAACTTGCCTGTAATCTTTGTAACTTGGATTTTTATAACCATAGTTTTGTCAGTCGTGTCCTTATCAAAATGTACGGGCGCATCTGAGTAATGATTCATAATTACTGTCAGAGCATTAATTTTCTCTTTATTCTCAAGAAAAACTGCGTTTCCCGATCCGCATACACTTTCATAGCACATGTAACTGTTGCAGGAGATTCCATCATTAATAACCACATTTTCGTTTATATCCATCTCAAAACCAACTTTTGAATCCTTCATAAGAAGGTCTTTCTTTGTTCCTGCATCTGCACCATGAATATATATGTACCAAACTCCGCCTACAAACTCAAAGCCATAATTTACAGGAACAATATAAGGGTATCCATTCTCATCATTAACAGCCAGTCTCATAACCTGACATTTTTTAAGAATTTCTGAAAGTCTCTCGTCATCCTTAATTTCATACTTTTCTCGTCTCATATGTATACCTCCGTTTTAGAAAAAGTCTTCCAAATTCTGTGTTTCCAAGTATCTTCTTATCAATTTAAGTGAGCATTCATAATTAGACTGTGGTATCTTCTTAACAGTGTCGTTATCCATATGCGAGCCTACCCATTGAAAGCGTATAATACGCTTCATAACTATAAAAGTCATAATCATTTTATAGTCTTCTTCACTTAATTTTCTTATAGATTCATATCCTTCAAGCCATGCCTTAATCATATCTTCAAGATTATCATCACATTCAAGCAGCGCAGTTGATGCATCATATAGAAACCATCCGTATCCGCAGTCGTCAAAATCAATCACATAACAGTCATTTCCATTAACAATGACATTGTTATTATTAAGATCTGTATGTATTAAACCATATCTGTCTTTACCTTTTCCATAGGAAGAAAGTTTTTCCTTTATAATATCCAACGCCTGTTCTACATACGTATAGTCTGATTTCTGCAAATGTGTATCATTATGCCAGTCACCCCATCTTGAGTTTTCTCCAAAGAAATCTTCATAATTCCATGTAAATCGGTTTAATGAATCGGAATCCTTCCATTCAATAGCCTGCTTATGTAACTTTGCGGTAATGCTTCCAATTGTGCGCATATAATAAGCAGACTTACCGTCATCCGTTATTTCTCTAAGCGTAACACCCTCTAGAAAAGCAAACATACAGCAATAGAATACTCCCTCACCAAGTGTAAGCTGCTGAACATATTCGCCATCAATTCCCTTTATAGGCGTTGCCACAGAAACGTCTGTATTTTCTTCTATCTTGGATATCCATGTTACTTCACTTTTAAGTTCTTCATATGTGTGATAATTTGGCCTACACAGACGAAGCGCATATTTCTTTTTCTTTTTCTTTTCATATATCCTGTAATTGAAATTTTCTGAATACTTTAACAGACTAATCTCTATATCATCTGACAGGCAATATAACCCTTTTACCCTGTTGCTTAACTCTTCTACAGAAATAGAATTAACGTCCATAGCCATCCTCCTTGTTCTAGTATCCAAGCACTGCACCATCTGCTCTAGGTTCGGTTGCTCCTGCATATACACCGTTGTCACATTTGACTATTATCTCTCCACGACCAAAACTGTTTACATTCTGAGATACAGAAATATTGTGACCCTTTTTCTTTAGTTCCTCAAATATGTCTTTAGGAAAATTATCTTCAACTTCTATATCTTTTTCCTTCATCCATCTCCATCTTGGTGTATTTAATGCCTGTTGAGGATTAAGATGAAAATCTATCATGTTTGTCACAACCTGAACGTGACCCTGTGGCTGCATAAATCCACCCATAACGCCAAATGGTCCAACAGCATTACCATCCTTTGTAAGAAATCCCGGAATAATAGTGTGATAAGGTTTTTTCCCCGGCGCAAGACAATTTTCCATATCTTTATCCAATGAAAATCCCATTCCGCGATTCTGTAATGAAATGCCCGTATCCGGAATAACCATGCCAGAACCAAACATATGAAAGTTACTCTGTATATAAGATATCATATTTCCTTCATCATCTGCCGCACACAGATAGACAGTACCTCCGCTATCCGGCTTTCCAGGCATTGGCATAATTGCTTTATCACTGATAAGCCCCCGTCTCAAAGAGGCGTATTCATCCGACAAAAGTTGTTCAAATGTATACTTCATGTATCTTGGATCAGTTACATATCTCTTACCGTCTTCATAAGCCAGTTTCATTGCCTCAATCTGCTTATGATATGTTTCTGCTGTCTCCTTATGTTCCCTGTCAAACTCAAACCCATTTAATATATTAAGAGCCATAAGAGCTACTATACCATGTCCATTAGGTGGTATCTCCCATACATCATATCCTCTGTAATTTACAGAAATAGGTTTTACCCATTCAGGATAGTATGCTGCCAAATCTTCTTTTCTTACATCTCCATCATACTTTTTTGAAAATTCATCAAACTTATCTGCGATAGCTCCACGATAAAAACTTTCACACTCTGTCTGGGCTAACTCCCTAAGTGTCTTTGCCTGTGCAGGATTTTTCCATATTTCTCCTGCTTTGGGTGCAACCCTGTTATAAGAAAATGTATCGAAAAAAGGCTGGTATTCCGGAAGATTTCCATGCTGTGACACATGAAGTTCCACCTCTGACTTCCACATATTTGCGACTACGGGAGAAACAGCAAATCCTTCTTTGGCATATCTTATTGCAGGTTCGAAAAGCTTTGCAAATGGGAGTTTTCCGTACTTTTTGGATAATGCTATCCATGCTGATGGTGCCCCGGGAACAGTCACAGTCTTAAACCCATGTGTTGGCATGCGGTCATAACCTGCATTCCTCATCTTTTCGGCACTGGCCAGTGCTCCTGCCGGACCGCTTGCATTAAGTCCATCAAGTTCCTGATTATCAGCACTCCAAATCAATGCAAAAGCATCGCTTCCAATACCATTGGATGTAGGCTCTACAACGGTAAGTGCAATTGCAGTAGCAACAGCTGCATCAATGGCATTACCTCCTGCCTTTAATATCTCCAGACCAGCTTCTGCTGCAAGATTCTGTGCCGTTGCAACCATACCATGTGCAGCATAGACCACATTTCTTCTTGATGTATATGTATAATCATAATTATCAAAAACCATAATATATCACTCCCATTTATATTACAAAATAATCACATTGACTATGTATTTACCAGTTTAACAGTGTATCAAAACATCGGGGTATCCAATTGCAAAACAATTCCAAGTACCGCAGATATACAAATAAATACAATAGGATGAAGCTTTTTAAATTTAAAGACAAAAAAACTTAGCACCGCAGCAAGGGCAATTGAAACCCAGTTGAACAAATCCATTATATTTCCGGATTCATCAAAAAGACCTATATTAAGAAGTGCTAACTTTGCAACGCCTAATCCTGCTACGGTAATAAGCGCTGTTGAAGCTGGTCTTAAGCCATAAAATATCTTTTGTACTATCTGTGACTCCTTAAATTTCTTTAAAAAATTGGATATAATAATAATAATAATAATAGACGGACATATAAGTCCCAACGTTGCAATTATTCCGCCTAATATGCTGCCAGTCATGAATCCAACATAGGTTGCCATATTCACACCCATAGGTCCCGGTGTCGACTCTGAAACGGCAATCATATTGGAGATATCCATTGAAGTAAACCATCCGGTTTTTTCTGAAATTTCATACATAAAAGGGAGCGTTGCCAGACCTCCGCCAACTGCAAATAAACCTGCCTTAAAAAACTCATAGAACAATTGAAGATATAGCATCTATTTCTCCTCCTTTTTGCTCTTGTCAATATTGTCAGCCTTTTTACTGCCTGTAACCCTTTTTAGCTGGCTAAACAATATTCCTGACACTCCGGCACCCAACACATAAATATAGGTTGCAACAGGCGTAAACAGACCCAGAATAATAACCATGGCAAAAATAATGGCTGTCCACAAATCCTTCACAGACTTCTTTCCCAATTTGATAGTCGCCTGAATAATCAGTACAACCACGCATACCCTGATTCCTGCAAATGCATTTTTAATCACTGCATATTGAGCAAAATTTTTAAGAAATGCAGCTATTATTGTAATAATAACAAGCGATGGGGAAACAAGTCCAAGCGTGGCAAATATCCCACCTGCTATCCCTTTTACTTTGTAGCCAACAAATGTAGCTGTATTTACTGCAATTACTCCCGGAGTACACTGACCTATAGCGTAGTAGTCCATTAATTCTTCTTCGGTAGTCCAGTGTCTTGCATCAACAACCTCTTTCTGCAGCATAGGAAGCATAGCGTAACCACCGCCAAATGTAAAACCTCCAATTCGTGCAAAGGTTAAATATAAATCAAGTAATTCTTTCATAATTTTTTCACATCCGTTTATTTATAATCAAAAAGGCACTCCACCATTTTTTCAAATGTTGAAGTGCCCACACTCATATATAATATCAATTATGATTCGTAGAACTTAAGTCCTCTTAACTGGAGATTATGATAATAATCAAAATTTTCTACGCAAGTTGAAACACCTATGTTACCCTTATATTCACCTAAATGAATGATAAACATTTTATCAACACAATATGGCTGAACAGTTTCCTTCCAGTACTTCTGAGCTTCCTCCATAGATGTCTTTGAATTCATCTCAAGAATATACTCATCAAGCTGTGCATCATTGGTAAATCCTGATGTAGTCGTTTTTCTGATGTAGTTCTTACTTGCCGGGTTATCATCAATTGGATATGACATAGGATAAAGATCATATGCTGTCTTATCACCAATCTTTGTAAGCAATGTACCCCATTCATATACCTGTAAGTCAACCTTGAGTCCGATTGCTTCAAGCTGCTGCTTCATAACAAGTGCGCTGTTATACTGATGTGGATAAGTCTCTGTTGTAAGAAGACGAATTGGAGTTCCATCATAATTTAATTCTGCAAGTAATTCTTTAGCCTTTGTGATATCCTGCTTTACTGAATCAGATACATCTGTATGCCATGGTGAATCTGTTTCAAAATATGAACCATCAACAATATATGGGCAGTTACCATCAATTGTAGGATATGCAGCTTCCATCATCTCTGCAATATCAACCGCATAACCAATTACCTGTCTCCATCTGTAATCATTAAAGAGTGCTCCCTCTGACTTATTCATTGTAATTGTCATATCACCCTGTGTTTCTGAATATACAGTCGCATTAGACATCGCATTTACACGTGCCACATCGGCATTCTGGATAGCGTATGAAATATCATATTCGCCTGTCTCAAGACCGTTAGCTCTGGTGGTTGGATCAGATACGATATAAATCATTGCTGTATCAAAGTAAACTGTCTTATTACCCCAGTCTCCTGAATATTCTTCTGTGAAAGGAGTATAATCTTCAAATTTCTCAAGCTTAATATAACTGTCTACAGCCCACTCTGAAAACTTAAGTGAACTTGTACCAATAAGCTGATCAACTGAAAGATTAGATGTACCTGCTTCATCAAGTACAGACTTTGGTAAGATTGATGCCATCTGAACGTCATTAGCAATAATATATGGAAGAAGCAGACATGGGCTGTCAAGCTTGATCTTTACCGTCAAATCATCAACCTTTTCAAACTTTGAAGTTGTCTGTATAGCCTTCTGCGCGATTGAACTCTTAGAATACCAGCGGTTCATAGATGCAACAACATCATCTGCATCCATTGTCTCTCCGTTGTGGAACTTAACTCCTGATCGAAGCTTGAAAGTCCATTCAGTATTGTCACTGCTTGATGTGTAGCTTTCACAAAGCTGACACTTTGGTGTGCCCTCACTATCCAATTCAAACAATTTTTCAAAGATCCATGTGGCAACCTGTGCAACTGCTGTTGCTCCTGATGCGTGTGGATCATAAGTATTTGGCTGGGCATCATATGCTATACTTATTGTTGTCTTTAAAGTATCGCTGTGAGAGTCTTTCTCACCTCCCGAACCTCCAGAACCACATGCTGCCATTGGAAGAATCATGGCTGCTGTTAAACCAAGCGCTGCAATCTTTTTCAATAGTCTCCTCATACACTTTTCCTCCTTTTTTCCTCTTTGTTCTCTCGACAAAACAAAAAGCGTCTGCCATAACACATAGTTTCTGTGTTAATAACAAACGCCTTTGTTCGCCAAAAAGTTTGGTATATCCATCAAAAACACCAGTCTAATCTTCCAAGTAATAACTTTGGTTGTTTCTGATTTCTAGATGTTATAACATTTTACATCATTATTATTGTAAATTTTGGAATTCATATTACAATTATTGTCCATTAGTAATCAAATTTTCCGTCGTTCTTTTCCTCAATTATCTTTATTGCATTATATACAAAATCATTATATGGTGTTGCAATTCCTAATTCCTTGCCCATTTTTATCATTGCACCTGAGAACATGTCTATCTCAGTGTGACGTCCGGCATCCAGATCCTGAAGTGTTGAATATCTGGTGTTGTATGCATTTATACTTTCTCTGCCATTCAAACTGTTAACTTCAGATATATCTATACCCTTAGCTTTAGCAACTGCTATAACCTCTTCCCTCAATTTGATTCTAAGATAAGACATATACTCACTATCTATATATGCACCTGCCCCACAGTTAAATATAGCCTGTAATAGATTTATTCCAATATTTACACCATACTTAAACCAAATTTCTCTTTTGATATCTCTGCATACCCTAAAATGCAGTTTTGAAGGAGTAAGCAAGTCTATAACAGCTTGAACACGTTCTGTTACTTCATCAGTATCCTTCTCACCAAAGAGCAACCCCACTGTTGATGGTCCGTCAAAATATATACGGTTTCCGTCTCGTCTTGATGCAATCTTCATAAGTCCGTATAGAAGTGGTTCGTATCCAATTGTTTCTGCAATAATATCCTCACTGTCTACACCATTTAAAAGGCTGATTACAATAGTATCAGGGCCGGTTACGGATTTAATCATAGGCAGTGCATCTTTCAATGCTCCATATTTTGTCGATACAATAAGAAGACTGACATTATATGCTTCTTCAGGGGTTTTCACATTAAGACTATAGTTCTTGTCATTAATACACACCCCCTCCCTTTTAAGTTTCTCCTTTCGTTTTCCGTCTGCAATAACCCATAAATTATCCCCTAATATTTCAGAAAGACCCCAAATAAAATAACCACCTATTGCTCCTGCACCAATAATTCCAACTGTTTCAATCTTCATACTACAACCTCCATAGCTGCTTTTATAAAAGCCAGACAAGTACTATATGATACATACTTATCTGGCCATATTATATATATTTTAATTGTTAATAAAGACATCCTTTAACAGCCAGTTAAGCTTCATAAACTGTCCTGCCACCAAGTATAGTTCTGGCAACAGTAATATCTTTAATGGTACTTGGTTCTGCCTTGAAAATATCAGTATTCAGAACTGCAAAATCAGCAACCTTTCCAGGCTCTACAGTTCCCTTAATGTCTTCCTCATTACAACTGTAGGCAGCATATTTTGTATACAGACACACTGCCTCATATGTGCTGATTCTTTCCTGTGGTTCAAATATCTCCTCTGGACTTCCTGACATGTCCTGTCTTGTGACAGCACACTGAATACCAACAAATGGATTAAACATCTCAACAGGTGAATCTGACCCTCCTGTTACGCGAAGTCCCTTCTCAAGATATGTCTTGTATGGGAGGAAAAGTTTAGCTCTTTCCTCACCAATATTCTGCTTGCATGAATTAACCCAGTTAAGTAAGAAGTTAGGCTGAGTATCAAGTATAACAGGTAACTTCTGAAGTTCCTCTAACTGTTCTTCATTAACCAGCATAGCATGAATAATTCTGAATCTTCTTGGATCACCCGGAATATAACAATTCTTAATTGCACGAATCATCAAATCCATTGCATAGTCTCCGATAGTATGAGCTGCAATAGAGTCGCCGTAATCATATGCTTTCTTAACTGCATCAATAAATTCCTGATCTGTCGGATATATAAGCTGACCTGTTGTCTTAGGCTCATTATCATACGGTTCAATCATGGCTGCTGTATGAGAATTCATTGAACCATCAACGAAGAATTTGTGGGAACCAGCCTTTAACATATCATCACCAAATCCTGAGATAATACCCAGATAATTAGGAGAGAAATTAGTATAATCCAGGATAACTCTCACAGGAAGTTTTCCTTCATTTTTAAGTGTAGTTAACTGCCTTACTGTATCTTCTCCATCAGGCTGCATCTCGTTTGACTGAATTGTTGTATATCCATAAGATGCATATTTATTAAGAACCTGCATAAGACCATCCAATTCGTCCTCGTATGTCTGATACAGCGGTCCCACAAACTTCATAATATATGCTGAAATATGTTCTCTTAGAATACCTGTAGGTTCACCATTCTCATCCACATCAATAAAAGCCCCTTCCGGTGGAACAAAACCTTTTTTTATCCCTGTAATTTCAAGACATTTACTATTAGCCATGGCAGCATGTCCACAATAGCTGGATACATAAATAGGTCTTTCTGTGGAAACTTTATCCAAATCTACTTTGGTTGGAAATCTTCCGTCTGCTAATTTTTCAATATGAATTCTGTATCCAACAATCCATTCACCAGGCTTTAAGACTTTATCCTTTGCCTTTAACACTTCATTAATCTCGGCTAAAGAAGTGCATCCGCTCAAATCAATCTGCTTAAATCTATCTCGTGTATGAGTGATATGCATATGAGTATCTTCAAATGCAGGGATTACGCATTTCCCCTGTAAATCGATTACTTCTTTGGCATCAATTGTCTTAGCTTCTTCTGTACTGCCTGTCCATACAATTTTCCCATTCATTACAGCAACAGCTTCTACTGTGTCACCTTCGCTTTTCATTGTGTAAATCCTGCCATTAAGAAAAACCTGATCCATTGTAATCTTCATAACATCTTCCTCCCTTTTTAATGCCTTCATTGATTTGTTTATATAACAGCGGACCTCTCCGCAGCTACACCATTATTTAAGAAATGATAAATTAATCTGTCTGGAAATCATGTTCATTAGTATGTAATATGTTGCCTCAGAATCTTTAAGGTCTGTTACCTCTGACGGAGAGTGTGAATATCTTCTTGGAATAGTCAGTGTGAGACATGGCTTTTGATTTCCATTTCTGAGCACTGCCATAGCATCACCTCCGTATCTGTCCTCTGCCATAGTTGTAAACTGGAGTGGAATTTTTTCTGCTGCTGCGATTTCCTTAACATAATTAACAAGCCTGTCATTCTGCAGAGACGCTCCAACTCCCGGGATAATATCTATATAACTGATAACCGGCCCCTTACCTATATCAATATTAAGCCTTTTAGCACTAATATCCGGTGTCCCGCCTGCAACAAATGTATCAACCAGAATATGATAATCCGGATTAATATAACGGCTCGCCATAGCGGCTCCCAAGACATATATTTCCTCCATAACAGAAAAAACAATCTTTACTGTACCACATATCTTTTCTCTGTCGATTGTTCTGCACATATGCAAAAGGACTGCGCATCCAATGCGGTCATCTATAGCTCGTCCTGTTATAATATCCGGTTTATTTAATTCTGTTGCTTCGCTGTCAGGCACTATCCTGCATCCTATCTCAACACCCATTTCAACTGCTTCTTCATAACTGCAGGCACCTATGTCAATATAGCTTTCAGAAGTTGCAGGTACCTTAGATGCTTCATCTGATTTTTGAATATGTCCGGGTGTAATTCCAACTACTCCGACTAATATTCCCTTTGTTCCCTGAATGAGCATTCTATGTGCCGGAAGTGTTTTAATATTAGGGCCTCCGGTCTTCTCAAAATTGATAAATCCCTTTTCAGAAATACTCTTCACAATATATCCAACTTCATCTGTGTGGGCACTTATCATAACCGTCTTTCCGGGAAGCTTTCCCCTGAAAGTTGCGATAAGATTTCCACACTCCATGACCTCAGTTTCATCTGCATATTCGTCTGCAATATTCTTACAGTAAGAGATTATTTCCTGCTCACGGCCTGTTGTCCCTATAAGCTTATTCATAGCATAATAATCTTTTCTAAGCTGTGCTTTTATTGTCTCGTCAGATACCATATTTATCCTCCTGCATCTTCAATAAAAATAACAAAAGTTGTATTTAAAGTTTCTTACTCTGCCTAAAGCCCAAGAATTAAAAATAATAAAGGTAACGTTGCTACTGAAAGTATTGTTGTTACCGCAACCCCAATCGAACCAAGCTCACTATCCGCTCCATATGTAGTTGCAAGCATAGGCACCATACTTCCGACAGGAGTTGCAATCATTATGAGAAATATTCCTAAAAGCTTTGGATCATTTACAAATATGCGGACAATACATATTCCAACAACAGGTATGATAATCAGTTTAATCAGACAGAATATCAGTAACCTGACGTTCTTAAATATTTTCTTGAAATCCATGGCTGCAAAGGAAGCTCCTATTACCATCATACTTAATGGTGCCGTGATATTTCCTACCATCTGTATACTTGTAGACATTATCGTTGGAAGCTGAATATGCGTCAAATAGATTACTATTGCAAGTACAGAGGATATAACTCCGGGATTGATAAGGCTTAATATACTAAACTTGTTACCATCCTTTGATTTTCCCTTTATTACAAGAACACCATAAGTATAAACAAGCACATTGAAAGGAAGTACAAACATAGCAACAAAAAGGACTGCCTCGCTTCCATACATGCCTGCAACTATCGGAGCACCCATAAACCCGAGATTATTAAACACCATCATCGCCTTATATACACCTCTGGATTCTTTTGGAACCCCTAAAAGATTAGGTATAAATAAAGCCAGAATTATGAGAACTGCAAACATAGTAATTGATATACATGCAATTGTAAGAAGATCCTTCCCATTTATGGCATTTGTATCGCCCAAAACACTTGAAAGTACAAAACACGGATTAGTTATATTTACAACCAGTTTTGAGAATTTTCGGGTTGCATCCCCACTGATAATATCAATTTTATTTGCAATTAATCCAATCATCATAACAATGAATAGAATAATCATCTGTTGCAGCATTATCATATATATTGTCCTTCTTTTCGTATTATTTTTTCTATGATTTTTAATATTCCTGATGATCTACGCAGGCAACCCAATGACCCGGTTTAACTTCCTGCAAGTGCTGTTCCATATCTGTACATACAGGCTTACAATGGGGACAACGATCATGGAATACGCATCCTGAAGGAGGATTGATTGGTGACGGAATATCTCCCTGAAGCATTATCTGTTGTTTTTTTACATGGGGATTAATCTCCGGAACTGCCGAAAGAAGTGCCTGCGTATATGGATGCAGCGGATTTGCATATAATTCTTCAGTATCTGCAACCTCAACCAGATGCCCAAGGTACATAACACCAATTCTGTCAGAAATATAACGAACAACACTCATATTATGTGAAATAAAAAGATAAGTTATATCCATATCCTTTTTCATATCCGTTAACAGATTTAATACCTGCGACTGAATGGATACGTCCAACGCAGAAACGGGCTCATCACACACAACAAGCTTAGGTTCTAATATAAGCGCTCTTGCTATACCAATACGCTGTTTCTGTCCACCTGAAAATTCATGTGGATATCTGAAGTACTGATCTTCACGTAAGCCGACTTTTTTAAGCATGTCCATCGCTTTAGTCATTCTTTCTTCCTTATTCCTGCACACCTTATGAACAAGAAGAGGCTCCTCGATAATTTCACCTATGGTCATTCTCGGGTCCAGTGATGAATATGGATCCTGAAAAATCATCTGAAGATCTGATGTGATTGCTCTCTGCTCCTTATTACTCAAATTAGTTATATTCCTTTTGTTGTATATAACCTCACCATCAGTAGCTTTTAAAAGACCTATAACCGTTCTTCCTGTTGTGCTCTTTCCACATCCTGATTCGCCAACCAAACTAAATGTCTCTCCCTTGTATATTGAAAAAGAGACATCATCTACAGCTTTAACATTCTTATATACCTGCCTTATAGCTGAATTTTGTAAGGGGAAATATTTCTTCAGGTTCTTAACCTCTAAAATTTTTTCTTTCATAGATAATCCTCCTTTATTCTTCACTAGTCTCTTGCAAATTTCCTGCATAATGGCAACGGACACTCTGTGTCTCATTTATCTTTACCAGTTCAGGGGATTCTTTTCTACATTTATCAGTTACATAAGGACATCTGCCGGCAAATCGGCAACCCTCTTTTACTTCGCTTAAAGCAGGAACCGTTCCCTTAATCATATACAACCGTTCATCCTTATTGGTCTCAAGTGTTGGTATTGACTTAATAAGTCCCATCGTATAAGGATGTAAGGGTCTGTCAAAAATATCTGTAACCAGACCTTCCTCCACGATATGTCCAAGATACATAATAATTACTCTCTGACATGTCTGCGCTACCACTCCAAGATCATGTGTAATGAGCATTATTCCCATGCCAAGCTTCTTATTAAGATCTACTATCAGATTCATTATCTGTGCCTGAATAGTAACATCAAGCGCCGTTGTTGGTTCATCAGCAATAAGAAGTTTAGGTTCACAGGCAAGCGCCATTGCAATCATTGCTCTCTGCCTCATACCTCCTGACATCTCATGAGGATATGAATTAACTCTTTCCTCAGGTGCAGGAATTCCGGTCAATTTAAGCATTTTTTCTGCTACTGCATATGCTTCTTTTTTATTCTTTACCTTTTTATGCTTCAAGACAACTTCTGCAATCTGATTACCAACAGTATAGAGGGGATTTAAAGAACTGAGTGCATCCTGGAATATCATTGCGATACCATCGCCTCTGATGTCCTGCATTTCTTTCTCAGTTTTTTTAAGAAGATTATCTCCTTCAAAAAGGACCTCACCCTCATATGTGGCTAATTCCTTTTCATCATATAGACGCATTATTGACTGAGATGTAACTGATTTTCCACAACCGGATTCTCCTACAATTCCAACAATTTCACCCTTTCCAATCTTGAAGCTGACACCATCTACTGCTGTCACCTTACCACGAATTGTCTTAAAGGATGTTTTTAGATTTTTCAACTCTAACAATTCTTCCATAATCTGTTTCCTCCCTATGATAATCTATCTGATATTTTTATAAACCAGTTTACCACCAAGATAGGTCTTAGCCACCTTTAATTCTCGTATTTCATCCGGTGTCAATGTGAATATGTCATCCTCCAGCACCACAAAATCAGCAAGCTTTCCTCTGCTTAAGGTTCCCTTAAGATTTTCTTCATGTGCACAATCCACCATACTTTATATAGTCATTTCCTACTCCTGATATAACGCCAACATTATTATCTACGGAGTATTGTTTATTTAATATGACTCTCATATTAAGGCGACTGTCTCTGTACAATTCCTGATATACAGCCATTTTATCAACATCACTGTCACCAAATCCATCACAGGAATGAAGAGTTGTATATCCATATTCACTCCAGTCAGACAATGCCCTTATTAACTCCTGTTGCATATGCTCTTTTGAATCGAAAATGGAAGGACGAGCCGCATTAATATATTTAAGCATTGCATGCTCTCGGAAAATACCTGTTGGTTCTCCTGTCTCATCCACTTCCATAAATTCGTATCCTTCTTTGCAGAAACCCTTACTGATTCCGACTACCTCAAGTAATTTAGAGTTGCCCATGTAACTGTGTAGCCCTACTTCACTTATATAAACAGGAATATCTGTGCTAATTTCATCTAATTCATAACGGTTGGGAAGATGTCCTATAGTCCTTGCCGAAAGCTGATATCCAATAAGCCATTTACCAGTATGCACATCAGGTAACGCTGCCTTCATTCTTTCAATAACTTCTTCGATTGTCTTTGCTCCTGTAAGATCTACTTTTAATCTTCCCTCAGCTGCTTCAGCAATATGACAATGACTGTCTATAAAACCTGGCAGTACTGTTTGACCTAAAAGATCCGTTTTCCTATCTGCTTGGAGTTTCAGGATTTCGTCATCGCTTCCTATATCAATAATTCTCCCCTGATATACAGCTAAAGCTGATACTTTATCTTTTTCATTTTCCATTGTGTAAATATTTCCGTTATAGAAGATTTCATCAACTTTAACCATATTAAACTCCATTTTTCCATACAATTATTATATTTGAACTGTTCTATATGAAAACTAATTTGACATTGGATCAATAAGATCTCTTAAACCATCTCCAAAAAGGTTAAGTCCAAGCACGATAAGAACTGTAAATATACCTGGAAAAACCGTCATCCACCATGAAGTATAAATATATGACTTTGCCTCGTAGAGCATATTTCCAAGTGAAGGTGTAGGTGCCGGAACACCGGCTCCTAAAAAGCTTAAAGAAGCTTCAACAATTATTGCAGATGCAAAAATATATGTTGTCTGAACAATTAATGGTGAAATAATATTTGGTGCAATATGCTTAAATATAATTCTTCCCATGGATGCTCCCTGTGCCTTCTCAGCCTCAATATATGTCATTTCCTTTACTGACAATGTTGACGCTCTTGCTACCCTTGCGATATTTGGTATATATACAATCGAAAGTGCCACAACTATATTAACTGTTGATGCGCCAAGTGCAGATACCAGTGCAATGGCAATAAGAATTGGTGGAATAGCATTTAATGCCTCACATATTCTCATTATTATATTGTCAAGAAATGGTATGTATCCTGCCAACAGTCCAAGTATCATACCTGCTACAAATGATACAACAGCGGTAAAAAGACCTACCTGCATAGAGATACGCACGCCATAGATTGTACGTGAAAATATATCTCTACCAAGATTATCCGTACCAAATATATGCCCATTCCCCGGTGCTGCAAGCTTATTGACTACATCTATCTGATATACATCATATGGAGCTATTACTTTTGCAAATATAGCAATAAGCGCCATAATCACGGTTATTACAAATCCTACAACAACCAGTTTCTTTTTAAAGAAATTCTTAATAAGAAGTTTTCTATACTCCTTTAATCCATCTTTAGAAACTTTTTTCTTCGCTTCGCTCATAACATCACCTGCTTTCTATTTAGCCTTTCCGGTAATTCTGATTCTTGGATCAATAACACCATACAATAAATCGATAGCAAGATTAATCAATATGTATATTAAACTTACTACGAGAACTATACCCTGTATCATGGGATAATCTCTTTTTGTTACTGAACTGACTATAAGCTGTCCTACGCCGGGAATATTATATACTGTTTCAACAACCGCTGCTCCTGAAAGAAGAGATGCAAACGACTGTCCAATAGTTGTAAGAATCGGTATCAACGCGTTTCTTAATGCATGCTTGTACATAATAACTCTCTGTTTTACACCTTTAGCCTTAGCTGTCTTAATATAATCGTTATTTATAACATCAATCATAGAAGCTCTCGTCATACGTGTTAACATTGCGCACTGCATCAATGCCAACGATATAACCGGAAGTGCAATATACTTAAGATGTCCTATCAATCCAACTTTTTCAATTGTTTTAAAACCTGCAACCGGAAAAAGCTTTAACTGGACTGAAAATATCATTACAAGAAGAAGACTAAGAAGGAATGATGGTATTGAAATACCAAGCTGCGCAAAAGCTATAATACCTGAATCTGCTGCTTTACCTTTTTTCTTAGCTGCAATAATTCCCAATGGAATTGCTATCAATGTCGCCAGTATTTGTGCCAGAAGTGCTAATTCTATGGTTGGTGTCAGGGCTGTTCCAATCTCACTCATAACACTTCCTTTTCTTGAGTAGCTTGTTCCCAAATCTCCACGACATGCACCGGCAATCCAGTCAAAATACTGTGTAATCAGTGGATCATTCAAACCTAACTGTTCAGTAAGAAGATCAACCTCTTCCTGCGATGCATCTGCACCAAGCATGATTCTTGCGGGATCTCCTGGTGTGATGTGAATAAGGGCAAATACGAACACAGAAAGGATAAATAAAGTAATTAATACATATCCAAGTCTTTTTAAAGTATATTTAACCATTGTTTCACCTACTCTCTTTTAATATGTGTTTTGCTAACAAGGAATATCCTGTTAAATAAAAAAGGCATTTGTCGGAATCATTTAATCCAACAAACACCCTTGTTTGCAAAATCTTAAATTAAAGATAAAAGCTGCCTCCCTTCCGTAACCTATAACTAATTACTCATTAGAAAACAAAAGACATCTCCTAATGACGATTATATTATCATATACTCAAAATACAATATTGTAAAAAATCGAACTTACATAAGATAATGCTCTATAGTGTCCATTATAAGGAATGGCAGCCTTCCAAAAGTATAACTTATCTGCACTCTCTCTGTCCACTTATGTGCATCTTTTCCCCATGTTCCATAATTAAGTCCCGGTATGTTAAGCTTCCTGATTTCCTCGTATGGAACATGATACAACATATCCTGCCCAGGAAAATTATTTTTTAAATCTTCTATGGACTTCTCATCATCGTCAAGTTTCAAATAACTGCTATCAGTGAGACTTGGAAAGAAATGCATAATCTTCATGCTTTCCCCTGTTTTATATGCGAACTCATCAAGGATTCCCTGAATCTCATCTATCAATACCTTCTCTTCAGGCACATCGGACTTTAATGTATTATGCGGACAATGTGGAGTTGAGAAATAGACTATAACTGTTGGTGTCTTAATACCTGCAATATCAGATAACTTTTCCACAACCTTTAATGAAGACACCCTTGAATCATCTTTGGCTTTAACTGACTCTCTCACTATTTCATCAATCAACTCATCAAGTTTTTCATATTTTCCTTTAGCAAGTAAATATAAATCTTTATATTCAAGAACCTGAAGCTTTTTTTCAATAGGCGAATAATCTGAACCAATGAGTTTGCAGTATTCTTTATAATTCTCATTCATCTCATTAAGAACTGTTCTCAATGATTTCATTGCAACTGATTTCATTTCCTTAAGAACTTCACTTACGCCCTTGTTATGTACCATATAGTTAACATAAACAAAGCTGGATACTGCTGTCTGGACGGTGTAAAAAGGTTTTAAATCTACACTCCTTAATACGATAGGAGGTGCAGGATATTCGTTATCATAGCCGTCGCATAAATCGCAGTTAAGATTAAGTGATTTAACAATTTCTCCTGCTACCCTGCATGGTTCAAATGCTTCAAAAGCCTGTCCTACATGGCTTTCCATACCTCTGATATAAAATGTTGGCAACAACTTGCCCACACTTCCTGTATATATGTATCTGGTCATATCCCCGGGATACATTCCGCATGTAAAATCATTATTGATAGCAAATATGTAGTTAAGATTAAACTCCTCTTTAAATGCTACAAGATTCTCAATACCATCTATAAAGCCCTTATGCAGTGTCTCCTCAACCGGATTAAAGGAAATCAATACATTTCCGTCAATTTCCTTTACTCTCTTTGCAAGTTCTTCCATAACTACAATATGGACCGCATCTCCGCCTTTCATGTCGGTGGCTCCCCGGCCAAATAAATAATCGTTACTTTCAAGATCCTCTCTTACCTCATCAGATAAGGTATCCTTTATCTTAATCAGTTCCTCATATAGTCTGTCACAATCGCAGGCAAATTCTTTAAGTTCACCATAATCATCTATACCCACTGTATCTGTATGACCATGAAGAATTATAGTGTCCGGACAATCGCTCTTTTCCCCAATAAGAAGAGCATAGACATTTACTCTGTGAAGAGGATCATTTTTTATTTCTATCTTTCTTACCTGATTAGGATGCTCCTTAAAATATGGAATCTCACTCATATAAGAATATAAAAACTCGCCTACCTTTCGCTCTCCTTCTGAGGAATTAATTGAGCAGATACTTACAAGTTTCTTAGTGAGATTGAGAGCTCTTTCCCTGATTTCATTTACATCACTCATGCCTGTATCCCTTTCTTTAAAAAGATTTGAATTATAACATTTTAAAAATCAATCTTTTCCCGCAATATGATCATCTGTTAAAATACTTATCTCTTGCCTCTTTTACACTCTTTTCAAACTTAAAAAGAAGTTCATCACAATATTCTTTAGTGCACAGTAGTCCCGGCTTAAACTGAACAATCTGTGTATCAAATCTTGCATATATTGCCCAGATTCCATTGTCGTAAAAGGACTGCATTGCCGCAATCCCCCCATCAGGAACACCAAATCTTAATCCGAATATTATTCCTCTCTGAGTATAAGAAGTAAAAAAGTCAGGATACATTTCGTGAACTCTGTCTAAGCCTTGTTTTAGGTAGTCTGTCATCCAATGAACATTGTCGACAGTGCTCGGCCTCGTAACAATATCCAGAACTTTACCAGCAACTGCACATCCTATCTCAGATCCGCCAAATGTATCTGTATGACCACGTCCGAAATCCTCAACCCATTTTCCTGCTTCCTTTGTCATAATGGTTGCCGCGAACGGATACATTCCGCCTGACAGACCTTTGCCTGTAACTATCACATCAGGTTTCACACCTTCATGCTCAATTCCCCACAGTTTTCCTGTTCTCATAAGACCAGTCTGAACTTCATCTGCAATATAAAGAGTTCCATATTTTTCGCACAACTCTTTAACTGCCTTCAAATACCCCGGTGCAGGAATTGGGAATCCGTAAGTTGCCGGAATTGTTTCAATAATAACTCCCGCAACATCTTCATTTTTTAATACATTTTCCATGGCCTCAACATCATCCATAGGCACATGCAAGAAATTCTCAGAATCTCCGCTTAAAAATGCATCTGTGAAATATTCATCACCAGCCATCATAGCCAGGCCTGTATGTCCATGGAAACACTTTTCCAATGATACAATTTTTTTTCTTTTAGTGGCATATCGTACAGCCTTAATAGCAACATCATTAGCAGCACCACCACAGCTTGAGAATATGGCATACTGCATTGCAGGATTAGCTTCTCTTGATAAAGCTACAATCTTTTCCGCAAGATATCCTCGTGCTACAGAGCCAAAATGATGATTACCAATATCCAACTCCTCCGTTGCCTTAATCATAGTCTCTATAACTTCAGGATTTCTATGTCCAACATTATAGGTTCCTCCATTGAGGTGAAGATTCATATACTTCTTACCTTCAATATCCCAGAAGTAATACATCTCTCTCTTTCCGATCATGATATCAATTCCCATATTAATCCATGCATCAGTTCTGCTTGGATTCCAATATGTTCTACAACGATCTAAAGATTTTTCTTTACTGTAATTCTCATTATCAAAAAACATCTGATTACCTCCTTCTGAAAATAAAAAAGGCCGTTCCCTCTAATGTGAAACGACACCCTTGTCAAACTAAAAATAACTCTAATATTCTTATATTGCTTGTAAAAATTAGACCACCAGCATATTCTCTGTAACTTTCATAAATTCTTTAGGAGTAAATGTTGTAAAGTTCTTAAAATCATGAATGAAATGTGACTGATCGTAATAACCTAATTCGTAACATATATCCTCATCTTTCTCAGTCATTAGATTAATTGCCTGTTGAAGTCTATATATTCCTGCATACTTTTTAATTGAAAAACCCATGTTGTTCTTAAATACTTTGTCACTATATCTGTGACTATATCCCAGCTTTTCAATTATATCTGCTACATTGATGTTACCATTTCTACTGTTTATGGCCTTGATTACATATTCTGCAATCTCATGTTGTTCTACGATTTTCTCACGGCGCAAAAGATGCATCATAAAACTGATTCTTTTCTCAAGAGTTGACGAGCCATTAATAATGGAAAATATTTCATCTTCGCTAATACAACCCTTATCTAAAATACTGATTCTCATACAATTATTAAGTTCTTCCATTCGTCCAATCAAATCTTTATGTATATAACCAGGCTTTATTTTTATTCCGATACATTTTTCGTAATTCGCTGTTGTAGCTTCGCCTCCCTTAGAGAAGCTTCCGACAAAATCAGCAAAAACTTCACCGTCTGCCAGACCCACCTGAATATCGACCATACCATCTGGAAATCCAAACATTTTCTTATGTCCGAAATTTTCAATTTCATAGAACTTATAAAAAATATCATCCACTAAATATACTTCCTTATATTCGATCTCTTCTCCAATACAAAATGTTTTAAACTCCATAGTGTATTCCTCCTTATCATTTGGAATGGCATGATTATATTCTATGAAAAATCTAATTTCAAGGAAAAAATTTAAAGATATCTGATAATAATGTCTTATTTTAAAATAATCTCATTTTATTAATATGTTTGCTGAAATTGGGTAAGAAAACAATGTTATCCTTTCTCTTTACTCTTTAAGGCAGTCAAAGAAACAGCTGTCATAATAGAAATAAGACCTATGCCGTCCCATATGGTCATCCTGGTACCTGCAATCATCGATAATATTGTTGACGTAAATGGTTCCAGTGTACATATTACTGATGCCTTAACAGCTCCTATTCTATCAACACCTTTATTAAACGTTATAAATGGTGCAACAGAGCTTAGAATCGCTATTCCTACCAAAAATATAATCATTTTTGCATCCACATTGGAAGGAGCTAACTTATCCGGTCTTAGAAAGATAACGCATTCTATTCCGGCTATAAACATAGCCCAGCCGGTTATCGACATATCATTGTATTTTGTTAACAGATTTTGTGGAATCAGTGTGTATAAGGACATTGCAACTGCCGATGATAAGCCCCACAGCAATACATTAAGCGGAATTGACAGCTGGGTTGGATTTCCATGGGTAACGATTGATACCACACCTATAATTGCTGCAAAAACTGCTAAAGTTTCCCTTGCCTTTGGCATCTTTAAATGTCTTATACATGTATACAGCAATATCATTATAGGGCAGGTATATTGAATCATCGTTGCCGTTCCCGCATTTGATATACTTATTGTGTAATAAAATGTGATTTGAAGCAGTATAATTGAACTTGCATATATAATTAATACTATTACATCTTTCGGGTTATGAAAAATTGTAAACATATTTTTCTTCTGGGATGCGAATGCCATTATAATAAGAATTACTCCGGCGATAATTATTCTTACGCTGTTAAACCACACTACGTTTACAGAATACATCCCATTAAATATCTGAAAAAATACACTGGAACAACCCCAACTGACCGCTGCAATCACTACGAATAAAATACCCATACATTCATCTCACTTTCTAATTAAGAACAAAGCGGACAGGAATACCAAATTGCATCTTACTATGTATCTTTACACATATCTAACGCAAATTTATTTCCCGCCCGCGAATAGTCCTACCAGTACTCTTCAGTCCATGATTATAAGCCTAATTCATTAAGAGATGCCTCGAGTATTGCAATTCCTTCGTCGATTTCCTCTTTCTTAACATTAAGTGGTGTAGCAAATCTCATGCCATTACCGTGAACACCACAGTTAAGTGTAAGCATATGTCTCTTGAGACACTCTGCCTTTACCTTTGTCCATACCTCAGGAGCAGGAGTTCCGTCAGCCTGTGCAAACTCAATTGCAATCATAAGACCGAGTCCTCTTACATCATAGATTATAGGATGTTTTTCCTGAAGTTTTCTAAGCTCAGACTTGAGATATGCACCCATTTCATTAACATTTTTAAGAAGGGTTCCATCCTCAAACTGATCAAGAACAACACATGCTGCTGCGGCTGCAACAGGATTACCGCCGAATGTTGTACCATGTGTACCCACAGGCCACTTTGCGGCAATGTCAGGTCTTGTAATAACAGCACTCATCGGAAGACCTCCGGCAATTGCCTTTCCACAAGTCATAATATCAGGTATAACGTCAAAATTCTGGCTTGCCCACATTTTACCGGTTCTTCCATAACCTGCCTGAATTTCATCATAAATAAGAAGGATTCCATATTTATCACATATCTTTCTTATTTCCTGCATGAATTCTTTAGGAGGAACTACATATCCGCCTTCGCCCATAACAGGCTCCATATAAATATACGCTACATCCTCTGGTGAAACGATATATCTAAGCAGCTTGTTCAATTCGAATAATGAATATTCTCCTCTTTTATCTGCCGGAATCTCAGGTGGGCAAAGATCTCTTCCCGGATATGGTGCAAAATATACATTTCCCATTAACCCTTCATAGTGTCTTCTATATTTAGAATTAGAACCTGTAATTGATGTAGCACCACATGTCCTGCCATGGAAAGAACCCATAAACGCAATACCTGCTGATCTTCCTGAATAAGCCATAGCCATCTTCAACGCAGAATCTGTAGCCTCTGCTCCGCCATTTGAAAAGAATACCTGTGTAAGTCCCTCAGGTGTTACGCTTGTAAGCTTCTTAGCAAGTTTAAGTGTTGACTCATAATTAACCAAATTAAAAGAGGCATCAATCAAATTTTCAGCCTGTGATTTTATTGCCTCTACAATTGGTGGATAACAGTGTCCTAACGCATTAACTGCGATACCCTGAACAAAGTCCAGATACTTATCTCCATTAACATCCCACAGATAACATCCCTGTGCCTTAGCTGCAACTAAATCCGTTGCTTTTGCAAATACCGGATTAAAATACTGTTTAAAATCTTCATACTTAATAACCTCTGACATATACTTTTACCTCCCTATAAATACTTATAAAAAATGCACCAGAATATTAATTCTCGTGCACCTTTGCATATGCTGATATTATTATTTTTTTTAATGTCCGTATTGTAAAAAAATGAACTATACTGCTATTCCGGTTTTTTCACATAATAAACTGTGTCAATGCCTTCGCCCCTGTCATTATTCAAACGCGCCACACAGTCAAATCCAAGCTTTTCCATCATGTGAAGCTGTGCCACATTGGTACTCCATGTGCGTAATGCCATAATGTGATCCGGATAATTTTCCTTTATATATCGTTCTGCCTGACTATAAATCAGGGGTGCAATCTTCTGTCCCCGATATTTTTTCAATATACATATTGTAGTTATGTAGCAGATTTTACTGTATTGTTTAAGTTCCCTACAAGTGTAAGGAGTCCTGAAAGAAAGAAATGCGATAACTTTCCCGTTCCTTTTCAGTAATACATTCTTTTGTTTCACAATCTCTTCAATATATGCGTTAATACCCTGCCCTGTATCTTCTGTACAAGACCAGTTTTGCTGAAATGTGCTGCTCCGTTTCGTAAGAGGCGGTACAAAATCCTCATCACATTCCTTCAGAATCATGTATACTTCTTTTTTTTCCGTCTCTGTCAAACCATTTTTGATTACGAATGAATCTTCTGATAATTCTGACAGAATCTTAACTCCAATCTTTAATCCTTCCTCCAGACTCTCTATATCAATCCACTCTTCCAGAGTATGTGCACCACCACCTCTGATAAGACCGACACACACTGCCGGAATTCCCAATGAAAGAGGAACATTACAGTCTGTAGATGCCTTGCTGAAACATGGCTTCTTCCCAGTCACAGCTTCCACCGCCATACTGCATATACAAGCAAGCTCTCTTTGTTCATCTAAATTCACATTTCCCATACATGGCCGTTCTCCAACCAGTTTTGAACTTATATCAATTCCTTTCTCTTGTTGTTTTTTCAAAACTTCCTCTAAATACAGTCTGCCTCGTTCCAATTCTTCGGCGCAGGTAGAACGAAATTCAAAAAGAATTCTGCATTCCTGCGCAATAGTATTAACAGATGTTCCGCCTTCAATTGTTCCTACATTAAATGTTGTATGACCTTTTTCCTCCTGTAACGGAAACTTATACAAGGATTCAATTACTTCAGCAAGTTTTTCAATTGCATTATCTCTGCCAAAATCAAGATAAGAATGTCCACCCTGTGTATGTACACTAATCTCAAAACGCAGTGAACCAATGCAGGAATCATAAACAGCAGACTGATATAAATCAAAGGCCACAACCCTTTTAATTTCATCAGCACACATATGCAGAATACTCACGGCTCCCGCAAGATTTCCTAATCCTTCCTCACAGACATCCATTGCAAAAATTATACCATAGGAAAATTTATTTTTTGTTTCCCACAAATATCTTATAATAAAGAGCATGATTACTACATTCGCCGTATCATCTCCTATCCCCGGGCAACTCCATATGGATTTTTCCTTACAAATATGCAACAGAGTTTCTTTTTCAAACACTGTGTCAAGATGCGCTAAAACAAGCACATTATTATTCCCTTTCTTCTTAAAACAGGACACAATAACATTGTTTTTTTCATCTATTGCTACTTCCGGAATACCATGCTGTTTTAGCCAGGATGCACAATACTGTGCTCTGTCTCTTTCCTGAAAGCTTGGGGATGATATTTTTGTAAGTTCCTCCAGCACCTCTTTCATACTTTCGCTATGTTTCCCTATAAATGCAGACAAATCTTTCATTTTCATACCCCCATTTCACGTTGTAAGGTTCACATGCATGATTTAAATAATCCAATATTTCCAGTGCTTCCTCTTTTGAAGCTGGATAAGGAAGGTTTTTCTCATATCTCACCCTGTCAAATCCAAGTGTGACCGGCATAAGCTCTATATGTGTACACTTTCCATTTTCTACTTCAAAATACGGCAAAATTGTCTCATACACTTCCTTAACCGAATAAAGACTATGCTTTGACTGTTTTTTTCTCTCCTCTATGCCTTCTGCCGCCGTTGCATCATAAGATAATGCATACTTTTCCATATAATCAGCCGGAAGAACTCTTACATATTCATTTTCAAAAATAAAGTTTCCAAGGCAATAAAAGATTGGACAATCCTTATAAAATTCTATACCTTTTATCTGATGTGTTCCACTGCCAATAACCGCACAGGCTCCTGCATCAATACATTTATGGGCGAATTCTTCCAGAAAGAAGTCCGGCTCGTATTCTTCACAATCCTTGATTTCATGGGAGTGAACCATTACGATAACAGCTTCACAGCTAAAAAGTGCCTCTTTTATACCTCTTATTGTCCGTTCCATATCATTATTGTTAACAGTACTAAATCTTCCCTCTTCTTCCTTTGTCTCCACAATTTCAAATAAAGAAGTACCAAATTCAAATCTACCCTCTGGCAGAGGATTTATAAAACCCTGTTCACGATGTTTCTGACGAAGACCATTTATTTTGGTGGTTTCTCCAATTTCAAGAAGCGCATTGGCATGTTCTTTGGTTACCCTATACACAGTTTGAAAACGTAAGGCATTCTGTCCAGGTCTTCCCTTCTGAAATGATGTCTGTATGCCAGCCCTCGCTGCATCTTCACATGTAGAGCATATGTTAATAATTCCGACTCTTCCGGAAGCTGTTTCCATAACTGCAGCACGTGATGCTTCATAAAGATTCTCGCCCGTTCCGGCATTATAAAATCCTGCCTTCTCCACGTACTTTCTAGTCATGGCAAGACCATCATAAGAATAATCCATTGAATGATTATTTGACAATGCTAACATATTAAAGCCATAATTTTTAATATCCTCAAGACATTCCTTCGTAGTGGTCAGCCATGTACCTCCCGAAAATGCAGAAGCAAAACAGCTGCCATCTGTAACTGTTGTTTCAAGATTAGCCACCCTTATATCACCCTGTTTTATAAATTTTCCTATTGCCTCAATTCCCGTATTGCCTTTCGGAATTCTCCTTGTTATCAAAATATCTCCTGCAGCACTTATTTTAATTATGCTTTTATTTGAATTCATACTATAACCTCCTGGGGATTTTCTAGCTGGTGTACCATCATATTTTAGGTGTAATCCTATCGTTGTATTTTATTGCAAATATTTTTCCGTCCTTATCCTCCAGAATCATGATTGAGTTAAATTGGAATGGTTTATATATTATTCCAAGATGATTCTGTACTATGTGCAAATTGTACGACTCATCTCCAATATACACCTTTAACATATCATTCTCCCTATATATGCTTATAGGCTGTCCTTCTTGTGCTTCATATCTGCCAATTAAATTACTAATCATACCTTCATCCGGTTTAATATCTTCATAATAATCTATTGGCACCTCGGGACTTTTTTTATTAAATGCCCTCATAATGGCTTTTCCAATATTTTCAACAGGAACACCTTTTGTATTGCATAAAACAACTGCTCCAATACCCAAATCATAGGACCAAATCATTGTTGAAGATACTCCGGGATTAGTTCCATAATGGCGGACGGTAGTAATATTATCCAGCATCTCTGTATATAATCCGTATCCATAATATGTCTGTGGACGAAACAGAATTCTTGGTTTACACATCTCCTTCACCCGGTATTCATCTATTATCCGGGTTCCGTCAATCCCTTTACCTTTATTCAGATACATCGCAATATATTTTTTCATATCACCTATAGTTGATTTTAGTCCCCCACCGCCAAGCAGTACAAAGTGATTATTATAGGGATCATTTACATTTATAAGCTCGCCATTCTCATCGTAATATAATTCTGACACATTTTTATCTGTCTTCATTTTATTAAATTCAAACGTGCTACGCATCATTCCCAATGGTTTTAAAATATGTTTATCTACATATTCTGCATATGTATTCTCCATGCCATATCTTCTTATGAGCTCCGCCAAAACTCCATATCCGTCATTACAATAACTTAAAAATTCTCCCGGCTTACCTATATATTTTTCCTGACTATTCAATCTGTCAATAACTCTTTTAGCGCCTTCTTCCGCGATTGTAACATTATATGCGTAATCACATTGATTCTCGTCAGCATTAAGCTCTTTTGCCACATCTGCAATTCTGATTCTTGACAATGGATAATACCCTGCACAATGAGACATAAAATGTTGTATTTTTATCACGTCATTTCCGTTATATTTATATTCTGGTAAATACTTATCCACCGGTGAATCTACTGACAACACTCCTTTTTCTTCCAGTTGCATTATAGAAAGACAGGTAAAGGACTTCGTGAGTGATGCAACTCCAAAAATTGTGTCTTCATTTATTGGTAACTTATTCTGTATATCACGATAACCCCAAAAATTTTCATATAATGTGTTGCAATTCTTATCAACCACACTTACGGCAATGCCTGCAGCATTATATGCTTTTTTAATACAACTTACATAACTTTCTAACTGACAACAAATACTTTCCGGTAATTTCTCCATATAGCCCTCCTTATATTAAGAAAAATCATTATATTTTGACAAATGGGTCAGGCGAACAAACTCACCTGACCCATTCGTCATATGTATTTAATTAACTATTTACATCTTTATTTTGATAAACTACTTCACCACCAGATATTGTTGCAAGTACCTTAATATCTTTAATTTCTTCTTCCATACATTCCATATAATCTTTATCTATTATCACAAAATCAGCCAATTTACCTGTCTCAATGCTTCCTTTAATCTTTTCTTCAAAAGCACCATAAGCACTCCAGATAGTGTATGATTTCAATGCCTCCTCTCTGGTCATTGCCTGTTCTTCATACCATCCCTCTTTTTGATTAAGCTTGGCTCCCTTTCTGGTCACAGCTGAATATAATGAATAAAATGGATTTATCGGTTCTACCGGTGCGTCTGTTCCATTAGGAATTACATTTCCATCCTCTATAAAAGTCCTCCATGCATAAGATCCTGCTACACGATCACCTAAATGAGCGTCTGCCATCAGACTTGCTACACCAATAAACTGAGTCTGCATTGTAGGAATTACACCTAACTTTTTAAATCTCTTTATATCTTCCATTCTGCATATCTGCGCATGTTCAATTCTGCATCTGTGATCTGAATCAGGAAGCTCCTTTATAACCCTTTCGTATACATCAAGACACTGCTTGTTCGTAGCATCACCAATAGCATGAACCCATACCTGAAATCCTGCCTTTCTTGCTTCCTTTACAATCTCATACAATTCATCATAGCTGAGCTTTCCATTTCCACAACTTTCAGGATTATCTGAATAAGGCTCAAGCATCCATGCACTACAAGCTCCCAGAGAGCCATCTGCTGAAATCTTAAGTGCTCTGGATGTCAAATGGTTGTTAAATTCCCCTATTCGTAAACCGTGACTCATATAACTTTTAGAGGTAGAAAGCAACTCCTGATAGTCCGGTCTTCCAGGACAACGTAAGCTCATATAAATTCTAATCTTTAACTCATTCTCTCTATACATATCTTCCAGAATTTCATATATTTCTTCTGAAGATCCTGCATCTCCTACCGAGGTAATTCCATTTTCAAAAAATGATTCTTCAGCCAGTTTCATTGCCTTCCTTACTTTTTCCTCATTATCTTTAGGCAATACTTTATTAAAAGGCTCCTGAGCCTGGTCTGTTACAACTCCTAACAGTGTACCATCTTTTTTCCTCAAATATTCTCCACCCACCGGATTCTGAACATTTTCGTTAATACCCGCAATTGCAAATGCTTTACTATTAGCCCACGCAGCATGTCCACATGAACGCATTAAATATACCGGTACGTCTCCGGATACAGCATCCAAATCCTCTTTTGTTGGAAATATCTGCTCATCCCACTCCATCTGATTCCAACCACAACCTTCTACCCATTCACCTGATGCAGCTGCCTCGCATGCTTCCTTAACTAAACACAAAATCTCCTCTTTTGACTTATTCATACAATCCAGTTTCATTTTAGTAATTCCAAAGCTTACCATGTGTAAATGTGAATCTATCAGTCCCGGCAATACTGTTTTTCCTGCCAAATCCACGATTTTGGTATTCTCTCCCATATAACACATTACCTGCTCTTTTGTACCAGCCGCAATGAATCTGTCCTGATAAACAGCAAAGCTGTCTGCTATGTGGAACTCTTCATCCACTGTGTATACCTTACCATTCAAATAAATAGTGTCCGCTATAAGCTTTGTTTCTATTTCTGTGTAACTCATACAGTGCCCCCATTTCTTTTTAGCTTATTGTAGTTTTTGTTGATGATATACTATTTAACATTTGTATTATTGTAAATATTTGAACTCTAAAGATTGACACCCGAATCATATGATGTCAGGGTCGAATAGCCCTTAACTGTGATACCTACGGATTGTTCCGTACTTCGTACTCCCACAATCCTGCAAAATATTCGCATATCGTGGTGCTTACGCCCCACTTTTATGCTCATATTTTGGCGGGTCCCAAGGCTGTTCACCCACATATGAGCAAGCTCATGTGGGTTCAGACCTTTTGACCCTGGTATCGTCATAAAAAGATAAAAGGCCAAAATTTACATTGAAAATATCTTCATCAATTTATATTATTACCTTAAACTATTATAGGAGGTCATATTTATGTCAATTTTCGATATTTTTGTATTTGCTGTTAATTCTGTCCTACCTGTAATTCTTTTAGTTGCATTAGGATATTTCTTAAAAAAAACGAACTTATTCACTAAAGAATTCCTAAGGGTAGGCAACAAAACTGTTTTCAGATTGTTAATCCCTGCTCTGCTTTTCACTAACATTGCTGAGATAAATAATTTTTCAGAATTAAATGTTGATGCTTTAATATATGTATTGATTGCTATTCTGATAATTATAGCCGCAGCATTTATCCTTTCTCTTAGCATTAAAGATAAGCGACAAAAAGGTGTCATACTTCAATGCACTTTCCGCTCTAATTTTTCCCTCATTGGAATTCCTCTTGCACAGCTTATGGCTGGTGATGCAGGTGTAAGGTGTGCCGCTCTCATATCCGCTTTTTCTATTCCAATATTCAATATAGTCGCTGTAATTGCGCTATCTATATTTATAGATTCTCCGGATTCAACAGATGCTAGCGTTTCACCGAATGACCGAATCAAAAAGATTATCACGAATATTGTAAAAAATCCTCTTATTATTTCAGTTTTACTGGGTGTTTTGGTAATTCTCATAACCCCTGTTATTAATATGTTACCTGCTTCAGTATTAGATTTACTTTCACGATTTAACTTTATCAAAACAGTTCTTGATTATCTTGCCAAAGCTTCAACCCCTGTTGCACTGCTGGTGTTAGGTGGGCTATTTGAACTCAATGTCATTAAAGATTTAAAAACACAAATAATCAAAGGATGCCTGGGGCGTCTAATAATTGCCCCCTCCATAGGAGTTGGCGGTGCGGTACTTCTGCAGTTACTTGGCGTAGTTAACTTTGATAACAGCGTTTATGCAGTATTCGTTGCATTGTTCTGTACTCCTGTTGCAGTTTCCAGTGCTGTTATGGCAGAAGAAATGAATAATGACGGGCAGCTTGCTTCTCAATTGGTTGTATGGACAACTCTCCTATCCGCATTAATAATATTTTTCATTGTTGTAATGCTAAAAGCCCTCGGTTTATTGTAATTATCCTTGTTTTTTAATTCCGTTGCCTTTGCAAATACCGTATAAAAATACTCCTCATTGTGGGGAAGATATATTCATCTATATCTTTCCCACAACGAGGAGCACAATTTAATATCTTAAAAGCAAAAAATGACTGCTATAGTAATTGCAACCTCTATAATTAAGATAGCAGGTACGGTTATGTAAAATTCCGGCTTTCTGATTTTATGCCGGAATAGAAGCATCCCTGCCAAAGCCCCAAATACACCGAATACAGCGGCGCCAATAAGCGTTGTTTCAGGTATGCGCCACCTGTGATGTATGGCCTTATATTTATCAACTCCGTACATTATCATAACCACCAGGTTAATTAATATGTACACTACTGCTAATTCCAAGTATATTCCCATTACTGCCCCTCAAATGGCACAACGTCTTTAACTGCATCCTTTGGAAGGATTCTTGCGTCGCCATTATCAATATCCACAAGAATATATTTGTCATTACCCATTCCAAGCTCCTTCATGTAGCTTAACTGTCTGTGTCCATGTCTGCTCACTATTCTTTCCACTAAATCCGCATGATCCTTTTCGTCAAGGGCATAAACCAAATCGATTGACGCCTGGTCCGCAGCTAAAATATCAGTGGACGCAACAATACCAATATTAGGTGTCACTACAGGCATTGCTGAGCAGCCCTCGCAGTCGCAGGATACAGACATATTTCTCATAACATTTATAAATGAAATATTATCTCCAAAGTAATCAACAGTAGCTTTTGACGACTCGGTCATGCGCTCCATGAACTCCTCCCGGGTTATGCTCCACATATTGTCTGAGCCTTCGTATGTATGAATCATCCCTTTTCCGATTCGTCCGTCTGCCACGCCAATGCCGATATTCTTGTTGGAGCCGCCAAAGCCTCCCATTGTGTGACCCTTAAAATGAGTTAGTACAAGCAGGGAATCATAATTAGTAATATTCTTACCCATGGACATCTCAGTAAACCACTTTCCGTTCTTTACAGGAAGCATTACCGTTCCGTCTTCATCCAGAATATCAACAGGGCAGAATGTCCATCCGTTAACCTTAAGTGTTTCCCTGTGGGCCTCGGTAGTATATCTGTCTCCCTCGTAGTATGTGTTAGTTTCAACAATGGTGGCATCCTTCATATCTTTCTCAATCAGGTGCTTTACCCACGTTGCTGGTATGATATTAGGTCCATTTTTCTCTCCTGTGTGGAGCTTAATTGCGACCCTGCCTTGAATCTTTCCGTTGACTCTTTCATATATTCTTGCAAGCCCTTCCGGCGACAAATCCCTTGTAAAATACACAATAGATTCATTGCCTGTTCTTTCCCCGTAAGGAACATACTGGTTGCCATTGCTTCCGGGAACTATCTTTTTTACCATACCCATACCTCCTTCTGTATCCTATCTTAAGAAGCCGTTTATAATCTGCTCCTCCGCCTCTTTCTCTGTCAGTCCAAGTGTCATAAGCTTTATAAGCTGTTCTCCGGCAATCTTGCCAATAGCAGCCTCGTGAATTAAAGATGCGTCAACACATTTTGCATCCAGCTTTGGAATTGCGACAACATGAGCCTTATCCATAATGATAGCATCGCACTCTGCATGCCCGCTGCAGACTGTATTACCGATAATACTAGCCTCAAATATCTGCTCTGATGAATCCTTTGCAACCGATCTTGATATAACATCCGTGCTGGAATTCTCTCCGTTAAGTGATACCTCGTATACACTCGTCGCGCTCTGCTCTCCATGGGTCATGAGACGTTCACGTACAATCATGGTCGCATCAGCTTTAAGCTCTGCCTTTGTGGTCCTTACTGTGGAATCAACACCCTTTATCTGAACCATCTCCATCTCTACGAAGCTGCCCTCTTCCTGGTAAACTTCCGTTACAGGATTGAGAATTCTCTTACCGGTTCCATCGCCCTCACCATAGTGCTTCTCAACATATTTGATTTTTGAATTCCTGCCGACAAAAAATCTGTGGACACCGTCATGCTGGGAATCCTGCACGCCGCAGTTATGTATTCCGCAACCGGCAACGATTGTCACATCACAGTCCTCACCAATATAAAAGTCATTATATACGGTTTCCTTAATTCCGCTTTCACTTAAGACTACCGGAATATGTACACTCTCATTCTTTGTTCCGTCTTTAATCCTGATATCAATTCCACTCTTATCTTCTTTAGTTATAATATCAATATTAGCTGTTGTATTCCTTCCTGCCATTTCACTGTTGGCGCGGATATTGTAGGCGCCTTCCGGTACTGAATGGAGGTCTGCTATTTCTTCAAGTAACTGTTTCTGAATCTGATCTAACATAGTTTCACTCTCCTATAAAAGCTTACTGCATGCATTATTCATTGCTGATGTTGTTCCGAGTAATTCAGGAAGAATCTCATCCTTAGTACCCTGCTTATGCACTTTGCCGTCTTTAATCATAACAATTTCATCTGCAATATTAAGAATTCTTTCCTGGTGGGAAATAATAAGAACCGTACCTTTGACGGTTTCTCTTATATTCTCAAACACCTGTATAAGATTCTGGAAGCTCCACAAATCAATTCCTGCCTCCGGCTCATCAAATATTGAGAATTTAGTGCCTCTTGCAAGAACTGTTGCAATCTCTATTCTCTTAAGCTCACCACCTGATAAAGATGAGTTAATCTCTCTGTTAATATACTCCTTGGCACACAAGCCAACCTTTGAAAGATACTCGCAGGCCTCTGTCACTGATATTCTCTTACCTGCTGCCAGCCTTAAAATGTCCACCACCTTAATTCCCTTAAAATGAACAGGCTGCTGGAATGCAAAGCTAAGACCAAGATTAGCCCTTTCAGTAATTGTCTTTTCTGAGATATCCTCACCATCAAAAATTATGCTTCCTCCTGTAATCGGCTCTACTCCCATGATAAGCTTGGCAAGAGTGGACTTTCCTCCGCCGTTAGGTCCTGTTATAACTACAAATTTGCCATCATCTATTGTAAGGTCCAGATGGTCTATAATATTTTTTTCTTTATTATTCTCCGTAACAGTATATGTTACATCTTTTAATTCAAGCATTGCTAAACTCCATCCTAAATAAAAATAATAATCATTATATCAGTAAATCTATTACAATTGTTGTTTTTTATAAAAATATAATTATTTCACTGCCACTTATTCCTCAAGCCTTTGAAGGAATGCCTTTGTTCTTTCCTGAGTAGGATTATCTATTACATCCTCCGGCTTACCCTGTTCAACAATAACGCCGCCATTCATAAATATTACCCTGTCCGCTACTTTCCTTGCAAAATCAATCTCGTGGGTAACAATTATCATAGTCATCTTCTCTTCTGCAAGCTGACGCAGAACTTTAAGAATTCCTGCCGTAATCTCAGGATCAAGGGCTGATGTAGGCTCGTCAAAGAAAAGCATTTTAGGATTCATGGCAAGAGCTCTTGCAATTGCCACTCTCTGCTGCTGTCCACCTGAAAGCATCCATGGATAGCTTTTTTCTTTACCCTCAAGTCCAACCTTCTTGATAAGCTCCATTGCCTCCTTTGTCACCTCATCCTTATCTCTTTTCTGAATTGTCACCGGAGCATCTGTTATATTTTTTAAAACAGTATAATGAGGAAAAAGATTAAAATTCTGGAACACTAGTCCGAACTGACTCTTTACATTCTTAATATCCTCCTTCGTTGAATATACAGACTCTCCGTCAACATCCTTACAAGCCACAGTATCTGAATACATAAGGGTTCCGCTGTCCATGGTTTCAAGAAGTGTCGCACACCGAAGAAATGTGGACTTTCCTGAACCGGATGGTCCCAGTATTGCTACAACCTCTCCCTCATATACCTCCATGGAAATATCATTTAATACTTTATTATCGCCATAACCCTTTTTTAAATGCTCAATCTGTAATAATTTATTCACGCCAAACTCCCTCCTTAATTACTGGTAATACTGCATTCTTTTCTCTATCTTTTCCATAACCATTGCAACAATAAAGTTAAAGACGAAATAGAAAATACCTGCCACAAAGAGTGGAACTATACTTGCTTTAGCTGCAGCAACCTGCTTAGCCATTGTAAACATCTCTGTATACGCAAGGGCAAATGCGAGCGAGGTATCTTTTACAAGAGTAATAATCTCATTAGTTACAGGTGGAATTACCCTCTTGCACATCTGTGGAAAAATAATCTTCCAGAAGGTCTGAAATCTTGTATAACCTAATACTGATGCTGCCTCGTACTGACCCACAGGAATTCCCTCGATACCTGCCCTGTAAATCTCAGCAAAATATGCCGCATAATTCAGAGAGAAACCGATTATTACTGCATAGAATCTGTATGATGTTGATACACTCATTCCAAATACATAGTATGGTCCGAAAAATACAACTAAAAGCTGAAGCATAAGAGGCGTGCCTCTCATAATTGAAATATAAATTCTTGCCAGCCACTGTATAACCTTATACTTTGAACGTCTTACTGCACATATAACAAGTCCAAGCGGCATTGCAAAAATCAACGTGAGTGCAAATATCGCAAGGGATGCTAACATACCTCCGGAAAGCTGTTGAATTATGTCCACCACCATCTCACCGAAGTTCTCATCTGCATCTCCTTCAGAATCCTGAAGATATGCTGAATCGGTACCTTCATTTCCAAGACAGATGCAGTCTGATAACTCCCACTTATCTGCTATTTCCTTAAATGTTCCGTCGGCAAGCATCTCATTTAAAGATTCCTGAACCAAATCACGTAGCTCCACATTGCCACGCTTAAAGCCAATACCATACTGCTCTGATGATACCTGCTCTTTAAGCAGTGAAAATGCGCTTCCTCTCTGCTTTACCTGATACTGGGCAACGCCTATATCCATACAGATTGCATCTACTGATCCTGCTTCAAGATTCATAAATGCGCTGTTATAATCTGACACCTGCTGAAGTTCTTTAAAGCTTTTACATAATGCTATATTTTCCTCTGTTGCATCATCACCGGTAAGTGCAGCCAGTGCAGATGAATCAGCCTGCACTACGACTACTTTTCCTGCCAGGTCGCTTAAACTCTTTATGTCAGAATCGCTTCTTACAATCACAACCTGTGAATTATCAACATACGCAGTTGACCATGTATAGCTGTGCTCCCTGCCATTGATTGTAAAACCGTTCCAGATGCAGTCTATAGTTCCAGAATTGAGCTCCATATCCTTTGAATCCCAGTCAATTGGCTGTTTTACAAGCTGCCAGCCATTTCTTTTACATACTTCCTCAGCAAGGTCTAAATCGAAACCTACATATTCTCCATTGTCATCCTTATATCCGTAAGGGGGAAATTCCGCATCAAAACCCACTGTAAATGTGGTTCTCTCCTGGTTTTCTTCCTTCTTTCCACAGGAAATAAGCATGCCTGCAGTCATTGACACGATAAGCATGACCATCAATAATTTCAATAAAATATTATTTGTCTTTTTCACCTTTAGTTCCTACCTTTATCAATTACATTTATGTTAGCATATATGATATGATTTTATCACATAAATAAATGACTTAACACCCATTTATGGATTTCTTTTATTATCTTTTATTATCTCTATTATTTTCCACCTGTGCCTTAAATTTTCTTCCAATGCGTGCATTACCATTTTGCAGCGTGGTTCCCCTCATAATTATGTCTGTTCCAAACTTAAGCCTCAGCTCATCCATGGTTTTATCAACCTTCTTTTCTTTCTCCCTTTTCTCCTCACCAAAAATAGACATCTGCGAAAATGCCCCATCATCAATATCTGTCAATGCAATTCCCAACAGTCTCATAGGCATCTGCCTGTCCCAAAGTTCATCAAACAGCATTTTTGCAGCCTCGTATATCTCTTTTGTTATGTCCGTAGCCTGCTTTAAGTGCTTCTGATGAGAATGCTTCTTCATGTCATTTCCTCTTATGGTAACAGCAACGCATCCTGCCTTAACTTCATTAACCCGCAGTCTTGTTGCCACGCTGTCTGCCAGATTAAGAAGAATTCCATAGGCAGTTTCTGAATCGGTAACATCATCTTCAAGGGTTGTCTCCACACTGTAGCCTTTGGCATCCTCTCTCTCCTCGCATACCGGCGAATCATCTATTCCATTGGCGTAGGCATGCATCATTTCCCCGCCTTTTTCTCCCATTATACTCTTTAAAAAAACTATGTCGACATTTGCAAGGTCACCGATTGTCTTAATATTATAATTCTTGAGTTTTGCGACAGAGGCTTTTCCCACAAAAAGCAAGTCACTGACAGGCAAAGGCCACATTTTACTTTCTATCTCATCTGCAAACAGTGTATGTACCTTATCCGGCTTCTCGAAATCTCCTGCCATCTTAGCAAGAAGCTTATTATTACCGATTCCGATATTTACCGTAAAGCCAAGCTCATTTTTTATCCTGTCCTTTATTTCATATGCAGTCTTAACCGGGTCAGGGTATATAAGCTCTGTTCCTGTCATATCAAGAAAGCACTCATCTATGGAAAACTCTTCCACTGCCGGTGCATACTCCCTGCAGATATCCTTAAACGCCTTTGAGCATCTTTCATACAATGCAAAATCCGGCTTAACCACAAGTATTCCCGGGCATTTGCGAATAGCCACAGAAACAGGTTCTCCAGTTATAATATTGTATTTCTTAGCCGGCACTGATTTCGCAACCACTACGCTTGTGCGTTTATCCGGGTCGCCTCCTACACATGAGGGAATAAGCCGTATGTCAGCCTCGCCCATGGATACCCTTCTCATGGCTTCCCATGATAAAAATGCACTGTTAACATCTACATGAAATATGAGCCTTTCCATAGCTTCTCCTCCCTCTGCCATACTTTAAAATCGGCACGCTTTTAACCGGCATCTTCCTCAATCCTACAAATCATATTATTCCTGTTCCGAATTATACATTTCCCTCAATATCTTTTTCCCTGTTTCTGTTCTGAAAATATGTTCATCGGCATATTTTACCGCCTCTAAGGACACTCCGTCCTCGTAAAGATTCACGAGAAAATCTGCTTCCACAAGTATCTGGTAATCAATTCCTTCAATATTGTCATATGTGTGATGATGAGCTATCAGGTACTGAACTCTTTCAATCACATTTTTATCAAAATGTAGCTTCTTTAGCAGTTCCCCTGCAATGTCAGGGCCTTCTTTTTCCTGAAGCTTTCCATTACAGTTTCCATATTTTTCCTCACATGTGTGAATACCTATATCATGGGTCAATGCCGCTGTTTCGATTATAAATAGTGTATTCTCGTCCACATTCTCCATCTGTGCAATCAACCCGGCATAGCTGTGAACCTTGCAAAAATGCTGAATTCTCTTTGTATCCCCGCTATATAATTTTATCATTTCTAAATGAAGTTTATTTATCATATGAGTGCTCCTGAATATAAGTTTTTGTTTTCTCCAAATATAACACAGATTTGGTTTATTTTACATAATAACTTTGGTTTTCTCATGTCATTATCTTTTACATAAGATTCAAGGTTATTTCTTATGTTGCACCATATGTGCAATCATTCCAATTACAAAAACTACCGCTGAAATCTTATGTATAATCAGAACCCCTATAGCTCCATGCAACGAATGTAGCATTATTCCGCTGATAATGCAAACCGCCAAGGCTGCAAGCATCAACCAGTCTGTTAGCTTAACTAATGTCTTTCTATATTTCATTTTTCTAAACCCTTTCCTTTTATTTTAAGGCATTTTCTCTACCTTGCATTGGATTAGTCTAAACTAACTCGCTAAATACTGTCAAGTACAATATTTTTCCATTATATTTTTCTGCACTTAACGAAACTAAACTAAAAGTATCCAATTAACACTCTGCCTGCAAATAGTCACCATATAAATCCTGGAAATAAAAAAATAATAAAACTGATTCTTTCCTTAACGCCAATTTAGTATATAATGGTTAAGGTTATATAAAATAAACACAGATTGGAGATTAAATATATATGAGCAGAATTGTTTCAGTTCAGGATATTTCCTGTTTTGGACAGTGTTCCCTCACTGTAGCGCTTCCCATAATTTCATCCTTTGGAATAGAAACATGCATCCTTCCGTCAGGTATTTTAAGTGCACACACAGGCTGTTTTAAAGAATTTACCTATCACGACCTCACTGATGAGATGCCACGCATTATCAGTCACTGGAAAAAAGAAAAAATTAAATTTGATGCCATTTCTACAGGCTATATCGGTGACGCAAGACAGTTCACCATGATTAAGGAAATGAAGACCATGTTAAATGCCGGAGGGAAACTGATTGTTGACCCTGCCATGGCAGACAATGGCGTATTATATTCCGGCCTTGACACAAGTATAGTTGACGGCATGAGAACACTTGTTGAAGCGGCAGATGTGATTCTGCCAAACCTCACAGAAGCAGCACTTCTCCTTAGAATTCCTCACAGGGAGCATCTTACTGAGGATGAGGTTAAAGAAATGCTTAGGGCACTTACTGATATGGGGCCTGAAACAGCTATTCTTACCGGTGTTTCTTTTGAGGGCGGTAAAATAGGAGCAGCCTCATACAATAAGACAACAGGCGAATACCTCACATATATGACAGATAAAGAGAATAAATCTTATCCCGGAACAGGTGATGTATTCTCCAGTGTTGCAGTCGCAAAGCTTGTCAATGGTGCATCGTTGGATGTGGTACTAAAGGCAGCATGCGAGTTCGTTCATGAAAGCATTAAAGAAACTATGAATGATCCGTCACACACATATGGTGTTAAGTTTGAAAATGTCCTTGCTAAGAGGGGTTAGCAGAAAGGAAATATATGGATAATAATTACACTGGCTTTCTTGTGCCAATCAATGCGTCCCTTGCCGAAAAGCAGGTAATGGATAAGATACTTTTATGCAACGAGGATACTAAGCAATACGGTCTTGTCCTGACAGAGCGCCAGGCCCTGGCATTATCCCAGACACGTACAGCCTCCCTAAAAGAGAATAAGCGGATTGAGTTTGGTGAAGGGATTGTCGATAAACTGATTATGGCAGTATGTGATTCTCCATATATAACGCAGGAAATATATGAGGAAACTCTTCACGAATTGATTAATCTATTTTACACCCTCAAAAATGATACATGGGACAAGGTATCAGATAATGATTTGATTGACTTCATCCGGACAGCTTTTAATGGCTGCTGCCACGGGTCAATTGATTTGCTGATTGAACAGTCCATGAGGCTTACACAACATATTCATTGTGGAAAGAATATTAAAACATTCAGCCTGGAGGAGAAATAAGATGGTTAAAGCTCCTGATACAATACATCCCATAGACGAGAAAATGTTACATCCCCGACATTACGCAGAATCGCTTATACAACAGGCAGTGTCCTGCCATTTATTATCAGATAAAGACATTTCTAAAATCCAATCTGAATTATTGGTAATAATGGCTTCGCAGTGTGATAAATTATGTCGCGGTGAAAGCAGTTCTGTTCCGGCAGAAAAGGCACAGGATATGATGGTTTCCATACTGTTTGTTATCAGCATAAAACTAAAAGCATGCGAGTCTTTCGAACAGGCAGTTAATATGTTGAAAAATGAACCACTTCAATCCATTTTTGAGAGTGGCTTACAAATAGTCCGCCGGAAAAAGATTTCCGCCAGACATCTGCAAAGACGGATTGCAGACAATTTACTTGAAACACCAAATGTTTACTACCATTCAACTATAGTGGACGGTATCAATGGCTTTTTCAAGCTGTACCGCCCTCAGTTTGCAGCCCATGAAATACATATTACCGCTGACTACCCTGTATTATCAGGCAGGCCGGAATTAGACGGAATTGAATTTATAGAACAATATCTTCGCTGTGTTGAGGCGGAAAACGCATTTTGTATCCAGTTCAACCCACAGGATATACACCACCTGCTATGCGGACTGACACAGGATTATAAAAGTGTGCCTATGAACCTTTTTGAGTATGTGATGTTATCCGCATCAGGTCTTGTTTTGTTAAATCGCAATCCGCAAGGTCTTAACCTGTCAGAGAGGGATGTTTTGGACTTATACTGCATTTTTTCAAACCAATCGTATGAAGAAATTGTAAAATATCTGGAAGAATCTATAGAAGAATTAAGCAGGCAGGGTCTATTGCCAAAAAATGTCAGACGATATTTGTCTGAAACGTTGCATAAATTTGCTTCTGACATAAGTAATGCAGTCAAGGCAGATACACTGGATAAGATATTTCTTGTTCCTGTGTGTTCCGGGGATGACTTAAAGATATCGTTTGACTACGGAGCCCAGATGGACAATGTGCAATATCAGAAGCTGGTTGACAAAATCCTGTATGCCGACAGCAGCGATGAGAAAATATCACTTATCCTTACTGAGGTGCGCTCACTTGCTGATTTGTTGGATATAGTGTCTGATACGCAGCTTGATTCAGATGATTTTGACCTTCTGGTTCAAATGCTGCCTCCAACTGAATTTGTCATGCTGCTTTCACAGTACACAGACGACACCTTCCTAACAAGAGACAGCGAGCAAATGCTGTTTGACGCACTGCAGAAAAGACTTCAGAAGCTTTCCGCCAAGGAAAAGCTTCAGACAGAGCAGGCATTGAAAGCGATTAAATTAAAATAAAAAATGCGGTGTACCCCATCTATGGAGATGCACCGCATTTTATAATATGTCCGGTTATTTCAATAATTAACCACGAATCTTCTTAACTAAAGCAACAGCCTCTGCTGTCATCTCTTTAATCTTGTCAAACTCGCCAGCCTTGATCATATCACCCTTAACCATCCAAGAACCTCCACAGCAGAAGATCTTGTCACATGATAAGAATTCCTCAAGGTTCTTTGTGCTGATGCCACCTGTAGGCATGATTCTTACTGTTGTGTAAGCTGCACACATAGCCTTGATCATATTGATTCCACCTGCTGCTGTAGCTGGGAAGAATTTAACTCTTGTAAGTCCTCTCTTAACAGCCTGAGCAAGCTCTGAAGGTGTTACAATACCTGGCATAACAGGAATATTCTTAGAAATACAGTAATCAACAACCTCTGGATCAAAGCCTGGGCTTACGATTACAGATGCACCTGCTGCTACTGCACGGTCAACCTGCTCTGTTGTAAGAACTGTACCTGCTGCAAGTACCATATCTGGATATGCCTCATGCATAAGACGGATAGATTCCTCAGCTGCTGCTGTACGGAATGTAACCTCTGCACATGGAAGACCTCCCTCAACTAAAGCCTTAGCTAATGGAAGAGCATCCTTTGCATCGTTAAGTACTACTACTGGAATAACACCAAGTTCTTCAAATTTTGCTGCGATATCGCTCATTTTAAAATACCCCTTTCTTAAAGCCCTTTCCGGACCAGTCTGTAAATGATTATAAACGATAATTGTCGAATAAACAACTAGAATTATTGGAAAATGTTTTTGAAATTCTTTATCATCAAACAAGTTTTATATATTGTGCTTTCAGATTATCCGTATTTGTAATAAATCTGTTCTGAATTCAGATGCTAATGCTTCGTGTTATTTTACACATATTCATAACCCGAATTAAGCAGCTATAAGCCTTAAAATTGAACCATAGTGTCAGTAATACTACAAGCCTTCGCGGCATCTTATAATTCCTTTAAAGAGAATTTTTCTCCACTTTCATACTTTTCACAAAAATATTTAATTATTTCGTCTACATCCATTTTACTAAAATCCATTAATTCCATCCCCCTAAAACTCAATATTTACATTAACCGAGTCATTAATTTCCATAAACGAGTTATGTATACTATATCCTAGATATGCATATACTTTTATAGCTTCTCTTAAACTATGTAATTGTTCACTATTAAAATGCACTAAATCACAAGCCGAATACCAATGTACAACATGTTCAGATGTTTTTTTCCTTAAATTAATATAATATACCTTGCCTTTATAATCAAAAACAAAAGAATAAATATCACAAGGCTCCATTTTCCCTTTTGGTCCATTGGCATAACAAAATAATCTAACATCATTTTCTGTATCTATAGTACCCCCTCTAAAAGCTGCTTTTACTCCCTTCCTTGGATATGCAAGAACATATTCCCTGATTTCATCTTCCTCTAACTTGCGATTAACAAATCCCATCTTTATTTCCTCCATTCACATAAATATCCTGTATTTTTCATTTTATTTCTCCAAAATCTCAACCTTTTTATTCTTTAATAAAGAGTGTGCTTGCAAACTCTTTGCGTTCGAGTAGTATTGCAAAATAATTATTTTAATTTCCGCGAGGCACACATTCTTACGGAGTTTTTTTATATAACAGGAAATTCAAAGAAATGACCCATTAAACAAAAAAGCAACCAAAGCAGCATATTCTGCTTTGATTGCAACCGAACTGTCATAGCATAAACCTTAGACTCCTAGTTTTGTGTCCTTATATTTCTATAAGTTTACTGGTTGATAGTGTACTACTTATTATAAAATTTTTCAATATTATTTGTTTATTTTTAAACCTTTTAAAAATTAAAAAATTTGAATGACCGTTAGTGAATGAATATTCCTCAAAAATGCTGTCTATTTCTGATGGTTACCTATATCCTGCTCTATATCGTCTGGAGGAAAACGGATATACCGTAAACATATTTAATTCTTACATTTCCACAACGCCATAGGATAATTTCTTAACCGCTCCACAATTTCTTTATCATCAAACAAGAGCTCTAGCTTATACTTTTTCTGCTCAAAGCTATCAAGATACTCGCTGTTCCTCAAAGAGTCCTTTCTCCATCATATTGCACCAATCATACAAATCCCTGGCTGCCGTTCTTGTAATAAGGGCATGCCTTTTAAGTGAAGAAATTCCTAATGATTTGTCTGAATAATTTTTGTTTGACTTCATACAAATATGATGCATAATATTATCAGAGTCATATGTTGTTCCGTCCTGGAGCTGCGTAGGACTCGTAATATTAACGAAAGTGTCGCACTTGCAGTTTAGCAGGTGCGATTTTTCTAGTCTAAACGATACCCATTCATGTTCAACTATATATGCGTCTGTATCAATTATTCCATAGTTTATCTCTATCTGCTAATTTTCCTGCAAAAATCTTCTTGACACTTTTTCCATTAGGTGCTATGGTTAGTTACATAAGTAATGAACCACATAACATTTGATTGTAATTTAGAAAGAGGGGTTGCGCTTGCAGGAGTATCTTAACGAAGAGAAATCAATATATATCCAGATTAGCGAGATGCTTGAACGAGATATCTTAAGAGGAATTATTGAGGAAGAGGAACGTGTTCCAAGCACCAATGAATTGGCAAAGCTATATACGATTAACCCTGCCACAGCAGGAAAGGGTGTCAATATTCTTGTAGATAAAGGAATTCTTTATAAGAAGAGAGGATTAGGTATGTATGTAGCGACAGGAGCCAAAGAAAAGATTTTAAATAATCGAAAAGCAGCATTCTATGAGAACTATGTTAAGAAGGTCATAGAGGAAGCAGAAGGTCTGGGCATTAACAAAGACGAGCTTATCAGGATGATAAAAGAAGAACAGTAACAATAGTACAGCAATTTAGACTAGTAAAAACGGAGGAGTATATAATGGCAGTTTTAAAATGTGAAGGAATATGTAAGAGTTATAAGAAAAATGAAGTGTTAAAAAATGTTAATTTGACATTGGAGCAGGGAAAGATTTACGGACTTATTGGAAGAAACGGGGCTGGCAAGACAACGCTATTGTCTATTCTTACTGCACAGTCACCGGCTGACAGCGGTACGGTCACTCTTGATGACATGCCTGTCTGGGAGAATAAAGAAGCATTACAACACATTTGCTTTTCAAGAGAGATTAATACAGTGACAGCTCTTGGTCCTAATAATACAAAGATAAAAGAATACTTTAAAATAGCTGCTCTATATAATCCAAACTGGGATCAGGAATTTGCAGATAAGCTTATCGCAAGCTTTAAGCTTGATGTCAGAAAGAAGGTTAAGCAGTTGTCTAAAGGCATGCTTTCAATGGTAACTATTATTATCGGGCTGGCAAGCAAGGCGGATATTACTATTCTCGATGAGCCGGTTGCAGGCTTGGACGTAGTTGCAAGGGAAAAGTTTTACAAGCTGTTAATAGAGGAACAGGCAGAATCAGGAAGAACATTTGTTATCTCCACACACATTATTGAAGAGGCGGCAGATGTATTTGAGGAGGTTATCTTCCTTCATGACAAGGATATTCTTCTTAAGGATAATACAGTTGAATTATTAGACAAATGTGTCCATATCTCCGGCATTAAAGAGGACGTCGAGGCTTCAATTGCAGGATTAAATGTTGTAAAAAGAGAAAATATCGGAAAAAGTATGGCTGCAACTGTAATTCTTGAGGCTGACCAAAGCATTAAAAGAAGTCCTGAAATTACTATTCAGCCTGTCTCTTTACAGAATCTCTTTATTGATTTATGCGGAAGGGAGGACTGATTATGAGTATAAAGAAAGTTAAATATATGGCAGAGCTGTTTCTAAAGCAGATGGCATATGTGATATTTGGTTCATTTGCCGTAAGCCTTTATTGGTATTTTATTGGAGATAATATTTCATTAGCAGAGATAAAAAATCAGTGTCCAAACGTTATTACTCTTATGGGTGTATTTGCATTAACCATATACAGCCTGAATTACGCTTTAGGATATTTTCAGAATCATGTATCTTTGGGTGCAACAAGAAAATCAGCAATAACAGATATGATAATTCTGGAAGCCCTGGTCATGGTATCCACTTATCTGATAACCATGCTTGTCAGCTTTGGGAAAAATCCTATTCATCCCCTTGCAGTATTGATGTTCGGTATGGGCACAGGCTTCTTACTCGGAATTTTGCTGCTGTGCCTGGGAAGAAAAGGATATTACATTTTTATTGTTGCATGCTTGCTGTGTGGTTTTATGGTTGCATTCGTCCTGCTTCCATCAAGCATTAGTTTTAAAGTAAAAATAAATGACGCTTTGCTCCTATTTGTTTGCTTTGTATATGCTTTAGCTGGCATTGCAACATTTACATTATCAGCAAGGAAAAAATCAATTAGTATATAAAATTACCGTCAATCCTGAATCAAAGTTTAGAAAGGAATACTATGAATAGAATTAGATTGCAAATAAATCCAAAAATCATAATCCTGTTAATCGTTGGTGCGGTTTTCGGAAATATAGTACATGAAGTAGTTTTGCATTTTGATAAAAGTGAGGACATAACAGTGTTTCCAATGGGAACAGTAATGATACTCCTTTTCACATTTTGTTATATGCTCTACGTCTCAGCTTTTGAAGATACATTAAAATTTAATACGCACATTTCAATGGGTTGCACAAGAAGCGAATATTTCATGGAGCGAATTCTTGAAACGATACTTGAACTGGTTGTAAGTATTGTTTCTGCATTCGCCTGTTACCAGTTAGAAAAATGGAAATTCTCAAAATTCTATGCAGATATACCCGTTGAATTAGACTTAACCCAATTTTTCTCATGGAAAGTCATCATACCAGTGATGCTTATGTTAGGTGCCATATCCTTCACAACCTCAGCCTTGGTGATGAAGTTCGGCGTTTACGCAATGTGGGCGCTTTGGGTAGCATTTATATTTGTGTGCATAGGTGTGCCAAGAATAGTTGAATCGCTGTTACAAAAAATTGATATTTCAAGTATTGCAGCATCAATAGATAATTTCGGTATGATTATTGGATTAACAGTGATAGCAGTCTCAATTATTATGATTCTATTTGACAGAATGCTTATTATGAAGCAGGCAGTAAGATAAGTAATTGCAAGATTTCTTGCGATATAGGACTTGGATGTCAAAAGTCCACTTTAAATATCTCTTTTGCAAACGTCACAAAAATAGATTGTTTGCGCTCCATTGCGCTAAACATTTCGATGAGCCTCTAAGACAAAAATCATGTTCAGCAAAGGCTTCCATGATGTGTACTAAGGAGGGACCCGGCGAGGCCGGGAGGATACCTTAGTACCTACGCAGAGCTCATCCGAACAAAGTTCGGATTCTAATGGCTCTGCTACTTACTTTTTAGAGTCTCATCTCCACAGCGCAAAAGTCGTTTAAACAATCTATTTTTTGTGACGTTTGCCAATTATGTTCTTTATTACGGACTTTTGACATCCAAGTCCTATATCGCAAGAAATTCTGCCAATTTAAAACAAATCCAGCATGTTATCAAGATATATTTCTTCCCTTACATTCAACTGATACTGCGGCTTGGTCATGTAATACAGCAGAAATTCCAGAATCAATGCGCTGCCAAGTCCCCTGCCTTCTATTTTGAAATTAGAAAAGCCCATTGGCAAATACACATTTTTGATATCATCTATTCCAATAAAGCCCGGATTCATCATGGCTTTAGAGAAGCGGTAACCGCCATCCAAATCCGGAGCAACGCAGATATGGTCCGCACAATCCTCTCCAAGATTCTGACGGCTTACCACCTCGTAGCATTTCTTCCTGTCGAAGCAGTCAAACCAGCAGCATTCGTTACATAAGAACTCCACCTTATCCTTCTGTGCCCCGTTCAATGCTTCAAATTCACCGAATGCTTTATTTAGCCTGAAGTCAGGTACTACATAAGAAAATTCATCTCTTTTTACCTCTTCAAGAAACTGATTGAATTCCGTCAGAACTTTAGTTGTGGAAGATACTAAATATAAAGCAGGATAATTCTTACTAAGATAATCAACAAGCAAATCAGAATGTACTATTACACCATTTTGTACCCCTTTACTCTCTGCAAATAATGCACACAGATCATTACATTTTTTATCTTTAAGATGCTTTTGTTTTAGCAGGGAATTACTGAATGTAAGCCTTGCAGAAATACCATACTTCTCCATCAATGCCAAAACTAACGACGGATTATGTTCCCCGAAGCCGACACGTCCTCCGCCCCAGATACACTCTGATGGCGCACCATATATTGAACCTATATCACACCAGTCATAAAAATACTCTCTGTGTTCATAAAATATTGGCAAAAATGCGCTATACAATTCATAATACTCGAATAAACCCGGGAGATGGTAGTGTGCTGTGTGTTTTATTTGTTTCATAATTATTATTCTGCCTTTATAAAATGAACAATATAATTAATAGCTTCACTTATCTCATCTACAACTCTCTCCGGAACAGCTAAATTATATTCCCGCAGATTAATATCTTCATTAAGCTGCCCTAAGCTTGTACCTTGATTATATTGAACAATAAATAAGCTATACAGAGGTATCTTATTGCCAAATACATCCATATGATTATTTACAAGAGAAAAGTTAATAGTTCCAAGCATTGTATGACACTGAACAAGATAAAATTTGTTTGGAATATAATCATATACATACATCTTTTCTGTCTTTATTTCCGGCAGTTTTTCGTATTCCTCAATAACCTCTGACAAATCCTCATTAAAATGTTCACTATCTTCGCCTTTCTCAGATGTTTCTATTTCTAATGTTGCTGCAATTTCCTCGCTTTTCCCATTATCAGATGTATTTTCCGGTATTGTTTCCGGAAAAGATGAAATGTCAATATTTTCAAATAAGCAGCTAATATCGCCCAGATTGTTTTCTCTTTTACGTTCTTCAGTTTTAAGGTCCCATTCATCTACATACTGCTTGTAATTGCCATAGTTATCCTTAAGAAATTCAATATTATTATATACCTCCTGCTCACTGCCCTTTGTTCTGATAATCGCAAGGATAGACTCCCCAAGATGATCTAATGTTCCCACAAAATCACCGACAAATATATCATCCTTTAAAACCAGCGACATAAAAATCGGTTCCCCTATAACATTTTTATATCCTGTATCAACGAAAACATTAGTTGCGTCATATCTCCTTACCATATTTAACTTTATATCCATGTACAAAATTCTTTCACATGGATCCTGTAAGACATATTCTACAATCTCTTCTACAGTGGGCGTATTGGCATCACTTCTAAGATTTATGCAAATGTTATGTATAGCATCCTCTTCACTTCTCAAAAATATATTATCGTATATATGAGTCATTTTGTTTCCCCTCTCTAGACACTTTTTCTGTGTTTTATGTGTCATTATTCTTTTAATATAAATAAAAGGTTCCTTTCCAATTTACCAATAATTACGTTATTATACTTATTAACTTAGGAATTACTGCCTTAAGCTGTTTTTGTACCTCCTGCGGTATCTGACCTAACTCAATCTCATCCCCCGGATAATAAAGTGTTACAAATTCATACTGCTGAATCGTTATTGTAAATGCAGTTCCTACGAAAAGCGAATTTATTATACTTACGTTTACTTTACCTGATAATGTTGTTACCTCTGCAACTATATATGTATTTTGCTTTGCCTCATAAATAACCGGCAATTTGTTTACATCTATGCAGTGGGTACAATAATCCATAATCACAGGGCTTAACTCTTCCCTTAAAAACATAGTATCGTGCTTTTCCTTCAGCTCATTAGTGATAAAATCAACTGACTTTGGCATCAATGGTTTAATCGGTTTCTTAGCTGCTTTCTGCTCTAACAGATGACTATAATACACTATGTCATTCTTATGTACCTTATTAATCGGTAAAACTGACAACGTACCCGCTATTCTAATAAGTGTACCACAGAAATTTCCGACGAATTTATCCCCTTTTTTCGTCAAACTAATATATATACGCTCCTGTGTAGACGGCTTAACATATCCGGTTTCAATAAGTGCATTAGTTGCATCTTCAACACTTTTTGGTGCCATGGAAGAATCCATGTGATAAATCCGTGAATTAATATCTTTATTTACATACTCAATAATATCTTCAATACTGATCTGGTCAACATAAACCTGCAGCATTGCAGCAATGTTGCTCTTCACTTTATCAATACCGGCAACAACATATCCTTCTGAAATTGTTGCACTTCTTGAATCAGACACAGTCTGTCTTGCATACGTATTATAAATTCTCTTGCTTCCTGTGGGACAATAGAAAGTAAGGTACTTTTCATCTATAGTTGAAAAATAATTTTCTATATCGGCATTCGCCTGCTCCAATATTTTTAAACATCTTCTTTTTCTCGATTTATCAAGCTTTCTGTTATCAAGAAGCAGCGCAATTTCATTGGTTGGTATTTCAGTATCTACGAATGACCACTTTATTGGCGGCAATCCCACATCCCTTAATCTCTTGTTCAAATTATTAGAATTTTGTGAATGGTAAGTATCACTTATAAATGCTTTAAGCTCCTTGTGATTAGGTGCATTAACGTCATATAACGAGCCAGAATTTTTGTGCATTATATGTCTCATATTAGACGCCCACTCCAGAACATCACATTGCTCTTCAGTAAGACTTTTGGCAAGACTCTCTGACGTACCAATTTCTTTATTTCGCTCCATTCTCATTTTTACATATTCTTCTGATGCACTTATGATTATCTCCTCCTTTTTGTGTATTAATCACATTATACTACTCTATTGTCACTATTTCTATTTATTATAATATAACATTTTTATAAACAAAAAAATGCTCCCTTCCGGAAGATAAGTGATACGTTATCTCACCTATCTCCTTGAAGAGAGCATACTACTGTTACATCAATAAATTATCAAAATATTATGTATTGGATATTACTTTGTAGTCTTCTTTGCAACTGTCTTCTTAGGCTCTGCCTTAACTTCTGCAGCCTTTACAGGTGCCTTCTTTGCCTCTGCTTTAACTTCTGCAGCCTTTACGGGTGCCTTCTCTGCAACAGTTGTCTTGGCAGCTGTTGTCTTCTTTACAGGTGCCTTCTTTGGCTCTGCCTTAACCTCTGCAGCCTTTACAGGTGCCTTCTCTGCAACAGTTTCTTTCACTGCAGCTTCCTTCTCTGCCTTAGCTGTAGCTTTCTTTGCAGTTGTCTTCTTAGCTGTTGTCTTCTTTGCAGGTGCTTTCTCTGCCTTGGCAGTTGTCTTCTTTACAGGTGCTTTCTTCTCAGCGGCCTTCTTAACAACTACTTCTCTAAGCTGTAAACCTCTGTCAATGTTAGATCCTGCTACACTAACCTTTCCAGCTGCAAGAGCATCATCAATGCTCACCTTGCCTGTAGCGATATCAACAATTTCTTTCTCTGAAGCAAAGAGTACCATATCGTTATCTACATAGTCATATGGTTCAACAACAACTTTGCCTTCTGTAATCTCAATGTAGAAGATACCCTCTGCTTCACCTGAAACGTTAACCTGAATTGCAACATGTCCGGATACCTTACCTGCATCAGCTTTAGCATATGCCTTTTTAACCTTGTCTACTAATTTTTCGTATGTCATATCTCTCCCTATACTCCTTTAAAAAAATAGTTTCTAAAATCCTCTGTACTATATCATATAGTTTTAGTGTTGTAAAGTTTTTTCTAATTAATACCATATTAATACCACTTCAAAATATCACTATACAACCCTTCATACTTCCTCGCAGAATTGTTCCATGAGAAATCCATTTGCATGGCTCGCTCTACTATTCCGTCCCATGAATTCCTGTCATCATAGTATACCTTCTGTGCGTATCTTACGGTAGCCATCATCTCATGAGCATTATAATTAGAGAAACTAAATCCTGTTCCTGTCTGATCATACTCATTGTATGCCTGAACCGTATCCTTCAATCCACCTGTCTCACGGACAATTGGAACCGTGCCGTAGCGAAGACTCATAAGCTGGCTTAATCCGCATGGCTCGAATAACGACGGCATAAGAAATGCATCACAGGAACCGTAAACCTTGTGTGATAATGCATCTGAATAACAGATATTGGCCGACACCTTATCCGGATATTTCCATGCAAAATGTTTAAGCATTTCTTCATATCTGTACTCACCTGTACCTACTACAACAAACTGAATGTAGTCCTGGCATAATTCATCAAGCACCCTGTCAATAAGATCAATACCCTTCTGGTCTGTCAGTCTTGAGACAAGACCAATCATCATTACCTCCTTATCTTCTTTAAGTCCCAGTTCTCTCTGTAGTGCAAGCTTATTCTTGAACTTTTGTTTCTTAACATTCTTATATGAATATCTTGCTGTAAGATTATCATCTGTCTCAGGGTTAAACTGGTCATAGTCAATACCATTTACAATGCCGCACAAAACATTAGATTTGGCACGTAATAGTCCGTCAAGCTTTTCTCCGTAAAATGGATATCGTATTTCGTTAGCATATGATTCACTTACCGTTGTAACCCGGTCTGCATAAATTATACCGCCCTTCAAAAGATTGGCTCCACCGTAAAAACCCAGCTTATCATCTGAAAAGAAATAGTCCGGAAGTCCTGTCATCCATTGAATCATCTTGGCATCATGGACTCCCTGGAACTTAAGATTATGAATTGTCATTACAGAATGTATTCCCCTGTAAAATTCGTTATCCTGAAATGTATTCTGAAGCAGCACCGGTATTATTCCGGTCTGCCAGTCGTGGCAGTGAATTATGTCCGGTTTAAAACCTATGCTTGGCAGAACGCTTAACGCCGCCTGGGAGAAAAACAAAAACTTCTCAATATCCCACCTGGAATCACTGGAATAAGGCGAACCTCCATTAAAATAATATTCATTGTCAATGAGATAAAATTTTATTCCGTCAACCTCAACCTCAAACACGCCAACATACTTGTCGTCACCGCAAAAAGGCATGTAGAAGTTAAGCTTGAATTCCAGTCTGTCCTTTTGTTCCTTCTTCATACAGGCGTACTTTGGTATAATAACTCTGACCTCATATTTCTCTTTGTCAAAATACTTTGGAAGCGTTCCGGCAACATCTGCCAGTCCGCCCGTCTTAATAAAAGGAACTGCTTCTGATGCAATAAATAAAATCTTTTTTTTCATGTTAATCCTCCGTATTTAAATATATGCACTGTTCACGTATTTAACTATGATTATTATAACATCTTTTTAGCCTTAATGTATATATTAAGAAGTCTTTTTCTTTCTGCTTTCATCGACATTTTTTGCGAATAAAGGATATTTTCCACATATAATACAAGATATGAAATGTCACATCCCTTTAGCTCATACATATCAGCAAGTTCACCCGGAGTTAAGCTTTCCCTGCCTTTTGACAGTTTTCTGTACAACATAAATGCGCATTTTTCTGGTTTTGCATTTGATGCCCTCAGCATAAAAATCATCTCAAGAACAAACGGTATCATAATCTTAAGCATGACGCCCACAATGGCTAAAACCACGATAAATCCGATAATTACGCTTATAAGACCATAGTCCATTTTAAGCTGTTTCAGCCACTCCACGAATCCTGTTTTTTCTTCCTTAGCCTCCCCCGGAACAGTAGGGTCAATTACCATCCATCCGGTATTCTGGATAAACACCTCTGCATAGGCGTGGGAGCTTCTATCCGAGATGTAGTATACACCCTCCACTTCATCTTTTTCAGGGACATAACCTTCCACATATCTTGCAGTAAGTCCGGCTGCCCTTGCAAGAAGCACATAAGCACTTGCAAAGTCGGAGCATGTTCCCGTCTTTCCCTTTGTAAGAAAATAAACAGGGGAGTCATCCGGTGCCTCATATTCCAAGTCATATACGAAGCCTTCGTCATAAAAATATTTTCTTAATATCTTTGCCTTCTGGTAATCATTTTCACAATCCTTTGTAATCTCCTTTGCAAGGTCTTTTATTTCCTTTGGAATGGCAGCAACATCATCGCTTACAAGCTCCCTGTAGTCATATACTGATTCAATCTGCTTAACATAAGTTCCCGCTACCTCACAAAAAGGATCATCATTGTTCTCGAGTATTTGCTCCATTTCCAGAAGCATTTCATAGGCAGTATCATTGTCAAAATCAGCTGCCCCAAGAGCAATCCACTTGTTATACACACCCTCCTGCTCATAGTAATCAACCTCATAAGCAGCCTTTGAATCGTGATTTCCATACTCTCTTAAATATGCTCCGCCCTCAGTTACCCTGTAGGTCGAGGCATCCAGCGGCTGTACCTCGTATCCTCCCACCGGTGTCAGATAATACCCTGCCCTAAAGTTCTGGGCCTGAACATATATACGACATATATCACTGACGACAAGATTACTTTCCACCACATTGTAAAGATTATATTTTTCTGCAAATTCAATATCATACGAGGCAGCTTGTTTTATCGCCATCTGCAGTTCTTCTGTTTTTAATTTAACCGCATAATCACGCCACTCCATAGAAGAATACGAAGGATTACTGTTGTCATAGAGCGGATACCACCTGTTTTTTTCATAATCATAAGCATCAAATGTCTGGCGTTTCATATACTCACCCACGTTACCGCTTAATTTGTACATTTTTCTGTTTATAGTCTGCTTGTAATTATCAGCATTTCCTGAAAATTCATTGATTGAACCATAACTACCGTTCAATTCCGAGGTGGTGTCACCATTAAGAAATATTCTCTCAAACTCTTCATAAAAATAAGCCTTTTCTTCTTTAGGAATAACTGATGCCACAAGTAATATTCCCATGGCAAACACTATGGATGAAACTGTACTTGTCTTAACGCCTATATGTCTGATTTTTTCAATTTTATTGTGTTGCAGATGTATAAGAAGATTTAACGTTGCAATCATTATAAGGTATACATTATCTATCTCTGCTGTTACTTTTACGTACAAAACGCATGGTATCAGACTCACAAGCGTTAGAAATGATACTCTGTGAAGTACTATTGAAAAATAGTAAACTACTGCTGTAAGAAACATTGCAGCGCCAATGAGCAGTGCCAGCACATATGGTAATACAACCGGAGAATCATCAGCTCTGTTAAGAACCCACTGCCAGAAATACATATCAGAGGAATACCCGCCAATCTCAGACAACACTCCGATTATATATATGGTAAGCACAAATGCACCAACAATTATTATTCCACCCAGCAGTTTTTTCCGCTCTGCAAGATAACACATACCAAACGCCAGCGCACACAGTATAAGAACAAGAGGTGTCATTACCGATACAAACGGGTAATCATACACACTTATAACCGCAGACGTAAGAACAACTGATAAAAGGTAAGACAGAACCATGCATATCATAGGCTGCCTCCTTCCCCTGAGCCAACCTCATATACACCAAGATTATCACAAAATTCCGACCTGACTTGCTGAAGCTGCGATTCCAGTCTGGAATCAAGTGATGGCGTACAGTATATAACTGCTCCTGTATTTCTGCCAAATATATCATCCGGAAATCTGCTGTCAGTTTCGCTAAATGTATATGTTGCAAGTTTTTTTGATATTTGAACTAAATCATTATCCTGCAGAATAACATGTCTTTCCCAGTATTCATCAGCATGGACATACATCTCCACCGCATAATCCTTCAATAAAAATATCTTTGCCAGTCCAAGCACAGTTTCAAGCGTACTTTGAACCATCAGTGCTGTGTTTTCACAACTCATGGAAGAATCCAGCACAACCGCTACAGAAGCTGCTGCCATTCTTTCATCTAAGCGGACCATAAGGGTTCCCTTCTTAGCAGACAGCTTACTGTTTATCCGCTTCAGAGGATCTCCCGGCTGGTATTCACGATACTCATATCCCGGGAATCCGCCAAACATGAGACTTGTCTCATCAATGGTTTCGTCATTGCTGTTCTCCGACATGGCTGATAAAAATATATTCTTAATTACCGGATTATCATTAGAAATTGTGCTTATTTCCGGTATAATTCCTACCTTCCATGATTTTGATTCTATCCTTTGTTCCTGAATCTCTGTTTTCCAGCTACCAAGGTAGTTTCTCACATAAGCCTTACTTATTCCCAGGATGGAGCCACCGGAAAAAACCGCCTCATAATCCACCTGAAACCTAACTGTTTTGCGTGGAGGAACAGAAACTGTCACTCTTTTATCAGAAGTTTTAAAATGATCATTCTTCTCAAATATTATTTCGATTTCAGGAGTTGGAAGCCATGCTTTATTGGTGACACTTACTGTAAGAGCACAGTGATTTTTCTTGGTCATTACTGTCTCTTCAATATCTGCCTTCAGGGTAATCATCCGTGAAAAAATCTTTGTAAGAACAGCAGAAAAAAGCGGAGCAATAACTGCCACAATAAGTAAAAACCAGCCTACTCTCCCGCTGCAATACAGCGCAAAAAGGACAATAAAAAAGATTGCAAGCAAATATCCAAACAATTCTTTTATTCCCGTCAGCTTTGATTTTTTCTTCATAACAGATAGCTCCGCCCTAAAATATACTCTTACTTAAGCGTTTCACAAACGCCTGACACACTCTTACTGAACAACTGATACTTCCCTTAAGATTGACTTTAATGCCTCTTCCTCATTTCCCCACATTGACTTACCCTTCGGAGTTAATATTATCCTGTGTGCAAGCACGTATGGTGCCAGATATTTTATGTCGTCTGGAAGACAATAGTCTCTTCCCTGACAAAATGCATACGCCTTGGCGGCAGATCTTATGGCAAGGCTTCCTCTTGGGCTTATTCCAAGCCTGATTCCCTCATTATTTCTGGTTGCATTTGCAATGGCTATAATGTATCGTTCCAACTCTTCAGAACATGTAACCTTCTCAACCATTCCCCGGAGTTCCATGATATCACCTGTTGATATAACCTGTGTAAGCGCCTTTGGCGTTGCATCTGCTGCCCTGTGGAAGATAGCCAGTTCTTCCTCCTTACTTGGATATCCCACTGACAAACGCATTAAAAACCTGTCCATCTGCGCCTCCGGAAGCTGGTATGTTCCCGAGGTTTCTACAGGATTCTGTGTCGCCAGCACCATAAACGGTTCCTCTAACTTATATGAAACACCGTCTATACTAACCTGACATTCCTCCATAATTTCAAGCAGTGCTGACTGTGTCTTAGGTGATGAACGGTTAATCTCATCTGCCAGAAGGAAATTACAGAAAGCAACTCCCGGATGGAAACGCATTTCCTTCGTGTTCTGGTCAATAAGATTAAAGCCTGTTATATCACTTGGAAGTATATCCGGAGTAAGCTGAAGTCTGTTATATACACCGCCACATGAGCTTGCAAGGGATGCTACCATCTGGGTTTTGCCAACACCGGGAACATCCTCTATAAGAACATGTCCACCCGCAAGCATAGAAGCCACAACCAGCTCTATTACCGGTCTTTTCCCGACTATTACTTTTTCAACATTATCAATGAGCTGATTAATCTTATAATTGATATTCACAGGTCTTTCCATCTGCCTTCCCTTCTACAACCCCAAGGTTGTCTTCACGTTTTCAAGTCTTTCGTTAAACTCTGTATAAAATGAGTTCTCATCACATTCATAGGGTTTAATAAAAAATGTCTTTAATGTATACATGTTAAGAATTCTTATCTGTTCATCAGAAAGCTCTTCCATAGCCTTCTGAATACGTTTCAGATAATTGTGCCACTTTACGATAAAATCATTATATTCACTGATATTATCCACACCAATCCATTTCTTTACTTTTATCTTGGTAAGTCCATCTTTATTACATTCGCCCTTTTGTAATATATAACTGAACTCCGTGTCATTTTCCCAGTATCTTCCCAGAGGAAACATTCTGCATATTCCCGGTCTGTGTTCATGAATACTGCATTTGTTGTCCTCCTTTAAGAATGAACATTTTCCTGTAGGATTATTCATCTTAAGGTTTGGAAGTGTTACTCCATCCACAACATTAAGCTCAATATTTACATCAAGAAGCTGCTCAAATGTTTTTCCTGCAGCAATGGATAAATGAAATATATCCAATGGATCAAGTACTATTGTCTTACCCATATTCTGACAGCACACCTGTCTGCAGCCCACACATGAGTTAGTGTCAGCCTTAACCATATCATTTTCTTTATATAATCTTCCATCACTTATTTCGTCTAATGTTACATTGCGAAGCATTGTCCCTGATTCCCTTATCCTATGATTTATTATCCTAAATATTAGCACAGACAGCCATTATTCCGTCCAGATCCTCATACTTTACATTGATGGTTTTAGACCTGTATATCTGACTGTTATTGATCCTGTAAGTAAACTGTGTTGTTAATGTATTAGACTTCTTTATGGTAAAATAGTAATTATCGGTTCTGCGCTGCATATGTACAAGAATATAGTCGTCCTTTAAATCATGAAGACCATACTCTTTAATATATTTTTCAAAATATGCCCTTACAGCAGCCGAATGAAATTCCAGGTCATAATTCTCCGTGAAAAGAATAGACTTATCCTCTCCATAAATTCTTATCTTAACAAATGGGTCCACCTCACTTTTGGACTCTTCTGCCTGACCATTTTCATAACAGACTATATGCTTTATTGACTTTATGCAATACCACATATAACGATTCCTTCTTTCCTAAAAAGATTATATACTAATCCCTTCTTCTGTCTCTTGTAATAAGAATTAATCTTAAAAGCTGCAATACGGCTGAAAATAATGCTGCAACATAGGTAAGCGCAGCGGCCGTAAGTACCTTTCTTGCTCCTGACAGTTCCTCTCCGTCAAGCATGGCGCTTCCATTTAATATCTTTAAAGCTCTTCCTGAAGCGTCAAACTCCACCGGAAGAGTGATAAGCTGGAAAAATACCACAAATGTAAACATAATAATTCCGATTTCTGCCAGCCCTGCCAAGTCAAGAACAATACCAAGCACAATAAGAGGCCATGAAAGTCTTGAACCGATATTGGCTATTGGAACCGATAATGAACGAAGCTTTAACGGCCCATATCCTACACTATGCTGGATTGCATGACCACACTCATGTGCAGCTACACCGATTGCTGCCACTGAGGTATTTCCATATACGCTGTCTGATAATCTAAGAACCTTCTCACTAGGAGAATAATGGTCTGTAAGATTACCGCGGATTCTCTCTATCCTCACATCATATATTCCCGCCTGGTGAAGGATTGTTTCCGCTGCATCATTTGCCGTCATACCTCTGTAGGTACCTACTCTGCTGTATTTCCTGAATGACCTGTTTACATTCCAGGATGCAATGGCGCTAATCAAAGCACCAATCAAAACTAAAATATAAGAACCATAATACCAGTACATACTTTTGCCCCCTTATTACGCTTTTCTCTAAAAAAATTATATTGTTATTTTATATATTTTGCAATAGAACCATCATGTTTTGCTTCGTATTACACTGTCCGGCTCTTATGGCAGGTAAAATATATTATCTGGTGTTCTTTTGATATTTCTTTCAACATCTGTATTCCATTATCCAGTTTGTCATCATCAAGATTCACAAATGGATCGTCAAATATGACAAATGGTTTTTCCTTTTCATACATTACATCAATAAAAGCCATTCTCATACAGATTCCGGTTAAATCCTGATAGCCTGCACTCTGTGTCCAGCTTTCTCTTCGCATTCCCATCTGTTTCACTGTGAGATTCATCTTTGCGTCGAGATAATATTCGTCATTTGCCGGTTTATCGCCATCATCTGTGCGTTCTGCTTTTCCAAGGAGGATATTTTTATATTTGTCAAAGCTTTTCTTCACAGGCTCCGTATATTTTGATATCAAGGCATCCTTGGCTGCCTCCATGTGATCCTTGACTCCATTGAGAAGCCGGTACTTTCTTTCATCCTTTTCAAGCTGTGAAACCATGTCGTTATAGCGGTTCTCCAATGCGTTAAGTCCATCTTTTCTTTCCTGAAGAGCATATAACTGATTCTCGTACTCACCCACATTTTTCTCTGCCTGTTTCAATCTGTAATCTAATTGGGATATTGTCTCCTCCAGCTCAGACAGGGAACCATTGTCCTCTTTTACAGGCTTTAGTGTCATGAGCATATCCACATCATTTTCTTTAGAAAATCTTTCAAGCTCTGACTTCTTCGTTCCTAAATCCCTGAGTATACGCATATATTCCCTATGCTCATTGGACAGATTAACAAGCTGGACTCTTGGATCCTTATCCATTCTGATATACATCCTGTCAAAGAATTCCTCTATTGCCTGATTAAGATTGCTATATTCATTTCTGGCATTAAGATACTTGTCCTGCTTTGATTTAAGTGAATTATAGGCATTCCTTTTATTCTCCATCAGCGCCTTTTTCGCCCACTTTGCCTCAAGTTCAGCTTTCATCACGTCTGCCCGTATCCGCTCTGCCTTAAGCTGTTCTTCCCTCTTTTGTGCAGCTTCCAGTTCAAGCCTTTTTCTTTGGTTTATTACAGCAGAAATCCCATAAACTGCAAGTATAATTCCCACCGAAGACACGCATAACCCTGCAGATATATTTACGATTGCAAATACACCTCCGCCAACACACATTATAGCTCCCAGAATAATCACTATCATTACCGGAAGTGGCAGGGCTGTGTCCTTCTTACTGTTGCCTGAATCCGCAGCTTCATTACCTAAAGTATTCTCTTTAAGATTATCTTTATCATTAATATCTTTATCATCTGCTGTGTTACCGCTTACTATCGCCTCGAGCCTTTCCTCTGAGAACTCACCTGCATCATGTAATTGCTTAAGCTGTTCTAACTCAATCTCCTCATCCGGAGTGAGACAAAATGATTCCATCAACTTCCCGGCATCTGCAAGTTTATTACTCTTTGAAATATACTCCTCAAGCTCCTCACCTGAAGGAACATATCCATGAAAAACAGACTCTTTCTCCTTAAGTTTCTTTCCCAGGCGTTTTTCTTCCTCTACAAGGGCTTCATATTCCTTTTTCTTAACCTCAATATCCTTATACTGGCTGTATTCCTTACGCTTCCTGTACAACTTCTCTCTTTCTGAATTCAGTGCCACAACATCTTTTCTTTGTTGCTTTAATAGTTCGCTGCATTCATCCATTGCTGAATCTAATGCCGCGCCATTCTTTAATTCCTGCTTTATTTCTTCAACTTCATTCTTTGCGATATTGATGGAACCTGTTGACCTTTTAGGGCTCATGGAATTGAGCAGATCTGTAAGCTTTTTACTGAGTTTTTCATAATCATTAATATCAGCCTCATTGTCTGTTATGTTACCTAGTCTGGCATTGATACTGTCAGTTGTAGTAGTATTGCACTGATTCTGACTGACAAATATACTTTTTTTAAAGGATTCCGAATCCAGTCCGAATATCTCCTCACCAAGTTTTTCAGAGTACTCCTTTGTTGGAAGCATGGTAGCGGCATCCGTCAGCTCAAACACGTCATCCTTTTCCTTTGTGCCAAAGGTTCTGGAAACAATATATTCGCCTTTGTCTGTTTCAAAGCGAAGCTCTCCTCCGTAAACTCCACCCTGCCATGGCTTATATTTCAGTCTCTCTTTCTCCTGCGCACTTCTTTTATTCTCATTGTCAAAGCCATAAAGCATAACCTTAATAAACGCTGCAAGTGTACTCTTACCCCAGCCGTTACTCTCATAAAATGTAGTTATGCCATCAGTGTTAAAATCTATTCTCACATCAGACAGCTTTCCAAAATTCTCTATATTACATGATATCAAACGCATAAGCTATATTTCCTCCCCTGAAAGAAGTTTAAGACCCATACGCACCATATCCGCCTTATCCTTTTCGTCCAGAGCGGAATCGTTCATAACATTTCTCACAAACTCTCCTTTTAACGAAATATCCGGTAAATATTTGTTGTAGTCGACATATGTCGTAGTTTCGTCATTTATTTTCAGATAATAAAAATTCCTGTTAAAAAGTTTTACAAGATAGTCTGTATTCTTCTCCGCTAAAGCATCGAGTTCTCCCACAAGGGTAAATTTCATAAGACTTCCTTCCCTATAGCATCCGGTCTTTATATTCTCCTCGATTCTCTTGGCAATATCTGAGGTTTCCATGCAGCCTGTAACATCCACATCCTCAGTATAAATCTGTCTGGCTGCAATGTTTATAAATTCTCTAGTGCAGGTAAGCTTTTCCTCATCTATATCCAAAAGAACAAAGCCATGTTCACCGCTCTCGTCAAACCCTCTTCCTTCAAGGCATCCGCTATAACAATAAATTCCCCTGGCATCAAGCTGCTGCTCTCTGTACGAATGGATATGTCCCAGTGCAAGATAATCAACACATTTATTTTTAAACATCCTGATATTGATTGTCTCCACCTTATCCTTCTTGGAATACTCTGATTCCTGGCCGTGAAGTGTAACTATATTGAAATTGTCTGCCTTCAGCATAAGTGAGTCCGCGATTGCACCGGAATTGTCTGAACTCAGTTCAACTCCGCTTATGGTTATATTCCCATGCGTCTTTGGGTTTACAACATAGCTTGTCCACTCACTTCCAAAGAGCTTAAGATTATCAGGAATGCTTTCCAGTGCATTTAAAAACCCTTCTGCATCGTGATTACCTTTAAGGTAATAAAAATCAATCAAAGGATTATCGAGAATTGCACTTTTTACCGCATTAACTGCAGTTTTTGATATAGCCTTTTTATCAAACAAATCTCCTGCAATAATAACAGCCCCCACCTGATTATCGGCAGCATACCGGCACATTTTCCTGAATGTTATAAGTATTTCATTTTTTCTTTCCTTTGCCTTATCAGCGTCCATATTGGAGGTCATATTGGAATCCAGATGGACGTCTGCACAGTGTATTATTTTCATGAATTTATTCCGCCTTAAAAATGTTGTTTCCCTGCACATGATGGATTTACTTACATAAGAGCATTTACCTTATCAAGCAGGGAATGTCCGATTGTTCTCTCCGGCATTTTAACGCCAAAATTATCTGCTATCGTTGCTCCGACTACTGCAAATGTATCACAGTCGGGAAGCTTCATTCCACCTTTCATGGAAGGTGAATACATAAGAAGCGGCACCTGTTCCCTCGTGTGATCTGTTCCTTTATAGGTTGGATCGTTACCATGGTCGGCCGTAATCATGAGCAAATCATCTTCTTTAAGAACTGATAACAATTCTCCCAGCTTAACATCAAATCTTTCCAGCTCATCTCCATACCCTGACACATTTCGTCTGTGTCCCCACAGAGCATCAAAATCCACAAGATTTACGTAACATAATCCGGTAAAATCTCGTTTCGCAATGTCTATGGTCTGCTCCATTCCATGTACACTTGATTTGGATTTGTTAGATTCAGTTATACCTTCCCCAACAAATATGTCATTTATCTTTCCAACTGAAATCACATCAAGCCCTGCATTTTTTAACGCAACCAGCGCTGTATCTGACGTTGGCTTTAAAGCATAATCATGGCGGTTTGATGTCCTTACAAATTCTCCCTTTTTCTTTCCCACGTAAGGTCTTGCAATTACACGTCCAACCTTCCACTCATCCTTCATGGTAAGCTCCCTTGCAATTTCGCAGTAATGATAAAGATTACCCAGCCCCATGGTTTCCTCGTTACCACAAATCTGTAAAACAGAATCTGCAGAAGTATATACTATTAGTTCTCCGTTATTAATCTCTCTTTCACCAAGCTCATCAAGAATCTCAGTACCGCTGGCACTCTTGTTACCAATAATCTTTCTGCCTGTTCTTTTCTCTAATTCACTTATCAGTTCATCAGGAAAACCGTTCTCAGTAAATGTGATAAACGGTTTTGTAACAAAAAGTCCCATCATCTCCCAATGACCTGTCATGGTATCCTTGCCAAGACTCTTCTCATTGAGCTTAAGAAACACTCCTTTTGCATCATGTTTTTCCGGAATCTGCTTAAGCTCCGTAATATTGCTGATTCCAAGGTTCACAAGATTAGGTATTGCAAATGTATCCCTGTTTTGGGAAATATGCTCCAATGTATTAACCCCTATATCCCCATACTTTTCTGAGTCCGACATTGCACCTACGCCCAGGGAATCAACCACAATACAAAATACCCTCTTAAATTTCCCCATATTAACCTCCATACATTCCATATCCCTAATTTTACTCCAAAATTATCTACATTTTATATGCTTTGTTCTGCACATGACAATGCTATACCTCGTACAACTTGGCTAAACGTCTTGCAGCCTTTTTCATTTCTTCTACCACGCTGTCCGGTCCGATAACCTTTACACCATCTCCCAAAGCTACAACCCAGCCTATAAACTGCGGACTTACCACCACATTTAAGTTTACCACAAATGTTTCGTCATTATCAGGAATAAGTATTACATCCGTACCAAATCGGTCCAGAATAATTCCTACAAAATCGTTGCTGCATTTAAGTCTCACCGACTGCTCTTTTCCGGAAAACATTCCAAATACTGACTTGGAATAATCTGCCCAGTTTAATTCGGCATACTGGTCTTTTCCAGTCCTGCAGTCATTGGTAATCTCTATGTTAAGCATTTTATCTACCCTGAAATGCTTAAGTTGGCAGGCGGAATCATCATAACCTACAAGATAGTAATTCTCATCATCCCAGGATAATGCACACGGACTTATCTCATAAAATGCGCCATTATGCTTAAGTACCATCTCCTTTTTGACATTCCACTGAAAATACTGGAATCTTATCTTCACGTCCTTATAAATGGCTGTGTGTATTTTATCAACATTAAAATATATTTTTTCATTGATTGTTTTGACTCTGTCAGTAACATAAACCTGCCGTTGGAGCTTCTTTGCCTGATATTTACTTGCAAGCTTCTCCAGCTTTTCGATTAGCTCATTGGATTTCTTCACTGTTATAAATCTTGAAGCCTGAATAGAATCTATAATAAGCTTGAGCTCTGCCTCCTCAAAATCCCTGCTGGCGCAGCTGTAATACCAGTTTCGTCCTTCTTTATATTTTATTATATCCATACCATAGTCCTTAAGAGTCTCAATGTCTGAATAAATACTCTTTCGCTCCGCAGTGACATCATATTCAGCCAGCGCGTCTATAATCTCGGACATGGTCATTCCATGCTCTTCGTCAGTTCTCTCATACAGAATATTCATAAGATAAACCAGCTTTAACTTCTGATTTTTCCCCTGTTCTTTAGCATTTGCCATAGAAATACCTCACTCAAAAGCTAATTATTATTTAATGTATTCTTTATCTGTTTCTTGATTGTATCCTCCTAACAAGAAACATTAGTCCGACACCAATCGCAACTATAAACAGCGAAATAAACTGTGATGTTGAGAAGATGCCAACCTCTCCTCTGTGATCATTTCGCAAAAACTCAATGAGGAATCTTCCCACACCGTAAATAATAAGGTACAGGCTTCCTATATCACCTGCGACAAGATGCTTACCTGATAATGCCTTGGCACGAACCTTTTCGTCGTCACTTTCTGACCTCAGCTTATACATGGAATAACTAAAATAGTGTGCCACAATCATAAGAACTGCCATGTTAAGAAAATCCCCAGCAGCAGAGATAAGCTGTGTCGGGATAAGCTTTACCCCTGCCGGTGCCATACTTCCTGCCGGAAATACCACACCAAATAAACTGTCTGTCTCACGTCCGTAACAGCAGCCTGCGAGAAAGCACCCAATACGGCCAAATCCCTGAGCCAATGCTATCTCCGGCATTACAAGGTCAAAATACTCAAAGAATGACAATTTCTTAATTCTGGTATAAAGCCATCCGAAAAATACTCCAAAGATAATTCCACCATAAACCACAAATCCTGATGAACCCAGCACATCCATTGGTGATTTAATAAAATCCTTAAAGTTCACTATGATAAACAAAAGCTTGGCTCCCAGAAAGCCTGTTATTCCTGCTATAATGGCAATATCTATAACAGCCTCATCCTTTAATTTCATTCTCTTAGCACGCATTTCCCCAACGATAAATGCAAGAATAAAACCTATGCCTATCATAAAGCCATATCCGTGGACAACGAAACTGCCTATGTGAAAAAGTTCTGTCTTCATAAACCAATAATCTCCCTTTTATATAATTCATTTTAGCCTGAATATACTACGTTCTATGATAGCATTTTCCCTGTTTTTCTTCAATTTAAAATAACAATTTTAGTTTATTTTAATATATTTGCAAAAACAATCTATTTTTGTGCATTTTTTAAGTGAGATTTTAAATTGGAGATTTTCAATTGGACTTATGACAGTCAAATCTGCAAAAAAAATAATTTTTTAAACTTGAATAGATTCAAATATATGATACAATACATAACTGTAATTTTAGAAAGGGTTCAGATGTTATTCTGAAATGGTACTTAATTATGAGACAGAAGATAGTAACCTTCGGTGAAATTATGCTCAGGCTTTCACCTGTAAACAACGCAAGATTCACACAGTGCAACGAATTTGAGGCAGTATACGGAGGTGGCGAAGCCAACACTGCAGTTTCGCTTTCAAACTTTGGTGTAGATGCAAGCTATGTAACAAAGCTTCCTGACCACATTATCGGTCAGAGTGCTATTAATTCATTGAGACAGTTTGGCGTGGGCGTGGATCATATTGTCCGTGGTGGAAACCAGATTGGTATATATTTTCTTGAAAAGAAGACAAGCCAGCGTCCAACTAACGTAATATATAACCGTAGCGGGTCAGCATTTGCTTTGGCTACAGCTGACGACTTTAACTGGGATGAGATTTTTGCAGATGCCACCTGGTTTCATTTTTCAGGAATCACTCCTGCCATCAGCAAAGATATGACGCAGATATGTATAGCTGCATGCCGGAAGGCTAAAGAGAAAGGACTTACAATCAGCTGTGACCTTAATTACAGAAGCAAGCTCTGGACCAGTGCCGAAGCTAAAGAAGCCATGTCAGAAATCTGTCAATATGTGGATATCTGTATTGCTAATGAGGATGATGCCATCGGTATCTTCTCCATGAATCCTGATGACGCTAATGGAGAAGAGAAGAACGCATATATTGCAAAAGAGCTCACAAAGATGTTTCCATTTAAAATGGTTGCCTCTGTATGGAGAACAGAAACCTCCATCACAACCTTTAAGCTTCAGTCAATGATTTACACTGAAGGTAAAGCTTACTACAGCAAAGAATATTTTATGCATATTCTTGATTATATAGGCGCCGGGGACGCATTCTGCGCCGGTCTGATTTACAGTCTTATCAATAACTATGACCCTCAAAGGGCTGTTGAATTCTCCAATGCCGCAAGCTGCTTAAAGCACACCGTAAGCGGTGATTACAACCTCTGTACAGTCGACGAGGTAAACAAGCTCGCATTCGCAGAATCAGGTAATGAGGTTTCAAGATAGAGTTTGAGGGGCGCGGGGTGTTTTTGGCTATTTTCAGGGATTTCGCCCCGCGCCTATCTTGCCCCGCGTGGATTTTTCCGCTATTTCCCTCGTTTTCGCCACATTTCTTCGGCCTACCGCGTGGCTTTTCCTACTGTTTTCCTTGATTTCACCCCACACTCATCTTACAACCGCTACAACCATTTTGAAATCATAATCTGCTTCCAAAAACATCTCTAAAAGCCTTTTCAAGTGGCCCCAGGGAATAGTGAATATTACAGTTTATCACGAACCATCATCAGTGCATAACCAAGCAAATTCTGACCTTTCCATTTATCCGGATTAAATCTTTGAGGATCTTTCATGGAAAGTCCTATTCCCCATATTCTATCCTTAACAGCACATTCAGCCAATATAGCGTCTTTTGTGTCGAGTAATTGCTCTCGAAGAGAATCGTTCTGAGAAAACTTTGCTAACAATCCTTCATACACTATTATCTGGCGTACACCATTCCAAACACTTTCATTATAACCAGATACAGCCCGTCCCAATTCTTTTATTCGCGCAACATCCTGCGTAGCAAGTATTTGTTCTGCTATTTCATTATCATTAAAACAAACTGCTTTTTTATACATCATATATTGTTCCATTGATGTAAAGTTTATTCCATTCATAGAAAAATTGGAAAGAAACCAATTACTTAAATATCCGTTTTCTTCCTCCGGATTGTGGAAACAAATCACATTCATTGTTATTCACCTACTTTCTGAACTTTCAGTTCCTAAAATCCACCATTCTGATAAGCTCTTGCTATCACATAAGACGGCTTGTAAAATGCACTACAATTGATTAGTTTATTTATTCATCAATTTATTTGCATAAATGTTTGCTCTCTCAGACATCCTTTCCGATGCATTTTCATCAACCCACAGTTCACACTGTAGCATGACTGTCTGAACTGCATCCTCCATGCCCTCGGGTGGATATTTATATTTCTTCAAAAGTTTCTTTATCAGCATCCTCATTCGAGCTCTCGCTGAATCCTTCTTTTGCCAATCAACAGTTTTGTTCTTTCTAAGAGTTTCTGTAAGCTCTTTGGTCATCGCAACCAATTCTGCATTCTCGTAGAAATCTTTTATTGCTTCTGGCTTTGTAAGTGCATCATAGAATGCCATCTCTTCCTCTGAAAGTCCAAGATTATCTCCCTCGCTTCTAGCTGCAGCAATATCTTTTGCCATCTTAAGAAGTTCCTGGATTACTTCTTCGTTTGTCAGCATTCCATTTAGGTAAGAATTCAAAGCTCTCTGAATAATGTCGCTAAACTTCTCTGATTTAACTACATTGGTTCTTCTGTACACCTTAATCTGTTCTGCAATCAATTGTTTCAATAGTTCAACTGCAAGATTCTTCTCCTTCATGTTTGCCACTTCTTCAAGAAACTTCGGGTCAAACAATGAGAATTCCTGCTTCACATCTGAGAAGAGATTGATTACACCATCACTCTTTATACTATGTTTTAGCAATTCGTTGATTCTCGCATTCATTTCCGGAAGAGATATTCTCTTACCTCTTCCTTGGTTCTCAAGCCTCATAAGTAAAACTCTGACTGATTCAAAGAATGCTGCTTCAAATCTTAGTGGTTCTTCGATCAAAGAAGAACACAAAGACAATGCCTGATGTAACATCAATGCTTCTTTTAAAAATGCTTCCTTTTCTTCTCTCATATCCGGACCAACTATATAGTTTACTGCACCACTAATAGTTCTTGCTCTCTCTAAACCCGAGCCGCTTGAAAATCCCGAATAATCATATCCATAGAACAAATCTCTACAGACTGTCAGCTTCTCAAGAAACTTAGGATAAGCAACCTTACTAATGTCTGTATCGCCGTAATTCTTCTTATCACGTGCAGTATAATCATTCATAGCTCGCTTAAGAGCAGAAGCTATTCCTACATAATCGACAACAAGTCCACCTTCTTTATCCTTAAATACACGATTCACACGAGCGATAGCCTGCATCAGATTATGTCCGCTCATAGGCTTATACACATACATTGTAGCAAGTGAAGGTACATCAAATCCTGTGAGCCACATATCAACTACAATAGCAATTTTTAATTCACTGTTATTATCTTTAAATTGCTGCGCAAGTTCATTCTTATGAGCCTTATTACCAATAATCTTTCTCCATTCTTCCGGATCCTTATTCGTAGATGTCATTACGACAGCAATCTTCTTATCCCAATCCGGTCTGAGTTCCAGAATCTTATGGTAAATCTTTAATGCAATTGGTCTCGAATATGCAACAATCATCGCCTTACCCGTCAGAAGGTCAGCTCTGTTATTTTCATAATGATTCAAAATATCATTTACCAAAGAGTTAATCGTCGAGTCCGCACCAAGAACTGCTTCCAACTGTCCCATGTCATGCTTACTCTTCTCTATTACTCCTGCATCCGCATTTTCAGCCATAAGGTCATATTCTGCATCAATTAGTTTTAATGTATCCTGATCCAGATTAAGTTTGATTACTCTACTCTCATAATATACTGGTCTTGTCGCACCATCTTCAACAGCCTGAGTCATATCATAGATATCAATATAATCACCAAATACCTCTCGCGTACTCTTATCTTTTGTAGAAATAGGTGTTCCGGTAAAACCTATATATGTGGCATAGGGAAGTGCATTTCTGATAATTCTTGCTGTTCCTATTACAATCTTCGCTTCGTCTTCTCCTGCTTCATTTTTTACCATTTTGATTTTCTCATCAAGTCCATACTGTCCTCGATGAGCTTCATCAGCCATAACAATTATGTTCCGTCTTTCAGAGAGTGGCTCTAATGATTCTTCAAATTTCTGCATGGTTGTGAAAATAATACCATTTGCTTTCCTTCCATCCAGCCAGTCCTTTAATCCAACATCATTTCTTGTTGAATTCTCACCCAATTTTCTGCAAGTAGCATGTACCGGCTCCTGTCTCAAGAAGTCCTTACATTTCATAAACTGTCCATATAACTGATCATCCAAATCATTTCTATCTGTGATAACAACAATTGTTGGACTATCTAATGCCTCTTGGAGCAAATGCGCATAGAATACCATAGAAAGAGATTTTCCTGAACCCTGTGTATGCCAGAAAACACCACCTTTTCCATTTCCTCCTTCACCTGATGCTTTTTTTGTACTCTCTACTGCTTTTCTCACTGCAAAATACTGATGATATCCTGCCAATATCTTAACCTTGCTATTTCCATCATTAGAAAAACATGTAAAATTTTTAATCAAATCAAGAAGCCTTTCCTTCTGGAACATTCCAAAAAAGAAAGTATCAAACTGTGCATACTGGGTATTCTCGTAGTTACCGTCTACAGTCTTCCATTCCATATAACGGTCCTCCCCAGAAGTAATTGTTCCCGCACGTGAAGTCAGCTGATCGCTCAACACACAAATCACATTGTATGTAAACATACTTGGAATCTCTTGCATATAATTTCTTATTTGCAGGTATGCTTCCGACGCATCTGTTTCTTCTCTTGAAGGAGATTTTAATTCTATCAACACAACCGGAATTCCATTCAAGAACAGAATTACATCAGGTCTCTTCTCGCTATTCTCTATATAAGTCCATTGATTTGCTACAATAAATGAATTATTTTCAACATCGTCATAATCAGCAAGATAAACTATTGTAGACTTCTCTTCTCCTTTTTCAAAATAACGAACCGGTATACCATTCTGAAGATAATCCATAAAGACAGCATTCTTTTGAACAAGCTCTCCGTTTTCAAAATTGCGTAACTTAAACAGAGCTTCCGCAATCGCATCAACATTTGTTCCTTTGTTTATGCGATGGATGCTCTCTATTAAAATGTCATCATATAATGGACTATTAAAATCACGTTCAATATCCGGACCATGCACATATGTATAATCCATATTGTCTCGGAATAATTCCAACACTGATTCTTCATAGTCTGCTTCTGTATAAAATGCAGCCAATAGAATCCCCCCTTTACGAGAAGTATTATAAACAATAATTTACCACCTCATCTGTGCGTAGCACAGATAGCTGCGAGGCAG
>JBJEME010000028.1:0-4498 GCA_051879515.1 Lachnospira sp. | reverse complement strand
ATTTATGTGTATCTAACCAGGGCATTTCATCTATGAAAAAAACATGCTTTTCATCCAAAGTCAATAATTAGTGGTCTAAATCTTTGTTTTTAATTCACTTTTAGACCATAATTTTTAATCCTAGAAAATTAAAAGTTATCATTGCAGAAGTTTGGGAATATCCGATTCTATTACCATTCCCAGAAGCACAATGCGTTGTCAGCCCTCCGCTTTGCTCCGAGTCGCTGTGTAGGCATCGCTTCCCTTTGGTCAGCCACAAAGCACAGAGCGCAGCGTATGTGGCAAATGTGTGCAATGCGAAGCGAGCACACATTTCATTCACGCGCGAGACGGGTGAGGTGGGAAATCTGCAGCAAAAGCCCGGCAAATGAAGAATTGTGCAAGCACATTCGACCCTTGCCGGGCTTTTGCTACAAAAAAGTGGGGCTGCACACTAATTACTTAGTGCGGCAACCCCGCCACTGATAAAATATTTAATTCCATCTGTTTATCACATCACAATATACTACCTTCCATTCGTCATCCACATATTTTATTCCTACCATTAACTCATCAGCACTGTGATAAATAACATTAGCAGAACACTCTACTATATATGGATCTTCTTTAGAAATGCAAAATCTGTAAAACCTTATATCAGACATCTCTATTCTTTCTCCATAGGATTCAAATTGACTTTTCAAAGATGCACACTCATAACTATCCTTATTCATCTGAATCTCCTTGTAGAAATCGTTTAGTTGCTCACACGAATATCCCACAATATAATTATCTTCATCCACAAGATTTACTGCCACATTCATATATTGAGGAAGGGTTTCCCTATTATCTTCTGTTATTTCTTCTTTTTTGTTAAATGGAACTTTTGATAAAACATACTCATTCCCTTGTTTTTCATAAAATCCCATCTCAAAAATAACAACCTCACCACAGGCTCCCGGATATGAACCATAATATAAAACCAGTAATTTGCCAGTTTCGTTAGGAAGAGCATAGAAAGAAGGACATACGCCTTTACTCTGCCTATCTATCTTAAGAATACTTCCATCGCCAAATCGAAGCTCAAAATTACATAAATCATTACCAAGATACTCTCTATAAACACGGTCTGGCTTACCATCTGAATCCACATCCATATTCTCAAAACTATTTTTGAAATAATAGTTTTCAAATTCATCCATATATCCTGTGTAATCGTTAGCAAATATAGCTCTGTTATCTTTGGCATCTGTATTCTTTTCTATATTCTTTTCGTTTGCTTCCACCATAGCATTATCCGTTGTTCTCTGATAATCTTTATCGTTATACACTCGATTTACTGGAAAGCAGGCTGCTAATCCTATGCAAGCAGCAAGTGAAATAACCGTTGCCATTGCAAATTGCCTAACACGCCAGCGACAATCTTTTCCGCCATATTTTTTACCATATTCCCCTGACAATTTATACATATTAATCTCCATTTCTCAGACGTCTGTTCATCGGAACTGTTTTTATAATTTCTTTGCTTTGTTACATTCTTTCTCTAATGCCGGAAAATCAAGGCAAATCTTTCTTTTTCCAAATGGCATATCAGATGTATAGATACGATATAATTCATTTGCCAACCGTTCAATCTCAGCCTGATTAGACTGGCACCAGTCAAGTTCCTTGATACACAGCTTTTTCCAGTGAATCAGTTCCTGACTATCCTTTAGGTGAATCTTTAAATCTATTTCAGTAACATATTCGTCACGCACAGGAATCATATTATTAAGATTCAGTGCAGCAAGTACCTTGCCATTCTTATCACATATTTTTCGGAATGTAATATTTTCACGCATGGATTCAAAATTTTTATTCTTTTTACCGGAATTGGATGTGAAGGGAATACAGAATTTTGAACCATTTACCAGAACAACGATACCTAAGAATGGACGAGCTTGCTTACTTATCTGTGGAGAAACAGAAGGGACATTATCATCCACGTTATGTAGATTTCTTATGTATTTTATATTGACATTATATAGCTTAAATCGTTTACTCATTATTCCTCCATAACACAAGAGGCTATGCTGCTGCATAGCCTCTTGGTAGCATCCGTCGCAACGGAAAACTCTCTTATCGATTCCACTTATAGGTAGGACTCACCTGATGATTGCTCATCTCTATAACTATTATACACAAAAGCATAAATGTATGCAATTATTTTTTGTAAAATTTTCAATTTGAAGTGGAAATTCCTTTACAAATATCTTAAACCTTCGTAAGCTTCCCACGGATTCTTGTCCATTTATTGTTTACATCGATTATATGTTTGCAATATTTTCTATACTGCATAATAAAACGTATGAATCTGTCATTGGACAATCTATGCTATTCCCATACATTTTCTTTTGATGACCACATTCCAAAAAATTCATCTTCTCGCAGTATCGCTTCATACACAGGACCTATAAATCGGTCGATCTGTACCAATACTGAAGAAAAATCAGGTTTTTCAAGCCCCGGTCCGGGATTGTAATTGCTCCACAGATTTTGAAGAAATTCATTCTGATCAAATGCTCTTATTTGTTCCATGCTATCTCTCTCGTATGGTGTTCCTCTATGCTGCAAGGTTTCAAAAATTGCTTCCTGCAACACCCTGCCTTCAAAATCAAACACCTGCGACCAGTAGTAAATATCATAAAAATCTTTCATCCTACTGGAAGCAGTCATTCTCTTTAAGATGGCATCAAATTTCTCTGCCATTGTGCTCTCCAAAGAATATGTATAAATATTGGGTTTCTTAAAGCCCTCCAGCCTGGTTGTCACAGTTCTCTTGACTGCACCGGGCACTATCACGTCATCCACACCAATATCAACAGAAAATGGAATTCTCACATTTTTGATATGTGCCATCAGATTTATACCTATACCGGGATATTTCTTCTCCGGAATAATTTCCCTCGTTCCAAGAACCTCCATAGTAATAAAATCATTGTGAGTATCTGTTCGACAAATTTCCTTCATGATTGTTTCCATTCCAGCTAGATCATTTGACATTCTTCTCAGCATGAAATCAATGTCCATGGTTGGTCTGCCCTCATAATTCGAAATTGTATATAAGAACATCCCACCTTTCAAAATAAGATGCTCCCATATCCTTTATCTCTTTCACAGCCATACTCCAACCACCCTTCTTGCCTTCTTTTCTACGCCAAGCTTTGAAGCATACATCATCAGTTTCGCAGCATCCTTATCCTTATCACTAATATACCTTTGAATAACAGTATTAAACACCTCGCCATCCATCGTATTAACATGCCGCAGACAATCACAGATGACCCGCTCTCTGTCATAAATCTTTACGGTAATTCCATCTATATTTCCTTCACTCACACCAATATCCAATCTGGATGCCTCAATAAAATGCGGTTTTATAATAGGGAAATCCAGCTTGAACTTATTTCTCGCCGATTTATTATCCACAGCTATATGCCAGACGCCTGGTACCCGATCTGTATAGCCATAATACATTGCAGCTGATATATCACAAATAACAGCCTCTGGAAAGAGCGATGTTATTACTGATACTTCTGTAAAAGCCTTTTCATCCTGCCACTGATAATAACCATACTTAATCTTCTCTACGCTTCCTTCTTCTATTAGATTTTGAAGCATCTGATAAGATATCCCTTCCTTTGTAAGTTCGCAGGTACGCATGATTCCGCCATACCGTCCAAATATTGATTCATAATTCATAACAGTATTCATGTACATCACCTCAAACAATTTCATACAATTTCTTGATAGTTTTTGTATTAAGTTCTATTATGCACAAATAGCGAAAAAAAGCAACTTGATACAAAAAATTTTATGTTTTTGTATCATCTTCTGTATATTCTCCACAGAGCGAAGCGTATGTGGCAAATGTGTGCAATGCGAAGCGAGCACACTTTCATTTAATTTAATTTCATTCACGCGCGAGACGGGTGAGGTGGGAAATCTGCACCTGCGGTGCAGATAACAAAGGTCCAGTGGACCTTTGTTCCACCGAACCGACCGAGCCCGACTTTAGGAGGGCGAGACACCGAACCCAAGGCGCTTTAGCCGCCTTGGGTTTGAGAAGTGCTCATGCACTTCTCATTTTCAAGAAAAGGCACCTTCTGATGAGGAGTCCTAAAGCTTGGCTTTAAGGAGGACTCATCAGAAGGTGCCTTTTCTTAAAAATAAAAAAGAGCGCGAGACGGGGATCGAACCCGCGACCCCCTCCTTGGCAAGGAGGTGCTCCACCACTGAGCCACTCGCGCATGCAAGTTGTATAATACATTATTATATACAACTTGTCAAGAATTTTTTCTTTCTTTTATTAATTTCGCAGGCAAGCCGTCCTAAGCTCCAATAACCCCAGCGAATCCACATATCAGCACAATTATACCAAGTACAATTCTATACCATCCGAATACTTTAAAGTCGTGCTTCTTTATATATCCCATAAGGAACTTTATAACTAATAAAGATACAACAAATGCTACCAGCA
>JBJEME010000027.1:0-4648 GCA_051879515.1 Lachnospira sp. | reverse complement strand
CTATTTGTTAAAATTTTCTCCTTTTTTACCCACTTTGCTTGCATAATTCAAAAAATAGTTGTACTTTTGCACCTGCTTACTCTATTACGCCACAACCTGTGGCGTAATTACAGCAAACCGCTTCGTCCTTTAATTACCGCACAAAAAAAAATGATGGAGAAATTATTAAGCATCATAGATAAAGAATAATCCCCCGCTGCCTATGGCATAAAACAAAAAATATACAACATACATAAATAAAGCAGATAGCTTAGAACTTGGAATCTTGAAAACTGGACACTTTTAAGATTTAATTTGACCAAGAACAAGGCTTTTATGCTCACGCGTTGCGTGAGCCTTGTTCGGTAGATATTTGGTCAAATTAAGGTAGTCCAGATTCCTCAAGATTCCAGATTGAAGCTAACAAGCCTCACGTTTTTTATATACATATAAGCCAACATAATATGAAAAAGAAAACATTTGCACTCGTCTCTCCATTAGCAAATGAAGAAGACACATTTGAAGACTTCACCACCTCTATTCAATCAGTATTAGACGACTTAGAGACGGGAGAGGTGTTTTTTGTGGTTGATAATGTTAGTAAAGACCGCACATTGCAGTTATGTCAGGATTTAGAGAAACGAGATAAAAGATTTCACACGTTGTTCGCTCCCGAAAATCGTAATGTCGTTGATGCGTATTTACGCGGCTACAAAGAAGCCCTAAAATATCCGTTTGATTATATTATTGAGATGGATGGAGGGTTAAGCCATAATCCTGCTGCCTTACCGCAATTTATTCGATGCTTAAATGAAGGACATAAGTGTGTATTTGGTTCCCGCTTTATTAACGGAGGTAGTATCTATGACAGCAATTGGCGTAGAACTGTTTTGAGTCGTGGAGGCACAATTCTTAGCAACCTGTTATTAGGTACAAATATGCGCGATATGACTAGTGGGTATATGGGATTTCACGCAGATGTAGCACGAAAGTTCGTAGAGCATGGTTTGCTATCAAAAGCCCATTTCTATCAAACAGAGGTGCGTTATTTGTTGCGCTATCAACAATGCATAGAAGTGCCTATTCACTATATGGCTCCTTCCCCTCGTGTGTCAAGAAATGCTATTCGCAATTCATTTGCTGTGCTGTTTCACTATTTCTTTCAACGCATAATAGGTAAGTCGGTAGCCCTATGAAACGAAAAAGCATCAAAGAATTTCTACAATATGCAGTTGTCGGTGGAACATGTACACTGATTGATTTTGTTACTTTGTATTTGCTGACAACTTTAGGAGGAGTTCATTATTTAATTTCTGCCTCCATCTCATTCATAATAGGCGTTGTGCTCAATTGGCTTCTTTGCACTTATTGGATATTTGATTACCATAAAGTTAACCGCCAACGTACAGAGTTTCTTTATTATGTATTAATCTCTCTTGTAGGTTTAGGGCTGAATGCACTATTGATGTGGCTATTTACTGATGAATTTGGAATATGGTTTATGGCATCCAAATTAGTAGCAGCAGGGATAACATTGTTTTATAATTTCTTTGCACGCAAATTATTACTACATACCAAATGAAAAAGATAGCAATCATCGGAGCAGGAGTATCTGGATTAACGGCTGCGCAACTACTGAAAGATAAAGCACGAGTGGTAGTCTTCGAGAAAGAATCAACAGCAGGAGGATTAATACGCTGCGAGCGAGTAAACGGAGGCTTATTCCATACTTGCGGGGGACATGTGTTTAATACCAAAATGCAGAACGTATTAGATTGGTTTTGGCAGCAATTTAACAGGGAAAACGAGTTTGTCAAGACAGATAGAAATTCTGTTATATTTTTGCCCAACGGGCAGCATATCCCATATCCAATTGAGAATTTCGCGTACATGCTGGATGAACAGACACAAAAGTCCTTTATTCAGGATTTGTTATCTATCGCTAATTCTGCCGGGGTAACGATAGATAATTTCCAAGCATTCTTACGTACTCGTTTTGGCGATACGTTGTATAAATTGTATTTTGAACCATACAATAAAAAAGTTTGGCGATGCGAATTGGGCGAAGTGCCGATTGATTGGTTAGAGGGAAAACTACCGATGCCTACGGTAGAGGAGATGATTTACAATAACTTCAATCGTGTCGCTGAAAAGTCGTTTGTGCATTCAACGTTCTATTATGAGGCGCAAGATGGCTCACAACTGATTGCTAATCGATTAGCAGAAGGATTAGATATCCGATATAATGCTCCGATAGAGAAAATAGAACGTGTAGATGAATACTGGAAGATAAATGAAGAGATGTTTGATAAGGTAGTATTTTGTGGCAATATCAAAGACATTCCGTTGATAGTAGAAGGTGTTGAGTTGAAGGGATATTCAATACACATAGAGGAATTGCAATACCACGGTACTACATCCGTATTCTGCGAGATAGATAAAAATCCGTATTCATGGATATATTTGCCGGATAACAAGTATCGTGCGCATCGGATTATCTGCACAGGAAATTTTGCGCAGAGCAATAATGGAATACTATCAAATGGACGAGTTAACGCTACGGTCGAATTTACAGACGAGGTCAAGACAGAAGAAATTATAGAGAATTTACAACGGATTCCGCTTCATCCTGTTTATATTACGCATAAATATAACCAATACACATATCCTATACAAAATAAGGGTACGCGAGATATGATAGCCTCGCTCAAACAAGAATTGGCAAAGAAAGGTTTCTACATGACCGGTCGATTCGCTGATTGGGAGTATTATAATATGGATATGGCTATGAATGCAGCTATGATAACAATGGAACATCTAAAACTCTAAAATAATGAAAAAGATAGTTGATTTTTGTGAGAAGTATTTGTGCTCGCCGGAAATACTTGTATTATTGTCGTGTTTACCTGCTTTAATGAGTATTCGTGATATCAATTCATACCACACCTGTTTTTACTTTACAGATTACAGTACCGGTTTCGGAGGTAAGAAGTTACTTGGAGAGTTATGCAGTTTGTGGTTGCCGGAAGTTGTCCGAAAAAGGCATCTCTTACCACTCATTGCTGTCGTCAATATAGCTATGATTGCGTTGTTTGCTTGGTTTAGCGGAAAGTGGATTCGTAAACAAAAAGACTACCAATTTGCTTATGTCTTAGTTCTTGCAGTTTATCTGTTATCTCCGTATTCGTTTGTAGGAATAATCAGTGGTGCATGTGTGGACTTTTATCTATGTACAGCTACATTATGCTTCCTATATTTATTCTTGAATTATCGAGGGAAATGGTATTATTATGTGGCAACAGTGGTTATTTTGTGTGTCGCATGCCTTACTCATCATATCTTTTGCAATATATATTTCCCGCTGGTATTTGCTTTGTTTCTCTATGATATATTTACAGATGAGAAGAATCGTAAAAAAAACATTATCTTGTATTCCTTAATAACGATATGTCTTTTCGGATTGTTTTGCGCAATTGCATTTTTCAGTACAATGAATGTGGATTATGAGACGTATCGACAATATCTACAGACAAGGACGCAAACTATAGATGCATTATCATGGGATTCTGCAATATATTACGAACTCTATGCTAAATTACCCGAGCATTTGGAAGCCTATGTTAAACCTATTTGGAAATACAATATTGCTCGTTTCGTTTTGACATTGATAATTTTTGCTCCATTGTTCCTAATGTTTTGGATTCCTTGGATTCTTGCTATTAAAAATGCTCAGAATAAAACGGAAAAATGGTGTTATATGCTGATGCAGATAGCTTTACATGTTATCATCCTTCCTGCATACATTATGGCAGTTGATTACCAAAGATGGACGTATGCTTATTTATTCTGTCAAATATGCTTGTCGGGAGTTTTGTTATACATGAATGACACTACTTTTGTCTTACAATGTAATAAGATAATCAAATTTGCACAGCAATATAAAATGATTTTCTTTTTATTAGCTATATACATATGTAGTTATCCAATAGTTAAAAGTGCAACCGCATCTCCTATTGTTGACATTATTTGTGAAATGATAGGTCTTAGGTGGCAAGTAAATGAAGTTTTACCTTTATAAATTTCGTATTGGGTATAGCGGCACTTTCGCTCTTTACATTTTTTAGTTACATTAAGGCACCACATAGTATCGAGGGAGGGAAAATCCTCCCCCGATAAGTGTTTGTTTTTTTATATTGGTGAAAACGATGTGCTTCAGAAGGAGCAACAATGCAAGATTATTGATGCAAAAGTAGTTTTTGTTTTGCATATTCCATTTCTTTTTAGTAGCTTCCCACAAAGAATTGCATTTGCTGTTAGACAGTACATTTAGGCATATCGTATCATTTCGTATCAAAATTACTTGCGCAATTCAATAATTATTTGTAAATTTGCAGCGATTTTTAGATTCGAACTACGTAATATAACGCACTAACTCTCTGAGTTATCGTCTCAAAATCAGTTCAAATCGTATCATATCGTCTCAAAATAACCAATAAGATGATAGAGCAAGTTTACAATTTCTCGTTAGATATTACGTGGCAACTCATCCGTTCCAAAAACCAAATTAGTCTTTGACTGCTAAGACTATTTGATTATATCAAATTCACGTTAACTACACAATGAAACACTTATTTTTATCAATCTTTATACTTGTTGCGATAAATGCTGC
>JBJEME010000026.1:0-21943 GCA_051879515.1 Lachnospira sp. | reverse complement strand
GCTCTTTTTAATTCAAGAGAGCGCCGCAGGCGGTCTTTCCTATAAAGGAACAAAGCGGACAAGTCCGCTTCCAACTCCCTAAATCCCTCAATCCTTGAGGGACTTGCTCCGCTTTGCGAGCCGAGCACGGTCTGCTTTAGCTGACATTTTCTTCTCGTGCGAGTGCTCATCCGAAGCGGAGCGTTTTTTGTACAATAGGGAAGTTCGGAGAACTTTCCTATTGTATAAAAAAAGACTGCCGAATAATCGGCAGCCAATTAACACTACATATTCAATGAATCATCACCATTTCCAATAATCTTAATCTTTCCCTCGTAAAGTTCCTGAACTGCAATTGAAAGTGGCTTCATGTTATCTGAATTACTAATAAGAGGCTGACCAATTGCAAGCTTTCTCTCCTCATCCTTTGTAAGCTTCTTTGCCTCAGTCTTATCTTTGTCCTTATCCTTTTCCTTTGAAGTCGTCTGCTCCTGGTGCATTTTCTTCTTCTTTTCTTCTACTGTTCTGGCATCTACAATCTCTCTTGCTCTTGCAGCAGTGGCCTTAACTATAGAGTATCTGCTCTGTACTAATGGCTGCTCGCCTTCCTCAACCTCACTGTTAACAACTGCCATAAGCTCTGTATATGATGGATGTAACATTATTTATCTCCTTTCGAATAAGCCTTAAGCTCTTCCCTTATATTATTGATTATTTCGCTGTTTCTGGAAATCCTGCTTTTCTCTGCTAGAACAATATTATGAATTCTCTCGACGCAACTGTCAACCTCATCATTAATGATAAGATAATCATAACTTTCAAGTCCCAGTGATTCCTCTCCGGCTCTTGATAATCTTGCAGTAATTGTTGCCTCATCCTCTGTTCCACGTCCTCTGAGACGTCTTTCCAATTCAGTTGCATCAGGGGGTGTGATAAACATAAGCACCGAATCTGGAAACATCTTCTTTACGTTAAGTGCACCTTGAATTTCTATTTCCAGAATCACATTTATTCCTTCGTCAAGCCTCTGCTTAACATACGCTAAAGGTGTCCCATAGTAATTGCCCACATACTGTGCATGTTCCAGCAATTCTCCTGCGGATATCATGGCTTCAAATTCTTCTCTCGTCTTAAAGAAATATTCTCTGCCGTCAACCTCACCTTCCCTTGGCAATCTGGAAGTTGCAGAAACTGAAAGTGCATACTCATTATGAAGTTCAAGCATACGCTTCATAACAGTGCCCTTGCCTGCTCCTGAAAATCCTGAAATTACAAGCAATAATCCTTTTTCTTTCATAGATTCCTAAGTTCTTTCTATAATTTTTATCAAAGTACCATTCTGATACCTGCACCCAAAAGCTGTCGATAATCTTAAACTGCATTTTAGCGCAAATAATATTATACATAAACAAACATAAACAATCAAGAAAAACTTTTATTCAATATTCTGAATCTGCTCTCGCACTTTTTCAATCTCGGTCTTTAAATCAATAGCAGCATTAGAAATCTCAATATCATTAGCTTTTGAAAGAATGGTATTGGACTCTCTGTTCATCTCCTGGGCAATAAAATCCATCTTTCGACCAATTCCACCATCCTCTGATAAACATTTTCTGGCGTGCTCAATATGACTTCTGAGACGCACTGTTTCTTCATCAACACATATCTTATCAGCGTATATTACCACTTCCGTAGCTATTCTGCTCTCATCAATTGTTGTGTCCCCCAGCAGTTCATTTACCTTACTCTCAAGCTTATTTCTGTATTCTTTCATTATCTCAGGACTTCTTTCTTCAATAAATGAAACAAGCTCCTCCATATGACCAAGCTTTAGAAGCAAATCATTTTTTAAATTCTCACCCTCGATAATTCTTGCATTTACAAACTGCTCACATGCCTGTGTGATTGCCTCACTTAAGAAATGCCACAGCTCATCCTCATCAGTCTGAACCTCATCCATTGTAATTACTTCAGGATATCTTGACAACGAGCCTACGGTAATGTCATTTTTCAAATCAAACTGTGACGAAATCCTGTTAAATATATCCATATATTCTATGGCAATATCAGAATTATACTTAAGGGTTACCTGCTCCTCAGAATTATCCTCAAATGTAATGAAAATATCAATCTTACCACGCTGAGCATATTTTTTAAGTAAATCTCTGATTCTTGACTCAAACACATTTAGCTTCTTAGGCATCTTAATTCCAGCCTCAAGATATCTGTGATTAACTGATTTAATTTCTACAGAAACTTTACGGTTTCCTTTAACTATCTCGCTTCTTCCGAAGCCTGTCATACTCTTAATCATAAAACCCTCACTTCTAATCTCAAACTTAGATTATTATACCAACTTTCTGATTAAAGTACAAGACAATAAGCCACTTCTGTGTTATCATAATTTCTGATATGCGCTGGCTTTATTGACCCGGCGTTCACAAATACTCTAATAATAAAGACAGAGGTGAATTATGGCATTCGACGGAATTACTATTGCAAATATAATACATGATTTAAACAACACAATAAAAGGTGGCAGACTTTATAAAATTGCACAGCCTGAGGAAGACGAGATTCTTCTTACGGTAAAGACTTCCAACGGACAATTCCGTCTGGTTTTGTCAGCAAATGCATCTCTTCCTCTTGCATATATCACTGAAGATAATAAACCTGGTCCTGCAACAGCTCCTAACTTCTGTATGTTATTAAGAAAGCATTTGAATAATGGTCGCATTATTTCAATTTCACAACCTGAATTTGAACGTATTATTGACATCGAAGTTGAACATCTCGACGAAATGGGTGATTTATGCCAAAAGCACATCGTATGTGAATTCATGGGCAAGCACAGCAACATTATACTTACAGATAACAATAACAACATTCTGGACAGTATTAAGCACGTGTCTGCCCAGATAAGCTCTGTAAGAGAGGTTTTGCCCGGAAGACAGTATTTTATTCCTAATACCGCCGACAAGCATAACCCATTACAGGTTAATGATTTTGATACATTTGCAAAAAATGTTCTGTCACTTCCTGAAACATCGTCAAAGGCTTTATGCATGGCATATACCGGAATAAGCCGTATAATCGGTGAAGAAATATGTTTCCGGGCAGGAATTGACTGTTCTGTTCCTGCCAATTGCCTTGACAGTGCCGGTGCCGGTTTATTATATAAATCATTCATGGAAGTAGTTGAGAACGTAAAAAATAATTCTTTTTCACCTAACATTGCTTTTGAAAATGGCATTCCAAAGGAATTCGCCGGAATAAAGCTTACAATATATGGTGAAACGGAAATGTACGACTCTATCAGCACTGTAATCCGTACTTATTACGAAAAGAAGGAAAATGCCACAAGAATCCATCAGAAATCCACAGATATCCGAAAGATTATCACAACTCATCTTGAGCGTTCCTATAAAAAGCTTGATATCCAGGAAAGGCAGTTAAAGGATACAGAAAAAAAAGATAAATACAGGATTTACGGTGAACTTATCAACACTTACGGTTACAACATTCCTGATGGTGCAAAAGAATTTTCAGCATTTAATTACTACGAAAACAAAGATATTACAATACCTCTTGATGATACTCTCACACCTATACAGAATGCGAACAAATATTTTGCCAGATATAACAAGCTCAAGCGTACCTACGAAGCAGGAACACGTCTTATCGCCGAGATAACAGAAGAAATCAATTATCTTGAATCAATAATGACTGCTCTTGAGATTTCCACAACAGAAAATGACCTGAGCAATATTAAGGAAGAGCTTGTCCAGACAGGATATATTAAGCGTTCCGGGAAGAACTCTCCAAAAGTAAAAACAAACAATAAACCACTGCACTATATTTCCTCGGACGGGTTTGACATTTATGTTGGTAAGAACAATCTTCAAAATGACGAGCTTACGTTTAAAATGGCCAATGGGAACGACTGGTGGTTTCATGCCAAACAGATGCCCGGTTCACATGTTATATTAAGAACCATGGGTAAAGAAATACCTGACCGTGCCTTTGAAGAAGCAGCTTCTTTAGCAGCTTACTACTCAAAAGGCAGAGAACAGGGTAAGGTTGAGATTGATTATGTATTAAAGAAAGAAGTAAAAAAGCCTGCAGGCTCAAAGCCGGGATTCGTTGTATATTATACCAACTACTCCCTTGTAGCTGACACCGATATCAGTTCAGTTACCTTAGCAAAGAATTAAAAATCCTATAATATCAGGTTGTCAAAAGTCTATTTTAAAAAGTCGCTTCACGATGAACTATCGTTGAAGCGACATACTTTTTTTCTTTAAAACTGATGCGTAGAATATCAATAACATTACTATAACTACAGTGATTACATCTGCTGCAATGCAGCCTGCATACATTTTATAATAATTATCAGCAAACGTGGCTAATCCAAGTGTAATAACGCTAAGTAACACATTTGCCACAAATACCAGCTTCATCCATAGTGCCGGAATCTTCCTATTTACAACACTCCATATCATACTAAATACACACAAGTATTCAGCCAGTCTGCATATAATAAACATATAATATGCAGTGTCAGTTTTATCACAAATTATAACGTCAAATGTCAATATTCCAAACACTGACGGAATATTTATTGCCATTATTATTCCTGTAATAATAGTAAGAATGCCCGGTAATACTAATCCAGCCAATATATTTTTCAGATTTTCTTTTCCAAAATGCTTAAGCATCATGTTTATTGCTATCACAATCCCGAATACTACCGACCCTGACCATGATAAAAATGCTTTATCCGCAATATAGAAATCATGAAGATACTGATAAGTAAGCTGGTTATCTGAACTCATCCGGGATACTGTCATTCCTATATAAGATTCCCTTGCCAATTCCATAACAGCATATCCGTAAACAGCAGGCATGATAAATCTTACACAGTTATTGGATTTGTCATTTTCCACTGCATAAAGTTTCATTTTACCGATAGAACTGCTTCTGACCAGAAGAAATCCTATGACAGAGAGTATAATAACAAGACAATATGCAACAGGAATGGTATCCATAAGCTGTACTGTTTCAATTGTCTCAGAATCTGAAACATTCATATAAAGGGAATCAATATAATAATGAACCTTACTGCTTCCTTCAAATATTCTGGCAATTAAAAGATATCCACCTGTTATCAAAAGCATTGCATTAGACAAAAAAGCCAGCTTACCTGCATTGCCAAATCTTAATAAAACAGCTGCAACAGAAACAAATACAAGCATAATAGTAATAGAGAACAACGGCTTATACAGAACATTAAATCCTGTATAATAATATAGATTATATAAAGAGCCCTGTTCTTTTGTAAGCTCATAGACATTGTTATTCATATTGCTGATAATATGGGCAAACTCATTCTCACCGATAACAATCATCAGTATTAGTCCATTTAATGCCATAACACCTGCAAGAATAAGAATTCTTACCAATACGATGTCCGTTTTTTTCATAAACTAATTCAATGAAACCTTTACGAAAGATTTCTTACCTTTCTGAACTACAATACCTTCTCCTGCGAAACGGTCTTTCTCATATCTGGTAGCAATATCTGTCACCTTTACTCCGTCAATTGTGGCACCACCCTGCTGGATTGTACGTCGTGCCTCTGATTTCGTAGCGGCAAGTCCGGCAGCAAATACTAACGATACTGCATCTATGCTTCCATCAATAAAATCGTCATCAGAAAGAGTCTTTGAAGGCATGTTGGCAGCATTACCACCCCCGGCAAATATTGCTTTAGCAGTCTCTTCTGCCTTCTTTGCCTCATCTTCTCCATGAACAAGCTTAGTAAGCTCAAATGCAAGAATTTCTTTAGCCTTATTAAGCTGCGCACCCTCCCAGCTTTCCATCTCGTCAATCTGCTCAAGAGGAAGGAATGTGAGCATTCTGATACACTTAAGCACATCCGCATCATCAACATTTCTCCAGTACTGGTAAAAATCATATGGAGAAGTCTTCTCAGGGTCAAGCCATACAGCACCTGATGCGGTCTTACCCATCTTCTTTCCCTCTGAATTAAGAAGCAGTGTGATAGTCATTGCTGACGCATCTTTTCCAAGCTTCTTTCTAATAAGTTCAGTGCCACCAAGCATATTACTCCACTGGTCATCTCCACCAAACTGAAGATTACATCCATATTTCTGGTATAACATATAGAAATCATATGACTGCATTATCATATAATTAAACTCAAGGAAGCTTAAGCCCTTTTCCATTCTCTGCTTATAACACTCAGCTCTCAGCATATTGTTAACTGAAAAGCATGCACCTACCTCTCTTAACAACTCAACGTAATTAAGCTTAAGGAGCCAGTCTGCATTGTTAACCATAAGTGCTTTTCCGTCAGAGAAATCAATAAATTTCTCCATCTGCTTTTTAAAGCATTCGCAGTTATGCTGAATCTGCTCCTCTGTGAGCATTTTTCTCATATCACTCCTACCTGATGGATCACCAATCATACCGGTACCGCCACCAACAAGTGCAATTGGCTTATTGCCAGCCATCTGAAGCCTCTTCATAAGACAAAGTGCCATAAAATGGCCTACATGAAGACTGTCAGCTGTTGGATCAAAACCAATATAGAAAGTAGCCTTTCCGTTATTAATTAAATCCTTAATTGTCTCTTCATCTGTCACCTGTGCGATAAGACCTCTCGCAACTAACTCATCATAAATTGTCATGATAACTCTCCCTTTATTTTATTATTTCTTCTTGTAGCAAAATGTTTTTTTAAAATGTGTACTATAAGCATAACAAACAGTAACCCGATAAGGCAACCCATAGCATCAATACATACATCCGTAAACTGTCCGGAACGACCGGGAACAAACAACTGGTGTATTTCATCTGTCGCTGCAAATAATACTGCTCCAATCCATGAAATTAAATATAGTCTTTTTCCACGTACAGTGTCAATATACAGTGCCGTTAAAATCAATATTGCAAAAACAGCATACTCTGTCATATGAGCACATTTTCTGATTGGGAACTGCAATTCTTCTATAAGTTCTTCTCTATTATCATCATCAACAAAACCTAAATAATCAGCACCTTCAAGTATAACTTCTGCAACTCTGTGGCTAAGACCTGAGGATTCCTCACTGTTCTGACTTGAAAAGCCAAAAATAACGATAGCCATCAGAACTACCGGTATCCAGACCGCAATCCTGATGGCATAATTAATCAACTTACTCATTCTAATTGGATACTTAGATTGTTACTACTCTCATAGTATTAGTAAGACCTCTCTTAGCTGATGGGTCTGATGTTGTTGCAATACCTGCCGAAATAATAACTGTATCGCCTTCCTCAATGTAACCGGCATTCTCAGTTACCACTAAAGCATGCTCAATAATCTTATCTGTTGATGTTTCAGGAGCTGTCTTTAAAGGTCTTACACCCCAGTAAATCTGCATCTTACGTAGAACATTGTCATACGGAGAGCATCCGATAATCTCTGCATTTGGTTTAAGCTTAGATGTAAGTCTTGCAGTAAAGCCTGAAATTGTAGGACAAACAATAGCTTTAGCATTAAGATTCTCGGCTGTCTGAACTGTTGCATTACATACTGCACTTGATACACTTCTCTTAGAATGTACCTTTGAGAACTCTGCAGAACGTCCTGCAATATCCTTCTCAGTTCTTTCTGCAATCTTTACCATCATCTTAAGGGCTTCAAGCGGATACTTACCATTAGCAGTCTCACCGCTAAGCATTACTACATCTGTACCATCATAAATTGCATTGGCAACATCCGTAACCTCCGCTCTTGTAGGACGAGGATTACGAATCATGGAATCAAGCATCTGTGTTGCAGTAATAACAGGCTTATATGTTGAATTACATTTTTTAATAATCTCTTTCTGGATATGAGGCACATCCTCTGCCGGAATCTCAACACCCATATCACCTCTGGCAACCATGATACCATCAGCTACTTTAATAATCTCATCAAGATTAGCAATACCCTCAGCATTCTCAATCTTGGCAATTACCGGAATATCTGCACCATGTGCCCACATGAGCTGTTTAATCTCCTGAATGCAGGCTGCATTTCTTACGAATGAAGCTGCGATGAAATCAAATCCCTGTTCAATACCAAAGATAATATCCTCTTTATCTTTGTCAGTTATACCCGGAAGTCTGATACTCACATTAGGAACATTAACACCCTTCTTAGAGCCGAGTTCACCACCGTTGACAACCACACACTCAATATCTGTGCCATCAACTACTTTCTCTACAGTCAGTTCTATAAGACCATCATCAATAAGAATTGTGTTACCTGCTGAAACATCCTGTGGAAGACCATCATAAGTAATCATGTTAATCTTGTCATCACCAAGAACTTCTCTTGTGGTAAGCGTGTATTTCTGTCCTTCGACGAGAGTAACCTTTCCATCTGTCTTTAAGCTTCCTGTCCTTATCTCCGGACCCTTTGTATCAAGAAGAGTTGCAATAGGAATATTAAGTTCCTCTCTTACACTCTTAACTAACGCAAATCTGCCTGCCTGCTCAGCATGATCACCATGTGAGAAATTAAATCTTGCAATATCCATACCGCTTAAAGCAAGCTGCTTTATGAGTTCCCTGTCATTAGTATTAGGACCCATTGTACAAATTATCTTTGTCTTCTTCATTATTAACCTCCACAACCGATTTTCGTAAATTATATTAACATAATAATTCCAAAAATAAAAGTCTTAATTATTCAACATGAGTGTGAGTGTAAATGTGGTCACTGCAATATTCATAATTGCCTTTGCATTTTGTGCAGAACCTGAATGTGAGGTCAGGAGCATCTGCCTCGGTTCTTCCGCAAACTGCACATCTGTGTTTAGTAGCCCTGTATGGCTGATTTGCACTCTGCCAGGTACTCTTTTCGCTGTTGGCATTATAAAATCTTTCATTAAATGACTCTTTATGCACCTGACTGTTCATGTGTTCCATGTTATTCTTCTGTGCCTTTTTGGCAGTTCTCATAGCTTTATTGAAATTCTTCTGTGTTGAATTCTTTCCAGGTCTTCTTTTAAAAATAAAGAAATAAAACAGAAAATTTAGCATTGACACAAGTGCTGCTGTTGAATTGGCAAGGCAGCCAATTATACTTCCTGAAAGAATTCCTGCATAATATAATCCCTGCCATACCGTTAAAAGCTGTGCCGGGAACAATGCTATAAGATAACCAAAAACAATAGTTACTCCAAATATAGCTGCGTCAATAATCGCTAACCACTTAATCTTAATAGGCAGTACAAACATAAACAAAACCTGCATATCAGGCTGCTCATATGCAAATGCCATGAATAATGCAAGATTGATATAGTGCGTACTAAGATTGAAATTCAATCCCCAAATAAGATAAATAATCAAAGATGCAATGATATTCAAAAGCACACCTGAGAAGAAATAAACGTTAAATTTAAATGAGCCCCATATCTGCTCAAGTACTGTTCCGATAAGGTAATAAAAATATAACGCGAATATTACGAATAATATGCTGTCTGACGGCGGCTGTATTATAAATGTAACCAGTCTCCACACTTCTCCATGAAAGATTTTATCAAAATTCAATGAAAAAAATTCGCTGTACACGCCCGGAGCAAACAGATTAATTATAAATCCGACTGCATACAAAATAATAATATATGTCATAAGATTTTTAATGGCATATTTTCCAAACTTCTTCTCTATCTTATTAAATAGGTTCATTTCAAAATGTTCCTTTCCCATTTTTACATTTTATGATGCCAGGGTCGAATAGACCTTAACTGTGATACCTACGGATTGTTCCGTACTTCGTACTCCCACAATCCTGCAAAATACAGAAATTCACAAACGGCTCAATAAAGTATAAAAAATAAACATACCTGTTGTCAATTAAGCAATACTAATTAGAATAAAATTTTTATAAACTTTCCTTATTATATGATTTTATACAATTATCTATGTTGAAATTTTGGCATATTTACTCTATAATGTTTCAGATTGTATAAATTTGTCGAATTATAGACATTTTGACTTTTTACTTTAAATTTTAAAGGAGGGAGCGGTTTTTCCGCGGCAATAATGAATAAATATAAATTAGGTATTGATATTGGCTCAACAACTGTAAAAATTGCTATTTTAGGCAACAATAACAACATCCTGTTCTCTGACTATGAAAGACACTTCGCAAACATACAGGAGACACTTCAGTCTTTATTGGAAAAAGCAGTTGAGAAGTTAGGTGAATTCCAGGTATATCCTGTAATTACAGGTTCAGGCGGTCTTACTCTTGCCAAGCATCTTAATGTGCCATTTACACAGGAAGTAGTTGCAGTTTCTACTGCTCTTCAGGATTATGCACCTCAATGTGATGTTGCTATTGAGCTCGGCGGTGAGGATGCCAAGATTATTTATTTTACCAATGGTATTGACCAGCGAATGAATGGAATATGCGCCGGCGGAACCGGTTCATTTATTGATCAGATGGCTACTCTTTTGCAGACTGATGCCATAGGATTAAATGAATATGCCAAGAATTACAAGTCAATTTATCCTATTGCTGCAAGATGTGGTGTATTTGCCAAGTCTGATATTCAGCCGCTTATTAACGAAGGTGCCACAAAGGAAGACCTTTCAGCATCTATTTTTCAGGCTGTTGTTAACCAGACTATTTCCGGTCTTGCTTGTGGTAAGCCAATACGCGGAAACGTAGCTTTCCTTGGCGGACCACTCCATTTCCTTTCAGAATTAAGGCAGGCATTTATAAGAACACTAAGTCTTGGTGAAGATCAGATTATTGCTCCAAAACACTCTCACCTTTTTGCAGCCGTTGGCTCTGCGATGAATTATAAAGAAGATTCTCTGGTTGATGTGACATCTATCATCAGCCAGCTTAAAGCCAAGATAAAGTTAGAATTTGAGGTTGAGCGTATGGAACCTTTATTTGCCTCCAGGGAATCATACGAAGAATTTACAAACAGACATTCCAAGCATCATGTGGAAACTGATGATTTATCTGTGTATGAAGGCAACTGCTATTTAGGTATCGATGCAGGTTCTACTACAACTAAGGTTGCATTGGTCGGCGAGAACGGTAAACTTTTATATTCATTTTACTCAAGCAATAACGGCTCTCCTCTAGCTACAACTATCCGTTCAATTAAAGAAATATACACTAAGCTTCCACCTAAGGCTAAGATTGTAAATTCATGTTCAACAGGTTATGGTGAAGCTTTAATTAAGGCTGCTCTCATGCTTGATGAAGGTGAGGTTGAAACTGTTTCTCACTTTTACGCAGCTGCATTTTTTGATCCTGAAGTTGACTGTATCATTGATATTGGCGGTCAGGATATGAAATGCATCAAAATCAAGAACCAGACAGTAGATTCTGTACAGTTAAATGAAGCTTGTTCTTCCGGATGCGGCTCGTTTATTGAAACATTTGCCAAGTCACTTAACTACTCTGTAGAAGATTTTGCCAAAGAAGCATTATTTGCCAATAATCCGGTAGATTTAGGAACACGTTGTACAGTATTTATGAATTCAAAGGTTAAGCAGGCTCAGAAGGAAGGCGCTGAAGTTGCTGATATTTCTGCAGGTCTTGCCTATTCTGTTATTAAAAATGCTTTATACAAAGTTATAAAAATTGCTGACCCCGGTGATTTGGGACAGCATATTGTTGTTCAGGGCGGTACATTTTACAATGATGCTGTTTTAAGAAGCTTTGAAAAAATAACAGGCGTTGAAGCAATCAGACCTGATATTGCAGGTATCATGGGCGCATTTGGTGCTGCACTTATTGCCAGAGAGCGTTATGACGGCATATCAGAATCATCTATGCTCTCAATTGATAAGATTAATTCCCTTACATACGATACTACTCTTACACGTTGCAAGGGATGTACCAATAACTGTCACCTTACTATCAATAAATTCTCAGGCGGTCGTCAGTTTATAACCGGTAACAGATGTGAGAAAGGTCTTGGAAAAGAGAAAGCTAAAGAAAAAGAGCCAAATCTTTTTGATTATAAGCTTCACAGACTTTTTGATTACGAACCTCTCCCTGAGGAGAAAGCAACCCGAGGTATTGTAGGTATTCCAAGAGTACTTAATATGTATGAGAATTATCCTTTCTGGTTTACATTCTTTACTTCTCTTGGCTACAGAGTTGTATTATCACCTCAGAGTAACAGAAAGATTTACGAGCTTGGAATCGAATCTATTCCATCAGAATCCGAGTGTTATCCTGCAAAGCTGGCCCATGGTCATATTTCATGGCTTATAAAGCAGGGTGTAAAGTTTATTTTCTATCCTTGTATTCCTTATGAGCACAAGGAGATTGAGAATACTAATAACCACTATAACTGCCCTATCGTTACTTCTTATGCAGAAAATATCAAGAATAACGTAGAGGAATTAAAGACAGAGCATGTTGATTTCAGAAATCCATTCATGACATTTGAGAGCATGGATAAGATATGCAAGCGTCTTGTTGAAGAATTCAGTGATATTCCTTCATCAGAAGTAAAATCAGCTGTCACACAGGCATGGAATGAGCTTATGAAATCCCGTGAGGATGTTCGTAAGAAGGGCGAGGAAACAATCGAATATCTTAAGAAAACAGGCAAACGCGGTATTGTTCTGGCAGGACGTCCATACCATATCGACCCTGAGATTAATCATGGTATACCTGAACTCATTAACTCATATGGCATTGCTGTTCTTTCTGAAGACAGTATATCTCATCTCGGTAATGTTGAACGACCATTAGTTATTATGGATCAGTGGATGTATCATTCCAGACTTTACGCAGCTGCAAGCTATGTAAAAACTGTAGATAATCTTGACCTTATTCAGCTCAACTCCTTCGGTTGCGGACTAGACGCTGTTACAACAGATCAGGTAAGTGATATTCTAACAGGCTCAGGAAAGATTTATACCGTACTTAAGATTGATGAAGTTAATAACCTTGGTGCTGCACGTATCCGTGTTCGTTCTCTTATCGCAGCATTAAAGGTTCGAGAGAAAAAGAATTACAAGAGAACCTTAGTATCATCAGCATATGAACGTGTAATCTTCACAGAGGAGATGCGCAAGAACTACACTATTCTCTGCCCACAGATGTCACCTATTCATTTTGATTTATTGGCTCCTGCCCTTAATTCATGCGGATATAATTTTGTGGTTTTGGATAACGATAATAAATCTTCAGTTGATGTAGGATTAAAGTATGTAAATAATGATGCATGTTATCCGTCTCTTATGGTTGTTGGTCAGATTATGAACGCTGTTCTTTCCGGCAAATATGATTTGGACCGCACAGCTATAATCATGTCACAGACAGGTGGCGGATGCCGTGCCTCTAACTACATTGGATTTATAAGACGTGCTCTTGAAAAAGCCGGTTTGGGACATATTCCTGTAATTTCTTTAAGCGCGCAGGGACTTGAAACCAATCCTGGCTTTACATACAACTTAAGCATTATTAAAAAAGCTATGATGGCTGTTGAGTATGGTGATATATTCATGAATGTTGTTTACAGAACAAGACCATACGAAAAGGTTCCCGGCTCTGTTAATGCCCTTCATGAAAAATGGAAAAAAATATGTATTGAACAGCTTACCAGAAACAAAGTCAGCATGAGCGAGTATAGACGAAATGTAAGCGCAATTGTTAAGGAATTTGACGAAATTGAATTACTTGACATCAAGAAACCTAGAGTAGGCGTTGTTGGTGAAATACTTGTAAAATTCATGCCGGCTGCCAATAACTATATAGTCGATCTGTTAGAATCAGAAGGTGCAGAGGCCGTTGTTCCTGATCTTATGGGCTTCCTGCTCTACTGCATGGAAAATACTAACTTTAAGCATAAGAACCTTGGAGCTTCTGCTAAATCAGCATTTGTATGTAATACACTTATCAGTTTGCTTGAATGGTTCAGAAAGCCTGGAAACAAGGCTCTTGCAAATAGCAAACGATTTGATGCACCTTCATCTATTAAGGAAACTGCTAATCTTGCCAAGGATCTTGTGTCACTTGGAAACCAGACCGGTGAGGGATGGCTTCTTACAGGTGAAATGATTGAGCTTATTCATCATGGTGCGGGTAACATCGTGTGCTGCCAGCCATTTGCATGCCTGCCTAACCACATTGTTGGAAAAGGTGTAATTAAGGAATTAAGAGCAGCATATCCTGAAGCTAATATTATAGCTGTAGACTATGATCCGGGTGCTTCAGAGGTTAACCAGCTTAACCGAATTAAGCTTATGCTTGCCACTGCAAATAAAAATTTAAATGCTGATAAATAAAAACATTTGATATTAACATAAAGCCGTTATATAATACTATTGTTCAGTTCGTATATTTTAATTTATACATAAACTCGGAGGTATGTTATGAATTTTCTATTGTTTTTAGGTCCACTTATCGGTGTTGCAGTTGCTATTATTGCAGTAGTAGTTTTGATTGTAGTTATTGCTGCTGTTGCCGGCACTGAAGAAGACGATGATAACGAATAATTATATTTACTCATGATAAGAATAAAATTCAAAGGGTATGCAGCACTAATTGTTGCATACCCTTTAATTATTATCATTCTTCAGTTTCGATGTCATCAGAAAGATTGGCAATATCATAAGTAATATTGACATCTGCCCTAGTGTACATTTTATAGAATTCCTTTAGGATTCTGTCAGTAACGGTATTAATCTGTTTTCTGTCCAGATTAACCAGCGCTACAATCCTTTGAGAACTGCTGTACTGTGAGGTAACATCAACATTCCTGATTGAATATGTAACAGCCTTCTCAAGATACTTCATTACCTCAGACATGTTCTCAACTGAAAATGAACTCTCATCCTTTGGAATAAGTGTGAACAACACAATCTGAACATTCTGATTATTTCTTTCAGCCATATTCTGAACATACTCAAATATCTTGCCAAATTCCTTGTATGCCACGTTAAATGCACCCGTATATGCATTACTGTCTCTTATAATCCGAATAAACTTATTCAATTCTATACGTGAAACCTCAAAGCCATTGGACTGTCCATTACTGCTCTTATGATATATGCTGTATTGTCCGCCACCCTGCTGTTTTGCAAAATAAAGAGCCTTATCAGCATTTTGCAGTAACGAATCATATTGTCTGCCTGAGTCTGTCGTCAAAGAAACTCCCATTGAAACTGAAAAATCATTGATATCTTTGTCATCCTTCTTTATCAGTGCCAGCCCACGATAGAATTTAAGCATAAGAGCATCAATCTTCTCATCTGAATCGCAACCCTTGAAATACGCTACAAATTCATCCCCTCCGGATCTGAATATTATTGAATTTCCATCTAATTTCTTCAATGTGCCTGATAATCTTTTCAGGTAATAGTCTCCGAGCATAAATCCATGAGTATTATTAAATGCTCTGAATTCATCAACATCAAATACAACTAAACAGCCTTGTGAATTATCAAGTTCCTGTTTAATTATCTTCTCACCGTACTCCTTGTTATAAACACCGGTGAGGTTATCATGCTTAAGACCTTCTGTAATCTGTTCATTCCTTGTTTCAACAACATTTTTTAAAACACTTGTAACGTCACTGCCTGCATGTTGAAGTTCGTCCTCTGTCATTATCTTGGAAAGCCTGTTTTCAGTAATCATTCGAATCATCGCCCGTGCGGCCATTGGATCAAACTGTCTACCCACTCCGTTCTCAAGTTCCGAAAGCACCTTCTCGTCTGACAGGGGACGCCTGTATACCCTGTTACTTGTCATTGCATCATAGGCATCCGCCACTGCAATAATCCTTGAAATAAACGGTATATCCTCTCCTGCAAGCTGATCAGGATACCCTTTTCCGTCATATCTTTCATGATGATATTTTGCTCCCAATTCAATTCCCGGCAGAATACCGATATCTTTTAAAATATCTGCACCAATAATTGTATGGTTCTTCATCATTGCAAATTCGTCATCCGTTAATTTACCCGGTTTATTAAGCACAGAATCCGGCACACCTATTTTACCAATGTCATGTAAAAGTGCTATTGCTCTGATATTCTCAATATCCTGCTGGGTATAATGCATAATATCCTTTATCTCAGTTGCTATTGCCACTGAATAATCAGACACACGCTTGGAATGCCCCTTTGTATATTCATCTTTAGCATCTATTGTGTTGGCAATTGTTGTAATGGTCTGAAGAGTCATACTCTGAATCTGTTCATTCTTCCTGTCAAGCTCACTATTCTTTAATTGAAGCTCTTGGAAAAAATGCTCATTCTGTTTTGTAATTTCATCATACAACCTTGTTGCAACATACGAACCTGCAAAGCATAACACAATCAATGCAATTTGAATTTCAGCATCTTTGCTGTTGGAGACATTGTATAATCCACTATAAGATTTATAAATAATCACAACAAGATTTACGATAACAGAAGCAATTCCGGTAACAAGAATAAGACGAGGCTGATGGTATAATACAAGCATGGCAAGCATAGGCAATACATATGTAAATACTAAATCAGTATTACCTGTTACCATTGTGTAAAGATACATTACAAAATATCCTGTCACAATATAGTATTTCAACCAGTATAAATCCTTCTTAATACAATACAGGCAGACTGCTCCCATGGCAGGAACCGCTGTAGCTAACATAAATGATATAAAGTAGCTTAATGCACGTTCACCTTTAATCACTTCACCTGCATATGCAACAGCAAGCACCAGCACAACAACAAGCCATCCAACAACCATATCACGATTGACTTTTGTATTATGTGAATCCACTATATATCCTCCGTATTAATTTGCACACATTTTTTTCTATGTTAGCATATTATTCCAAATAATTCTACATATTTAGCTGACATTTTCTTCTCGTGCGAGTGCTCATCCTAAGCGGAGCGTTTTTTTGTACAATAGGGAAGTTCGGAGAACTTTCCTATTGTACAAAAAAGCTTATGCAGCACAATGAATCATGCTGCATAAGCAATAAACACATTTATTATTTAATCTGGGCATGAAGCTCCTGAATAGATTTTACTTCGCTGTTGCCTCTTTCTTTTATAGTCTTAATTCCGCTGGCTGTTGCCTTGGCTGCTGCAATAGTTGTCATGTATGGAATCTTCTTCTTAATTGCTGCTTTTCTTAAATAGCTGTCATCAGCCTTACGCTCATTCCCAACAGGTGTATTGATAATAAGATCAACCTCTCCATTAAGGATAACATCCATCATGTTAGGTCTGCCCTCTGAAAGCTTATTGATTGAAGCTGCTTCAATGCCATTATCATTGAGAAGCTTACATGTGTTCTTTGAAGCAAGAATCTCAAAACCGCTCTCTGATAATGATTTAGCCACCTCTACTACCTCAGCCTTATCTCTGTCACATACTGAAATAAGTACCTTGCCTGACAAAGGAAGCTTTGACTGAATACCTTCCTGTGCCTTATAGAACGCCTCTCCCCAGTACTGTGACAATCCAAGAACCTCACCTGTAGAACGCATTTCCGGTCCAAGTACAGGGTCAACCTCCTGGAACATATTAAATGGGAATGCAGCCTCCTTGACACCATAGTATGGAATATTCTGCTCCTTAAGTGCTGGAACAGGTGAAGGATTACCTGTAAGCTCAGAGGTCACGATATCTATTGCAAGTGGCACCATTCTGATGTTACATACCTTAGAAACTAATGGAACTGTACGAGATGCTCTAGGATTAGCCTCAAGAACATAAACCTTTCCGTTCTCAATAGCATACTGCATGTTCATAAGACCCTTAACATGCATCTCTTCTGCAATCTTTCTTGTATATTCTTTTATTGTCTTAACATTTTCCTCTGAAATGTGTCTTGAAGGAATAATACATGCAGAGTCTCCTGAATGCACACCTGCAAGTTCTATATGCTCCATAACGGCAGGCACAAATGCATGTGTTCCATCACTTATGGCATCTGCCTCACACTCCAGTGCATGATTTAAGAATCTGTCAATAAGAATAGGTCTGTCAGGTGTGACACCTACCGCTGCATTCATGTATCCTACCATTGAATCAGCATCATATACAACCTCCATGCCTCTTCCTCCAAGTACATATGAAGGACGAACCATAACAGGGTATCCGATTTTTTCTGCGATAGCAAGTGCTTCCTCTACATTTACAGCCATTCCTGACTCAGGCATAGGAATTTCAAGCTTATCCATCATGGCACGGAACAAATCTCTATCCTCTGCCAAATCAATTACAGAAGGCGCTGTACCTAGAATCTTAACACCATTTTTCTCTAAGTCTGCTGCCAGGTTAAGAGGAGTCTGTCCTCCGAACTGTGCAATAACACCAACAGGCTTTTCCTTATCATAAATACTAAGTACATCCTCAAGTGTAAGAGGCTCAAAGTACAGCTTATCTGACGTATCATAATCTGTTGACACAGTCTCTGGGTTACAGTTTACAATAATTGTCTCAAATCCAAGCTTCTTTAATGCAAGAGAAGCATGTACACAACAGTAATCGAACTCAATACCCTGACCAATTCTGTTTGGACCACCACCAAGAATCATAACCTTTGGCTTTCCTGTAGAAACCGGATTCTTATCCTCTGCATTATATGTTGAATAATAGTATGCACTATTCTGTGTACCACTTACATGAACACCTTCCCAAGACTCTGTCATACCAATGGCTAATCTTCTGTTTCGAACATCATCCTCTGATACACCAAGAATCTGACTTAAATACTTATCAGAGAATCCGTCTTTCTTGGCCTTTATAAGAGCCTCGTCTGATGGAAGGCTGCCCTTACCTTTAGAAAGAGCCTCTTCTTCTTCAACAAGCTCCTTCATCTGCTCAAGGAAATAATGCTTAACCTTTGTAATTTCAAATATTTCATCAGGTGTTGCACCCTTTCTCAAAGCCTCATATATCAAGAAATATCTTTCACTTGAAGGATAAAGTAACTTCTTCAAAAGCTCTTCCTTTGTAAGCTTATCAAAATCCTTAGCATGACCAAGACCGTAACGTCCTGTCTCAAGACTTCTGATAGCCTTCTGGAAGGCTTCCTTAAAATTCTTACCGATACTCATTACTTCACCAACGGCACGCATCTGTGTTCCAAGCTTATCTTCTACGCCCTTGAACTTCTCAAATGCCCATCTGGCAAACTTAATTACGACATAATCCCCATCTGGTACATACTTGTCAAGTGTACCATACTTTCCGCATGGGATATCTTTAAGAGTAAGTCCCGTTGCAAGCATTGCTGAAACAAGTGCAATTGGAAAACCTGTCGCCTTTGAAGCCAATGCTGATGAGCGTGAGGTTCGTGGGTTAATCTCGATAATAATATCTCTGTCAGTAACAGGATCATGTGCCCACTGAACATTAGTACCACCAATTACCTCAATTGATTCTACGATTTTATATGACTTCTCCTGGAGACGTTTCTGAACCTCCGGAGAAATTGTAAGCATAGGGGCTGAACAGAATGAATCTCCTGTATGAACACCAAGTGGATCGATGTTCTCAATGAAGCATACAGTAATCATATTGTTGTCAGCATCACGAACAACCTCAAGCTCCAGTTCCTCCCAGCCAAGAATTGATTCCTCAACAAGAACCTGGCCAACAAGGCTTGCCTGAAGACCTCTTGCACATACTGTCTTTAACTCCTCAACATTATATACAAGACCACCGCCTGCTCCACCCATAGTGTAAGCTGGTCGTAAAACAACAGGATAATGAAGCTTATCAGCAATTGCCATAGCTTCCTCAACAGAATAAGCAACCTCACTTCTTGCCATCTCTATTCCGAGACTCTCCATTGTATGCTTAAACTCTATTCTGTCTTCTCCACGTTCAATTGCATCTACCTGAACGCCAATAACTTTTACATTATATTTGTCAAGAATTCCTTTTTCTGCAAGTTCTGAACATAAGTTAAGTCCCGACTGTCCACCAAGATTAGGGAGCACTGCATCCGGACGTTCTTTAGCAATAATCTGCTCAAGTCTGTCCACATTAAGAGGCTCAATGTATGTTACATCTGCAGTCTCCGGATCTGTCATGATAGTAGCAGGATTAGAATTAACTAAAACAATCTCATAACCTAATTTACGAAGTGCCTTACAAGCCTGTGTTCCTGAATAATCGAACTCACACGCCTGACCGATGATTATTGGACCCGAACCAATAATCAATACTTTGTGAATATCTTTTCTCTGTGCCATTTAGTTACCCCTTTGAATAATTTGTATGTAAAAAATACACTATGTTATATTTTACTAAAAAATTACGAAAGTACAATATAAATATTAAAAAAATTAATCATTTTATGATTTTATTGGCAACATTTGGCTCAATACAGTTAATTATCGATATTCTTTCCTACATTATTTTTTTTTAAATACATCCTGTAAAATGTAATGGATACAACCATTGCAATTGTCCATCCGATTGGCCATGCGAACCATATTCCGATAACGCCGAAAATTGATGAAAAAACAAGTGCAAGTATAACCCTTAAAATAAGGTCCGTAAATGTTCCGATCATGAACTCCTTCATAAGTCCCGCTCCACGCAAAATCCCGTCTGCCACAAGTTTTGCAGAAACCACAAAATAAAATGGAGTCAATATCCTAAGGAATTCTATCCCGGTCCTTAAAGCAAGATCAGACGGTTCATCCATGAATAATCTCACCAGCATTTCCGGTGCAAGCATATACAACGCCAATATTGGAATACATATAATCCATACAAGCTTTATTCCCGCACCAAAACCTGATTTTACTCTTGACAATTTGCCTGCACCTATATTTTGTGCTGTATAGTTAGAGATTCCATTACCTATGGTTGTAAATGATGTTATTACCAGATTATTTAACTTTACCGATGTGGAATATCCTGCAATTACTCCTTCACCAAAGTCATTGATTGTGCCCTGTATAATTATATTTCCAATTGAAATAAAGCTTTGCTGCAATATGCTTGGAACTGCTATTGCTGCTATTTTCTTAAATATATCAAATGAAAAGACAGTACACTTTTCTGTAGCCTTTATCTGTTTTAATCTTTTAAGTACAAACACAACTGCCAGAATGCAGCTTATGCCCTGACATAGGAATGTCGCCCATGCAACTCCTGAAATTCCCATATCGAAGAATTTTACAAATAATATGTCAACGAAAATATTTGAAACAGATGAGGCTGCTAAGAAAATAAAGGGAGTCTTTGAATCTCCAAGTGCTGAGAAAATACCTGTTGCAACATTGTAAAACAGCAAAAAAGGAAATCCCCAAATATAAATATCCAGATATAATTTTGAATCGTAAAAAATTGCCTCAGGAGTCTTTATCAGTACAAGTAATTGTCTGCAGCCAACAAGCCCTGTAAGCATAAGAATAACACACAAAACTGCACTTGATATCCATGTTGTATACACTGCAGATTTCATATATCCATATTTTTTGGCACCGAAAAACTGTGAAACAATAACCGAACATCCTATATTGCAGCCAAAGGCAAATGCAATAAAAACAAGGGTTATCTGATAGCTGTTTCCTATTGCAGCCAGAGCATTTTCACCAATAAATCGTCCTGCAACAAGACTGTCTGCTATATTGTACATTTGCTGAAACAGAATGCTTCCAAATAGTGGAAGACAAAATCTCCACAAAACAGTTTCCGGTTTTCCTATTGTTAAATCCTTATTCTTTGCCTTACCCATCAGTTGTCTCCTCGTTTAAATATCTTATAACGCATAACTAAACACGTATTATAGCACTATTTCTGCTTTATTCAATATTTTATCTAACAATTATCCAATAATTATTTGTTTTTTTATTGGACTTTTTTGACAATTAAATATATAATCATTATCTATTTTAAATCGATAGTGTCAAGTGACCTATGAAAAAACAGAGTCAAAGGAAAAGGATCAGATGAA
>JBJEME010000025.1:0-23166 GCA_051879515.1 Lachnospira sp. | reverse complement strand
GGGAGATGGGGCTTGACTACAATCACGGAACAGGTCATGGCGTGGGATATTACCTGAATGTTCACGAAGAACCAAATGGTTTTAGATGGAAGATTGTACCTGAGAGATTTGACAGTGCTGTATTTGAAGAGGGCATGATAACATCCAATGAGCCAGGCTTTTATCTGGAAGGACAGTATGGCATCCGTACGGAGAATATGATTGTCTGCGTGAAGGACAAGGAAACTGAATTTGGGACATTTTTGAAATTTGAAAACCTGACCATGGCACCAATTGATCTTGATGCCATAGATTTTGATTATCTTCAGCAGATTGATAAGGACAGACTTAATGCGTACCACAGGGAGGTATTTGAAAAGATTTCTCCGCACCTTAATGATGAGGAGAAGGAATGGCTTCGTGAGGCAACAGAAGCAATCTAAGATGCCCAATATTTCAATTGATTATTTACAATTTGAGTGAGGAGGAAAATGATGGAAGAACCAATTTATGTATGTAAAGATACAGAGTTGATTAGAAAACCAAAAAATCCTAGCAAATTGCTTTATTTTTTGAAAATAAGCCTATGGTTTATTTTAATAATTATAGTAGTAATTTCAGTTGTATTTAAGGAAAATTTTTTTACTGGTTTAACGTGGTCAACAGGTGCATTATTATTAGTTTCACTTATTGTAGTATACATTGTTTCAGGAGGAGAGGTACGTATTACCTCTCCGATAGAAATAAGATTCTATAAGGACTATTTTGTTGTATACAGAGAAATGAGATACTATAGTAGGTTCATAACTAGAAGAGAAATTAATAAATTTTTCTATAAAGATATTACAAAAATTGAATATAGAAAACCTACACAAAAAATAGATATTTTTGGAAAGGGAGACTTTAAATGGTTTAACTATTTGAAAGATGGTTCTTTGCCAGAAAAGCCATCCTATGATAAAAATATTGACGGATTATGTTACTTTTATAAAAATCCAGAAAGTCCAGTTGATTACAAATTATTGTTTGAAAAATATTTGCCAATGAAGGTTTCTATCTCGGAGGTATAAAGTAAGCGCTAAATAAAATAGCGGTTGGAAATTAAACTAAAAAATACTCATAATTATGAATAATATAATAATTATGGAGAAAAGTTATGACATCACATTATTCGTTTGAGCAAAGATTTTTGCTTTAATTTTTCTGTAAGTTAATGTGTTTGGTCATACACTAATTATACAATAACAGCTAGGTTTTTAGGAGCCTAGTTGTTATTTTTTTGTGAAAATTTAACGGGATTTTAGGCTTTTGCCCATATTATGAAATGAAGATTGAAGCACCTTCAAAGACTAAAAAAGACAAAATATAGTTTATGTGGATTCAGGCACTTTGAGCAAGCCAGTACTTAATGAGCGTGTAGCACGAATTTAGTATCCGCTGCAAGGCGAAAGCCGCGCAAGCGTGGCTGGACTGCAGAACTATATGTTGTTTTTGACGCAAAAAAGAGGCACCGCACTAAATACGACAGCCCCCTTTTTTCGTAGATTCTATCAAATTCACCAGTAAACAAATTAGTAAACAGTTTTCAAATAAAAACAGTTCCCATAATAATTCTTTTTATACTAAAAAACATTTAATTTCGTATAGAAATATGCCTGTATCTTTGCGTAGAACTGCGTATTCTATACAAGCCACGACTCTACAAAAATTGTCTTATAATATCATATTTTTTAAGTTTATGCCAATGAGTTGTGAGGCAAATTAAATATTTATACAAGAAAATTAATAAAAAAACTTAAATATTGTCATCAAATCACAACGATTAGCTTTTTTAAGGGGTCAATTAATTGGTCAGATTATAAGAGAACCCTTATTACTCAAGTAGTTGTGTAAGTATTTTACATTTTTCTTATCTTATCATATATATTGTCGAAATGCAACGAAAAAATGTAGAAAGGAGCATGAATTTTGATGTCAAGAAAAGGCGAAAATATCAGAAAGAGAAAGGATGGCAGATGGGAGGGACGTTACAAAAAAGGTAACAAAGAAGATGGTAGCATTCTATATGGTTCCGTGTATGGAAAAACCTATCGTGAAGTGCGCAGAAAGATGCAGATTGCGATAGCTACTCCACAAAGCCTGAAAATGTCTGACTCACCTTCAGAAATGACTTTTTCAGAGTTACTAACATTATGGCAGGAAACAAACGAAATCCGTCTAAAAGGAGGTACTAAAACAAAATACTCAAATTTGATAGACACACACATTATTCCTAGTCTTGGTTCAATGCGGGTCACAGAAATCACTGTTCCCGTTATCAACGCATTCTTATCAGACAGATTACAGCGAGGTCGTTTAGACGGAAAGGGTGGTCTTTCCCCAAGCTATGTTCGGAGTATATCCCTTGTCATTTCATCTGCAATGAAATATGCAGTAAATGAGGATATATGTAAACCATTGAAGAACAAAATATGCAAACCAAGCGTTATAAAGGGGGAACTTCCAATTCTTACTCTTGAATCACAAAGACTTTTAGAGAGTATCATCGTTCGCGAGCTGACGCCAACAAGAGTTGGAATTATGATATCACTTTATACTGGATTGAGGATCGGAGAAGTGTGTGCACTTGCTTGGAGTGATATTGATTTTACCAATTGTACGATATACGTCAGGCATACCATTTCAAGGGTAAAAGCGGGTACGGCGGATGCCAGAACCGAACTAATTCTTGATGAACCTAAAACAGTTTCATCTAAGAGGATAATTCCAATTCCCTCACCACTTCTACCAATCCTCCTCGAATACCGCAATCATTCAAAATCCGCATTTGTGGTTTCTGATAAAGATTCGTTCGTGAGCCCAAGAACCTATGAGTCACGCTTTCACAAGGTTTTAAATGACTGCCACATTGAGGATATTAACTATCATGCTTTGCGTCATACCTTTGCAACAAGATGTATTGAAGCAGGCGTAGATGTAAAATCTCTCAGTGAAATACTTGGACATTCTAATGTTTCAATAACCCTTAACACTTATGTCCATTCATCTCTCGAAATGAAAAAAAGCCAGCTTGAAAAGTTGACTTTATTGCCGGCATAGTTTAAAGGGGTCAAAAGAATGGTCATTAGAGCGAAAAATACTGAAAAGACCGTTATTTATGCATTTTCATTTAGAATACGCAGTTCTACGCAAATTTGAAAGTTTATAGCGAGATAAGGTGACGGATGCTATGGCAAAATATAAAGTTAAGGCTAAAGGCTGCCAATTGAAAGTGAAAGTAAAATTTTCTTTTAGAGAGAAAATAAATGATTTCCATTTGAACTTTTTCTCGGAAAAGTATATTAGAGGATTGTTAAAGGTTCAGGAGAAAAAAAGAAATCATTTAGATTATTATGGTCCTATAGGTATTAGTTTATACGACAGATTAAAGAAACCAATTACAAAGTATGAGTTTTTGTTCATTATGGAGCAAATAATTGATATGACGCAAAAATTGAATTTGAATTCGCTTGTAATTGGAAATGTTACTTGGGACATTCGGTATGTTTTTATTAATGAAACAACCAAAGAACTGCAATTTATATATTTACCGATAGAAAACAACAACGCTTATGCTAACATCATTGGTTTTATGGAACAAATTATCTATGCGGCAAAACCTATGCAAGAAGCTGATATGGGTTACGTGTCGAGATATGTATATTTTATAAAGTCACTTCCTGAATATGACGCGGAAAAAATTGAAAAGTTTATATCAAGCGAAGATAGGAGTGTCGTTAATACGATTAAAAGACATAATGTTGGGCAAAGCGGATTTATGACTGATAAACCTCAACATTACTATGAACACTATGACAATAAAGATAAAGATGAGGCGACTGGTTTGCTTAACAATGGGGATGATGAGGCAACAGGGCTGTTAAATGGTGGAGATAATGAGGCGACAGGGCTATTATACAATGAAGATGAGGAAGCGACAGGTTTGTTAAATGAGTCTGTTACCCGTATTCATTATGCTTCAATGCATAGATTGTTAACTGATGAGACTTTCTTAATTAATAAGCCAGTATTTAGAATTGGTAAAGAAAGAAGCTATTCTGACTATTTTGTTGCTAATAACAATATGGTGAGTAGAAGCCATGCGGATATTATTTCTAGAAGCGGAAAATATTATATCTTGGACTTAAATTCCAAAAACGGAACGTTTGTAAATGGTGTGCCTATTCCAGCACAACAGGAAGTGGAAATACATAATGGAGATGCTATTCGTCTAGCAAATGAGGAATTTGAGTTTAGAACATAATGCAAGGAGATGAGAAAATGCATTTTACAGTTACAGCTGATACAGATATAGGTATATCAAAAGAAACAAATCAGGATAGTGTCCTCTTTAAACAAGGCTCATATTCTGGAGGGGAAATCTTGATGGCTATTGTTTGTGATGGCATGGGAGGATTGGCAAAAGGCGAACTTGCAAGTGCAACAGTTATTAGAGCATTTTCAAAGTGGTTTGATAATGAATTACCTTATGAATTAGAGAACCTTGACCTTCGTGTTATAGGTGGTAAATGGTCTCTTATGCTAAAAGACTTAAATGTAAAAATTATTGAATATTCTCAAGCAAATAATATTACAATGGGAACCACATTTACGGGAGTGTTATTTGTTGGAGATGAATATGTGGTAACTCATGTAGGGGATACACGGTTATATCATATTAGCAATAGTGTCAAACAACTCACAAATGATCAAACCTTCATAGCCAGAGAAATAAAAAAAGGAACAATGACTTTGGAGCAAGCGAAGACAGATAAAAGAAGAAACATGTTATTGCAATGTGTTGGAGCATCAGACAGTTTAGAACCAGAAGTGATTGTTGGTAAGCAGGAAAGAGGAGCTTATATGCTATGTTCAGATGGTTTTAGACATGAAATATCTGAAAAGGAAATTGTTGAGTCGTTGAGCCCTATTAACTTGATTAATAAAGAGGCTATGCATTCAAATGTAAAGTATTTAATAGAACTGGTTAAGCAGCGAAACGAAAAGGACAACATATCTGTTGTTCTAATAAAGGCAGATTAGGAGGATGAGCCGTGGCAGAGATAGGTTCTGTTATTGATGGTAAGTATGAAATACTTACGGAAATAGGACATGGTGGGATGTCAGTTGTTTATTTGGCTATGGATACTCATCTGAATAAGCAGTGGGCGGTTAAAGAGATTAGAAAAAAAGGTAATGGAAAGAATGATGAGGTAGTTGTTAATAGTTTGCTTGCAGAAGCAAATATGATGAAACGTCTGGATCATCCTTCTTTGCCTCGAATTGTTGATATTATTGACAATGGAGTTACGATTTTTGTCGTAATGGATTATATAGAAGGTGAATCATTAGATAAGATTTTGGCAGAGTATGGGGCTCAACCAGAAGAACTGGTTATTGGATGGGCAAAGCAACTATGTGATGCATTATCTTATTTGCATTCTCAAAAACCACCAATAATTTACCGTGATATGAAACCGGCAAATGTTATGTTAAAGCCGGAAGGAAATATTAAAATCATAGATTTTGGAATTGCAAGAGAGTATAAGGAGTTAAGCCTTGCGGATACAACAGTGTTAGGTACGAAAGGATATGCTCCTCCAGAACAATACAGCGGTCAGACAGATGCAAGGTCAGATATTTTTGCATTAGGTATGACAATGCATCATTTATTAACAGGTATTGACCCCCGAACAGGAGAGGCTTATGCACCTGTACGAATGTGGAATCCTGAAGTTTCCGAAGGTGTGGAAATGATTATTGATAAATGTGTTCAGCCTGCCGCTGAACATAGGTATCAGAGTTGTCAGGATCTGTTATATGACCTTGAACATCCAGAGTTAATAACAAAAGATTATAAGAGGAAACAAAAGAGAAAATTAAATTGTTTTATATCCTCATGCGTACTGGCAGGGGTGATGGCAATTTCGGGTTTTGCGTGCAATGCAGTTTCCACAAATATGAATAACAGCGACTATGAGATATTAGTTTCGACATCAACAGCTTCCTCGTTGAGTGACAAAATCAGTAACTACAAGAGTGCTATTGAAATATATCCTGGAAGAACAGATGCTTATGTAAAGATGATAGAAGCATATCAGGATGAGGGCTTGTTCAGTAAACAGCAAAATGATGAGTTTTTAGCAGTATATAATGCCAACAAAGATCAGTTAGATAGTTCGAGCGTTAGCGTGTCAGAACTAAACTATATGATAGGAATGCTTTACTTTAATTACTATACGGAAAATGAAAATGGTGACTATTCATTTTCAACCAGAGTACAGAAAGCTTATCCATTCTTTGATGAAAATTTTAAGAGCGCTACAGGCTTTGAAGAACAGACTATGTCAGATTGCTATTATAGAATTTGTTCTTTCTATAAAAAGTACATTTTAAATACTACTACAGTGGAAGAAGCATCAAAGGAAAATTATGATGAACTTTTTGACACGATTAATAGTGCTATGAATGATGTTAAGAATGCTGGTGCATACGATCAGTTAACACTTTATAATAGCGTGTTTATGCTTATGTATGACCAGAGAACAAGTATGGCACAGGTTAACGTTGATAAAGAACAGATATTAGACTTATATGACTTTTTGTATAGCAGGACTTCTGATTTGACAGTTCAGAAAGAACAGTCTAAAAAACTTCAGGATGAAATCTTAAAGAAGTATGAAGAGTATAAGCAGGCAATTGATAGAACTTACACTAATATGGAAGAGAGGAAGTAAACATGGCAGATATACTACATACACTTTCGATAATCTCCTTAATTTTAGCTGTATTGTTTGTTGTATTAGCGATAGCATTATGGTTTGTATTTAAAATACCTAATGTCATTGGTGATTTATCAGGACGTAATGCAAGAAAGTCAATTGCACGAATGCGACAAAATAATGAAAGAACAGGAGATAAAACGCACAAGGCAAGTGAGAAAAATCTCAATAGAGGGAAATTGACTGGAACGATGGAAGGGATAGGAAAAACAGAGCCTAGCAATATAGAAGAAACAGGATTGCTAAATGAGAATTTGGCACATTCATATGAGGCTCAAGATACCGGATTATTGGTAGATGTAAAGGCAACTGAATTATTAGAAGAGTCGGCAGAGACGGCATCGCTTGATAATAGTGCACCTATTCCTAATCGTGCTCCATCAACAGTAATTATTCAATTGATAGAGGAAGTAATGTTAATTCATACGGAAGAGGTGATTTGATGTATGAATTAAAGGTATTAAAACGATTATATTATATTTCGGCTATATGTCTTGTTATTTTTGCGTCAACATTTTTATTTATGCCGATTACAAATATTGTTCCAGTCCAATATACAAGGCTTAGTTCTGTGATTATAGGTGCAGTATTTTGGATAACGGGATTAGTTGGATACGGATTATTAGCTTTTTTATACATAGGAAAAAAAAAGAAGGAAAGAAATTTTTATTTTTTTTCAAATAAAATTACAGCTATTTCGGATGTTATGTTCCTTGTGGGTATTGTAAGCTTTGTATCAATTTTATTACTTGAATTGACAACAACTTATTTAGGATATGTGGCTATTTTTATCACAATTTTATCCTTTAATATGCATTGGATTTTTAGTAGGAATTATTTGAGGATATTAGAAAGACAAGTTAGGAGGAGTGACAGATGAGGAAGGTCGCTAAGAAAAATTGGTTAAGCAGAGTGACGGCAATGTTTATGGCAGTGTTGCTTGTTTTTTCTGCATTGCCATCAACTGTATTGGTAGTAAAAGCGGAAACTACCGAACATCCGGGTTATGTAACTGTTACTGTAAAAGATGAGAACAGTAACGCAATTAGTGGAGCAACAGTTACATATACAATTGAAGAAAAAGAATCCGGTTCAAATGGATTTGTTACAATTTCTTCAAGTGGAACAACGGATAGCTATGGTACATTAGAGGTTTTGGATTCTATGCAGTGGTATGATGATTTAACCATTACTGCAACAGTATCAAAATCTGGTTATGTTACGGATTCGACAACAATTAGTGCTGCAGATATCACATCAAATACGCAAGACTTTGTTGTTGTGCTTGAAGAGGTTAGCTTGTCTCAAATTGAAGGAATAGAGGTTACTACACTTGATGCTGATTATAGTGGAGATGCTCAAAATTTAGTGACTGTTTCTGCATCAACAGAGGGAGTAACTATTGAATATTCGACAGATGGAACAGTATGGTCAACTTCAATTCCACAAGAAACGAATGCTGGAATATATAGTGTTTATGTAAGGATTACAAAAGATGGATATGAGACATATTTATCTGGAGAAAAGACTGCAAATATTAATAAGGTAGATATTACTGGAATTGATATTACAGAAAAAATTGTTAATTATGAAGAAGGCACCAGTCAAGAATTGGTAACACTTACAGGCTCATTTGAAGAGAGTGATACTGTAACATGGTTTGTTAATGATGTCGATACTGGGAATACTGATATTCCGAAGAAATTGGCGGTTGGTAACTATTCAGTGAAACTTGTGGTTGATAGAGGTAGTAATTATAACGTATATACTAAGACGGTCAATGCACAGATTTTAAATGCACAGCTAGACTTAACGGGACTTACGGTGACCGGTTTAGACAGTACATATGATGGCACCGCGAAAGAGGTTGTGACAGTTGAAAATGCTGGTGATTATACATTAAGTTATCAGCTTGATGATGGAGATCAAACAGTAGATCCATCCGCATGGACTACAACCATTCCAACTGTAACGAATGCTGGCTCTTATATTGTGTGGGTAAAGGCAACAAAAGAGAATTACGATGATGAAGAGGTAAATGTTACACCAGCTGAGCATGCAGTTGCTCCATACAATGTTTATGTGGCGAAAGCATCTCAGTCATTCTCATTTGATAATTATTCAGGAACAGAATCAAGTGTTGAATTGACACAATCAGAAATAGAAAATGGAAAGACATTTGATTTTAAAGCAACGGATAGTGATAATAAGGCAAATGGAACAATCTCATATTCTGTTGAACTTGGAACAGGAGATGAGGGAATTGCTGGATTTGGAGAAACAGATGAAACAAAGCATATCCTGACAGTTTATGGTGCAGGAAGAATTGTCATAAAAGCAACTTTGTCAGGAAATGATAATTATGATTCTTGTACTATTGAGTATGTTTTAAATGTTAGTGGCAAGAGTTCACAAGGGGCGTGGATATCCGTACCAAATTCAGTTATTGAATATACGTTGGGAAATAACGCAGGAATACCTGCAAATATTGCAACTAGAAAAGAATCAAAAGATAAGGGGGCAATAACCTATAGCATAGAAAATAGTGCAGATCTTGGCCTAAGCATTAATAATTCTGGAAGTATTTCTGTTACAGATTATAGTAAATTGGTAACTGCGATAGAAGGAAGCAATGGATTATTGAATGTAACAGTTACAATTGATAAAGCTGAATATACTAAGATTGGATGGGGAGGCACTAGCAAGTATCCCTCAGATAGGATTTCGTACACTTTAAAAATAAGTATGGCAAGTGCGCCTGCATCTGCATACAAGATTTATTCAGAAATAGATACAGAAAATGAATTGACAGTGGCAAATGGTTCTAATGGATGGTACAACACAGTATTGGTAGTGAAGCCAATTGATGGATACACAATTATTAGATCTGATCAGATGTTAGGAAATAGTCCTTTGTTTGATACTTCTGTTAAGTTTGGTGAAACAATTGGAGAAGATGTTTTTGATCAGGGAGCAGGAGTAGAGCGTTGCATATATCTTAAGGATACAACTACAGGTGAGATAACAAAAAAAATTGTTCTAAGCGTTGATAAGTTAGATACAGTTGCACCTAATAATCTTAGTATTGTGTTCCCAACTGTCGAAGAAAAAGATTCTGTTAAGTATTATAGAGAATCAATTGATGTTACTTTCATAGCATATGATGTGACATCTAGTGTTGATCATTTTGAATGGACCTATAACAAAGAAAGTGGAGCTAGTGCTTCAATTTTGGATACAGATAATGGAACAGTGACAGCTAAGCTTGATACAACAGATTCATCTCATAATAAATATGTTGGAACTCTTACCCTTCCTAAAAATCAAGCAGACCAGTTAAGAGGTAATTTGCAGATTAAGGCAGTGGATAAGGCTGGTCTGGAATCAATAACATATACGGATGATGGTGTATTTGTTATTGATACAATTGCCCCTACACAGACAGTTGAGTATAAATTGAAGGACAATGTAGGAACTACTCAAGTGGTTGGAGAAAAACATTATTTTTCTAATGAAGTAGAATTTACGTTTAAGGTAATTGAAGCAAACTTCTATTCAAATGATGTAATTATTCAGGTTTCAAAAGATGGAGGTGAAGCTGTTAAACAGACTGTTTCTTGGACAACTACAGATGTTACGGATGAACATGTGGCGACAATTACATTATCTGATGATGCAGATTATGTAGTTACTATGTCTTACAATGATCGTTCTGGAAAAGAAATGACTTCATATACATCAGAAAAAATTGTTGTAGATAAAACTCTACCGATAATTAAGTTCGATTATAAAGATTATACAGATGGAACAAAACCTCAGTCTGCAATAATCAAGATAACTGAACATAACTTTAGGGTGGAGGATATTCTTCTTGAAGTAATCGCAAAAGATATTGCAGGTAATACTGTGAGCACAAATAATTTACAGCAGTATTTAAGAACTTGCGAGTGGACAACTGTTGGAGATGTTCACACAGTGGTTATTGATACTCAGTTGGTCGATGGTATTTATGAGTTAACATTTAATTACAAGGATTTGGCATTAAATTCTGCCACAGAGGTTAAACCATCTGCATTTGTAGTTGATAGAACAGCACCTAAGACAGCAGAAATGAGTATCAGATATTCAAATCCTATCACAGAGATCACAGAGACAATTTTATCAACGATTACATTCGGATTTTATAATCCTAATGTTACAGTGACATTTACAGCACATGATTCGGTTTCTGGTATTAAAGAATTTTCTTGGAGTTATCTAAAAGAAACTGGTGCAAGTGATTCTAATGTTGCAGAATATGTAGAATCGACAGTTGCTGCTGTTCAGGATTCTACTGATAAGACAAAGTATACGGCAACAGTAACACTTCCAAAGAGTGTTGCAGAACAGATTAGAGGAACCGTTTCATTTAAAGCGACTGATAACTATAACAATACAAGCAATAAACTGACAGATTCTAATCATGTACTTGTAGTTGATACTATTGCGCCAACAATGACGGTTGAGTATTCAGTAGCAGATAATTCTTTTGATAATAAAGACTATTATAATAAGGACCTAACTGCATCATTCACAATTACAGAGGCAAACTTCTATAAAGAGGATGTCAAAGTAAAGGTAAAGAAAAATGATGGTACAGCTGAACTTGTAACACCTACATGGACAGATACCAGTACAGACACTCATGTTGGTAAAGTAGTAATTGAAGCTGCGTCAAATCATTCAAATGACGGAGATTATATTTTTACTGTTGAATACAAAGACAGAAGTAATAATGAAATGAATATATACACATCAAATCCCAAGGTTATTGATACAACTAATCCAATAATCGATGTGGAGTATGCAAACACTAGTCCGATTAATGAATTGACAGATGGGGAAAATCATCAGAGAAAATATTTCGCAACAACGCAAACTGCAACAATTACTATTACAGAGCATAACTTTAATGCTACTGATGCAAAATATACTATCGTTGCAAAGGATGTTGCTGGAAATGAGTTGAATGCAAGTTCTTTGTACACGGCATCTTCATGGACAAAAACTGGTGATAAAAATATTCTGACTATTACTTATCCGGGTGATGCAAATTATACCTTTGATATTGAGTATACGGATCTGGCAAAGTTAAAGGCAGATACATATGACACAGATTATTTTACTGTCGATACATCTAAGCCTACAGAATTAAAAGTAACATATAGCAGTAGCATTTTAGATACAGTTCTTAATACAATTACATTCGGTTTCTATAATGCGAAAGCAACAGTGACTATTTCGGCGACAGATAATATTTCTGGAATCCATTCTATGAAATATAGCTATGTTAAGGCTGACGGCGTAAGCGGTGTTAATGCAGAACTTATTGACGCGGAGATAGAAGCGTCATCAATTTCTAGTTCAAATGGAGGAGCAGTTGGAACTGCAACATTTGAAATACCTAGAAGTGCATTAGCTGTTGATAGCCAGTTTAATGGAACAGTAAACTTTTCTGCAACAGATAGAGCGAAAAATGAATCTGATTACCTGCGAGATACAAAACGAATTGTAGTAGATAATATTGCCCCAACTGCAGATATTCAATATAACGCGCCGGTTCAGACGATAAATGGTATTGCATATTATGATGGAGATATAAGTGCTACAGTTACAGTTCATGAGGCAAACTTCTATTCAGAGGACGTGCAGATTACCGTAACAAAGGATGGAACAGCTACCTCAGTGAATGCAAATTGGACTGATAATAGTACTGATGTACATGTGGGAACTTTTACACTTTCGGAAGATGGTGACTACACAGTTGGTATTACATATACTGATAAGTCTTCTAATGCAATGCAAGCATATACATCAGAGCAAATGACAATAGATACAGGAATTGTTGAGGCAACAATTACAATAAATGGTCAGGAAGCAGATGGAAAAGCATTTAAGGATGAAGTTGTTCCGGCTATAAGTTTTGATGATAAAAACTTCGAGTCATGTGAAGTGAAGATGTATAGAACAAGTTTAGCAGATAAAAATGTCGATGTAACGGATAAATTTGTAACCAGTCATATCTCGTTAAATGAAACTGGTGGAAAAGGAGAATTCAACACATTTGACAAAATAGCAGAAAATGATGGTATCTATACAATCACAACTGAATTGAAGGATAAGGCCGGACATACAGTTGAAAAGAGTATTACATTTACTGTTAACAGATTTGGCTCCGTATATGAATACAGTGATTTTCTTGTATCCCTTATTAGTGATGGTGGAGCTTATGTTCAGAGCGTCGATGATGATTTAGTTATTACTGAGTATAATGCAGACAGGCTTCTGAGTGATTCACTTTATATTGAAATCCTAAGAGATGGTAAACCTCTTGATAGCTCAATTTATAGTGTTACACCTGAAATTAATGAGACTGTAGCAATAGGAGCAAGTGGTTGGTATCAGTATTCATATACTGTTGCTAAAGAGAACTTTGCAACAGATGGTGTATATAAGATTGCAGTATCTTCAAAAGACGCTACAGGAAATAGTCCAGAGAATAACAATTATGAAGATAAGAATATTCTATTTAGAGTAGATAGTACGGTGCCTGAAATCACAAGCATTTCCGGATTGGAAGATTCGGTTATTAATGCTACAGAACAGACTGTAAAATACACTGTCTATGACACAATAGGTCTTGCTTCTGTTGTTGTTTATGTAGATGGAAAAGAAGTGGATAACATTGTTGATTTTAGTGCTGATGCTAATAACTATTCTGGTGAATTTGTTTTAAAGGAGAGCACAAGTTCTCAGCAAGTAAGGATTGTTGTAACGGATAAAGCAGGAAATGTTACTGATACAGATGCAGAAGGTTTTACTAGTTCATATGCATTCAGCAATGCTGTAACAGTATCAACCAATATATTTGTTCGTTGGTTTGCTAACAAAGCACTGTTCTATGGATCAATTGTCGGTGGTGTTGCTTTGATTGGTGTAGTAGCAGGCGCAACTGTATTCTTTAGAAAAAGAAAGATTGAAGTAACAAAGTAAAACAAATTAATAATGTATGATTTCTGCGCTTTTTGCGCAGAAGTCATACGCTATTTGTTAGAGGTAAGTATTTAATGTGGATTAAGTGGTTACTTGTGGCAATTAGTATTAAGGAAGAAGGAAAAGAATGTATACATTAAAAGACAATGGTGTAATTACTGAAATTACATGTGGAAATAATTTTGAATATATTTTAAAAGACAATACAACCTTTGTTAATACGGATTATAAGGTGTTGCAGAGTCAAAACAATGGTATCTTTGTGAAATGTATGAAAATGACAAGAAATGGATGGATTGATTTATATTATGTTACTGACGAATATAGACCAATGGCCTCTATGTTTGTTGGCATTAATGCAGATACATTAGTAAATGTGGTGGTTAACTTATTTGCAAGTGTGATTGAAGTTAGAAACAATGGCTTTTTGGCTTGTCAGTGTATTGATTTGTCTTGGGATAAAATATTTGTAGAGCAAAATACATTAAAAGTAAAACTTGTATATTTGCCACTGAGTGTCAAGGTATTTGACAGTTATTCAGAATTTGAGAGTGAGCTTAGATCAAGTATTGTAAAGCTTGCAAATAAAGTTATTTCAACATCAAGCGCAAGGTTAGATCAGTTTATTTTGGACTTATGCAATGGTTCATTGACACTTGAGGATGTATATAACAAGTCAAGAGGAGCAGGAACAACACCAATAATTAAACATGATAATCCGGTATCACAACTTCCCACATCTGGTAATCCCAGAGGAATTAAGTTGGTCGCAATGAATGCACCAAATTATTTTGAACTAGTTATTGATAGACCAGATGTTGTTATAGGAAAGAAACAGGAATTAGTTGATTTGGTTATTCCATTTAACAAAATGATTAGTAGAAAACATTGCCGAGTATCAAATATGAATGGCATTTATTACATCAATGATGAAGGTAGTGCAAATGGTACTTTTGTGAATGGTGTTAGGTTGAATCCAGGGCAAAAAATCAAGATTAATCGTGGGGATGTAATTCGCATGGCGAATAGTGATTTCCAGGTAGTATAAAGAGGTGTAAAAATGGCAAGACCTAGAGTGATTATTGCGGATGAAGATGCAAGTTATATCGTCCCTCTTCAGTTTAAATTTGTAACAGATTTCTTTAATAAGATTGACTTAGAAGTTATTACAGATAAAGCATATTTTGATGAGTATTTTTCTAAGCCACAGAATGCGGAAATATTGATTGTATCAGATGAGCTGTATGATTCGTCTCTTCAACGTCATAACATTCAGAACATCTTTGTAATGATGGAGCAGTATGACGAGGGTGGTACAGGTGACTTAAATGTCACTCGGTTGTTTAAGTATACGAGTATCAAAGAAATATTTAATGAGATTATCGGAAAGAGTGCCGGAGCGTTAAATATTGCAGCTGTAGAGAAAAAAGAGACACAGATTATTCTGGTTACATCAGCTGCGGGGGGTGTAGGAAAGACTACTGTGGCAATGGGGGTTGCGGCTTGTTTGGCGCAGAATTATAAGAGAGTGTTATATATGAATGCTTCTAGATTGCAGAATTTTCAGAACATGCTAGATAATAAAACCGTGTTAACTTCACCAGATGTATATTCAAAATTATTAAATCCTCAGGAAAATATATACGCAGATTTAGTACATGTGATTAGAAAGGAAGTATTTAGTTATATTCCAGCCTTTAAAGCTTCATTATTATCGCTAGGATTAGACTTTTTGGTGTATAAAAAAATCATTTCATCAGTAAAACAGAGTGAAGAATATGATTTTATTGTTGTGGACATGGAAAGTGCATTCGATGAAAGGTATACAGAGTTATTGGATATCGCAAATAAAGTAATAATAGTTACAACACAAACGATGCAGTCAGTTGTCCACACAAACTTATTGTTATCTAATATTAATGGAGTTAACAGTGATAAGTATATATTTGTTTGCAATAATTTTAATCCAGAAGGGGAAAATGCGTTGATTAGACCAGAAACGGATATGAAATTTACAATCGAAAACTATATAGAACATGTTTCTTCCATAGAGAAGACAAAAATTATGGATTATGCTAAGGTTCAGGGAATACAAAAAACGGCGCTTTTTGTGATGTAAAGGAGTAATTATGGAAAAGGATACTATCATTATTAGGTTTTTAAATAAAGACAAAGAAGTTGATTTAGAAATTCCATCTTCAATTACAGCACAGGAATTTATTGTTGCGGTTAATGAAGTTTATGACCTTGGTATAGATACGATGGATATAAAAAATTGTTATTTGCAAGCAGAAAATCCTATTGCATTATTAAAAGGAAATAAAACACTATCTGAATATGGGTTTCGAAATGGAACCATTGTGTATTTTGTAAAATAATGGAGGGGTTATGAACGCTAGATATAAAGTTACTATTTCAAATAGAAATATATACAAAGAGATAGAATTAAGCAAGGAAGATGAATTTATTATAATAGGTACTTCAATTGATGCAGATGTACGTTTAAGGAAAGAATTATTTTTTGATAATATTCAACTAGAATTAAGAAAAATAAACGGTATTTGGTCGATATTCTGTTTAGATAATATTTATTTTAACCTAGGGGATACTAGAAAACTTATGAGTCTCCAATTGGAGCATGGAATAAGCTTCAAGGTGTGCTATCAAAATTCAGATAATGATTTATTTTCAGTAGATTTCATGATTGATTTTGATTATGAACGTAAAAACTATGATCGAGAAATAGATTTGAATGGTATTTCTAGTGTGAAAATTGGAGGAGATAATTCGTGTTCTATTATTATCTGTGATGAATATATTGGCAATGACTTCTTTGAATTGAAAAATTTGAATGGTAAATGGTTTGCAATCGATAATGGCTGTAGGTATGGAGTTAATGTAAACGGTAAGAGAATTGAGAAACGAGAAGAAATAGGAAATCATTATTTTTTATCAGTAGTTGGGTATAGTTTCTATTATTCGAATAATCGCTTATTTACTAGTACATGCGAGAATATTAAGGTTATAAACATGAATGAACGAATATTAGTAAATCATTCAACAGTATTTGAATATCCCAAATTTATTCGAAATACTAGAATCCAGTATGAATTACCTAATGAGTATGTGGAGATACAGCAACCATCAAGTAAGCCTAAAAATCAGAAAAGAAGTTTTATGCTTAGTTTGATTCCGACACTTGTAATGTTTGCTATGACTATTGTATTAAGAGGTATTATTGGTGGAGGCGGTACATTTGTAATATATAGTGCGGTCTCTATGGGAATGGGAATTATTACCTCGATAATTACGTTTTTTAAAGACAAAAAAGAAGTAAAGAAAGAAATAAAGGAAAGAGAAATTTCCTATAAAAAATATATTTCAGAAAAAGAAGAAAAAATCCAAAAATTAAGGGACGAGGAACTTAGAATCAGTAGAAAAATATATGAATCAATTGATGAGGATTTGCAAGAGGTAGAGCATTTTGGAAAACGCTTGTTTGAAAAATCAAGAGAAGATAAGGATTTTCTAAAGGTATATCTCGGAAAAGGCGAAGTTGAATCATTGAATCCTATAAAATATAACAAAATGGAATTTGTTGATTTAGAAGATCCGATTACGTTATTACCTGAAGAAATCGCTGAAAAATACAAAATCATAAAAGATGCACCAATTGTCTTAGATTTTCTAGAGTCTTGTGGTGTCGGTGTTGTTGGTTCACATAATCAACTGACTAATATGATGAAAAACATCACGCTCGATTTGGCGATTAGACATTATTACAATGAGGTAAAATTTGTCTATATTTTAGATAGTACATATGTTCATGAATTTGATTGGATAAGATGGCTTAAGAATGTATACAACAAAGAATTAGATATAAAAAATATAGTGTGTGATGAGGAAAGCAAGAATATTGTGCTAGAGAACCTATATGCGAATTTATCAATGCGAGAGGCTATATTAGGAGATAAGAGAGATTTTGAAGGATTTGAAGAACAATATGTTGTATTTGTTACGAGCGCGGAGTCAATAAGTACTCATCCAATATCAAAATATATAAAAAATTGTAAAGAACTTGGTTTTACATTTGTATTTTTTGAGGAGAATGAAGAAAAGCTACCATTAGGTTGTACCGAAATTATTCGATTAATTGATAGTGGTAAAGGTGAGTTACTAAAAGCACAAAATGGCGAACTTATTTACTCTTTTGATTATAATGCGGTCCCTAATGACATTGTTGAGAAAGCAGCGTTAAAACTGGGAGCTATTTATGTTGATGAGGTTTCTTTAGAGGGACAGTTAACAAAAAATATTACTATGTTTGAAATGCTTGGTATTATCGTTGTTGATGATTTGGATTTAGGAGCAAGATGGGGAGCGTCTCAAGTATATAGAACTATGGCGGCTCCAATTGGTGTAAAGTCGGGAAATGAAATTGTATATTTAAATATAAGTGATAAAGGAAACGGACATGGTCCACATGGATTAGTGGCAGGTACCACAGGTTCAGGTAAATCTGAAATTTTACAAACGTATATATTGTCGCTTGCAACATTGTTCCATCCAAATGACGTTGGTTTTGTAATTATTGACTTTAAAGGTGGTGGAATGGCTAATCAGTTTGAAAATCTTCCGCATCTAATTGGTACAATTACAAATATAGATGGTAGAGAGATTGACAGATCCTTGCTTTCTATTAAGGCGGAATTAGTAAAACGTCAAGAAATGTTATCTGATGCTGGAGTAAACCATATTAACGATTACATTAAATTGTTCAAAGCTGGCAAGGTAGAAAAACCAATGCCTCATTTGATTATGATTGTAGATGAGTTTGCTGAATTAAAACAAGAATATCCTGACTTTATGAAAGAATTAATTTCGGCAGCTCGAATAGGAAGAACTTTAGGAGTACATCTTATCTTGGCTACTCAGAAACCAGCAGGTGTAGTTGATGCTCAGATTTGGTCAAACTCTAAATTTAAATTGTGTTTAAAAGTTCAAACGAAAGAGGATAGTAATGAAGTTCTCAAATCTCCATTAGCTGCAGAAATTGTTGAACCAGGTAGAGCATATTTTCAAGTGGGTAACAATGAAATATTTGAACTTGTTCAGTCGGCATATAGTGGAGCAAATATTCCTGACGGAAATACAAACCAAGAAAAAGTATTTACAATGTATGAATGTAATACTTGGGGTAAAAAGATTCCAGTTTATAGTAATAAGAAAAAAACACAAACAGCAGATGAAATAAGTCAATTAGATGCTATTGTGAATTATGTGAATCTATATTGTAAGGCTAACAATATTAGTAGATTACCGGGAATATGCTTGCCGTCAGTACCTACTGATATTAGAACAGAATTATTGAAGTATAGTGTGGAGAATGATGTGGGATACACTATTCCGTTTGGTATTTATGATGATCCTGAAATGCAAAGACAGGGCGAGGCAAGTATAGATGTTTCAAGAGATAATATTTATGTTGTAGGATCTGCACAGATGGGTAAGACGGTCTTTTTACAGACTATTGCATATGGACTAATTCGCAAATACACACCAGAGCAAATTAATATTTATATGGTTGACTGTGGTAGTATGGTTTTGAAAATATTTGAGGATTCTCATCATGTTGGAGGAGTGGTTTTATCTAGCGAGGAAGAAAAGTGTAAAAATCTTTTTAAGTTGCTAAATACAATTGTCATTGAAAGAAAGAAAGTACTTTCTGAAAATGGTGTAGGTAATTTTTCTTCATATATAGAAGCGGGATATCGTGATATGCCGCAAATAGTAGTTATGATTGATAATTACGCAGCTTTTAAAGAATATTTTCCAGAACAAAATGATATGATCAATAGTTTAACTCGAGAAGCACAAGGTGTAGGTTTGTCATTTATTGTAACTGCAGCAACTTCTAATGCAATGAATTATAGAACGCAGGCTAATTTTGGGAAAAAAATGACTTTAAACTGTAACGATAACGGAGAATACAGTAATATGTTTGGTCATTGTAAAATGTTTCCTCGAGAGAACACCGGTCGTGGATTATTTGTTATTGAAAAAAGAATTCTTGAATTTCAAGTTGCAATGTTTGGTAAAAGCAATAAAGAGGCAGAAAGAAGTAAAGAATTAAAACAGTTTATTGCTTTGAAGAACTCAGAAAACAACAAGAAAGCTACGCTTATTCCTATGGTTCCGGATAAGTTAATTCTTGAAAATATTATGAGTGAACAGATTGAAATGTTTAGATCAAGGGCAATTTTACCTGTAGGAATGGAATTTAATACTGTTGAATACAATTATATTGATATGATAAATAGTGGAACAATAGTATTAATTGGGGATAACGAGAGTAGAATTCAGTTTATGAGAAATATTTTACTTATGTTAGCAAAGAATATAGTATTTCATAATGTTGAGGCAATTGTTATTGATGATAAGCAGAAAAGTCTTGTTAATGAAGGAAAATTTGGATTTGTCAGAACATATACAAATGACGTATCGGAAGGCTTAGCATATCTAACTGATTATTATGATATGGTTGTGGAGCGTGAAAATAATCAAGAAATAGATACAATGTTCATTTCTTTATTAGTGATTAATAATTCTGAGGTGTTTAAGCAGATATGCGCTGATAAAAATATGAGTAAAGAACTGGCATCTATAATAAAGCGTGTGAATGGAGTTAATTCATATATTATTCTGGGACAAGTGGAAAATTTGCCAGTTGGATTTAATTCATCTGAAGTGTTAAAAGTACTCAAAGATGAAAGAAATGGTATATTATTTGCACCTATAACTGAGAATAAATTCTTTGACATATCAGGTAGGGTCAAGGCAGATTCCAATTTTAATAGGTCGATGGCTTATAGATTTGCAGATGGTGGATATACAAAAATTAAACTATTTGAATAAAAGGAAGGAGATTAGGCATGGGGAAAAAATCTAGTGCAACAGTCATGATTGATGGAACAATTAATTCTGGAGACATTTTCGATGCTCATACCAAGATAAAGGAAATAGTGGAGTCGTATAAACTTGTTAATAAACGTGTTAATAGTATAACAAAGACTGTTAACGAAAATTGGGTTGGTAAAGGACAGACTGAATTTGAGTCACAATATAATTTGTTGATAAAAAAAATAGATGATTTTGGAGACACGCTTCAAGATATATATAATGCTTTAGTAAAAGCTGAGGCGGCATATGAAGAGCAAGATGATAATCTTCGAAAAGATTTTGTAAAAGCGGTTAGTAGTTAGGAGGTATAAAATGGCAAATAGTAATTATTATTATAATCTTTATAAGCAATACAAAAATACTGTTTTATCCTTACAAAAGTATATTAATTATTTAACTAAGATAAGAGATGGGATATCTAGTGATTTTTATGATGAGCAAAGAAATGTAAACCAAGAATTAAATGATCTAAAAGAGGATTTAAAAAAAGCTACTCGTCATGATAGCTCTTGGGATACAATTACATCACAATGTGAATCATTTAAAGAGAAAGCGTCTACTGCAGATGGAAATTTAGACTCAGCAATTGATTATTTAGATGCAGAGATCAGATCACTTTGCTCTCAAAAAAGTACTGCCGAAAGCAATAGAGATCAAGCTTATAGAAATTATCAATGCAAAAAAGACGAAGAGTATAAAGCCTGGCTAGAAAGCCTGAAGCAAATGTATTAGATTGTTGGAGGTGAGAACATATGTCACAAGCATGTATTTCGTATGGAAGTTTGAAAGAGGCTTCTTCGGAAGCGAGTCAAGTAGCAAAGAAACTTGATAAGTATGCTAATAATTTGGACTCTCAGATTTATAAGCAATTGAATTGTTATAGTGGAAGTTATACCACGAATATTTCACAGGCAAAAAGTAATGTAAACTCTAAAATTTCTGATTTGAGAAGTCGTTCCACAGCTTATAGCACATACTCACAAGATTTATTAGATTTAAAGGAACAATGTGTTTCTACAGACAAAGCTGTTAAGTCAAATGTGTCGAAGCTAACTTCAAGTTTTAAATCTGCCAATGGGATTCGAGATAGTAAGGTTCAGAATTCAATCAACTATTTTTTGACAAGTATAGGAAATAGTACATATGCTGGACGTTGGTTAGGAAATAAGAAAGACGAATTTGGTTCCGCAAAGGATTATATTAAACAAAGCCTTGAAGACTGGTGGGATTATGAAGGTGGTGCAGAATTAGTAAAAGGAGTATTAGTAGGAATTTTGGAAGTAGCAATTGCAGTTGTTTCTGTTGGTGCTGCGGTGTTTGCATTTATGGCGGGTGGAGCATTACTTGTGTTAATTGCGGCCTGCGTAGCTGGAGCAATAGCTTTAGTAAATGGTGTTGTTAATATTGCAAATGAAGTTTCAGCCTATAAAACAACACACAATGGAGATCCAGCAACAGGAAGTAGAAGAGGTGACGTTAATACATTACAAGATTATTTGCGGTCTTCATTTATTTATGGATCAGATGGAGAAAGTTATGAATATGACCCAACCAAATATGCGTGGGCTACAGGAATAGACATTGTAAATGTTGTATGTACAGTTGTTACGGTAGTTGATAGTGCTGGAAAACTAATAAAGAATTGTTACCAGTGGGCTACAACAACAAAAGTACAGATGGGAAATTTTAAATCTTTAGGACTTTTATTTTCAAAAGAAGGACAAGCCGCTTTTTGGTCAAAGACAGGTTCATGCATTAGTAAAGGTTGGCATGAAGTATCGGCTGCTATTAAAATGCACGATTTTCAGTTTTTTGCAACTACCATGACAGACTTTGTAAAAACAGATTTTTTGGTTAATATGAAGAGTACATTCTTCAATTTTGATACAGAAAAAGATGGGTTTTCATCTATCAAACAAATTCTTTCCTTTAGTAAGGATATACTAAAAGATGGTATTACAATGGATAATATAGCAAAGTATATAGTTTTTCCGGGTATCACAATTATGAATATTAATACCATTAGTGAAGGACCAGGGGGACAGTTACAATTTGATTTCCAAAATGAACACGTTACATTGGATAAGGTAACGGGGATAGTGGATAAGGTTCACAATAAAATATTTGGTGGGATTAAATTTGAATCGTCTACAATTAATTCAGATATTTTAGGTAAATTATCAACTAAAAGTACAATTTCGGTTTCTATACCAGAAATTAAGATGCCAAATATTTCAATTGATTATTTACAATTTGAGTGAGGAGAAAATGATGGAGGAACCAATTTATGTATGTAAAGATACAGAGTTAATTAGAAAGCCAAAAAATCCTAGCAAATTGCTTTATTTTTTGAAAATAAGCCTATGGTTTATTT
>JBJEME010000024.1:9635-23386 GCA_051879515.1 Lachnospira sp. | reverse complement strand
AGTCCGCTTCGTTCAACCCTTGGTATCATTCTGTGCACTTCACGCCTTATCAGTGCTGCATCCAGACCAAGTCTCGCATACAAATCAATTCTTTCTATGCGCTTTCCAGCCTTGATAATATTCCTTACCTGCTCCGAATCTATTCTGTCATCAACAATTCCCCAGAATGCCAGAAGCTCATCTATCAGATGCTGCAGTTCAAACAGAGGTGCACTGCTTAAAGATGCCTTATTCATCTCATAAATGGCCAGCTGGATATATGAGAGCGCATCTGAACTGATGCTTTCCCTTAAAACTATTGCATTGTCATATGCCCGGTTTAAATTACTGATGATAGAATCAGGATTATTCTCATCAAATGGATATCTTTTAAGAAAATCCTCCTTTGATGAATAAATGTGAGGTATATCCACCATATCACAGAATTCCTCATAACTGTCTTCTCTGCTGTCTATCATAGTATCAAAGCTTTTAAAAAACATTCTTATGGTTGTGTACACTCTTTCCGTGTACCTTCCAAGCCAATACAGCCTGTTTGACTGTTCTACTGAGATAATACCCATGTGTCCTTGAAACCTCCTCCCTGTGATGAATTGACAATAAATGAATCCGGATTTCTTGAAAATCTTGTGAGTCCGCTCTTCCATACCATAGGTTCATCTGCCATCAGTACAAATGCTCTTAAATCCGCCTTTCTTGGTACAGTGACGCCATCATCAATAATATCCAGATCTTGAAAATCAATTACCTCCTGTGCAATAAATCTTCTTGGTTCCTTCTTTAAAAGCTGTATGAACTGCTCCTTCTTTTCCTTTGTCATGGAATTACCGAATACAACGCCGTATCCGCCTGCCTCGGCAACATCCTTTAACACAAGGTTGTCGAAATTGCTTAATACATAGTCCATATCTTCTTTATAGAACGGCAGATATGTCGGAGCATTCTGCAATATAGGCTCCTCGTTAAGATAATATTTAATCATCTTAGGGACAAAGTAATAAATACCCTTATCATCTGCCACACCGTTTCCCGGTGCATTAAGAAGTGCAACATTTCCCTTCCTGAAAACGTCATAAATATGTGGAATTCCAATAAGAGATTCCGGATTAAAGTTCATAGGATCAAGATATTCATCAGATATCCTTCGATATACTGCACCGACACGTTCCTTTTTGCCTGTTGCAGTAATATAGTACAGCTTATCATCTTCTACCATCAGCTCTGAACCGTTAACAAGACTTGCTCCTGTCTTCTCTGCAAGATAGGAATGTTCAAAATATGCTGCATTATATCTTCCCGGAGTCAGTATTACATTGTGGCCTCCCACATTCACATAATCCATGGTCTTTTTTAGCAGACTGGCATAATTTCTGTTATCTTCAAGTCTAGTATTATGAAATGTCTCAGGCGAACATCTCCTGCACAGTTCTCTTGCAATCATAGGATATGAAGCTCCTGAAGGGACTCTCAGATTATCTTCCAGAATATACCACTGTTCATTTTTTCCTTTAACAAGATCAATTCCTGAAATATGGGAATATATTCCCTTCACAGGCAAACATCCCTCACACTCTGCCATATAACCGCTTGATGCAAATATAAAATCCTCCGGAACAACACCATCCTTTACAATCTTCTTACTGCTGTATATGTCTTTCAGAAATAGATTTAACGCCAGCACTCTCTGCTTTAATCCACGTTCAAGATAATCAAACTCATCACGTTTTATAACCCTTGGAATAGAATCAAATGGGAACAACTGCTCCCTGAAGGTATTATTCTTGTAAATTCCAAACTTAACACCATATCTTGCGAGAAGCTCGTTAACATTATCCGTATGCTCGATCAGTTCCTTCATATGTATCCCTCCTTTGCATATACAACGAACAAGGGCGCTCAGCAATACTGCTGAACGCCCTTGTTCATAACCATGAGTATAAATTAGCACTATGCTATTTGTTTGTCAAGTTGTTATCGTATACTCTAATCCTTAACTAATATTTCCAATATTTCTTCCGGTTTTTTATTTCTGATGCCATCCGGGTCAGTTAATCCTCCATTTTCCCCTGTCAGATTCCATGAAAACTTACCCATATACTCCCCTTCCGTGTGTGTATACTCTTCATATTCTTTCAATGCGACAGGATATCGTTCATACCAATCCGGAAAATATTGCGACATAAACTTGTCTGCAAGACGGTATGCATCACAATCCTCTGATTCTCCAATTGCGGAAAGCTCCGGACCACCTCCGGGTTGACCTGTTCTACTGTCTGAAGGAGTGCTGTGCAAAATCAAAATACTCCCGTCATCACACGTTCCGAGACATATCCATACATGGCCTTTTTTGCTAAACACATCTCCCGGCAGATATTCAGAACCTTCATAATTCACAGGTTTTGCTACAGTCTGTGTCCATTCTCCCCATCCATACTCTGCCATTGTTCTTGCCATCTTTGTTGAAGACATGACATAGCCGTCATGACCATTTTCTTTGTTCATTACGTTATAAATTATCCAGCCCACATATCCTGAACAATCCAATCCCGCATAGTAGTATTCATTATATTCCCCATAAGGATAATAACTATGTGCAGCATCCTTCTTGCTTGAATCTCCATCCTTGTCACGGTATGTATAATTTTCATCCTGGGAATAAAAAAAGCTTCTCCACTCATCTGACAAACCGATTGTTCTTGTCTGAATCGAAGAGCCATCATCCTGCCAGTTCCAGCCCCCACCATATATATATAGTGTTGTTCCAACCGGCATCATTGCTGTTGCAAAGAAATTTTTCAGAGTTCTCTCTCCCGGATTTCCACTGACAGGCGGCTGATAGCTCTCTGTTTCTGTATTTATCTCCTCTGCTGCCACCACTTTGCCATCTTCTACTCTGACTTCGTAGGAATAGCCTTCCTTGAGAATATTCTGAATTGGATATGAATAATTTCCCTGCTCGTCCATTTCTCCGTTATCAATTTTTAAAATATGTTCTTTTCCATCTATCTCAAACCGATAGGAAAAGTCATTTTTATTATCCTTATTGACTTCTTCATCACCATAATTTTCCACTCCAAGATAGATGGCATCTATAACATTACTATTATTATCCACTCCGGGATTATTGTGATCTGTAACATTACTGTTATTCTCCACTACAGGATTATTGGCATTGGTAACATCATTTTTCTTTTCTCCACACCCACATGATAATGCCATTAATAATACTGCACAACAAATCAACTTTCTGTTTTTTGTTTTCATTTTTATCCTCCATATCACTCATTTTTTGCCTGCCACATCCCTGGTATCTGCGCAATTATCACTGATAAAAATACAACTAAGCAGCCCACAATCTCTCTTCCCGCAAGCACCTCTCCTAAAAGCACAGCACCTGCGATAGCTGCGATTACAGACTCAAGACTCATAACAATAGATGCGACAGCAGGTTCTGCGTACTTCTGCCCCACCATCTGAAGAGTATACGCCACTCCGCTTGATAATACTCCGGCATACAAAATAGGAACAGCCGAAGAAATAACATCTGCAATAACTATTTTCTCTGTAGTAACGCACATAATAAGCGACATTATTCCCGCAACCAGAAACTGGAGACAAGAAAGCTTAATACTGTCAGTATTTCTGTACTTATCCACCACCAGAATATGTCCTGCGAAGCAAAATGCACAGGCAAGCCCAAAAATGTCGCCGGTGTATATACCTGACATTCCATCCTTTAAGCACAACAGATACATTCCGCTTACAGTTCCCATAACTGAAAGCAACACAAGAATATGCAGCTTTCTTCCTACTATCGAAACAATAACTGCGACAATTACCACATAAATGGCGGTAAGAAAGCCTGAACGTCCTGCAGCAGCAACATTTTCAGGATAAAGTGATATACCTGCCTGTTGTGCCGACATTGCCAGGAACAAAATAATGCCGCAGGCTATTCCTCCCTTTACCGGCCACTTTTCTTTTTTGCCATTTCTTTTATCCTTTGCAGATGACACTACCCATAAAAATAAGCAGCCCACAAAGCATCTGCTGGCATTATAGGTAAACACCCCGATATGATTAGAGCCGCTTACCTGGGCCACAAAGGTTGTGCCCCAGATTAAAGCAGCTACAAATAAAATCAAACTTCCTTTTACATTTTTCATAAAACTGACCTGTTAAATCTTTACTCTGTGTACTTTGACTGGGTGACATATCTGATACAGTAAAATGCCAGTACAGTTGCCACAACTCCAAGTGCAAGCGGAACAACCGGCCCCTGCACAAAACCAGCCACAATATATGAAAGGCACGAAATAACTGCAACTACAGTAACATATGGAAGCTGTGTTGACACATGACTCACATGATTGCACTGTGCTCCTGCAGATGCCATTATTGTAGTATCCGAAATAGGTGAACAATGGTCGCCGCAAACAGCTCCTGCCATACATGCAGCAATGGAAATAATCATGAGTGTAGGATTCTTTTCCTGAAATGTATCTACCACGATAGGAATAAGAATACCGAAAGTTCCCCATGATGTGCCCGTTGCAAATGCAAGGAACACCGCAACCACAAATATAATTGCCGGCAGTGTGCTTACAAGGCTTCCTGACATTTCATCCACAAGACCCGCAACAAAATATTTTGCGCCAAGACTGTCTGTCATAGTCTTGAGAGTCCAGGCAAACGTAAGAATAAGTATTGCAGGAACCATAGCCTTAAAGCCCTCAGGCACACATTCACACGCCTTTTTAAAGCTGATAACCTTTCTGCACAAATAGAATATAACAGTAATTATCAATGCAAAAAAGCTTCCAAGCATAAGGCCGACAGAGGCATCACTATTTGAAAAAGCAGTAATAAAATCTTTACCGCCAAAGAAACCGCCGGTGTAAATCATGCCAATTACACAACTTGCAATCAGCACTGCTATAGGAAATACTAAATCTATAACCTTACCCTTTGCATTTTTGAAATTATATTTCACCTTCTCAAACTGCGCATCCTTAACAGTCATCAAATCACCATTCATGGCATTCTTTTCATGAAGCTTCATTGGTCCGAAATCAACCTTCAATATGACCATCGTCACCATTGCAACAATCGTGAGCAACGCATAATAATTATAAGGTATTGCCTTGATGAAAATGGAGAATCCATCCTCGCCCTCAACAAAGCCTGTGACGGCTGCTGCCCATGAAGAAATCGGTGCAATAATACATATTGGCGCAGCTGTTGCATCGATTAAGTATGCAAGCTTTGCCCTTGACACCTTATGACTGTCAGTCACGGGACGCATAACACTTCCCACTGTGAGACAGTTAAAATAATCATCTATAAAGATAAGCATTCCAAGCACAATTGACGCAAGCTGTGCACCAACCCTCGTCTTAATATGCTCGCTCGCCCATTTTCCAAATGCAGCGGAGCCCCCTGCCTCGTTCATCAGGCAAACCATTATACCGAGAATAACCAGAAATACCAGTATTCCTACATTATATGGGTCGGACAAGGAGCCCACAATTCCATCATTAAAAATATGCGTAATCGATCTTTCAAGACTGAAAGTGTCCGAAAAAATATCTCCATAAAAGAATCCGCCAATAACTATTCCAACAAAAAGCGAGCTGTATACCTCCTTGGTAATAAGCGCTAATATAATGGCAACCAATGGTGGTATCAGTGCGCAAAATGTGGCATACATCTGCGGTACATATTCCATAACCTCTTCCATATTTCCTCCCGTCTGTGAACTAATATCACTATTATATGTTTTTTTATGAGAAAAATCCACAGAAACAGTCAAAATATGTTCATTTATAATCTAGTAACATCGCCCGGAAATTAGCTTCTTTAATTCAATTATCCGCTTCTCTATCTCTTTTATAACCTTCTTAAACTCATCATCCGATTGTCCTGTTGGATCTTCGAGCCCCCAGTTATCATCAAAGTTTCTCCCGATAGATGGACAGCCTACATTACACCCCATGGATATTGCCATATCCACCTCCGGGATTTCCGAAATAAGCTTGCTGTGCTGACCATTTTCCTCCATATCGATACCATACATTTCCTTCATAAGCCTGACAGCATCCTGATTGATATGGGGTTTTGTTTCTGTTCCTGCTGAATAGCTCTCGAATACATCACCTGCCAGATGTTTGCCGAGTGCTTCCGCAATCTGACTTCTGCAGGAATTATGGACACAGATAAATGCCACTTTTATCTTTCCCATTTACAAATACTACCTCCCTGGTTTGTTATAATTACCATTTTTATCATCCATCTAAATAATCAACCCCTGTACGGCATTGAATACGTATCCAACAATTATGATTCCACCCGTGCAGATGGCTATAAATATACCTAACAGCTTAGGTTTAATTGCTTTTTTAAGCATAATCACAGATGGCAGGCTAAGTGTTGTTACTCCCATCATAAATGAAAGAACTACTCCAAGTCTTGCCCCTTTTGCCAATAATGCTTCCGCAATGGGAATGCATCCAAATATATCTGCATACATAGGCACACCTGCCAGTGTTGCAATAATGACACCAAAAGGATTTCCGTTACCAAGAAAACTCACAATTAATTCTTGCGGAATCCAGTTGTGAATAAATGCTCCAATACCTACGCCCACAAGAATATATGGAAACACCTTCTTAAATGTCTGTGCCACCTGATTTGCAGCGTATTTCATCCGGTCTTTTACCCCGGGTGCCTCCTGTGGCACATCAATAGCTTTTGCATTCCTGATAAATTCCTCCACCTGATTATCAAGTCGCATTTTTTCAATTAATGTTCCACCTGCCACTGCTATCACAAGTCCGAGGGCAACATAGACAAATGCTACTTTAGCTCCAAATATACTCATTAAAAGTACTAATGAGCCAAGGTCTACCATTGGTGAAGAAATAAGAAAAGAAAATGTTACTCCAAGTGGAAGTCCGGCACTTGTAAACCCCATAAAAAGCGGAATTGATGAGCATGAGCAAAATGGAGTTACTGTTCCAAGAAGTGCCGCCATAATATTTGCCCATATTCCATGAAATCTGCCAAGTATCTTTTTTGTCCTTTCCGGCGGAAAGAAGCTTTGAATAAAACTTATTATAAATATCAGGCTACACAGCAAAACCACTATCTTTACCACATCATAGATAAAGAATTGAATGGTCCCACCTAATTGTCCTGTCACATCCAGCCCGAGCAATTCTAAGAATTTTCCAATTAAAACACTGAGCCATTTCATGCCTAGTATCTGGTCTTGAATAAAATTAAACATACATATACCTGCTCAATTACTTTAAGAATTTTTCAATATCACTGCTTTTTAGTACCTTGCCCATAGAAACTATTCTTTCATCTATGATAAGCGCCGGAGTGCTCATGATTCCATAACTTCCAATCACAGCGAAATCTGTAATATACTCCACCTCAGCTTCTATTCCTGCATTTGCAGCAGCTTCCTTTGCATTAAAAAGAAGGGTCTCGCACTTGCTACAGCCTCCACCCAACACCTTTATATTCCTCATAATATTCATCCTTTCCTATTCGTCCGAGAACAACATCTGCCTCTGCTCTCTGTATTTGTTTCACAACAGCCTTCTGATGTATTGTCTTTTGTGACATTACCGCAACATGTAATTGATGCAATATAATCCTTGTATTCTTTGAACTTTTCGCAGTTAATAGAATAATAATGCCATTTTCCATCTTTATGGGAGCTTACCAGACCACAATCCGAAAGTACCTTCATATGATGGGATAATGTCGGCTGTGTTATCTGAAGTTCCTCCAAAATATTACATCCGCACTTTTCTGACTGTGTAAGCATTTCTATGATACTAAGTCTGTTTGAATCTGACATCGCCTTACAGATATTGGCAACCTCTTGTCTTGTCATTTCTTTCTCCTTACATAGATTATTATCTATGTGTAGATTAACATATACATAGATATTTGTCAATGTGTTTTGCGCTTGAATTTCCGCTTTAGTCTATTTTTTGCACTGACCTGCTGTGTCAGAAGCTCGATTTGTTTAGCAGGATCTTTCTCAGTCTCCAGCTTTTTGGCAATCTCACCCTTACGATATTGTTCAAGCTCCTCTGCTACAGTATTGTAGTCTCTCTCAAAGAGAATATTACTTACCTGTTTCTTAAACACAGCTTCATCGATTTTCCCGGATTCCAGGCGTTCCGCCATCTTTTCCACCACAAAGTATTTGCTCTTATCCTTATACTTTGGCATCTGGTGCAATTCCTGAAGCTTAGCCAGCTCCGGCCTCCACATAATCTCCAGCTTTTTCTTCCATGTGACCTTTGGATTATGCTTTGGCTGTCTTAATATATAAAAATCAAATTCATCATCCACCAGTTCAACTGTAATAACACCCCAGTATTCCGGCACATGTTCCCTTATATGCAATGCATGAGTAGTGCCCACCGCCACAAAGTTATAATCATAGTATTTATCATAATCCTTTACCTGACTTGAAAGCCTTGTGTATGTATCAGCATCACTTTTAATCTCTATTCCGTAAAGCTCATCCGGCGTAACCATGACTACATCCGCACGTGATTTACCCATGCTTTTTTCTTCAATTATTCTTATCTTTCCAAAGCTTTCCTCCAGAAAGTCAAACAGCGGCTCCCTGATATCTCTATCCCGCAACGTCTTATCTGATTTCATAATTTCATACATCCCATATAATAGTTATGGACTATTTGACCCCATTTGTGCCCATTTGTCCATTGGCTCATTTAATTATAGTCTGCATGTATGATACTGTCAAAATCCGTTTAATAAAGTACTTTTCTAATCCGCTCCAGGCATTCCTTAATAACAGACCTTGGCGCTGCCACATTAATTCTTTGAAATCCCTCACCTGTTTTTCCAAAAATCTTTCCGCTGTCCAGCCACAGCTTTGCTTCATAAATTATTCTTCTGTCTAACTCCTTCTGCAAAAGACCTGTCCCCTTGAAATCCAGCCAGACAAGATAAGTTCCTTCGCCATCTATTACATTTACTCCCGGCAAATTTTCTTTGACATATTCCTTTACAAATTCAATATTTCCCTTAACATATGACAACATTTTGTCATACCACTCATCACCCTTATCATATGCTGTCTGTGTTGCCACAAGGCCAAGAACAGACAGCTGGCTGATTCCTGCAGCATCCACCTCATGTCTGAATAATCTTCTCAATTTCTGGTTAGGAATAAATATATTGGAGATAAGCATGCTTGCAAGATTAAATGTTTTACTGGCAGATGTACACACAATACATATATCCTCATATTCCTTTCTTACGGAAGCAAACACATTATGTTCTCCCTTAAACACAAAATCATTGTGGATTTCATCACTTACCACAATAACATTTCTCTTTAAGCATATGTCTCCCAGTCTGGTGAGCTCCTCCTTTGTAAATACCCTTCCAGATGGATTGTGCGGGTTGCACATCAAAAACAGACCTATCCTGTTTTCCTCTATCTTTTTTTCAAAATCCTCAAAATCTATGTGATAACGGTTATCCTCCCCAAGATATAAATCGCTGCTGACAACAACACGACCATTATCCTCAATAACTTCAGAAAATGGATAATAAACAGGCTGCTGAATGAGAACTGAATCCCCCGGATTGGTATAAGCTTTAACTGCCATGGCAAGGGCAAATACAACACCCGGAGTTTTAATCAGCCACTCAGGTTTTATCTCCCAGTTGTGGCGTCTTTTCATCCATCCTGATACAGCACTGAAATACTCATCTCCCACCTCGCTGTATCCGAAGATTGCATGTTTGGCGCGCTCTATAACTGCCTCCTCAACATAGGATGAGGTTTTAAAATCCATGTCTGCAACCCATAACGGAAGGACATCCTCAGGCATTCCTCTTCGGACTGCAAAGTCATATTTCAGACAATCGGTGCCTTTTCTATTAATCACTTTATCAAAATCTAAATTTTTCTCTGCCATATAAACCACACCTCATTTACTATGTATCTGTTAAACATCCGGTCAAACCGTAATCCACGGCACATGTCTTACTCATTGACAATTAAATGTACTGTGCCTTGTACCCGTCATAGGAATCAATTGCATTTTTGAGATCTGCAATCAAATCTTCTTTAGCCTCAATCCCTGTTGACATACGGAGCACGCTCTGTGTTATTCCATTTTTTATTCTTATTTCTTCAGGAACATCTGCATGTGTCTGGGTGTACGGATATGTGAGAAGAGTTTCCACGCCACCCAGACTTTCTGCAAATGGTATAAGCTTTGTATATTTTAAAATATGTCTGGCTAACTCAGGGCTCTCCAATTCAAATGTCAGCATTGAACCAAAGCCTCTTGCCTGGCTCTTACAGACTTCATACTCTTTCGTACCCGGAATTCCCGGATAGTACACTTTTTTTACCTTAGGCTCATTTAACAGAAATTCTACAACAGCCTTTGCGTTCTCCTGAGCCCTTTCCATTCTTACCGCAAGTGTCTTTATTCCTCTAAGTATCAGCCAGCTGTCCATAGGAGCAAGACCGGAACCAACAGTCTTAATTATAAATCTCAACTTTTCCGATATCTCTTCTTTGTTTGTCACCACAAATCCAGCCAACGTGTCATTGTGACCTCCCAGAAATTTCGTACCGCTGTGAATGACAATATCTGCCCCCAGATTAAGCGGATTTTGAAAATATGGAGACAAAAATGTGTTATCTACAATAAGCAGAAGATTATGACGCTTGGCAATGTCTGCCATCTTTCTGATATCCACAACATTCATCATAGGATTAGTAGGAGTTTCGATATATATTGCCCTTGTGTTATCTTTCACAAAGCTCTCAACATCTTCTTCACTGCAATTAATATTGGAAAATTCAATACCATTTTTCTTGCTTATATTGTCAAATAGACGAATGCTTCCTCCATATAAATCTGCATCCGCTATCAGATGATCTCCCGGTTTAAATAATTCCATCATCGCTGTAATCGCAGCCATTCCGCTTGAAAACGCCAGTGCATCAATACCATTTTCCAATGAGGCAACTACATTTTCCAACTGCTGCCTTGTGGGATTCTGCAACCTCGTATAGTCAAAGCCTGTACTTTGTCCCACCTCCGGATGGGCATACGTGGCAGTCTGATAAATTGGGAAGCTGATTGCTCCTGTCGTGTCACCGGTGACCTTCTCTTTATTTCCGTAAATACACTTTGTGTCAATGTTTAACTCCATACCACTTACCTCGCAAATATATTTTCCTTATCTCCTACTGTTTTAGTAAGTTTCATTGATGTCATGCTACCACATTACCCACCTCTTGGATAATGTTTATATTTTATTGCCAATTATAAGAATAATTTATAGCCATGAGCAAATGACTTCCACCAAACATACTGTATTTAATATTGTTTTTATTTCAATTAACAAATATAATAACTACATTATTAACAGTGCGGAGGCTGCAAAGATGATTGATAACGGAGTTGACTTTCTTATATCCTTAACAGATTTTTGTAACGAATTATCCATATCTGTAGCTACAGGACACAACTGGATAAAGCTCGGGAAAATCACGCCACAGTACACCAAGAACAAAACTCCATATTTTAAAGCTTCATATCTTTGCGAAATACAGGAAGCGATTAAATCCGGGAGAAACACTTCTCTAAAAAGCCGTAGAAACAAAAAATATATTACCGGAAATGAACTTTATAATTCTTATGTTGCTTCTGACAGCAGAAATACTCCCCTTGTGACCAGGCTGCTCACAATAATAGAAAAAGAACAAATAATACTTACGCCCGAATCAATTCATTTTCTGGTTGCCGACTGTGCCCTGCATTTATTCACAGGCAGGCTTCATATGACACCTTCTTCCTATGATTCACTGCTTTCTCAGTACCTTAATGGCAGCATTTCACTGTGGGGATACGACAGCCTGATTGATGATTTGATAGAAGATAAGGCAATGGCTCTGCAATTTGTAAATAAACACCCTGCTCTTTTTAGTTTTAATTATACCTGGGAGCCTGAAAATGACATATTAGGACTTATTTACATTTCATGCAGTAATCTGGGAAAGCGTAAGGCAACCGGTTCGTACTACACTCCCACATTTGTTGTAAAAAAGCTGATTTCACAGTTGAATATTTGTAAATATGACAGGATTCTTGACCCCTGCTGCGGTACAGGCAATTTCTTATTGCAGTTGCCCACAGATACCGCCTTTGAAAATATATATGGCAATGATTCAGATTTAACAGCCGTAAGAATAGCCCGCATCAATATGGCTCTCAGATTCCCTGATGCCTCCGTAAGTGACATACAAAATCACATTTCATGCCTTAATTATCTTACTGAATATGTGAAAACGGATTTTAATTTTATAATCGGAAATCCGCCATGGGGTTATAACTTCACGAAAGAAGAAAAAGAAGTACTAAAGAATACTTACACCGCATTTTCAGGAGAAAAAATAGAATCCTACGACATTTTTATTGAAAAGAGTCTTTTACTGCTTGCACCAGGCGGAAGTATTGCATTTGTTCTGCCGGAGGCGATATTAAATGTGAAAGCCCACACTCCAATCAGGGAAATAATGCTTAAAAGCACCTGCATTCAATACCTTGAATATCTGGGAGATATATTTAACAATGTACAGTGCCCAAGCATAATACTTCATCTTGTCCGCACAGATACTGCATTTTCAACCCGTGGAATGATTGTAAATTACGCCGGTAAACGCTATGAAATTGAAACTGAAAGAAAAATCAGTCCTTCCGGCTTTAATTTTTTAACATCAGATGCTGAATACCGGCTCCTGGAGAAAATAAAAAACAGGCCGGACAATGTTTATCTTATGAATAATGCCGATTTTGCCATGGGAATTGTGACCGGCAGCAACAAAACATTTATAACTGACAGAAAGACACAGAATAATGAACCGGTACTTAAGGGGTCCGATATTTTCAAATACCGCATTAAACCTGCTGATAACTACATTACCTACATACCTGAACTGTTTCAGCAGACAGCTCCTGAACAAATGTACAGAGCGCCTGAAAAATTACTATATAGATTTATTTGTAACAGACTGGTATTTGCATATGACAACAAACAGACTTTATCCCTAAACAGCTGTAATATTCTCATACCCCGGATTGCAGACCTTGATATGAAATATATCCTTGCCATATTAAACTCCAGCGTTGCACAGTTTGTCTTTTTAAAAGAATATAATTCCATAAAGGTGCTTAAAAGCCACATCGAGAGTATTCCAATCCCTTTGGCTGACAAGACGTTACAGGACAGACTTATCCATTCGGCAGAATCTCTGATTGGCGGACTGTCATCTGATGCTGCCATGACAATCTATGAAGAATTAGACAGGGAAATATTTGATATATTTGGTCTTTCACCTAAAGAACAGATGATTATAAATAATGCAGTAAATGCCGGAAACAATAATTATAATACCATGTAAAAAGAGCCTGTACCGGTGTGTCAAACCATCACAGACACCACACCGTACAGGCTCATTTTATGTAATATTATTCAGACAAATGCTCTTTAACCTTAAGGACCTCCTGTTTCGAGTCCAGAAATATCTTTACAAGCTTTGGATCAAAATCAGTTCCGGCACCTTCTTCTATTATCTTAAAGCATTTTTCAACAGGCATGGCATCCCTGTAACATCTCTTTGCAGAAACCGCATCGAATACATCTGCAATTGCCATAATTCTTGC
>JBJEME010000024.1:0-9535 GCA_051879515.1 Lachnospira sp. | reverse complement strand
ATTTACTGTCCATGCCGTTGCGCCATCAAATACTATTGCCCATGGAGCAACTAATAAAAGCGCATCGAAAATTCTGTTGCAAGTCATTTTCTTATCAAGAGTCTCTTTGACATAAGTGATTATAAAATATAAAGAAATCAGTAAACATCCTGCCTGTAACTTAATATAAAGCATTTAATAAATCTCCATTTTCTTCGGTACGCTTTTACTTTTTATGATACAATCTGTCTTCTTCCTCATACTTTGGTTCACAGGTCAGCTGTATTCCAAGCTTTCGAAGCAAATCGCTGTCAACCGAAGAAAGTATTACCGAAGAATGTGCATCACAGCCCTTAAGGTCTGGAAGATGCTTTATTGCAGTCGCCGCAAGCTCATCCATCGATGCCGAGGTTGAAAGTGCAATTAGTATTTCATCTGTGTGAAGTCTTGGATTGACACTTCCAAGATACTCTGTCTTTAAAGTCTGGATAGGCGCAATCGCCTGTGCTGCAACAAGGTCAGTTTCCTTATCAACACCCGCAAGCGCCTTTAATGCATTAAGAAGCATCGCAGAGGCTGCTCCTAAAAGGTCTCCTGTTTTTCCTGTGATAACTCTTCCATCTGAAAGCTCTATTGCCATTGCAGGATGGCCTGTCTCCTCTTCCCTGTCCAAGGCAGCCTTCACTACCTTGCGGTCATCCGTTGAAGTGCCTGCCTGATTGATAAGAAGCTCCAGCTTGTACATATCATCCTTTGTCTCACCGTGAATTCTCTTCTGACAGAGAGCCTTATAATATCTTCTCAATATTTCCTGTCTTGCCGCCTCACAGCAGACTGCATCATCTATAATGCAGTTTCCTGCCATATTTACACCCATATCTGTAGGAGATTTGTACATGCTTTCACCTGAAATCATCTCGAAGGTCGTCTTCAATACAGGGAAAATCTCCACATCTCTGTTGTAATTAACCGTTGTAACACCATACGCCTCCAAATGGAATGGATCAATCATGTTAAGATCATTCAAATCTGCAGTTGCAGCCTCATATGCAAGGTTGACCGGATGCTTTAACGGAATGTTCCATATTGGGAAGGTCTCAAACTTTGCATATCCAGCCTTCACGCCTCTCTTGTATTCATGGTAGAGCTGTGAAAGACAGGTAGCCATCTTTCCGCTTCCGGGACCGGGAGCTGTGATAATTACCAATGGTCTTGTCGTCTCAATATACTCATTTTTTCCATAGCCCTCATCGCTGACAATTCTGGCAACATCATTAGGATATCCCGGGATACGAAAATGCCTGTAAGAGTCAATTCCCATTTCTGCAAGCTTTCTCTCGAATTTTTCTGCCTGTGGCTGTCCTGCATACTTTGTAAGGCACACACTGCCCACATAAAGACCAACGCTCTTAAATGCATCTATTAATCTTAAAGTATCTAAATCATAGGTAATACCATAATCTCCACGAATCTTTCCGCTCTCGATATCTTCTGCACTTACGGCAATTACTATCTCAGCCTGGTCCTTTAACTGTAGCAGCATCTGAAGCTTTGAATCCGGCTTAAATCCCGGAAGAACTCTTGATGCATGGTAATCATCAAACAGCTTTCCTCCAAATTCAAGATAAAGCTTGTTATCAAACTTTGCTATTCTCTCCCTGATATGCTCAGACTGCATTTTCAAATATTTTTCATTATCAAACCCGATTTTCATTTTACCCCATTCCCGGGCAGTAAGATGAGTCACTCTGCGTAGTATTTCTAATTCATCCTGCCCACATTAGTACGTATCATTTTTATTATAATGTTTGGGACAAAAGACATTTTGCCCCAAACTGATTAAATCTGCTTATCCAAAAACTCATTAAGAACAGGCTTAGGAACAAAGCCCACATGCATGTCCTGCTTAACTCCGTCCTTGAGAACAACAATTGCAGGAATATTCATAATGCCATACTTTTGTGCAAGGCTTCCATTCTCGTCCACATCTACATTGAAAAACTTTATTCTGCCTTCATATTCCGCAGAAATCTCCTCCAAAACAGGAGCTAACATCTTGCATGGGCCGCACCACTCTGCACTGAAATCAACTACAGATACGCCTTCTGCCACCTCCTGTGCAAATTCATTACTTCCAATCTTCTTAACCATATAATCCTCCCAAAAAAATATTTATAAATTTAAAATCTCATCTGTGAATGCACTTGTGATACCGTAAATTTTAAAGTATTTTGACATTTTTGTAAATTATTTTTAACTGTTGTTTATCTGTTATTTAGATAATTTACAGCCGACAAAGCCGCTACATTTCCTTCACCTGCGGCTTTAATATACTGATATGGTGTTCCTGTTATATCTCCACATGCAAATAGGCCAGGCAAATTAGTTTCCATTTGTCTATTTACAGCCACATGATTTCCATCCATCACAAGTCCCGGCACCAGCTGTCCAGGCGCCACCGAATCCCTTAATATAAATATTCCGTCTGCTTCTACCTCACATGACTTTAATACCAGCTTATCTGCCTTCATTCCTCCCTCAATGGACACAGGTGAATCACGTAACACTTCTATATTGTCAGTTTCAAGCATATCACCATCCACATCACCCTTGTAAATTGGAATATATGTTACTTTCTCACACAATTCGCTCATGTATTTAGCTTCTGACTCTTCCTTTGGGGTTTCTCCGATAACAACTACCTTTTTGCCGCGGTATAACGGAGCATCACATGTAGCGCAATAGCTTACTCCTTTTCCAAGAAATTCTTCTTCACCCTGATATGGCTTTCCAAATTTTATTCCTGTCGCAAGAATGACTGTGCTTGCCTCATAAGTCACATTATTCTTAGATAGAAGACTATAATAATCCCCCATGGAATAAATGGCGGTTATCTTATCCTCTGTTATCTCAATCCCCAGCTGCTTAAGATGCTCCTCAAAGCGTTTCTCCAGCTCTTCTCCTGACACATTAGGAATACCCGGATAATTGTTTATCTCGTGAGCCTTCCACAGCTTGTCGCTAAGACTTTTATTTCCAATAAACAGTATATTTTTGTTTCTGATTTTAAGTGTAATGGCAGCTGAAATCCCTGCAGGACCGGTTCCCACTACTGCCACATCAAATCTTTCCACCATTCAAAACCTCTTTTCTTAGTTTAAACACATACTTGCATTTTACCCTATATTTATTATATTATCCATAGTTTTATTAGTATTATTTATAGTTACATATTTTTACGCAACACGGGGTACAGATAACACTTTTTAGTTTCTCTGTACCCCGCTCTCTTCCCTGTATATAATTTAGTTCTCAACCGCCGGCTTCAACTTCCTATCCAGAACCAGCGCTACAACAGCAATGGCGGCAGCAAACAAAAGCTGTACCCCAAAGCTCATTGCTATCTCGTTAATGTTTCCTCCTGAGTATTTATCAATTGAATATACACCTGATGCATACCAGTATGTAGGTAGAAAATGTGCTATTCTTATAACACTGTCACTTAACAGCTCCATTGGAACAAACACACCACTTAGGAATGCCATTCCAAGCGACACAATATTTGCAACCATATTGATAATTTCATCATTGCTGGTCGCTTTACTTATCATAAATGACAAAGATAATGACACCAGCATATAACACAGCATATTTATTACAAATAATCCGCCTCTTACAGTGAACAGATTTCCGGTAGGCATTACGATGTAAATGAAAAGAATCACCAGACTGATTATTCCACCTGTACTTATGACACCGAGTAACAGTTCCTTGTTAAACATAAGGTAATTATATGATGAACACTGAATTCTGTTCTTAAGCTCCTTTTTCATAAACACCTGTAAAACCGGTGTCACACCCACTATACACATTACTATAAGAACATATCCAAGATAGACAAAAAACTGTCCGGAACGGCTAAGTCCCGATGTTTCACCGCCCTCAGGTGTAGTGACATCAACCTCCTCATTCAGTGCCTTAAATGTGCTTTTTACAGCATCATCTACGCTATATCCGGCCGATATATATGAAGAAAATGTGCTTTCATACTCATTTATTGAGCTTTCAAAATTCATTGATGCCAATGTGTCAGGAATTGTGACAACCTCAAGCTTGTCATGACTTCCCTTGATAACTGACTCACCATAACCTTCCTTTATTCTCAATACACAGGCTACATTTCTCGCAAACAGCTCATCCTGAATGACCTCTTTCTCATCAGCCTTTATTGTTACAAGCTTCTGACTATCTGAAAGATAGTCAATCAAAGCCTCACTCTGGGTGCTCTTGTCATAGTCAAACACTGCGAACTTAACCTTTTTGCTGGTATAGGAAGTATCACCAGAAACTTGTGAAAAACAAAATGCTGATAAAATTCCGGTAAATATGCAAAGGTACATTATCATCTGTCCCTTATGCTTATTCAATACTCTTAAAAATGCGTTAAACACTTGCATATTTTTCTCTCCTTATCATCAAGAATCCCACTACAATAAGCACTGCCGATTCAATCAATAGAATTGTAATATTCTCGTAATATCTGTCAAAGTTGTCATATACATTTAATAAATAGAAGCAATCCGAAATGAGCACAGCAGGGTTAATCTTATTTAGAATTGGTATATTATGTGCAACCAAATCTTTTATACCAGACACACATAAATCTGCCATAACTGAGAAGAGCATTCCTACGCCACTTGCAATACCAATCTTTGCTGCAAAACCAATCTTTGGCAATGCTCCGATAATAACGCCCATTGAAAGACCTATCATACAACCTAAAAGTAATGTAAGAATAATTGCCGGATATTTATCTCCAAAATCTATTCCCAGTAAAGTCATATATCCCAAGGTGATAAGCTCTACTATAAAATGTATAACTAAAAGTACTATGTATTCTGATACAATAAACAGTATCTTACTGTGCGGAGCAAGATTTTTCCTCATACCCAGGCTGCTTGTATTTGCCTGAAGATTACAGGTTGAAGCCACTGATGAAAATGCAACAAACATACAGCTCATAGCAAATATTGCATAGAAATAATTATAAAATTCATTCTGAACTCCGTTACTTGTTGAGCTCTCTTCAAAATAGTCCACCTCATTTTCCATGCCGGATAAAACCTCAGCAAGCTTTTCAGGGTGATTCTGTGCGATGTCCTGAATTACATAGCTTCTCTGCTTATACTGCTTTAATATACTCTCCAGAATACTCGCCTGATTAGAGCTTTCATTTACCACAAGTGAGGCGTCTTTTGTATAAATAATACCGATAACCTCCTGATTTTCAAGGGCATCCTTCGCTTCAGACTCCTTTAATACCTTCACATCCAAAAGTGAATCCTCATCATCTCCATCCAGCCCTTCAAGCACCTCCATGAGAATCTGATCATCACCTTCTCTCACCACTGCCACCGGAATATCTTTAAAAATCTCATCCTTCTCATAAAGCTTTCCAAATGCAGCATACATAAATGTTGCTAATGCTATTGGGAAAATCAGTGTCCAGAAAATGGAAACCTTGACTCTTAGCACTGACAATCCTGTATATTTCAAATTATGAAAAAACATCTGCTTCTCCTTCATCTTTCCTTATTAATCTCTGAGTTCTTTTCCTGTTATCTCAAGGAACACATCGTTAAGTGTCGGAAGCTCTGTATAAACTCTTCCGAATGGAATTTCATTTTCCTTAAAGTAATCCATAACACGGATAAGATTATGTGTTCCACCCGAGAAATACAGCTTCAACTGATTATCAGTGTATTCCACATTATATACATGGGCCAGATTTCCAAGTTCCTTTGTGTCTTTCTCATAAAGGTCTGCCACCTCAACAGTGATTGTCTCAGTATTCTTTATCATTCTCTTTAACTCTTCTTTTGTTCCGATGGCAACATTTTTTCCCTTATCCATGATAAGAATTCTTGTGCAGATCTGCTCAACCTCCTCCATATAATGCGAGGTATATACTATTGTTGCTCCATTTTCATTAAGCTTTTTAATTCCTTCAAGAATCTTGTTTCTGCTCTGTGGGTCAACTGCAACTGTCGGCTCGTCAAAGAAAATCAGCTTTGGCTTGTGGGCGATTCCGCAGGCAATGTTAAGTCTTCTAAGAAGTCCGCCGGAAAGCTTCTTTGGAAGAAACTTCCTGTAATCAGCAATATCAACAAACTCTATTGCCTCCTCAACATACTGCTTTCTTAGTTCCTTATCTTTTATGTACAATCCACAGAAATAGTCGATATTCTCATAAACTGTAAGCTCATCAAATACTGCAACATTCTGCATTACAACACCGATATCCTTTTTTAAATTATAGCTGTTTGGCATCATTTTCTCGCCAAACACCTTTATTTCTCCCTTGTCATAAGAAAGTAAAGACAAAATACAGTTTATAGTCGTCGTCTTACCCGAGCCGTTAGGTCCTAAAAGTCCAAAAATCTCTCCCTCCTTAACCTCAAGATTAAAATGATCAAGAGCAAGAACATCCTTGTACCTTTTAACTATTCCATTTACTTCAATTGCATTCACCTGTGCATCACTCATGTTTTTTCTCCCATTATAAATCTTATTATCAGCTGTTTCGTACATATCAGATATGCAACGACATCTGCCATGTGATTATAATACCGCCGCCTTTCCCAAAAATGTAGTGACTGTAATCACAATATTTTTTGTTTTAACATGACAAATGTCATTTATTTTTTGTATACCGTATGTATAAAATCATGTTATACTTATCCGGTACAATTAACTTTCAATAATCCTAGGGGGAATACAAAAGTGAACTACATCATCAGCAAAATACTAATACTGTTTACCTGCATTTTGCTGGCTGTCTTTACCGGTGAAAGCAGCAATAATGATATAATCCCGATAGATACTGCATTTATAACAGCAATGCTTTTGTCAGTCATTATAAGCGGCCTGATTCCTATTGTTCTCGATAAAAAAGAACCGGGTAGGAAACGTGCTGCTGCCAACATAATATTAAGCACATTTTCCTTAACCGGTCTTGTATACGGAAGCTTTATCATTTTTCTTCCCGAAATAATTTATGAGATGTTTTATTATAAGCTGTATCCATCGCTCATTATTGCGGGCGCAACCTTACTTGCTGCATCTTTTCAATCTCCCTTTAAAATTTTACTAATTGCGGTACTGTGTGGCATGTCCGTGTTCATTGCTTTCCTTAACAGAAAGGTAAGTTCTCTGCAAAATACTCTTTTTCAGATGCAGGATATTGCCAAAGAGAAGGAGCTTCTCATTCATGAAAACACAAGGCAGCTTATTGATAATCAGAATGCAAACATTTATAACGCGACTCTTCAGGAGAGAAACCGCATTGCAAGAGATATCCATGACAATGTAGGTCACATGCTGACCCGCTCTATTCTGCAGGTTGGCTCAATTAAGGTAATCAATAAGGACAGTACTCTTTCCGCACACCTGGATGCCCTTCACGAAACACTTAACACGGCAATGACGAGCATGCGAAACAGTGTGCATGATTTATATGATGAATCTGTGGACATGAAATCCTCCATCGAAAAGATAGTGGATGAGATTAATAACTGTAATGGTGACAGTTCTCTTTCCTGCACACTGTACTATGATTGCGGTTCAATTGTCCCCAAAAATATAAAATACACCTTCATTGCAATCGTAAAAGAAGCGGTAAATAATACTTCCAGACACAGCAATGCAAGCGAAATAAAAATATCAATTGAAGAGCATCCCGGATTTTATAAATTAAATATTTCCGACAACGGTACAACCTTTAACGGAAATATTGAAAATATGATAAAAAATGAATCCTCCGGAATCGGCATAAAAAATATTGCAGACAGAGTGCAAAGCATTGGCGGCACTGTCAAATTTGACACAACAAATGGATTTAAAATAATGATTACGGTTATGAAGCAGGATTAGACATATTATATTATATTATTGACGCTAGTTCGGTTGGCCGATATACTATATAAAAGATAGGAGGGAAAGCTGATGATTGTAAATGATTTACTTGAAAAAGAAAATATGTCGAGATATCGCTTAAGTAAAGAAAGCGGAGTCGCAATGACGACTATCACAGATATTTGTAGTGGCAAAACAGACCTTGATAAGTGTGCAGCTGGTACTTTATATAAAATTGCTAAGGTTCTTGGAGTGACTGTTGATTCAATCTTGGAGAACAATAGTGCAGACGGGGCAGATTACAGATGTTCATTTGAGACATTTAAGAGCAATACCTGCCATCATGTGAAGGACAAGGGTGATATAGACTTTATTATCGAAACGCTTGAGACGGATGAAATACGGAGGCTTTATAATCGTAGATGGTATAGAGAAGCATTATATCTGTTAGCAATGGTTGACTATTTATCAAGAATAAACAGTTTGCCTATTTGCACAAATTATAATGATATTCGTTCCCAGAAACTTGAAAAACCATATTTCCCTGCGAGTGTAGTTGTGTCATATGCTGCAACTGGAGATGAAAGTATAAAAGAAAACGCACTTGCGAACGCAATACCTGAATTTCTACAATTTAATATCGTAGAAAGCGAGGTGCGAAATGTCTGCTGATAAGCCTTTTACAAAAGAAAATCTGGATAGTTATCTAAAAGAACTGGCAAAAGAGTTTCGTAAAAAGAATGGTACCAGAATGCCGGCGGAGATTATTCTGATTGGTGGGGCATCAATTCTTATTAATTATGGCTTTAGAGAAATGACCTATGACATGGATGCAATCATAAAGTCCTCCGGAGCAATGAAGGATGCAATCAATACAGTAGGAGACAGACTTGGTCTTCCGGTTGGATGGTTAAACACAGACTTTATTAATACAAATTCATATACGCCAAGATTGGTGGAATATTCAAAGTATTATAAGACTTATGCAAATATTTTACAGATTAGAACAGTATCAGATGAATATCTTGTAGCAATGAAGCTTATGGCAGGGCGCCAATATAAAAACGATTTATCTGATATTGTGGGTGTGCTGATTGAGCAGGAAGAACGAAATAAACCATTATCATTTGCAAAAATTCAAAAGGCTATAATCGATTTATACGATTCTTATAACCAAATACCGGAAGATTCCAGAATTTTTATCGAGGCTGTCTTTAACAAAGAAGATTTGCATGCTTTTTACAAACAATGCAGAGAACTTGAACAGGAGAATAAAGATGTATTAGTTGAATTCCGAGAAGATTATCCGGATGTTCTAAACGGCGATAATCTTGCAGAAATTTTGAAAGCTGCCCAGGCGAAAAAAAAGAAAAAGATGAACACAGAGGAGAATTAAGATGAATATAGTTATAGTAGATGATGACCAGCTGGTTTCACTTTCTTTAAAGACAATTATAGAAGCTTCAGGGACTATTTCTGTTCTTGCAATTGGAAAAAACGGACATGATGCAATTGAGCTTTATGAAAAATATGCTCCTGACGTGCTGCTTATGGATATACGAATGGATTCCATGACCGGATTAGAGGCTGCTGCCACAATTCTGTCTAAGGATAGCAATGCCAGAATTCTGCTACTGACAAC
>JBJEME010000023.1:0-23468 GCA_051879515.1 Lachnospira sp. | reverse complement strand
CGCCCCGTTTATAAGGCTTTCTTAAGCTTGTCACTATTATATCTCAATCCCCGGTTTCCCATTTTGATACAGCACGGTCGGTAATACCTAACTCCTCGGCCAATGAAGCTTGTGTATATCCTTTTTCTTTTCTGCATGCCGCAATAAATTTTCCAATCTTAATTTGATCCATTTCTTTCTCCGTCCTTTCGTTCGCGTTTGGCTTCTTTCTGATGTCAGCATATGATTTTTTTACAAAAAAGAACACGAACCGTTGGTTGAATTCCTTATAAAATAGGCAACTCAACTACCAGTTGGATAAATTGTTTCAAAAAATATTAACGGCATAGTTCGGTAAACACCTAACTATGCCGCACTTCTTAAGAATAAAAAGTAAATGTTTTACGATACTCTATTGTAATTAATCAGGCATCCCTTCAAGATGATTTCACGTTCTTCATCTGTCAATTCACCAAGTTTTAAGGTGAATTCTTTCAGTCCGTCTTCTTTTACAACATAAGCAGGAATTTCTGTCTTTTTATCAATGACAGCCTGTCTGATGTTGGGAACAAAAATGTAATCCAGATTTTTGAAAGGAAGTTCACCTTCATCAATGATGAAAGGAAGCATACCCCAGTTAATCAAATTGCTGCGATATCTCTTGGTAGCATATTCATTTGCAATATTTGCCCAACCACCGAGTACTTTCTGGCAGCTTGCTGCCTGTTCTCTGGCAGAACCGTCACCGGGCTTTACCGCAAAGATGGTTGAACCGATACCAAAACTCTCGTGTGTCAAATCCGGGAACATCTCTTTGATTTTATTCATAACCGGCTTGATTTCCGGCAATTCTTCACAAGGATGTACATCGCTTGTTCCGGCAATCAGCGCTTCTCTGGCTTTTTCTGCTTTCTGCACTTCTTTTGCGCGTCCTACATATGCAGGATCCTTACGGGAAAGCGCAAACTCAGCAAGTCCTAACGGATTAGAGCGGTAAGAACTTGTTTCACCGGAAGGAATTAATTCATCGGTTGTTGTGACCGGATCATGTATTTCGGATACAACTTTTAAAACCAGATTATCTGTCAGGGCAACCATAGCTGGCCAGTCTTTGATATTGGGACCAAACTGGATTTCTACGGAAGGATCTGCAACCCCCTTTGAATCAAATACACGGTTTTTATAGATATTTGCATCAAAGTGATATTTGTATTTGCCGATTTCGCCATCGAATTCTGTAGCGGGTGTAAGAACACCTTTATTGGCTGCAGTTGCTGCAATGGAACGTGCATCCATCAATGCAACGGAAGAAATCTGGCCATTCTGTAACTTGGAACCTTCTCTGTTAGGGAAGTTACGGGTTGAATGTCTGATGGAAAAAGCATTGTTGGCAGGTGTATCTCCGGCACCAAAGCAAGGTCCGCAGAATGCTGTTTTCATGACTGCACCTGTTTCCATAATGGTTGCGGCACAACCGTTTTTGATTAATTCCATATATATCGGCATAGATGCGGGATATACAGATAAGGTAAATCCGTCGGAACCAATATATTTTCCTTTTAAGATATCGGCTGCGGCACAGATGTTTTCAAATCCGCCGCCGGCACAACCGGCGATGATACCCTGATCAACCATAAATTTGCCGTTTACAACTTTATCCTGTAAAGAATAAGGAACAGCACCGTCTAAGGATACTTTTGCCCGTTCTTCCACATCGTGTAAAACATCTTTTAAGTTCGCATTGACTTCATCAATGGTATACGTATTGCTGGGATGGAAAGGCATCGCAATCATCGGTCTGATTGTAGAAAGATCAATTTCAATGACGCCATCATAATATGCTACGTTAGCAGGAGCTAACTCTTTGTATTTTTCTGCTCTTTCATGAATTTCATAGAATTCTTTGACCTGATCGTCTGTCTGCCAGATAGATGAAAGGCAGGTTGTCTCAGTCGTCATAACATCAATACCGATACGGAAATCGGGAGTTAAACTTGCCACACCGGGACCTACGAATTCCATGACTTTATTTTTTACATATCCGTTGCCAAAAACTGCACCGATAATAGCCAGAGCAACGTCCTGAGGTCCAACACCGGGTATCGGCGCACCTGTCAGATATACAGCAACTACGCCGGGCATATTGATATCATATGTCTGATTTAAGAGCTGTTTTACAAGCTCGGGACCGCCTTCACCCATAGCCATGGTACCAAGTGCCCCATAACGGGTATGCGAATCAGAACCCAAAATCATTTTTCCGCCGCCGGCAAGCATTTCTCTTGCAAACTGGTGAATAACTGCCTGATGAGGAGGAACATAAATTCCACCGTATTTTTTCGCACAGGTAAGACCAAACATGTGGTCATCTTCATTAATCGTACCACCTACTGCGCAAAGAGAATTATGGCAGTTGGTCAAAACATAGGGAATCGGGAATTTTTCCAGTCCTGATGCTCTTGCTGTCTGGATAATACCGACAAATGTAATGTCATGTGATGTCAGTTTATCGAATTTAATTTTCAGCTTGTCCATATTACCGGACGTATTGTGGCTTTCTAAAATACCATATGCAATGGTACCTTTTGCAGCATCTTCTTTTGTAATATTTTTTCCTGTCTTAGCTGCAACAGCAGATAACGCTTCTGCACTATCGGGAATGATTTCGGTGCCGTTGACTAAATATGCACCGCCTTCTAACAATGAAACCATGAATAAACCTCCTATGCCTCCTAATATTTATGTTTTCATAACGCAGATTTATTACGGACATTATTTTATTGTAGTAATAAATCGTCCGGTTGAAACACATAGATACCCGCCGGCTATTCATCGGCGGGTATCGCATTTGATACAAAATTATTTATTTTGTAGATACTTTCTTTTTCGGTAAAGTAACTTTGTCTAAGTGCCAGATCTCATCCACATATTCCTGAATGGTTCTGTCGGAAGTAAACTTACCGCAGCATGCTACATTTAAAATAGCGCTCTTAGCCCAGCCTTTTTCATCTCTGTAAGCTGCTTCTACACGTTTCTGTGCTTCTGCATAGGACTTGAAGTCTTTTAAGATGAAATAGGTATCTGCTTTTGCCGTACATTTTGTATTTAATAATGAGTTGTATAAGTCACGGAACAACTCTGTATCCTGACTGTATGTACCATTAATTAACTGCATTAATACTTTACGAATATCGGCATCGTTGTTGAAGATATCCATAGGGTTGTATCCGCCGTAGTTTTCGTAACGGATTACTTCATCGGAAGAAAGACCAAAGATAAATGCATTTTCTTCACCAACCTCTTCAACAATTTCTACGTTAGCACCATCCATAGTTCCCAATGTCAGCGCGCCGTTTAACATGAACTTCATGTTACCGGTACCGGATGCTTCTTTGGAAGCTGTTGAAATCTGCTCGGATACATCTGCTGCCGCAAAAATCCACTCTGCATTGGATACACGATAGTTTTCAATAAATACAACTTTAATCTTTCCGTTGATGGATTCGTCATTGTTGATAACATCTGCAACAGAGTTGATTAATTTAATGGTAAGTTTTGCATTTTTGTATCCGGCCGCAGCCTTTGCACCGAAGATAAAGGTACGAGGATAGAAATCCATTTCCGGATGTTCTTTAATCTCGTTGTATAAATACATTACATGAAGGATATTTAACAACTGACGTTTGTACTCATGTAATCTCTTAACCTGAACATCAAAGATGGAACGAGGGTCTACTTCAATTCCGTTGTGTTCCAAAATATATTCTGCCAGACGTACTTTATTCTGGTATTTGATATTCATGAATTCCTGCTGAGCTTTTTCATCTTCCGCAAATACTTTTAATTTTTTGATTTTGGGAAGATCGGTAATCCAGTCTGCTCCAACATGGTCGGTTACCCATGCAGCCAAAAGCGGGTTACCATGTAATAAGAAACGTCTCTGTGTAATACCGTTAGTTTTATTGTTGAATTTTTCAGGCATTAATTCATAGAAATCTTTTAATTCCTGATTCTTTAAGATTTCAGTATGTAATCTTGCAACACCGTTTACAGAGTAGCCTGCTGCGATTGCAAGATGCGCCATCTTAACCTGTCCGTCATAAATGATTGCCATTTTGCGGATTTTTTCCTGATTACCGGGGTAAGCAGCGGAAATCTTCTGGCAGAAACGGCGGTTGATTTCTTCAACAATCTGATAAATACGGGGAAGCAGACGGCTGAATAATTCAATCGGCCATTTTTCAAGCGCTTCTGACATAATGGTGTGGTTGGTATATGCACAGGTCTTGGTTGTAACTTCCCATGCTTCATCCCACTCTAAATAATATTCATCCAGTAAAATACGCATCAACTCTGCTACTGCAACGGTCGGATGAGTATCATTTAACTGGAATGTAACTTTTTCATGGAATTTGCGAATATCATCATGATTTCTCATGTATTTTGCAACAGCTTCCTGAACGGATGCAGATACAAAGAAATACTGCTGTTTTAAACGGAGCTCTTTACCGGAATAGTGATTGTCATTGGGGTAAAGCACTTCTACGATATTTCTTGCCAGATTTTCCTGCTCAACAGCTTTCTGATAATCACCTTTGTCAAAAGAATCAAGCTGGAAACATTCAACCGGCTGAGCATCCCAGATACGAAGTGTATTTACAATACCATTACCATAACCTACGATAGGCATATCATAAGGAATGGCTGTTACAGACTGATAACCTTCCTGTGTAAATACATTACGTCCGTTTGCATCCTGATGAACTGCAACATAACCGCCGAATTTAACGGTCTTTGCATATTCAGGGCGACGAAGTTCAAAAGGATTACCATCTGCTAACCAGTTATCCGGTACTTCTACCTGATAACCGTCACGAATTTCCTGTTTGAACATACCATATCTGTAACGAATTCCGCATCCGTATGCGGAATAACCTAATGTTGCAAGTGAATCAAGGAAACATGCGGCAAGTCTTCCCAAACCACCGTTACCTAAAGCAGCATCCGGTTCCTGATCTTCAATCACATTGATATCAACGCCTAATTCATCAAGAGCTTCTTTTACCGCATCATATGCCTGCAAGTTGATCATATTGTTACCAAGTGCACGACCCATTAAAAATTCCATAGACATATAATAAACTGTCTTGGGGTCTTTTTTCTCATATTGTTTTTGTGTTTCTAACCAGTTGTCAATGATTGCATCTTTAATTGCATAGGATACAGCTTGAAAAATCTGCTGATTGGATGCCTCTTCAAGAGTTTTACGATAAAGAGTCTTTACATTGTAAAGAACACTTCTTTTAAATAACTCTTTGTCAAAGTTAGATAAAACGGTTGTTTCTTTCTTCGTTGCCATTTGTTTCCTCCTCAGGTTTTCTCATTCAAGAATCATTTGTTCATGTTCATACCAGGAAATATTATACAATAAAACGCTTTAAATAAAAAGAGTTTTCAAAAAAAGTTGCTTATCTTCTACATGATTTTTACTTTGATTTTATTTTCTTTCTATACAAGGTTGTGATTTTCAGATAAATATGTACTAAAATATAATACAAAAAAGCTCTCTGTTTAATACAGAAAGCTTTTTTAGACAATCTAATCAAATAATATTATTTGCTCTTTTTCTTACAGGGCGTTTTGTAAGAAAAGCATATCTTACCATCTAAATATAAAACCAGCTTCCCAGATTGAAGCATTGATTTTTTCCATTTGTGTAATCATAGTATCGTTTTGTTGTTTAATATGTTGTAACTGAGAAACAACCATTCTCGCACTCTGAGAAATAGTATCCAGTATTTCATTATGATGTTTATATTTTACATATTCATTTACTGCTTCTTTCAAATTGTCTACAATCGAATTATTATAAGATTTACAAAAGAAACTTACAGCTTCCGAATATCTAAATTCAGGTGGAATAAACGCAACATAAGGTTCAATCACCGCTTCAATACGACCTACTATATCCGTGCAGCTTTTTATAATTTCCTTATCACGTTGATATCTTCTTTTATCAATTAATGGCTGTAAAAGACGTAAAATAATATTAATTATTAGTAGAATTAAAAATGGTACGACAAAAAAAAGTACCATAATCCCCCAAAATTCATTAATCAGACTTGAAATCCTCCCATAAAAAGGCCGTACAATTAATATATCATATAGATTTCCTGTTTCGTCTGCTAATGTAGACCAAATAAGATTTAAAATAAAAAGAGAAAAATATCCAACTTTAAAAGGAATACGAAGTATCGTTTTCTGCGACAAATCTTCCTGCGCATTTTGAATCAGATCCATCTTATTTTCCATAACAACAAGTGGTTCAATCAATTTATTATATAAAGTGAATAGTTTATCATTCAGTTCTTTATCCTCTGTGGATTCTACCCTTGACTGATATGCTGTCTCTTTTATACCTGTTTTTTGCAATACAGCATTTATTGCAGTATGAGACATTTCAATATTTCGTGTTGCAAATCCACTATTTTCAGCTACAACAACTGTATTTTGATTCTCCTGTACGAATATCCCGGTCAGAGCACATCCACATTTTGGGCAAAACTTTGAATCATCTGAGATTTCCGTTCCGCATTTATTACAAAACATTTTATTCTCCTTCTTTTGTATATCTGACAGTCATACATTATGCCATAAAATCTTCTGCAAAATAGACAATTACTCCATCAACAATCACTGCGTAACCATAAAAATAACCGTTGCAGTTATACAATTCACACCCATCATAGGTGGTTCCAAATCCCCATTCAATCTTTTTAAAATCAGCTCCCGGAATAGAAATCAAATAATTAACAATATCTGATCTTTCTGTAAATGAAGTCATTTTAATGTCCGCATCATCCGCAATTGTCAATTCTACATCTTTTCCGTCAATATTACATAAATATGTACCATCTCCATTATTTGAAATAACCAGAATTTCTCCTTCATAATTTAATCCAGATGCACTAATTTCATTATCATCAGTAGTTCTTGCGGCAATGCTTGTATCATATTCAAGTGTCCCAGCCGGATAATAGGTTTGTTCTGCCCAATCCAAGGGAAATTGACTATCCATATTAGTTGCATACAATTCCATTGCTGTTAAATAACTTTCCATCCATGCAGAATTTCCCATCATAGCATAAATATTTGTAGACTTTCTTCCTTTGAGTTTTACACTAGTCCTCATGGAATCATCTCCATCAAAATCCCATTGAGAAGAACCATCATAACCAAATACATAAATATTTCCACCCGTATAAAAATTATAAACAGCGTCTTCAACCGTAAAGACAAAACAATATATGGTTCCAGAATCCAAACTCTCTTTTTTTGTTGCGCTAGTAGTCGGAGCATGAAAAATCAATGCATCCGATGACACCCTTGTCCCATCTTCGTATTCAAATGCTCCGTCAGATCCATTAAATTGCAACTCTACTTCTTCAGAATCCCATCCATTCTGTACTAAAACATATAATGCAACCAAATTAGATGTTATATCCTCTTTATCATGAATGACATGTGTCAATTCCCAAACACCATCCTGATTTCTTTTGTATGTTCCTTCCTTTTCAGAATACATATCATCATTTGCCGAAAAGCTTTTATCTGTATAAACATTCTCATCGAGAGTTGTATCTTCATTTGCATTTGTTTCAACCACTTCATTTTCAGCAAATGATTCTCCATCAGAAACATCCATTATCTCATCAGTTTGAGTGCTTTCAATCATGCCGTCTCCTTCATTCTTTTTTTCCAACACAATTGATGTATTATAATTTTCTTTTTTATTTGCATTATAAACAGAAATACCAACAGCACCTATTATCGTTATAGCAACAGTGGCAATGGCGATTTTTATGCCTAACGAATATCCGGTCTTCTTTGCGACTTCCATAGCAGAATTTTTGGCAATTGTTGCAACCTCTTTCTGAATCATTTGTGTTTCTGCTTTTTTTGCAGCATTTCCTGCCGTCGTCATTTTAGAAACACTTTTTGACACAATCCCATTTTGTTGCAAAACGTTCGGTAATTCACATGCATTTGCTTCGGATTGGAAGAGTAACATAAACAATGGAATAGGTGCCAATGAATAAAGTTTTGTTCCTTGTTTCTTTTCCAAAATCTCAACTTTTTTTCTAATTTCGTCGCGGGCTCTAAATAGATTTATTTTTACAGTTCCCTCCGGAATTCCAAAGTCATTTGCTATTTCTTTTACACTGCTTTCATTGAAATAGTATGCCAATATCATTTTATATTGTATATCGGGAAGGCTCTCTAAAATCTCCCGAATAAGCCTTTGTGATTCCCGATTCTCCATTACATCCTCCGGAAGCGGGAGTGGTGAACTCAAACTATCTTCCGTTTCAAAAAGATATTCTCCTTCTTCCGAAAGCAATTGCTCATGCATAACAATACTACTTTTTACATAATTAATTCCGGTACGATATGCTAATTGCTTAATCCATTTGTACGAAGCATTTACATCTTTAATTGAACCTGCATTTTTATATATTTTGATATAAACATCCTGCAAAAGATCTTCCATATCGTTTTCAGATATTCCTGCAGACTTTAACTCAAAATATGCCATTTTTTTGGTAAGATCATACAATTCCTCAAATCTTGAATCGTCTCCTTTTTGCAGCTCTAATATAATTTCTCCAATTATCTGATATTGTTGTTCCATAGTCTTCCAATCCATTTTCTTATTTCAGCATTGTAATACCATCAATAGTAATATAATTATCTTCAGCTAACTGCTCTATGCTTTCTGTATGTAAGCCAAATGTTTCCACCTCGCCATTTATTGAAAGCCCCCCGTTATACAAACGTAATATGTCCATTTCAACTCCGGAATACGTTCCGTCATCCATCTGATATATCAAGCCGGAATCACCATAAGTAATATAATACGCTACTAAATTTGCATTTTCGGAAAGAGCCGCCTTTCCCAACTCATCTATGTCAGAAATATCAATTTCCCTACACTTTTCTAACGGTGGAAACATATAATCTGCAATTTCATCTCCTTCTCCAAACCCTATAGATCTTACATATCCAGTACATTCCGACGTCTCTTCGCTGATTGCAAACAACATTTCAACTTTCTTATAAATATCTTTTCCTTCAACCTGACAGATAGGGTTTGTTTCATAATAATATGCTTTATATCCTACATAATATGAATTTTTTTCGAATACTACATTTGGATAATCCTGTGTTTCTAAGTATGCAGGAACGGTATCATAAGTCAAGAGTGGATACTCTTCCAATCTTTGTTTATATTCTTCCAGTTCCCTAATATCGTCATATACATTAAATGATGTTCCTGCACAAATATTACCCGAATAAAAGAAATTCAGTGAATAAATCTCATATCGACCGGGATCATTTACATCAACTACTAAACAATCTGATACTTTAGCAGTCTGATTCGTCGCATTATAATATCTCAAACAACATATTACATTTTCATTTTCATCAATTACATTCGCATAATCTAGGTTCTTTGGATCCACAAGCCCTTCAAGTATTTTTCCCTTTTCTATGGATAGAGTGTTTTTATCTAAAGATAAAGTGTTTCCAAAATCAGCCTGAAGTGCATCAAAGCAAGCTTGCATCGTCATGGTACCGTCTAAAGGTATTACTACATTATTTACCTGTACCAGCATATCCGTAATTTTAGAGTTTACAATTTCATCAGATGGCGAAACTAATGTTATAGGCGAAGATGCCTCTTCCTCATACGTATAATCTTCCTCATCATAATTCATTTCAGCAAATTCATCTGCCAGTTCCTCAGCATCCTCTCGGTCAATACCCAATTCATTTTCATAGTAATCTGCCAATTCATCCTTTTTTCCGCATCCTACCATCATAAAACAAACCAATGCCAAACTAACAATTAAAATTTTTCTTTTCAAACTTCATACCTCCACTCTAATCTTTTGAACATAAATAATATTCATTATTGTTCTGTTTCTTATTAACACAATTATTTTACTTACTTCTGACAGATACAGTGTCTGTCCCGGTCTAATAAAAAGAATGGTACTTAACTGATTCTTTTTTGTAGATATACAACAACAATTTCTATGATTTATGTAACACCAAAAAATAACATCATTTTCTTTTAATTCCGGATAAGATATAACATTTGCTCTAATGATATCAGTCATACCGTCACCATTTCTATTTCTCTTTTCTTACATAATCAAAATAGCCGACTACAACAATAATTCCGGGGCAGAAAAAAATAGCTAATATACCAAAAGAGAATGCCATCATAGATGTAAATAATCCAGTAAAGATGTCTGCCGGGAATGGTAAGAGTATCCATCCGGCAATAAAGACTTTTTTGCAGATTTTAAACATCGCCTTAAACGCTACTCCTCCTATTAAGACATAACCCACAATCGCTCCGACAATAAAAAGCAACTCCAGAATATTATAAATAATGTCTGGAAGGAAATTGCCTACTGCAAAACAAAGTATGAGTACCCCCTGCGATACTAATCCTGAGATTAAACCTACCTTTTTTAATGTGTTTTTGTTCATAACTTTTCTCTCCTTCTGTATGTTTTTTGTTTTATATTTTGAAAGTTTTTGCCTTTCTGATATATAGGACAAGGGAAAAAAATAGATGGTTTCAATTTTTTAAAAATTTTTAATAAATTTTTTTGGCGTATAATTTTGTGCTATTCTAATAAAAATAAAATATAATTATTTCAGCAAACTATACTACGATTTCTAAACAATATCATTTTGTATTACATTTATATATCAGATTGTAATATATCAACATATCTTTTGTCAATTTATAATAAAACACAAAAGGTAGGAGATAGTTATGCAAAATAAACCTTTAATAATCAAAAAACGAGGCGATGATGAAAGTAAAGTGATTACAATACGTATCAAAGAAGACTTGCTTAAAGACATTGATAAAGTCGCGGCAGAAAGTAATTATTCCCGCAATGAACTAATAAATACAATACTTAGACATGGTATTGATAATATTGAGATACAATAAAAGATGTATGCGTCTATATTTGTCATAACCAATGTCCAAATAGAAAAAGCTGTGCACGATGCCCTCGCGCACAGCTTTTTGTTACTTTACAAATTATTCAGTTTGTGTGTCAGAAGATGTATCCTCAATCTCACCGCTTGCGACTTTATCCCGATGGATAATGGACTGCTTTACGGCCTCCGTTGTCAGACGGATATTGTCTGTGCCGGGATTTAAGATAACACCCTTGCAGACTGCAGTGGGTCTTAACAGCATGACGGCAATTTCATCAAATTCTGCCGTAAATATGTCATGTTTTTTCCCATTGGCCCATGCCTTAAAGGCATCTTTATCCGTAAATGCAATGTAATAACTGATATCCTGTCCGTTTACGGTATGATGTGCAGAAACCATGCTGACTTTGTGCTTGGAAGTAACAACAAATTCTCCCTTGGGTGTCTTAATCGGTGCCGGGGTAACCTTTGCAGGTACCCATAATTTACACTTTAAAACCTCATCCAAAAGGGCTCTCTGTGTATCTGCATTTACTTCTTCTTTCATTTTGTGAATACATGCATTGAGTGCTTCGTTTTGAAGCTCTTCTTTTTTGAATTTCATAAAGCTTACTCCTTTATGCTTTCTCTAAAGATATTGTAACCTTTTCTCCGTTAACTGTCCACTCTTTACTGATAGCAAATGCACCTTCTGTTGTCATTTCATCTGCAAGTACTTTGGTAGCAATGGCATCTTTGTTGTCCATGACAATCTTTCCGAGCTTTTCATTTCCGGTAACTGCAATCTTGATATGATCCATGACTTCAAAATTGGAATCTTTACGCATTGTCTGAATCTTACTGATTACTTCTAATACAAATCCTTCTTCGATCAATTCTTCTGTCAGATTGGTATCTAAAACAACGGTCACATAATTATCGGCCTCGGTTACAAAACCGTCTTTCTTTTCTGTTGAAATCAACAGATCTTCTTCGGCAAGGCTGACTTCTACGCCATCAACCTCAAATTTAATGGCACCGTTTGCTTTTAATTCTTCCATTGCCTTGCTGCCGTCTAAGGATGCAAGTGTCTTCTGGATGCCGCCAAGCTGTTTGCCGTATTTGGGTCCTACGGTACGAAGCTGAGGTTTAAAGCTGTATGAAGCAAAATCAGAAACATCATCGGTAAAGGTTACTTTCTTTACATTCAACTCGTCTTCGATGATATCCACATAGAAATCATCCAGCACATTTGCAGCTTTGACATACATGTTTCCAATCGGCTGACGATTTTTGATATTGGCTGCATTTCTTGCCGCACGTCCCATGACAACGATTTTTAAAACTTCTTCCATGCTGTCTTCAAGCTTTGTATCAATGTAATCTTCGTTTACCGTCGGGAAATCGCATAAATGGATACTTTCAGGTGCAGAAGAATCAATGCTGCAAACTAAGTTGCGGTAAATTTCTTCAGTCATGAAAGGTACCATGGGAGCTGCTGCCTTGGCGATGGTTACAAGCGCGGTATAAAGAGTCATATAAGCATTGATCTTATCCTGCTCCATGCCCTTTGCCCAGAAACGTTCACGGGAACGACGAACATACCAGTTACTCATTTCATCGGTAAAATCATCTAAAGCTCTTGCAGCTTCCGGAATACGATAATTTTCAAGGTTTGTATCTACTGCTTTTACAGCTGAATTCAATTTGGACAATAACCATTTATCCATGACAGGAAGTTTGTCATAATCCAATGTATATTTTGTTGCATCGAACTGATCGATTTCTGCATATAAAGCAAAGAATGCATAAGTATTCCACAAGGTTCCCAGGAATTTACGTGATTTTTCCTGAACGGCTTTTCCGTCAAAACGGTTGGGCAGCCAGGGAGCCGAATTGATATAGAAATACCAGCGTACGGCATCTGCACCGTATTTTTCCAGTGCTTCAAAAGGATCTACTGCATTTCCTTTGGATTTAGACATTTTATTTCCGTTTTCATCTAATACAAGACCCAGAACGATAACGTTTTCATAGGGTGATTTATTAAACAACAGCGTTGATTCTGCCATTAAGGAGTAGAACCAGCCACGTGTCTGGTCAACCGCTTCGGAAATGAACTGCGCAGGGAACTGCTGCTCAAATAATTCTTTATTTTCAAAAGGATAGTGATGCTGTGCAAAAGGCATTGCACCGGAGTCAAACCAGCAGTCAATAACTTCCGGAACACGTTTCATGGTCTTACCGCAATCCGGACAGGTAATGGTCACTTCATCAATATAAGGTCTGTGTAATTCCACAGTCTTTGCATCGACATTGCCGCTCATCTTTGCAAGCTCTTCACGACTTCCGATACATTCCATATGTCCACAGCCTTCACATTCCCAGATGTTTAAAGGTGTTCCCCAATAACGGTTACGGGATACACCCCAGTCCTGAATGTTTTCCAGCCAGTTACCAAAACGGCCTTCTCCGATACTCGGCGGAATCCAGTTTACAGTCTTGTTGTTTTTCACAAGATCATCTTTTACTGCTGTCATCTTGATAAACCAGGATTCTCTTGCATAGTAAATAAGTGGCGTATCACATCTCCAGCAGAACGGATAATCATGCTCAAATTTAGGAGCATCAAACAGTAAGCCTCTGCTATCCAAATCAACTAATACTTTCGGATCTGCATCTTTTACGAAGAGACCTGCGAAAGGAGTTTCTTCTGTTAAATTACCTTTTCCATCTACGAACTGAACAAAAGGTAAATCATTTTCGCGTCCTACTCTGGCATCATCCTCACCAAAAGCAGGTGCAATATGTACAATACCGGTACCGTCTGTCAATGTTACATAGCTGTCTGCGGTAACAAAGTGTGCTTTTTTATGCTGTTTTTCGGCTACATCTGACGCACAGGAATATAAAGCTTCATACTCAGTTCCGACCAAGTCATTTCCTACATAGGTCTCAACAACCTCGTAAGCAGCCTTTCCGTCTTCTGCCAGTTTTCCAAGTACGGTGTCAAGTAATGCTTCTGCCATGATATAAGTATATCCGTCAGCTGCTTTGACTTTTGCATAGGTTTCAACCGGGTTTACGCAAAGCGCGGTATTGCTCGGCAGTGTCCAGGGTGTTGTCGTCCATGCCAGGAAATAAGCATCCTGATCTTTGATTTTAAAACGTACTGTTGCAGAACGTTCTTTTACTGATTTGTAACCCTGTGCTACTTCGTGTGAAGACAACGGTGTTCCGCAGCGAGGGCAATAAGGAACAATCTTAAAGCCTTTATATAATAATTTTTTATTCCAAATTTCTTTCAACGCCCACCACTCTGACTCGATAAAGTCATCATGATAGGTAACATACGGATCATCCATATCTGCCCAGAAACCAACCGTACCTGAGAAATCTTCCCACATACCTTTGTATTTCCAAACGCTTTCCTTACATTTCTGAATGAAAGGATCCAGACCATACTCTTCAATCTGCTCCTTGCCGTCTAATCCTAACAGTTTTTCTACTTCCAGCTCAACCGGAAGACCATGAGTATCCCAGCCGGCTTTTCTGGGAACCATATAACCTTTCATGGTACGATATCTCGGAATCATATCCTTGATAACACGTGTTAAAACATGTCCGATATGCGGTTTTCCATTAGCAGTCGGAGGTCCGTCATAAAAAGTATATGTAGGTCCGTCTTTGCGGGCTTCCATACTCTTTTTGAAAATGTCATTTTCTCTCCAAAATTTCTCTGTCTCTTTTTCATGTTCTACAAAATTTGCATTTGTCTCAACTTTCTGATACATGAAATGTACTCCTTTCCTTTTTCCATAAAAAAGGCTCCCGTCCGTAAAAGGACGAAAGCCATACATTCGTTACCACCTATTACAGCATACTCTCCGAAACCGGATTTATATGAGCTCTTTTAACGCAAGAAAACGTCGGCACCTACAGATCCTTCGATGTTCAGGCCGCAACTCGGAAGTGATTTTCCATAGTTTCTTACTCATACCGGACTTCCACCGTCTCCGGCTCGCTTTGACTTTCCAAAACTGTGTACTCTCTTCGTCAACGTCTTTAAAACTATCAAACTGTTTGTATTATAATTCTCAAAATCAGGCATTGTCAAGCATCATCAGCACAAAACCGCCTTTTCTATGCATTTTTACTGCTCCATCTGTCTTCCCAAAAATGCTGCTGCCGATTGTGCCAGTTTCTTTTCCACTTCACCCATTTTCCCTTTTTCATTCATATCCAGTAAAATTACGGCACCGATAACATCGCCTTCACAAATAATAGGGGCAATCATTTCCTGCTCATAAGCATCCTGCATCTCATGGGCAATCTCTAAAAACTGCTTTTCGCCTTTTCCCGCAAGAATGGTCTCTCTTCGTTCCAGGGCATCCTCCAAATGTCTGGAAAGTCCTTTTCCGTTAAAGGCTTTTCCGCCTCCGGCTGTCGCAATAAACTGATCACGGTCGGCAATAAGTGCCACCTTTCCGGAAACCTGTGCCAGACTTTCTGCATATTGTTTTGCAAACGTACTCATTTCTCCAATCGGAGAATATTTTTTTAATATGATTTCTCCTTCTTTGCTTGTAAAAATTTCCATTGGATCGCTTTCACGAATGTGTAACGTACGTCGGATTTCTTTGGGAATTACGATTCTCCCCAAATCATCAATTCTTCGAACGATTCCTGCTAATGTCAAGCACTTTTTGCAAAAAATTATGAACTTTTTTTGCAATCGTTTCAGCATCAAATACTGAATATCATTTACTGCTCATGTCACTGTGATGTCATATTTGATTTTATTGTTCAAGTGATACTGATGTCAATTATTTTTCCAAATAATATTCATCTTCATTCCTGAGTACAAATAAATCTTATCAATCAAGCTATTCACGAGCACAGGCGATAAGCTCTCCAAATCTCCATAAGAAGCAATTTCCTGTTCCTTATTGTGTGCATTACTCAATGCCTGTTTCAGTTCATGGATTTCCTGCTCCTTTTCATGGATTAAATCCAACAAGGATTTTCTTTCCACATCCAGAAGTGTCTTTCTTTCCAAAAAATCCACCGTTGTTACTCTGTCTCTATGCTTCTGCACCAGAAGTTCCTGCAATCTTTCATCGCAAGACGCCAAATGCTCCTGTGCCTCGGATATTTCTTCCTTATTACGGTTTATCTGATCAGAATAATTCATCATCTCCTGACCTGTCAATAAATCCAAGGCTAATACTTCCTTGATATGCTTTCTAATCTGATACAACACTACCTCTTCAATCTCTCGCATGGTCGAGTCACCTTCATAGCAATCGAATTGATCAGTCACACTACGTGTATTACATACTAATGGCATATCATCCGGAACGAACCGATTTCTACTCAAAGCTCTTTTACAACCACCACAATACAACTTACCTATCAAAGGATAACTCTCTTTATTCTTATCCCGGCTACCTTTCGACACTGTTTTTGTATTGTTCGTATAGCGTCTTTGAACTTCCTCGAAATCTTCCTTACTTATAATGGGTTCATGATTATTATAAATCCTTTCCCACTCTGAAGAAGGAATAAGTACCTTTCGCTTACTGCCAACCGAACGCTGCCTATACTTATTATAGGTCATCGTACCAATATATGCTTCATTCGTTAATATTGAATGTACACTCCTTGCATACCAAAATGCTCTTCCACCCGGAGCTTCACGATTAATCTTGCGTTTCATCTGTTCAAATTCTCGTGGTGTAGGAACACCCTCATCGTTCAGTTGTCTCGCAATCTGATTAATATTTAATCCATTCAAGGCTAAATCGAAAATTCTTCTAACCACTTCTGCCTCTCTGGGTTCTATCACAAGTTTGTACTTATCCTCTTTGGATTTACTATAACCAAAAGGAGCACTTCCTGCAATAAATTTCCCCTGAGCCTTCTTGGCTGATAACTGGTTGATAATCTTATCAGACGTATCCTTACAATAATAATCGGCAAGGATACTCTTAAATTTCATCGCCATTTCTAAAGGATTTCCAATATATTCATTACTGTCAAACTTATCCGCAATTGAAATAAATCTAACATCAAGTGTTGGAAATATCCTTTCCAAATACTTCTGGATATCAATATAATCTCTCGAAAATCTGGAAAGGTCTTTTACCACAATACAATACACTTTGTTTTCCTTAACTAGGCGAAGAACTTCCTGAATACCCGGTCGTTCCAGATTTGTTCCGGAGTAACCATCATCCCACCGCTCTGTATACTCATAATCCGAAAGCTCCGGATGATTTTTTACATAGTCAGCAATTATCATCTTCTGATAAAGAATACTACTACTCTCGATACTATCCGGATCATCCTTGGAGAGGCGTTCATAACCCACTACATACTTATCATACTGCATAAGCTTCCCCTCCTTTTATTTTCAGATTGATGACAACACGCTCATCCTCATACAGATAAATAGAATCAACTATCTCATTAACCAACACCTTATCAAGTTTTCTTGAAGTGTTAGCCTTTAACAGGCTTCTTAGAAACTTATTCTGTCTTTCAACATCTCTGTTAAAATGCATAAGCTTCTTATCTAAAGCTTCAATCTCATCCGTATATTCCTTGGATTTAGCTAGTGCCTCATGTCGAATCCTATTATAGTCTTCAAGTGTCTTTGTCCCACGCTTCATTGCAAAATACGTTTCTTGAATCATATCATCAAGAGCTTTCTTCTGCTTGAGAAGCTTTTGTTGCTGCCTCTGGATATCTTCAATTACCTGCTGTGCAGCCTTATTATTTGCCTGTGTTAAATCCTTTCCTCTGATTCCATAACTTTTCAGTGTTTCCCTTATTATACACTGAAAAATCTCTAACAACTTTTCCTCAGAGATTGACTTGTACACACACTGCCTATGATCTTTCACATAAGCACCACGGCAATAATAGCGATATCGTCTTATATCTTGTACCCTGCCTTGATAGTACATCGCACCCAATCGCTTTCCGCAATCACCGCAATATACTACATCACCGAAGATGTTTTCATATATCGCATTCTTACGAATTCGCTTTTGTTTGCTTCCGGCTTGTGAAATCTGAACATTTAGCTCTTCATTCACTCTGTTGCTCGCTTGCTCAAAATCTTCTTTACTCACAAGCGGCTCATGGGCATTCTCTACAACAATCCATTCTTCCTTCGGAACAGCAATCCGTTCCTTCTGGTTTTCATACAGTCTACATTGATATTTGCCTTGTGCCATATCACCGGTATAAACAACATTTCTCAATATATCCTGCACGCTTCCCCTTCTCCACCTATAAATCGGCTCATCCGCCTCTGCATAGGTCTTTCCGGTCTCTAACCATTCCTTGGGACGATTCACTCTGTTCTCATACAAATAATCCATAAGGTCATTGATGGATGCACCCGCCAGATATTTTGCGAACATCTGTTGCACTTCATATGCGGCATCTCCTGCCGGAACCAGCGTTCTAATACCATTAATCCATTCCGCTTTATACCCATAAGGACACCTGCTTCCAACAAAGGAACCTTTCTTCTGGCTAATTGTCTTTACTGCTGTAACCTTTTCTGAGCTTTCTAATGCATACATCTCATTTGTCAGGTTTTTCAGACGCACCTCGAACTTTCTACTGGCAGCATCGTGTGCCATAGAATCATAATTATCTGAAATTGCAATAAATCGTATATCCAAGAAAGGAAGGATATTCTCTATATAATTACATCCATCCAGAAAATCACGACCAAACCTTGAAAAATCTTTTACGATAATACAGTTGATTTTACCAGACCTTGCATCATGCATTAACTCTTCAAATGCCGCTCTGTCAAAGTCAGTACCGCTTAACCCCTTATCCTCGTAAAATCCAACCAACTTGATAATAAACTTCCTATCCGGATTGTCATTATGCTTTTGTATATAATCTTCTATTACCTGTTTCTGATTCTCAATGGATTCCGATTTCCTGTCGTCCTGATCTACTGATAATCTGACATAACCTCCGGTTTCAAAAACTGGAATAGAAATTTCCGCTTCTGGAACAGTGGTTTCAAATCTCCTAGACTTCTTAGGCATTTAAACCACCTCCCATTCTTCACATCTGCGTTGAAACTCTGCTTCTTCATAGCATTTTTTCATTGACTCCAACACAGGTATTTCATTTCTGAACTTAAAGTCAATCTTCAAACGCACCTCAGAATCTTCGTATACCCAGATGCATTCAACAAACTTAAGTAAAGTTCTTCTGTCCAATTCCTTGATTCTCATGGAGCGTTTCAGTTCTTCCAAACGGGTTCCCGCTGCCACACCATCTGTCAGAATACTCTTCACAAGTCTCTCGTTTTCTTCCAGTGCCTGCGAAATCTCCGCTGCTTTCTTCTGAAACTTTTTTGTGTATGTCTCATACTGTTCCTGATTGATTATCCCTGCTGCCAAATCCGCTTGAAATCCTACTATGTCAGCAGTAACGAGATTATATTCCTCCCTAAGACGCTTCATATTCTCGTCGTAATCTCTGATATGGTCAAAAGAAAGCTGATACTTTCTTACCTTATCAACAAGCTTTGCATAATCTATACATCCACTTACATAAACCTTCAATGCCTGCAATACGATTTCGCAAAGCTTATCTTCTTCAATCGCATGACGGGTACAGCCTTTTCCGACATTCTTCGTCTTACACATATAAATGCGTTTTTCCCCGCCTTTATTCTTGTAAGTTCTTCTGATCATCGGAGTATTACAGTCTCCACAAATCAAAACGCCATTGAAAATACTAACATCTCCGCCATCCTTCCATCTGCCCTCATACTTGAGCAGCCTCTGGACTGTATCAAAATCACTTTTGGAAATAATAGCTTCATGTGTATTTTCTACCCGTACACAATAATCGGTACCATCCTCGTTCTTCTTGCGCTTAGTAGACTTGAATCCCACAGTTACACATTTACCCTGAACCAAGGTTCCCGTGTACACTTCATTCATTAAGATTCTACGTACTGCCTGCGCTGACCACTGTGGTCTTTCACCTACCGTAAATCCGGTTGTGTATTTTTCGCCACTCTCCAGCTTATATGCCATTGGCGAAAGGACACCTCTATCGTTGAGCATATTAGCTATGCCTTCCATGCTCATACCACAGATTTTAGAATCAAATATCTCTCTTACAATACCAGCAGGGTACTCGTCAATTACCAACAGGTTGTTATCGGCATCACTCTTCTTATATCCATAAGCTGCGAAACTTCCAATAAAAGCACCTGCCTTCATCTTTGCTTCCTGACTCATTCTAATCTTCTTTGATGTACTGGTCAGATATTCTTCATTTACCATATTTTTGACAGGTAAAACAAGATTCCTCTCCACAGAAGTTGCTGTCAGGCTATCAAAATTGTCTCCTATTGCAATGAAACGAATATTCATTTTAGGGAAAATTCGCTTCTGATACTCTCCCGCCTCCATTGAATCACGAGAAAAACGGGAAAGGTCTTTGCATACTACACACTTGACCTTTCCCGCATTAATATCTTCCATCATTCTCTTAAATTCAGGACGTTCAAAATCTTTGCCGGAAAAGCCATCATCAATGTACATGTCATACAGCTGCAAATCTGATTGACTTCTGATATACTCTCTCAGAATCTCTCGCTGATTGCTGACACTGTTACTCTCTGACTTCAAAATACCATCAATATCCAAATCGTCTTTTGACAGACGAATGTAGGCTGCGGTATCGTAAATCATCGTCTTATTCATCTGCTTAATCTCCTTAACCTTTATTGGTCAGAAACGATGTTCTCATCAAAAAAGCCAGGAGCTTCAGCTATTTGGTCCTATTGGTTAGAAAAGAGGTCCTACGCTCACTTCTAAACAAAGTTCCGGCTAATTGTCCTGACTTTAATTTATCATACGTTTCTCGATTTGTCTATTGATTCTTTTTGCCACTTTCTGGAATTTCCATCAGTAGCTTACTCTAGTATAGGACTGAATATATTCATCCATAATCTCATCGGTTGATGTATCGCCAACAAAATTGACCATAACAACAGTATCACAAATGTTCCATATTGAAGAACCGGATGAATGCTTCGCTATCTTCTTAAGTTTATCATTCCTTCGCTCCTTCGGACTGATATTCAGATCCTCCATTACAGGTAAAGACGCTTTATCCGCTTCCATAAGCTTCATTCGCATAATCTCCACTTCCTCCAGTTCACTAAAACTGCTTTCCATATAAGCATCCCCACCTTTCTGATAATTATTCCATTATCTGGTAAAGAAAAGGCACCAGTCTTACTGATACACTTTCGTTAACAGATAATCGGGGATGCCACAGCTTTACTCTGACATCCCCTTATTCTTACTTGTAATCTGTAATAATTGCCTCTGAAGCTCTGACTATCTCATCAAACAAAGCTTCATCTGATATAGCACCAATCTTTTTAACGATTCTAGTACGGTCAATGGGTCTTGTTTGTTCTCCCATAGCCATACCGGACTCTCTGAGCCCATCACATTTATCCCGATTAACAAATACATGATATTTTGCATCAATGTACTTAAATCTTTTGGTCATAGGCACAACACGAAGGATTGGACTTCCTTCATTATATAAATCTCCGCTTATACAAACCGCCGGTCTTATACCAGCTGTAAGGCAACATGATTTATCCTCACCAAAATCAACAAGGTAAATCGCACCTCTCTCCGGAGCTTCTACCATCATTGCCCTCTGAATATTTTCCGGTAAGTATCCCTCTGTTGCCTGTGCTTCGCTTAAATGCCTTCTATAAGGCATCTGCCCGGTCTGATGTTCCAAATTTCTCTTGGGATATCGGTTCTCATAGCCCCGGCAGATATTGGTATTTCTATTGTTCATCACTGTTACAGCCGAATTTCGGCTTTGTCCTATTCTCAATGTCTTGTTCCTCCAATTCTTTCGCATACTCATATGCTTCTTTTTCTGTAGGAAACTCCATAATAATCCTACGTTCTTTAATAATTGCTGCTCCAAATGGTAGAATCGCCACACGTATACTTAGCAACCATTACCACCATCCCACGGAACTGCTTTCACAGCATTCCAGCCTATTACTTTGGAGTGTATTCTTACACCTTGACGCTCCGCTTCATTCAGTACATCCAGTAATACTTCCTTGTCTGAGGAAATATCCAATATATCCCTGACAAGTACTGCCATGATTGAAGTATTTTTCATGTACCACTTCAACATATCAATAGGATGTGTTTCATCCATGATAGTGTCCGTAATCTCAAAGCCAAATCTCAAGGCATCAGCCTCTAACTCGTCCGCAATCTTGCTGTTACTGTTTCCAACAAAAATGAGCCCGACTAAGGGCTCATCATTTTCTCTGTTTGCATATTCGCTAATATTCATGCTACCTCCAATCTGCCGACTGGTTGCCCAGCCGGCATCAAAACTACATCATCATAATAGTAAGAAAATCAGCATCGGCACATTCACTGCACATCTGTTCATCACAGAATTTGAGGATATCCTCATATGTCACAACAAAGAATCCATTTCTCTTGGAATCAGCCACCAGAGCATTGCCAAATTTGCTATCAAGCATTGCCTTAGACAAAGTAATTACTCCGTCAATCATATCCTTTTCAATCAACTGGCTTACTGCCTGATATCCTTTACTGCCAAGCGAACCACTTCTTGTTTCTTCCTGAAGGAATACGATAGGAAGTAACCCTTCCTCCTCACAAAAATCAATAAGTTCGTTTGCAGATTCTGCATCCACCTCATTCGGAATCTCCGTTGTCACCACTACAGCTACTCTTGCTTTGATTTCTTCTCTTTTCATTGAAATTCTCCTTTAATAATGAATTTGAGAACGGCATACCGTCGTATGCCAAGCGCTTGTCTTCTCACATAAGGGGACTTATCCAGAAGTTACTGTACGGTTCCTAATACTTCAAAAATTGATGATTACAGACTCTGCAATAAATCCACTTGTGTGGGAAGACAAGAATCTTCCCCGGTCTTTCGACCTGCCTCTCGGCAATCCCCCAGCCGGGTAACATATCCTATGCTAGCTGCAATCACTTCGTAGTATCCATGCCCATCCAGGACTTGCGAAAGTAGCCACTCTCTGCCAATGCTTTTGCTGAAAGGCAGGTGCGCCATCTATCTCATTATCTCTGGCTGCTACACCAGTAGGCACAACCCTCTGCTCGGCACCTTCACAGGCGAATACTTCATGTTTCTCATAATCATCAAAGTATCAGGTACATCGTCGCACGAAATGGGGTTCTGCCACCCTGCTTCCATATTAAATAGGAACAAGGCGAAATAGAAAATCGCGGGATATGCGTGTCCTATTCAGTTGTCAAATATCAAATCCACAACACATCCCGCTTCTCCTCAAGCAATGCTCAAGTCTTTTCCGCTATGTCATACATAGTCGAGAACTGTTTGCGTTCAGTTGCTGTTGACCATGTACT
>JBJEME010000022.1:0-88129 GCA_051879515.1 Lachnospira sp. | reverse complement strand
AAAATCCAGAAAGTCCAGTTGATTACAAATTATTGTTTGAAAAATATTTGCCAATAAAGGTTTCTATCTCGGAGGTATAAAGTAATGAATAATATGAATTATGAAGAAATGAATATAGACGCAAGAGACTTAAATCAGCAAGGAATAGTGCTTGCAAAATGCGGAAATTTAGAAAAGGCTGTTGAAAAGTTTTTAAAAGCAATTGAAATTGAACCGATGTTTATAGATAGTTATAAAAATCTTGGAGATTTGTATTTGCATTCGGAAAAATATGGTGAAGCTAAGTCGTATTTTAAAAAGGCATTATTAATTGAAAAAAGTGGAGAAGTCTACTTTCAATACGGAAATGCTTGCTTTATGAATGATGAGCCACATGAGGGCCTAGAATATTATAATATGGCGTTGACGTCAGGATATGATAATGATGAGATGCTTTTTTTTATGGGAATGGCGTATGAACATTTAAGTAATGATAAGATGGCACTTCGTTATTTTCAGAAGGCAATAAACAAGAATCCTTCACGTGCAGATTATCAAGTGAAAAAGATAAGTGCACTGCTTCGACTTAATATGCTTGAAGAAGCAAGAGCTGCAGTAGACAAATTATTAGTAACAGATCCAGAATTATATGATGGATATCATATAAAAACAGCACTCTTATTATCTGAAGGAAAATTTGAAGAGGCAATAGAAAATTCGAGAATGGCATCTGACAAGTTTCCAGAAGATGCCGATTTGTTATTTGATTATGCAAATGCAATTACGATGTCTGGAAATTATGACAAAGCTCTTAAAATTTTAGAAAATGCAGAAAAATTGAAGTATTATGAAGAATCCGTAACTAAGTTTTTGTTGCTTGGAGCTGAGATATATGCAGAAAAAGGAGAAATAGAAAATGCAATTATTAAATGTGATGAGTGTATAAGTTTGGAATCAGACGATTTGTTTTTTGCTGAAGCTAGATTCATGAGAATAAACCTTGCGCTTACAGTTCCAGATTTTGAAACAGCATTAAACCATTCGTTAGCAATCATTAATCATGGAGAACGCAATTCTTATTATTATGCCGCATTATATTACAGACCATTCTGCCAAACGAAATTAGGAAAGGTGGAAGAGGCTAATGCAAATTTCAAAGAGGCAATTTCCTTATATAGATTGTGTACATTAAATGATCCGACAGCTGTAGATGCGTATTTATATCGTTCTATGTGTTTAAAAGAATTGGAAAAATATGATGATGCATTAGAGATGTTGGAACTTATCGAAAATATATGTGATCAAATTGCAGAAATCTATACATTGAGAGCCGATATCTATAATCTGACCAATCGTCAGTCTTTGGCAAAGGAAGAATTAGATAAGGCTTATGCAATTAAACCGGAACTTAGATTGGCTTTTGAACAAATTAAAGTAGGAGGTGACGAGTAGTGGCAATTGCATATGAAAAGAATACAGATTTAGCTTTTGATACGGAAGTTCTGAGACAAGCTGCAAGAGATTATGGTGAGATTGCTACAGATTTAAGAAAAATGTCGACAGATTTAGATGACTTAATCTTAAAACTGAAAAATAGCGGATGGACTACACCTGCGGGTACAGCATTTTATGAAATGACAGAAACTAATTGGTCAAAGAATATTGAAAAGTATGCATCATTATTAGATACATTAGAAAATATATTAAAGGATGCGGCTTCTGACTATGATACTCTTATGACTGATTATGTAAGAACAACTAAAGTTTCTATTTAATTTACAAGGGCATTACAGTATAGTACTGTTGCTAAATAAAATTTTCTATTCAGAAAGGAGAAAAAGACATGGCTAGTATTAGAGTCACACCAGAAACACTTGAATCAGAGGGGAATGATCTTATCGGATACGGCGGAGATTTAGCAGATATTCTCAGCAGTATTGATGCTAAGATTAATGAGATTATTGACGGATGGGATGGTCTTGCACAGGATGCATATTTCGATATGTATACATCCATGAAGGAAAGTTTAGACAAATTCCCAGAATTAGTAAACTCACTTGGTGAGGCTACAGTATCTTCAGCACAGGCATTTGCTTCTGTTGATGAAGAGTTACAAAGTAGCTTTAAAGGTGCACAGTAGCTAGTTTATTTTGGTGGATAAATTATTATTACCATTATACCGCTTAGAAAATTGAATATTTGATTGCTTTATGCAATCCACTTTTTATGCTCCAAGTACATATTAGATGGGAGAAAATGAATCTTCTGATATGGAAAGGAGCCTTTTATCTGTAAGTGTAAATATGCTCTCATTATCTCAAATTGAAGTATCACAAAATTGGACTTATCAACGGCGATTATGTTTTTACCAAGTACATTCTATAACAATGTTTTTTCTTGTATGTCTGGTTGCACAGTTGCTAACGGGTTAAAGCTTTGAATCCTTTTTGCAAGTGAAATAAAGTCATACGCATTTTAGTTCATAAAGCGACGCACTAAAAAAGGAATCTGTGTGGCAGATTCCTTAAATTAGGGAAAATCCCGGATGAAGAATGGAATTCCAGTTGCTTTTCAGGTATTGAAATCACACAACAATCACCATTTGCTTTTCTTTGTCAATTGTATAATACGCAAGGTGATTATTGACAATTATAAATCGGATTCCACAGCTGGCTACAACAGGATCATCTACAGGACGAAATTTTTCCGGCAAATCTGACAATGAATTGATTTTATAGTTGACATCTCCCCTACAGGGAGTATAATGTAGTCAAACATATGAATAATTGTTCATATGATAATAAGAACAAAGAAATAAGGATTAAGAAATGCGCATTCCCACGCTGCGTTTTTGAATGGAGGATTTTTATGAAGAAGACTTATAAGATTGAAGTTGATTGTGCCAATTGTGCTAATAAGATGGAGGAAGCAGCTAATAATACTAATGGAGTGAAGGCAGCAACAGTTAATTTTATGACACTTAAGATGATTGTCGAGTTTGAGGACGGCGCAGACCCAAAGGAAGTAATGGAGGCTGTCTTAAAGAACTGTAAGAAGGTTGAGGATGACTGCGAGATTTATCTTTAAAGATTAGGGGCAAACGCCTGATTTGAAATCTTGCTTTGCCAGTCCGGCTTGCAGTCGCAGGCTTTTGTCCCATAATCGCTTTGATGAATGGAGATTTATTTATGAATAAGAAACAGAAAAAGATGCTTTTGCGGATTATACTGGCAGCGGTACTTGTTTTGGGAATCAAGGTGGCTGAGAGGTTTATTGAACTTCCAAAGCTTGTCTGCTTTGTTCTGTATATGTTTCCGTATATAATAGTTGGATATGATGTTTTGAGAAAAGCCTTTAAGGGGATTATCAAAAGACAGGTTTTCGATGAGAACTTTCTTATGGCTGTAGCCACAGTTGGAGCGATTATTGTGGCTCTTATCGGTGATGAGGATTTCACAGAGGCTGTTGCAGTTCTTCTGTTTTATCAGATAGGAGAATTGTTCCAGAGTATTGCAGTTGGAAAGAGTCGCCGTAACATAAGCGAGCTTATGGATATTCGTCCGGATTATGCCAATATCGAAGTTGACGGGAATCTCACACAGGTGGATCCTGATGAGGTTGAGATAGGAAGTATTATTGTTGTAAAACCGGGTGAGAAGGTTCCAATAGACGGTATCTTAATTGAGGGTAATACCACACTGAATACCAGTGCATTAACGGGAGAGAGCCTTCCAAGGGATGTCGCTTTGGGAGATTCTGTAATCAGCGGTTGTATTAATATTTCAGGCTTAATTAAGATAAAGACAACTAAGGAATTTGGAGAATCAACAGTGTCTAAGATTCTTGATCTTGTTGAGAATGCCAGTTCGAAAAAGTCACGTTCAGAAAATTTCATCAGCAAATTTGCAAGATATTATACGCCGGCTGTATGCTATGGAGCGCTTGCACTTGCATTTATTCCTCCGCTTGTGCTTATGGTAACAGGAGCGGCTCCAGACTGGATTGGATGGATATACAGGGCACTTACATTTCTTGTAATAAGCTGCCCATGTGCGCTTGTGATAAGCATTCCGCTAAGCTTTTTTGCCGGTATCGGAGGAGCAAGTAATCAGGGTGTTCTGGTTAAGGGCTCGAATTATCTGGAAACCTTGTCCAAGGCTAAGATAGTTGTGTTTGATAAGACGGGTACCATGACAGAAGGCGTATTTGAGGTTACAGGCGTATTTCACAACGACATGCCTAAGGAGCAGCTTATTGAGTATGCTGCTCTGGCAGAGAGCTTTTCGACACATCCAATAAGCAAGAGCCTTAAGGATGCTTACGGAAAGAAGATAGATGAGACAAGGGTCTCAGAAGTTCAGGAGATAAGCGGAGAAGGTGTTACTGCCAGAGTTGACGGACAAGAAGTGGCTGCAGGTAATGCAAGGCTTATGAAGAGACTGGGACTTACAGCTAAGGACTGTGATAAAGTGGGCACACTTGTCCATGTGGCAGTGGATGGGTCTTATGCAGGGGTTATCCTGATTTCTGATAAGCTTAAACCACATGCAAAGGAAGCAGTCAGAAGCCTGAAGAAAGCAGGCGTAAGAAAGACAGTAATGCTTACCGGTGACGCAAAGCAGGTGGCAGATTCTGTGGCAGCGGAGCTTGGAATTGATGAAGTATACAGCGAGCTCCTTCCGGCAGATAAGGTAACAAAGGTAGAAGAGCTGTTGGAATCTAAATCAGATAAAGATATGCTGGTATTTGTGGGCGACGGCATTAACGACGCACCTGTTCTTTCAAGGGCTGATATTGGAATTGCCATGGGCGCACTTGGAAGTGATGCTGCAATAGAGGCTGCAGATGTTGTACTTATGGATGATGATCCTTTAAAGATATCTAAGGCTATAAAGATTTCAAGAAAATGTCTTCGCATAGTTTACCAGAACATGTATTTTGCGATAGGAATTAAGCTTATATGTCTGTTGCTGGGTGCACTTGGAATCGCAGGAATGTGGCTGGCGATTTTTGCAGACGTGGGAGTTATGGTTATAGCAGTGCTTAATGCCATAAGAGCATTGTTTGTAAAAAAACTGTAAATACTGTGAAAGAAATGTTGAAACAAATTTAAAAAAGTAGAATTAAAGAAAAATTCGTGATAAAATACTAAGTGTATGTGTATTTTGTCACGAATTTATAATTGTATGGGAATAGAGTTATGAAAAGAATAAATGAAGTTTGTGAGTGCTGTGAGGTCACGGAAATACATGAGGATTTGTTAAAGGTGGTCAACGATACTTTGCCTGACGAGAATGAATTGTACGATTTGGCTGAATTATTCAAAGTATTTGGAGATTCTACAAGAATAAGAATTCTGTTTGTTTTGTTCGAGGCTGAAGTATGTGTATGCGACATAGCCCAGGCATTGAATATGACCCAGTCGGCAATCTCACATCAGCTAAGAATTTTAAAACAGAGTAAGCTTGTTAAGAGCAGAAGAGAAGGTAAATCTATATTTTATTCTCTGGCAGACGGACATGTTCGTACAATAATTGCCCAGGGAAGGGAACATATAGAGGAAGATGACCACTAACTAAATCTGACTGTTAAAGAGAGCGGATAAACTAGGATTGATAATATCCGATGAAGATGGCAGGGAAATAATATGAAAAAGGGATTAATTCTGGAAGGCGGAGCCATGAGAGGAATGTTTACGTGTGGCGTAATAGATGTGCTCATGGAGAATGGAATAGAATTTGACGGCACAGTTGGTGTTTCAGCAGGTGCGGCATTTGGCGCTAATTATAAATCAAGGCAGATTGGGCGTGGCGTGCGCTACAACAAGAAGTACTGTAAGGATAAAAGGTATTGCAGCTGGAAATCCCTTATTACAACAGGAGATATTTATAATGTGGATTTCTGTTATAACAAGCTGCCTTATGAATTAGATGTTATGGATTCAAAAGCATTCAGGGAGAATCCGATGGAGTTCTATGCAGTGTGTACGGATGTTACAACCGGAAAGCCGGCATACCACAAATGCGAAACTCCTGATGGAGACGACCTTAACTGGATAAGAGCGTCAGCCTCAATGCCCCTGGTTTCAAGGGTTGTAGAGGTAGACGGAAGAAAGCTTCTGGATGGCGGAATAGGAGATTCTATTCCAATTAAGTTCTTTGAAGACCTGGGCTATGACAGAAATGTGGTTGTTCTTACAAGGCCCGCCGGTTATGTTAAGAAAAAGCCGTCTATTATGCCCCTTATAAGGCTGGGACTTTTAAAGTATCCTGAAATGGCACATGCCATGGCGGTAAGACATATTATGTATAACGATACGACAGAATACATACGCAAGCAGGAGGAGGATAGAAAGGTCTTTGTTATAAGACCTCCGAAGGCTTTGGAGGTTGGCAAAATGGAGAAAAATCCAGACAGGCTTGAAGAAGTTTATCAGTTGGGAAGAGAAACTGCATTGAAGGAACTTCCGGGAATGATAAAATATCTCGAGGGTTGATAGAAAATAAAAGAAGGGAAGTTGAGATTGTATGAAGAAATTATGGAATTTTATAAATAAATATATGTACAATCATAATGTCCCAGTTGAATCACGGATAAGCGTTATGTTTATGACAGTGGCAATAGTTGCTGCCGCCATGGGAATGGTTGTCTGTTTACTGTCGGGAGTATCTGTATACGGAGTAATATCAGTTGCAGTTACCATGGCTGTAATAATGATTCTGATGTACATAGTGTATATTCATAATAAGGGTTATGATGTCAGGATTATTCTGGTAGTGGCTGTGATTTTCATTCTGCCTGTTGTATGGTTGACAGCCGGAGGTCTGTACAGCGGTGTTAACATTTGGTTCGTTTATGAATTGCTATTTATTGCGCTTGCTCTTAAAGGGAATACGATGAAATATCTGCTTGCACTGGCATCAGTATTAGATATATGCTGCTACATAATTCAGTATTACAAACCGGAATATGTACATCAGCTTGAAACAACAAAGGCTGTTTACATAAGTACTGTGGGTAGTGCAATAATTGTAGGCGCTTCAATTGTTGTCACAGTAATATGGCAGAGAAGTATATACAATCACGAGAGTAGCGAATTAGAGAAATCCAACAATTATCAGAAGGATTTTCTTGCAAACTTTTCTCATGAGCTTAGAAGTCCTATCAACGCTATAATTGGAATGAATGAGCTGATTCTTCGTTCCAATAATCTGGATGAGATAAAAAAATATGGCAATAACGCCTTCGATGCAGGCTCAGCTCTATTATCATTAGTTAATGATATTCTTGATTTTACAAAGATTCAGTCAGGCCATATGGAACTTGTACTTGAAGATTACAGTACGATGGAGCTTCTTAAGCAAAGCTTCAATCTTGTTGCGGTAAGAGCCCAGGAGAAAAATATTGAGCTTCGTGTAAAGAATATTGCCTCAATACCAAGCAGGCTGTATGGCGATGAAATGAGAGTAAGACAGATTATCACTAATCTGCTAACCAACGCAGTTAAATATACTGACGAAGGATATGTGGATCTTGCTTTCTTCTACGAGAAGCTGGATGAAGGTCTGATTTCCCTGAATATTCGCGTTACAGATACGGGAATGGGAATACCCAAGGAAAATATGGAAAAAATGTATGATTCCTTCCAACGTCTTGATGTGACAAAGAATAAAACTGTAGAGGGTACAGGTCTTGGACTTGCCATAACAAGAAGCCTTGTTCGCCAGATGCGTGGAACAATTGCAGTTGAGAGTGAGCTGGGGAAGGGTTCTACATTTACTGTAAGAATACCACAAAAAGTGATAGATCCGGCACCTATGGGCGAGTACAGACCGGAAGACAACCCTGTCATCGAAAAGTACAAGGCTTCCTTTAAGGCATCTAAAGCAAGGATACTTGTTGTAGATGATATAGAGATGAATATTCAGGTATTTATAGGATTACTTACAAAAACCAAAATACAGATAGACTCTGCATTAAGTGGAGCTAAAGCATTGGAAATGCTTGAAAATAATAAATACGATATTATCTTCATGGATCATATGATGCCTGGAATGGACGGCGTCCAGACTCTGCACGAAATCAGAAAAACAGATAAAGAGACTCCGGTTATTGTTCTCACGGCTAATGCTATTCAGGGAGCGAAGGAAGAGTATCTTGCAGAAGGTTTTAATGATTATCTTACCAAGCCGGTTATGTATAAGGATTTAGAAAAGCTGATAAGCGATTATCTGCCTTATAACCTGCTTGAGCAGACAACGGACAACAATGAGGCCTATGACGATGATGACGGGAAGGCGGATTCAGATGATGCAATAGTACTTGACGAACTTCCGGATGTTGAAGGAGTTGACTGGAAATATGCCCTTAATTTCTTTGACACAAAGACCCTGCTTATGCAGACCTTGAAAAATGTGTATGCAACCCTTAATTCAGATGCGGACAGGATAGATATGCTGGCAGATGATATTGAGACTGAGGGTATGCTTGATGCATATAGGATAGCAACGCATTCGCTTAAAGGATCAACAGCTATGGTTGGTATTTCTATGGTATCTTCATTTGCCAAGAGACTGGAGAAAGCGGCAAAGAATGGTGAAATTGATGTAATAAGAAGTATGACCGGGCTGCTCACGGCAGAGATGAGAGAAACCAAGAAGAATCTGGACATAATATTTGCAGGTGCAGACAAAAAGAAAATAGATAATAATGAGATTATCCTTGATTTACTGAATATGCTTATCAAGGCAGCCTGCAATTGTGATATTGACCGTATGGATGAGATAATGGAGAGTCTGTTAAAATATAAATTTGAGGATCCGATAAATACTACTATTGAGAAACTGCATGCAGCGGAGACAGAGCTTGATTACGAAAAGGTTTCGAAATTGGCAGAGGAAGCAAAAGAAAAGCTCACTAATATAGGAATATCCTGAATAAAAAAGCAAACAATATGTGTGCAGAATAACAGATGTGAGGTTAAATAAATGAAGTTTGATATGCACTGTCATACAGATGAGGGTTCTACGGATGCGAAGGTTTCAGTTATTCAGTATGCAAGAACGCTAAAAAGAATGGGTTTCTCTGGAATGCTGGTAACAGATCATGATTCTTATGACGGTTACAGGGCATGGAAAAGTGCCAAAAAGGATTCAGAATTAAAGGATTTTATAGTTCTTAAAGGAATTGAATATGATACCATAGATGCAGGACATATGATTGTAATCATGCCGGAGGATGTGAAGCTGAGAATACTGGAATTAAGAGGCTTGTCAATTTATATGCTTATGGATATTGTCCACAGGAATGGTGGCATCTTAGGACCGGCGCATCCATGCGGAGAAAAATACTTAAGTATATTTAACACGGGAGTATTTAAGTATAGGAAATCAATTGCCAGAAATTTTGATTTCGTGGAAGGCTTTAATGCATGCGAGGATAAAGAAAGCAATGTAAACGCAAGAAAAATTGCCAAAAAATACGGACTTCCGGTTTTTGGCGGAAGTGATGCACATAAAGAGGATTGTATAGGTCTGGGTTATACAAGATTTATGGAGCCAATAAGAACAGAATCCGAGCTTATTGAATATATTAAATCGGGTAAACGCATAAAGTGCGGAGGAATAAGATACCTGGGAACAATAAAGGACAGAATAGGCAACATGAATTATTTACTTGTCCAGATGTTCTGGTTTTATAACAAGATAGGAAGTATAACAAAACACAGAAAAAGGCTTCTGGAATTAAAAAAATTAAAAAAATGATAATATTACTATAATACGACGTGTTCCATCAAGGAGTAATAATAATGAACAAACAAAATATAGAAATCTTTGCAAATGCACCGGTACCAAAGGCGGTTCTTACAAATGTTCTGCCATCCATGGTGAGCATGCTTATGGTGCTTTTGTATAATCTTGCAGATACATTTTTTATAGGGCAGACAAAGAATGCACTTATGGTTGCGGCAGTATCCCTTGCAACTCCTGCATTTCTCATATTTATGGCAGTGGGAATGCTTTTTGGTATAGGAGGCACATCTCTTATATCAAGAAGGCTGGGAGAGGGAAAGGATAAAGATGCCGGATATGCCAGTTCGTTCTGTTTCTGGACAGGAATTGTAATCGGTATTGTTGCGATGATATTTATTTTTTCATTTTCATCGGATGTGGCAAGACTTGTAGGAGCCAGTGATGATACCGTTGACTTAACAAGCGAATATCTTAGAATTGTGTCAACATCAATACCATTTCTTATATTCAGTAATACCTTCAGTAGCATTATAAGGGCAGAGGGAAGAGCAAAAACAGCCATGACCGGAATGATTATCGGTAATGTTGTAAACATTGTTCTTGATCCGGTTCTTATTCTTGGCGCAGGACTTAATGTCGCAGGTGCGGCGATAGCCACTGTTATCGGAAATGCTTCATCAAGTATATTCTATTTGATATATCTTCTGTCAAAGAAAACTCATTTATCAATTAAGCCTTCTGATTATAAGCCTGGTAAAGGTATAGCTGTGGGCGTTCTTGCCATTGGTATACCGGCATCGCTTAACAGTGTGCTTATGAGTGTATCCAATATACTTCTTAACAATATTATGGCTGAATATAATGATATGGCGGTGGCAGGGCTTGGTGTGGCAATGAAAGTTAACATGATAGTGGTAATGCTTCTTATCGGACTTGGAACCGGTGTGCAGCCGCTGCTGGGCTACTGCTTTGGAGCAGGTAATATAAAAAGGTATATGGCTGTTCTTAAGTTCTCTATGGCACTTGCATTTAGCATAAGCATAGTTATGACTGTTATATGCTATGTATTCGCTGGACCGCTTGTAACTGCATTTCTTGATAATGATGCAGCATTTACTTATGGAATGACATTTTCGAGGATATATATATTGTCAGGTCCGATTATTGGTCTTTTGTTTGTCCTGATGAACGCAATCCAGTCAACAGGAGCGGCACTTCCGGCACTTATTTTGTCAGTGAGCAGACAGGGCTTACTGTTTATCCCGGTTTTATTTACACTTCATGCCATATTTGATGAGGCTAATGTGGTGGCCATGTCACAGCCGATAACGGATTATCTGGCAGTATCTCTGGCGCTGGTATTATTCATTGTGACATATCATAAATATATTTCTAAGATAGGAAAGCAGGTAAATAAACAATGATTTATGACAATGTATTACAGGCAATTGGACATACACCAATGATTAGATTAAACAAAATGTGCGGGGAGGACAGCGCACAGATTCTTGTCAAATTTGAAGGATTAAATGTTGGAGGCTCGATAAAGACCAGAACTGCTTTTAATATGATAGAGCAGGCTGAAAAGGAAGGCTTTATCAACAGGAATACAATTATAGTTGAACCCACAAGCGGCAATCAGGGTATCGGGCTTGCTTTGGTTGGTGCGGTGAAGGGATACAAGACAATTATTATTATGCCTGATTCTGTGAGTGAGGAAAGAAGGAAGCTGGTTAGACACTATGGAGCCCAGGTCATGCTAATTCATGATGCAGGAGATATCGGGGCATGTATAGACGAGTGCCTTCAGACGGCACTGAGAATGGCGAAGAAAGACCCTAATGTATTTGTCCCTCAGCAGTTTACCAATAAGAATAATACACTTGCCCATAAGAATCATACAGCTTTGGAGATTATGGAGCAGGTGGCAGGTCCTATTGACGGCTTCTGTTCGGGAATAGGAACCGGAGGAACAATTACAGGAATTGGTGAGGTGTTAAAGGCTCAGTATCCTGATATCGAAATATGGGCAGTGGAACCTGAGAATGCTGCAATTCTTGCAGGAGGAACAATCGGCACACATCTTCAGATGGGAATAGGGGACGGTATAATACCGGATATTCTCAATCAGAATATATACGATAATATTTACATAGTTTCAGATGAGGAAGCCCTTAATACTGCCAAAAGACTGGCTAAAGAGGAGGGGCTTATGTGTGGAATATCCAGTGGGACCAATGTGGCAGCCGCCATCAAGCTTGCAAAGAAGCTTGGAAAAGGTAAAACAGTTGTTACAGTCCTTCCGGACACAGCAGAAAGATATTTTTCAACTCCCCTATTTGAAGAATAAAAATTGTGTGATACAATGATGTTATTATTTACATAAGTTGGAGGTTTTATATGCGTTTAGTGACAAGATCAGATTTTGATGGGTTGGTTTGTGGAGCACTCTTACTGGAGGCCGGGATAGTTGACAGTTGGAAGTTCGCACATCCTAAGGATCTTCAGGATGGATTGGTAGAGATCGATAAGAATGACTGTCTTGCCAATGTGCCTTATGTTGAGGGATGTGGAATGTGGTTTGACCACCATTCAAGTGAGAATGAAAGACTTAACTTAGAAGGAAAGTATGAGGGACTCAGCGACAGCACAGCACCATCATGCGCCAGAGTTATTTATGATTACTATGGTGGAAAAGAGCGTTTTCCGCAGTTTGATGATATTATGGCTGCGGTGGATAAGGTTGATTCAGGTAATCTTTCGATAGATGAGGTTATGAATCCAAAGGGATGGATTCTGGTGGGCTTTCTCATGGACCCAAGAACAGGACTTGGAAGATTCAGAGATTTTACTATATCTAATTATCAGCTTATGGAAAAGCTTCTTGTAGCATGCCGTGAGATGACAACAGAGCAGATACTGGAGCTTCCTGATGTGAAAGAACGAATTGAGATGTACAATGAGCAGACAGAGAAGTTTAAACAGATGGTTGAGGCTCATACAAAGACAGTTGGCAATGTTATAATAAGTGATTTAAGAGGTGTCGATCCGATTTATACAGGTAACAGATTTATGATTTACAGCATGTACCCTGAGCAGAATATCTCAGCATGGATTGTAAGCGGTCGTGGTGGTAAAGGATGTTCAGCTGCTGTAGGATACAGCATTTTAAATAAGACATCTGATGTTAATGTGGGAAGCCTTATGCTTAAGTATAACGGTGGTGGACATAAGAAGGTTGGAACCTGCCAGTTTACTGATGAGAATATGGAAACAGAGCTTCCAAAGATGCTGGAAGAACTCTGTGGGTTGGCAAATGCATAATTTTTTTAATTGAATTAGTGATTTTATGCCGTTGTTGTAGTATTATGTAATGGAAATTTATCATGATACAATAACAACGGCATTTTTGAGGTTTGGCAGATATGACTATAAAGGATTTAAAAATAGGACAGACTGGTATTATTACCGCAGTAGGTGGAGAGGGTGCATTAAGACAGCATTTTCTTGATATGGGTGTTATTCCAGGAGTGGAAGTAACAGTGGTAAAGTATGCTCCCATGGGAGATCCGGTCCAGTTAAAGCTTCGCGGATATGAGCTTACATTTAGACTGGCAGATGCGGAAAAGATTGATGTGGAATCCAGCATGGCAGAGGCATCAGACGAAGGGCATATAAAGGGAAATAAACAGGCAGAGCAACGCAAAAAGACAATAGACCATCCCGGTCTTGGTGAGGGAGGAAAGTATCATTCAAAGAAAGATGAGAATCCTCTGCCTGACAGCGTGATGCTTACATATGCGCTGGTAGGTAACCAGAACTGCGGAAAGACTACGCTTTTTAATCAGCTCACAGGCTCTAACCAGCATGTGGGAAATTTCCCGGGTGTGACGGTGGACAGAAAAGACGGTTCAATCAGAGGATATTCCAACACCCGTGTAACAGATTTGCCGGGTATATATTCTATGTCTCCGTATACCAATGAGGAAATCGTATCAAGAAATTTTGTTTTAAATGAGAAACCCAAAGCTATTATAAATATAATTGATGGAACGAATATTGAACGAAATCTTTATCTTACAATGCAACTGCTGGAAATGAATATTCCTATGGTAATAGCCATGAATATGATGGACGAGGTCAGAAACAATGGAGGGTCCATTGACATAAATCATATGGAGGCGATGCTTGGAGTACCTGTTATTCCTATATCAGCAGCTAAGAATGAGGGTGTGGAGGAGCTTATCAGACATGCTGTTCATGTGGCACATTTTCAGGAGAAGCCTTTGCGTCAGGATTACTGCTTAGAGGATGACTATGACGGTGCAGTTCACAGGTGCCTTCATGCTGTGATACATCTGATAGAGGACCACGCCAAAAGAGCCGGTGTTCCGGTAAGATTTGCGGCAAGCAAGATTGTTGAGGGAGACGAGCTGATATTAAAGCTCCTTGAACTTGATGACAATGAAGAGGAAATGTTGGAACATATAGTTCTTCAGATGGAGAAGGAACGAGGTCTGGACAGAAGTGCTGCAATAGCAGACATGAGATTTGCATTTATAAAGAGAGTATGTGACATGTCGGTTGTAAAGCCGAAAGAGAGTAAGGAAAGCATAAGAAGCGAAAGGATTGATAAGATACTTACAGGAAAGTACACAGCCATACCGTCATTTATACTTATTATGCTGTCCGTATTTTTCCTGACATTTAATGTTTTGGGTGCAGGACTACAGTATCTGTTTGAACTCGGAATAGATGCCCTGGCAGGTCTTGTGGAAAAAGCATTTGTTGCGGCAAATGTAAATGAGGTAATACAGGGACTGGTGATTGACGGAATATTTGCAGGAGTGGGAAGCGTCTTAAGCTTTCTGCCTATTATAGTTACATTGTTCTTCTTTCTGTCTATGCTGGAAGACAGTGGATATATTGCAAGAGTCGCATTTTTTATGGATAAGCTTTTAAGAAAGATTGGTCTTTCCGGAAGAAGTATTGTCCCTATGCTTATAGGCTTTGGCTGTACGGTACCGGCAGTTATCTCCACAAGGATACTTCCAAGTGAGAGAGACAGAAAGATGACAATAGTACTTACACCATTTATGAGTTGCTCTGCAAAGCTGCCTATTTATGCATTCTTTGCAAGCGCATTTTTTCCTAAGTGCGCAGGTCTTGTGATGGGAGCATTGTATTTTACCGGTATATTTGTGGGTATTATTGTTGCATTTATATTAAAGGGAACGGCGTTTAAAGGGGATGCAGTCCCATTTGTGATGGAGCTGCCTAATTACAGGCTTCCCGGATTAAAAAATGTAGCTCAGCTTTTGTGGGAAAAAGCAAGAGACTTTCTTCAGAAGGCATTTTCAGTGATACTTATTGCTACAATAGTAATCTGGTTTTTACAGAGCTTCAGTCTGCAGTTCAGGCTTGTTGAGGACTCAAAGGACAGTATTCTTGCACTATTTTCAGGGCTTATTGCACCGTTGTTTGAGCCTATAGGACTTGGCGACTGGAGAATCTGTACATCACTGATTAGTGGATTTATGGCGAAGGAAAGTGTAGTATCCACCATGGAAATCCTTTTTGGAGGAGCTGGCGGTGTCACAGGCGCATTGTCACAGCTTCAGGCAGCATCACTTCTGGTGTTCAGTCTGCTCTACACCCCATGTGTTGCAGCTGTTGCATCGGTTAAAAGAGAGCTTGGATTTAAATGGGCAGTTGGGATGGTATTGTGGCAATGTGCAATAGCATGGCTGGTTGCCCTGCTGGTATATACAGTGGGAGGGCTGGTAATCTGATAAATAGTGATGTTGCAGGGAATTAATTATCCACCAAATAAATATAACGCAGGAGAGAAAAATGCAGAATAAACATGAAAATATTATTGAATTAAAAAACATAACCAAGGTTTATGATGATAACGGTTTCGTAGCAGTAGACAATTTTAATCTTGAGGTAAAAAGAGGAGAGTTTGTTACATTTCTTGGACCTTCCGGATGTGGAAAGACAACAACCTTAAGGATGATTGCCGGCTTTGAGATGCCTACAAGTGGCGAGATTCTTCTCAATGGTCAGGACATCTCCAGATTACCTGCCAATAAAAGACCTATCAATACTGTGTTTCAGAGATATGCACTTTTCCCTCATATGAATATATATGATAATATTGCATTTGGTCTTAAACTTAAGAAGCTTCCAAAGGAAGAAATCAGACGCAAGGTTCGCCATGTCCTTGATATGGTTGACCTGGAAGGATTCGAGAACCGTAAGGTTTCAACTCTTTCAGGCGGACAGCAGCAAAGAATTGCAATAGCCAGAGCCCTTGTAAACGAGCCGGAAATTCTTCTGTTAGACGAGCCTTTAGGCGCACTGGATTTAAAGATGCGCAAGGAAATGCAGTTAGAACTTAAAAATATGCACAGACAGCTTGGAATAACATTTATATATGTAACCCATGACCAGGAAGAGGCACTTACAATGTCTGACAAGATTGTTGTTATGTCGGAGGGCAAGACCCAGCAGATTGGAACCCCTGAGGATATTTATAATGAGCCTAAGAATGCATTTGTTGCAGATTTTATAGGTGAAAGTAACATTTTCAAGGGCATTATGACAAGCCAGATGAATGTGAGATTCTGTGGCGGTGAGTTTAAATGTATGGATGATGTACCGGAGGGTACACTGGTGGATGTCGTAGTAAGACCGGAGGATGTAATTGTCACAAAACCTGAGGATGGTACTGTGACAGGGGTAGTTACATCTGTTATTTTTAAGGGAATGCATTATGAAATTACAGTTGAATCAGGCAAATACGAGATGATTATCCAGTCAACCAAGGCCGCCAATGTTGGCGAAACAATCGGAATGGCACTTGAACCTGATGGAATACACGTAATGATTGCGGAGGATCATACAACAAGCTTTGTAACTACGGTAAATGATGATTATACACTTGATTTTAACGGAGAGGTCATTCACTGTGACCTTACAAAGGTGGTTCCAAAGTCATCAATGAAGGATGATACGTTGGTTGACGAGAATGGTGAAAAGATTGATTTGGAAAGGTTAAAGATTGTTGTTTCCATACAGCCTGGGGATATTGAACTCAGTGATGATTCAAATGCAGGGCTTGTAAGCGGTAAGATTATAAATCTTATCTATAAAGGAGACCATTACAGCTATGTTATTAGAACTGAACACGGACATGATTTTATTGTGGATGACGAGTATCTTTGGAATATGGATGATCAGGTAGGTCTTGTTATGCCCGAAGATAAGATGAAGTTCGAGCTTAAGAAATAGGAGGAATTGCAGGTGAAAGGTTCATTTACAAGGAAACAGCTTGGAATTCCATACGCATTGTTTCTGCTTATTTTTGTGGTGGCACCTCTTCTGGTGCTTATATACTATGCATTTACTAATGGGGAGGGACAGCCTACCATAGCTAATCTTGCAAGATTTTTTACAGACCCTAATACCATTGGTACTTTGTGTTACAGTCTGGTGCTTGCTGTTGTAACTACAGCAGTATGTCTGCTTATTGCATATCCGGTTGCATATGTGCTGGCAACCAGCAGGCTTAAGATGAAAAGTGTATTGCTATTGCTTTTTGTCATGCCGATGTGGATTAACTTTACATTGAGAATTACTGCACTTAAGGAGATACTTACCCTGATTGAAGGCAATCTTGCGTTTCATCCGTTCCTTAACACGGTGATAGGAATGACGTATGATTTTCTGCCATTTATGATACTTCCGCTCTACACGACTCTGTCAAAAATGGATAAGAGCCTTTTGGAGGCGGCAAGAGATCTGGGGGCAACGGAAATTGTGGTATTTAAAAATGTAACTCTGCCATTGTCTGTTCCGGGAATTATCAGTGGTGTTACCATGGTATTTCTTCCGGCGATGACTAATTATGTTGTTCTTGATATGCTTTATAACAGCACTTATATTATGGGAAGCCTTATCGGAAGCTACTTCTCAGCATATGACTGGCATAATGGCTCAATGATAGCTTTGGTGCTGCTTGCTATTATATGTATATTCAGCATTATGTCCAGTGACGATGATGCGGCAAATACCGGACGAGGAGGAACATTACTGTGAAAAAAATAATAAGATTAGTAATACTTTCTCTGGCACTTGTATTTATATATGCTCCTATACTGATTCTTGCGGTATACAGCTTTACAGATGCGGCCAATATTGGTGCAATAGGCGGATTGTCTTTTGATAACTATATTACCCTGTTTACAACGCCTGAGCTTGCTGACATGATTATCGGTTCTGTGGTGCTCGCAATAGTTAGTGCCATTCTTGCCACAATACTTGGCACTACAGGTGCGATAGGGGCATTTTATTCTAAAAGAAAAGCACAGACAGCAATAGCGACAATGAATCAGGTACCTGTCGTAAATGCTGATGTGGTAACGGGATTTTCTTTGTGCATATTGCTGGTTGTGGTTCTTGGAGTAAGCAAGGAGACATACATTCCGCTTCTTGTGGGACATGTTATTCTGGGTGCACCATTTGTTTATCTTGCAGTAATTCCAAAACTCAAACAGATGGATTCCAGCCTTTATGAGGCAGCGCTGGATCTTGGTGCAACACCGGCATATGCATTGAGAAAGATAATAATTCCGCAGATTTCATCCGGAATATTGTCAGGCTTTGTTCTTGCCATAACTCTTTCCTTAGATGACTATTTTATAGCGACTTATACCAAGCCTGCCACATTTGATACAATCAGCACTTATGTTGTAAATGCTACAAAGGGCTCACAGACTGAAGTAAAGACGGCTCTTTGGGCACTCTCAACAATTATTTTTGTTCTGGTTATTCTGTTTTCTATTGTCATGAATCTCAAATCTTTCGCTGACAAGGCGGAGAAAGAAGGTGACGAGGTATGATTGGGACACTAAACAGGTTTAAAAAATGTGCAGCAATACTTATGGTAGCTGCAGTTGCAGTCATATCATTACCACCTGTAACATCCAATGCAGGATTTAAGGTAGAGGATGTTATGGCAGCAGATGATACAATTATTCTCAGAGTGTGTAACTGGGAAGAATATATTGACCTGGGAGACTGGGATGAAGAAGAACGCATAGAGCTTGACAGCGGAGACATTATGGGTGTCAATCCGATGTATAAGGACTTTGAGGAATGGTACTATGAAACCTATGGTAAGAAGGTAAAGGTTGAGTACAGCTGTTTTGGCACGAATGAAGAACTTTACAACATGCTCACTCTGGGGGACCGGTATGATCTGGTATGTCCGTCAGAATACATGATTATGAAGCTGATGGCGGAAGACAAGCTTGAACCATTCTCGGAAGAATTCTTTGATGAAGACATTGAAGATAATTACTATGCAAAAGGTGTTTCTCCATTTATAAAGCAGACATTTGAAGAAAATGAGATAGGAGGCAGACCATGGAGTGATTATGCTGCCGGCTATATGTGGGGAATTACAGGCATTGTTTATAATCCTGATGAGGTGACCAAGGAAGAGGCATCTACATGGAAGATAATAGACAACGATAAATTCAGACGACAGATAACTGTTAAGGATAATGTTCGTGACACAATGTTTGCCGCAGTGGGTGCGTTGAAATCAGATTACCTTACTGATGAGAAGTTTAAGTCGTCGTCAGACTACAGTCAGCGGCTGGCAGAGGAAATGAATGATGTGTCAGTAGAAACAGTCGACAGAGTGCAGGAATATCTGCAGGATGTAAAGGACAATGTATATTCCTTTGAAACAGACAGTGCCAAGGCTGACATGATAACAGGCAAGGTGGTTGCAGGCTATCAGTGGTCAGGAGATGCAGTATACACCATGGATGAGGCAGAGGATGATGATTTTATTCTTAATTTTGCAGTTCCACAGGAGTGTACCAACCTGTATTTTGACGGCTGGGTTATGTTAAAGAACGGCATTGATAACGACAGCGACAAGAAGCATGCAGCTGAGAGCTTTATCAATTTTCTTTCCATGCCTGAAAATGCTGTGAGAAATATGTATTACATCGGCTATACCTCAGTAATTGCCGGAGGCGACAGTAATTTAATATTTGAATATGCTGATTATATGTATGGAGCAGAGGATGGAGATGAAGATACAGTTGATTATCCGCTGGGGTATTTCTTTTCCGGTGATAATGGAGATGAGAACTATACATTAACTGTTAATAAGGAGCAGGTTGACAGACAGCTGGGAGCACAGTATCCGTCCTTAGAGGTTATGGAAAGAAGCGCAATAATGCAGTACTTTGACGAGGAAGAAACTGCGCGTATTAATCAGATGTGGATTAACATCAGATGTTACAATATTAAAAATGTTCCAATGTGTGTATGGATTATCTCAGGGATTATACTGATTGGAATAATATTTTTAATCGTAAAGAGAAATATACGTAAACGTATGTTTTAGGAAAGGTGCATAAGAAATATGAAGTTTATAAAAGATAAAGGTTTGGGAATTTTACTGTGTGTTGTAATTTCTGCAGTTGCGACTTTTCTTTCAGATTTAAAGATAGCAGGCTTTTCGCTTGAGGTTATAGGCGCACCGGTATTTGCAATAGTGGCAGGTATGATTATTACACTTATCTGTCCTAAACTGGCAGTTAAGGATAATCTGAAAAATGGAATAAAGTTTACTTCAAAGAAGGTGTTACAGTGGGCTGTTATTATTCTTGGATTCTCTCTTAATCTGGGAACTATTCTAAGTGTGGGTTCAAAGAGCCTTCCTGTAATTATCTCAACAATTACAGTCTCACTTGTAGTGGCATTTGTTATGATGAAGCTTCTTCACATGGACGGAAAGGTTTCCTGCCTTATCGGAGTGGGATCATCTATCTGCGGTGGTTCAGCAATCGCAGCAACAGCACCGGTTATTGATGCTGATGACAAGGAGGTTGCCCAGTCTATCTCGGTTATTTTTCTGTTTAATGTCCTTGCAGCATTGATTTTTCCTGTGTTTGGACACAGTATTGGATTGGGAAGTGAAGGCTTTGCAATATTTGCAGGTACTGCGGTAAATGATACATCTTCTGTTACTGCAGCGGCTTCAACAGCTGAGAGCATATACGGTGTTGACGGAATTCTTTCCGCAGCAGTTACAGTTAAACTTACAAGAACACTGGCAATTATTCCGATTACTCTTGTTCTGGCATTATACCGCACATATAAGGCTAAAAAATCAGGAGAGGCAGGCTCTTCTTACTCAATTAAGAAGATTTTTCCATTTTTTATTCTTTATTTTGTTGCGGCGGCAATCCTTACAACAATCATGGGCTCGCTTTCAGAGAGTGCAGTTCAGACTTTTTACATGGGTACATTTGTGAAGGCCATGAAGTGGCTGGCAAAGTTCTTTATCGCCATGGCTATGTGTGCAATAGGTCTTAACACAAATATTGTAGAGCTTATTAAAAAGGGTGGAAAGCCAATCTTGATGGGCTTTACCTGCTGGGTATTTATTACACTTGTTTCTATTGGAATGCAGTTATTGACTGGCATATTCTATACGGATATTTAAAACTTCAGGTATTTGGGGAAAGTTGTAATATTTCAACCGGACGTTGTGGAATTTAATATATTGACGCCGTACACGCCCTGACGTAGTTTAAACGCAGCGGTGCGTAATCGGCTAAATATAAGCTTCCAAGGAGGATAATATTGTATGAAGAATAAGAAGATAAATATGCGGGAAATGTGGAACAGATTACGTATTATTTTATTCGTGATTTGTTTTTCTGCCATGTTGCCGGCATGCTCATCTGAAGGAAGTGCAAATAATTCTGATAAAGAGACTTTAATAGAAGATGTGCAGTCAGATGACGGGGCTATACCGGATGAGCTGCTTGCGGCAGAAGACAGGGTGCAGGCAGGGATTATGGCTGCCAACGGAAGTGTAAGTCAGTCAGATAATGAAGAAATCAGTGTTCTTAGTGGAACGATCACAATTCCTGCATACAGTGGTAAGCCATACGTTTTGGTTAATAATAATCAGCCATTCTTTTTAGAGGAAGATTTGACAAGTGATTCCTATGAAACATATGCAGATCTTGATGAAAAAGAAAGATGCGGAATATGCGTGGCAAGCATTGGCAGTGACCTGATGCCAACAGAGGACAGGGGAAGTATTGGCGCTGTAAAGCCAACCGGATGGCATACGGTAAAATATGATAATGTAGACGGAAAATATTTATATAACAGATGTCATCTTATAGGTTACCAGCTTACTGCAGAAAATGCCAACAAGAAGAATCTGATTACGGGAACCCGATATCTTAATGTTAACGGAATGCTTCCTTTTGAAAATCTTGTGGCAGATTACATAAAAGAAACTAATAACCATGTGTTATACAGAGTTACTCCGGTGTTTGAGAAAGACAACCTCCTTGCATCAGGGGTACTTATTGAGGGCATGTCTGTTGAGGATGACGGTGAAGGCATTTTATTTAATGTGTTCTGTTATAATGTACAGCCTGGTATAAAGATAGATTATGCAACAGGAAGCTCCGAGGTGGGAAATGCGGATTATGAGAGTATGACTATTGCTATAAATAGCAGTGGATTGGTTGAGGGGGCACAAACAGCTGCGCCAACCCAGACTGGGACAACAGCACCGACAGCTGCGCCAACCCAGACTGGGACAACAGCACCGACAGCTGCGCCAACCCAGGCTGAAACAACAGCACCGACTGTGGCGGAAACAAAAGCCCCAACAGTAGCGCAAACGGTTGCTACGACGCAGTCACAGGCTTCAAACAATAATGCAGATTCAATTATGGTATGGATTCCAAAAACAGGAAGTAAATACCACAGTAAGGCCAGCTGCAGCAGCATGAAAAATCCTTCTCAGGTAACAAAAAGTAAGGCAGAGTCAATGGGATATACGCCATGCAGCAAATGTTGGTAATATAAAAAATGCCCGGCATGTTTACTGATAATTACATGCCGGGTTTTCTCATATGCCGCCTGGCGGCGAACTTTGTTCTTTCAGACATCCTCACGTACAGCAATAAGGATTGTCTGGTTATCATCTGTGTAGTCAGGACACCTTATAATGTCCATAATAACAGGCCTGAAGGAAGAACCTATCAGTCTGCGGTATCTTATGCTTGAATCAACTTTGGTCAGTCTTGCTGTGGTTTTAAGGGAAAACATGTTAGTGCATTCTTTAAATCTCGCCCTGTCATCAGGATGAATAAGATCACTGTCCCCAAACCAGCTTATCCACTCAGATATTTTAAGCTTTTTCTTAAATTCCGGAGTTTTTCTCCATTCATCGTCTCTTACTCTAATGGGAACATATTTATCTGTAGTCAGATTAACCATAACAAGCTTATGATAAAGAGTGCCAATAAGAGAAAACGCATCCATCATAAGTTTAGAAGAGTAGGTGGTTGTCTGAAGATCATCCTTCTGATTATTCTTCAATACGTCCATATATTGCTCAAGTATTATTATTTCAGAAGGAGACATTCGTGTTATTTTGTCTATAAGACGTAATTTCGTGTTACCAGAAAAATCTTCATTAGACAGCTGGAACAGGAATTTTTTAACGTATTTACACATTCTGTATACCTGCTCCAGCTCGTTTTCGAGTGGTGCAGTATCCCCCTGCTTGTACCTTTTGTAGGAAGACTCAGACATACCAAGCTTAGAGGCTGTTTTTTCTATCGACATACGGTTACCTGGCTGAGTTCTTTTGTTCTCAATTTCTTTAAAAAAAATATAATCACCATCAAAAAGTCGGGAATCGTCAGAATTATCTTTCATAAAACCTCCAGTTATACAAAAATAGTTCAAAATGAACCAAAACTTAAAAAAATTAAGTGAAAAAAATTTTAATAAAGTTCACAATAAAATTGATTAATGTTGTTAAGATTTTATAATAAAATATTGTAGAATGCAATATATAATTAGGGGAAGAAGGTGATGTCATGAGTGACGACGAGCTACGGCACGCGTTATGTAATTCAGTTAATAGTGCCATGCTTACATATGAGAATCACGATACGGATAATGGATTTTTAAGTTATTCATTAAAAGAGATGAAACGAGGACTAGTAAGAAGAGGCTACGAGCCTGTTGGAATAAGCAGAAATGTCCCGTATAACAAATACCCCACACCACAGGTCGCATTTGTCTATAAATATATGGACGAAGTGTACTGGTGTCACATGCCTGTGATGTGTTTGACAAGATGTATAGAACAATTAAAATAAACTAGTACTATCTTCAATATTATTGTTTGAAGTCAATTCATCAATATAGTCAGATAACCCCTCTACGTCATTATCGGAAGATGAGGAACCGGAAATTGCATCTGCCTGCATCTGTAAAAGATCAGCGTATGCGTCCTGGGCAACTTCAAGAGCCGATTCATTCTCTGTACTATACGTATATTTTTCAGAAGAAGATACCTTTGTTACAGTGGAATACAGATTATATAAATCTATTGCACTGGTATTCTTAGTTACAGAATCACTGTTATTAACATATGTATTATAAATATCATCAAAGCTGGAAAAATCCTTTGTGGTCTGATTTACATAAGATGAGCTGTTATTGGAAGCAGATTCAGTTTGATGAACAATCTGCTGTAAATACTGATTAATGTTATTTATCTGCATATTAACTCCTTTAAAATAAACGATATCCACATAAAGTATAATAAAGATTTTTTTAAATTACAAGTTCATTTATTAAGTCTTTCAGCTGGTTTATTATGCGATATCTGCCGGTGCCAAGATAATTTATTTTGTCAGCCATTCTAAGCAGGTATTCCTGAAAAATAGTAATCATGTCTGGCTGCTGGACGTCAAATACCATAAATGGTTCTTCATTTTTAACAAGAATTACCTCCCTGTTTTTACGGGTAAAAATAGTCTGGTTATCATTTGGATCATACTCAATTGGTACAAAATGATAATTCTCGTATGTTTCAAGAAGATGAATAATATTTTTTAAATGCAATACATAGGTTTCTGTGGTGTAATATATTGCAGGGCACATACTCCATCCTGGAAAAAGCATCCTTACATGACCTTTACGGACCTCATCAGCCTTTGCAAGAGGGCATATGTCAATGTTAATGCTCAGATGATTAGTTACGGTAGTGTGTTTTTTCATGGCTTCAAGGATTTGCTTTATCTGAGCCTGATTAGTGTTATCCGGCAGATGGTCCAGAATAAACTGTGTTTCCTTTACCGGTAGTGTTGAAGGAGACAGTGACAGACATTTGCTTATTTTTGGAGCATCAATGCTGCCAAATCTTTTGAAACAGTTAATTATTTCATCAGGCGTCTTGTAAATAACCATGGTAGGTTCGCACACATTCAGGTAATCCACGAACAAATCTCTTGCAAGTACCGTCTGTTTAGGGTCTGTGGACAAAAGCGTATAATAGGATTCCACTTTATTACCGATTGATATACTGTGAAGGGATACTACTCCCGGTGCCACTAAAAATGTCTGTCTTATAACGCCATCTCTTAAACGGGGATAATAATATGGCTCAACCATGCCTGTAAGATAAAATGGAAGCCAGAATATCATCGAATCATATGCCTGATTGTATATATTGGAAGGTCTTATTATCTGTTTAATCTTAAATCCTCTCTTTAACAGATTGTTCTGGTAGGATTTTACAACTGATAAAAAATCAATATCTTCGTAGTACCAGTCAGGAGCCTCATCTGTATTGATATAAATTGTCATAGGATCAGGAAGGTTGGCAATTATCTGAAATGCGTGGATAAATGCATCGCGTTTTCCAACATTTCCATAATATGTGTGGTTAAATTGGGGCTGTGTATCGGGAACTCTTGGTGTTCTTGGAGAAGATTCCACAAGTGCAGTCATATTGCTAAATGCAAGTGAGACGTCAGAAAAAGAGCGTCTTTCACCCTTAAGCCAGCCGGAAATAACATCGGCAAGAGCATTCTTGTCAGTCATATATTTAAGGTTAACTCGTCCGATTGCTTCAGACAGAGCTACACGTTTTGATTCAGAATCACATTTCTGGGCAAATAAAAGCCCCATTTCATCCAGCATTTCCTTATTCTTGGGCATACCACGTCTGCCGGTTCTAAGCTGACTTATTCTCGATGGGTCAACGTGCATCATTTCCGCAAGAGATTTGTTTGTAATCTTTGTGATGTCCATTAAAATTATCAATCTGTCGCTAAAAGACATATTATAGTTACCTCCTATCTGAATGTTTTTTTTGTGAAAACAATTATGACTTGGATAAATTAGGAAAAATGATAATATTATATTCACTTTGTATATGATAATTTAAAATTATCAAAAGTGTCAATGACATTTTATGAAAAAGGCTTTTATTATTTTATAATTATAATATAATGTAAATCGGATTTGGTTTTTGTGCATGAATACATAATACTCCAAATTATGTATTTGACTATATTTATCCCCTCTACTCATCCCCACTCTTCCCCTAGAGTGGGGGATTTTTTATTTAATTGTAATTATAAACAGATGTGTTATACTATACGCAAAGAGCATAGGCTCTGCTTATAATTGGATGAGAAATCTAGTGAGGTTAACAGATGGATAGAACTAGGATTATTGATTTAAAGAAAACTGTTCTCTTGGATAATGACGCTGATGCCGATAAATTAAGGCAGCAGTTAAGGGAATCCAAAGTTTTTTATATTAATATTATGTCTTCTCCCGGTTCAGGTAAGACATCTACTATTTTGAAGCTTATTGATAACCTGAAAGACAAGTACAGGATAGGTGTTATGGAGGCTGATATAGATTCGGATGTGGACGCCAGAACTGTAGCAGATACAGGAGTTACGGCAGTGCAGCTTCATACAGGTGGCATGTGCCATCTTGATGCGGAGATGTCGCGACAGGGTATGAGAGCTTTGGCAGAGATATCTCATAAAGATAACGATGTAAACGGTTTAAATAATCTAAATGATTATTTTGACATTATTATTCTTGAAAATGTGGGAAACCTTGTGTGCCCTGCTGAATTTGATGCAGGTGCTGTGCTTAATCTTGCCATACTTTCGGTTCCGGAGGGAGATGATAAGCCTCTTAAATACCCACTTATGTTTCAGGTCTGTCAGGGAGTGGTAATTAATAAGATTGATTCAATGCCGGCATTTGATTTTAATTTGGACAGGGTAAAAGATAATATAAAGTCGCGACGTGGTGATTCTGTTATATTTCCAATATCAGCGCGAACAGGAGAGGGAGTGGATGCCCTCGCTGATTGGATAGATTCACTGGTACAGGAGTGGAAGAAATAATATGGGTAATATACGTGTAATTGATGTTCATCAGAGTGTATTTGCTGTGAATGATGAAATAGCTGAAAAAACCAGACAGAGATTAAAGAAAGAAAAGACATTTATGGTTAATCTAATGGCTTCTCCGGGAGCCGGTAAGACCACAACTCTCTTAAGAACCGTTAACTGCTTAAATAATGAGTTTAACATCGGGGTCATGGAGGCTGATATAGATGCTACCGTAGATGCGGAGAAGATGGCGGAGGCGGGAGTTGCCTCAATACAGGTTCACACAGGCGGAGAGTGCGCCATGAATGCTGAGATGACGAAGGAAGCCATGGATGAGTTTAACACTGCACAATATGATATTCTCTTTATGGAAAATGTGGGAAATCTTGTATGCCCTGCAGAGACAGACACCGGAGCATCGGTAAATGTTGCGATTCTTTCCATTCCGGAAGGAGACGATAAGCCACTTAAATATCCTCTAATGTTTCAGGTGTGTCATGCAGTACTTATAAATAAGATTGACACAAGGGAGTATTTTCCGTTTGACGACAAGGCGGTTGTCGAAAGAATTCACCATCATAACCCCGACGCAAAGATTTTTTTTGTGTCAGCAAAGACAGGTGAGGGCTTTGATGAGTGGATAGAATGGTTAAGTGGGAATGTAAGGGAGTGGAATAAATAGTATGCATGAGCTTCCGGTAACACAGGGGTTATGTGATCTGGTGGTAAGAGAGGCAGACAGGGCGAAAGCTTCCAAAGTATGCAGCATTACAGTCAAGATGGGGGCAGCCTGTGATTATGTTCCTGAGATACTCCAGGAATACTTTGATGTCCTCAGTGAAGGTACAGTGGCCAATGGGGCAAAGCTTCAGATAGAAACTGTTCCAATTACCATGAGATGTAATGATTGCAATAAAGAATATGAAACACCGCATTACAATCCATTTTGTCCACAATGCAGTGGCAATCATACATCCATGATTACAGGCAATGAGTTTTATGTAGACAATATAGAAATTGAGGAAGAATGAAATTAACGCGCCCGTCTTTTTCTTTTCCTTTTTCTGGCGTCTTTAGCTTTCTTTTTCTTAAGCTTCCGGGCAGCTTTGGTGTAGCTTTCGAGGTCGCGCTTTAGCAAATGATTTACTACTGCGACTATTATGAAAAGCTGCACAATGCCTGCGATATGATTAGAATTATCCTGAAAAAAATGTGTTGCATTTGAAAATGGCTTTTTTTTATTATTCATCGGAACCTCATTTTATATAGAATGATGTTGGGGTCAAACAGACCCTAATTGTTACTTAATAGATTTTCTTTAGAATTATACCAGAAAGCAGAGATTTTATCCATAGAAATCCCAAAACTTATACAATTACTACTCAATATACTAAAGATTACTCTGTCGGGTGTATTCCTTGATAAATAAGTCACAATTGTGGTATACTAATACAAATTTTCAAAATTCAATGGAAACATGGAGATTTGGTATGGCACCGGCAAAATTTTTTCATAATTTTATGGGACATTTGCATACAGTTAACGCTCACAGAAGAATGGTGCGTAAGCATTGCTTTAAGGTAGGGTTATACAGACAGGGATTATTGCATGATCTTTCCAAGTACAGTCCGGCGGAGTTTATTCCCGGAGTGAAATATTACCAGGGCAACAGAAGCCCCAATAATGCCCAGCGTGAGATAGAAGGTTGCTCTGGTGCATGGCTTCATCATAAGGGAAGAAATAAGCATCATTATGAGTATTGGATAGATTATTCTGCTACAAGTCCTGACGGTGTGCTTACCGGAATGAATATGCCGGTAAAGTATGTTGTGGAAATGTTTTGTGACCGCGTGGCAGCAAGTAAGATTTATAATAAAGACAAATATAAAGATTCTGATGCACTTCAATATTTTTTGAGAGGCAGGGGGCACTATGTTATGCATCCCCAGACGGAAGCATTGCTGTACGAACTTTTGCTGATGTTGTCTGAAAGTGGCGAGGAGAAGACCTTCGCTTATATTAGGAAAAATATTCTGAAAAGGGACAGATAGATAAGAATATATCCGGATGAAATGGAATATGGGAGAATTGATGGATAAAAAAAGCAAATTTTTAAATAACAAATGGTTTTTATACATTACGGAATTTTTTTCCGGAATGTCAGTTATGGCGGTAGAACTTGGCGCAAGCAGACTTCTGGCGCCATATTTTAGTTCATCGCAGATTGTATGGACGATTATTATAGGAACAATTATGATTGCCATGGCGCTTGGAAATGTTTACGGAGGAAGGATGGCGGATAAGAATCCGGATCCGGACAAGCTGTATGGAAGGATAATTATAGCGGAAGTGTGGATTGCTGCCATTCCTGTAGTGGGTAAGTATATAATTATTGGAATTTCAGTACTGCTTATATTTACGGTAAGTAACAACTTTCTTATAATAGCGGCGTTTGTGGCGTGTATGGTTATATTTGTATTTCCGTTGTTCTTACTTGGAACAGTCACTCCGTCGCTGGTAAAATTTTCGGTAAACAGTCTTGATAATAACGGAAAGACTGTGGGAAATCTGGGCGCATTCAACACAATTGGAAGTATTATAGGTACATTTATGCCTACATTTGTGACTATTCCGGCATGGGGAACTGCAGTGACATTTCTGTTATTCGCAGGAATACTTTTAGTGTTGTGTATAGTATATTTTGTGGCAACCCATGAGAAAGGGCGCCCCATAAGAAAAGGGCTTATTGCCGGATTACTGCTCTTTGTGATATGCTGCGTATTTGGAAGGGATGCAAGCTTTGCCTTCTGGGAGGATGATTTAACATATGAGGGAGAGTCTGTTTACAATTATCTTCAGGTAAAGGAAGATGATGAGCAGATCATTCTTTCCACAAATGTATTATTTGGTGTGCAGTCTGTTTATATGAAGCAGGAAGAGCTTACAGGCCTGTATTATGACTATGCCATGGCGGCACCATTTATGGCCGGAGTACATGAAAAGGAACAGCTGAATATGCTGATTCTTGGAATGGGAACAGGAACATATGCGACACAGTGCGACAGATATTTCTCTAATGTTTATGCAGAGGGTGTTGAGATAGATGACAGGATAACAGCTCTTTCAAGGGAGTATTTTGAGTTGCCCGAAGACGTTAAGGTTACAACCTATGACGGAAGGGCATTTCTTTCTGCAATAGATGAGAAATATGATGTCATTATGGTAGATGCATATCAGGATATAACCATACCGTTCCAGATGTCATCGGTGGAGTTCTTCACTCTGGTAAGGGAGCATCTTACAGATGATGGAGTCATGGTTGTTAACATGAACATGCGTGGAGATGAGGAGGGCAGTATAAACCAGTATATTGCTGATACGATTTCACAGGTATTTTCAAATGTGTATACTGTGGATGTCAATGGCTCAACTAACAGAGAATTATTTGCTGCAAATGTTGATTTTAACGGAACATTTGCAAGAAACATAAGCAAAGAAAAGGACTATAACCTGAAACGCATGATGAATAAGGTTTCCGATAATCTTTCTTTTTATTCTGCGGGAAACTACATAATGACAGACGATAAAGCTCCGGTTGAACTGCTTGGAATGAAGGTAATTGACGGACTTATAAGTAAGGAGGTGTCCTATTATAAGGATATCTACGAAGAACATGGAATTAAGGGGCTTATAGAGGAATTATCATATTAGGAGGGGATGCTATGAAGAAGTTAGGCTTTGGAACAATGAGATTGCCTGTATTTGATGCGGATGATCCTAAAACAATAGATTATGAGCAATTTGAGAGAATGATAGATGCTTATATGGCGGCAGGCTTTACATATTTTGATACAGCATATCCGTATCATAAAGAAATGTCAGAGGATGCTGTTAAGAGGTGTCTTGTAGACAGGTATCCAAGAGAGAGCTTTGTACTTGCCGATAAAATGCCAATAATAAGGGTAAACTCAAGTGATGATTATCAGAAATATTTTGATGAGCAGCTAAAGCGCTGTGGGGTATCATATTTTGACTATTATCTTCTTCATAACATGGGAATAGACAGATACATTAAGACTACGAAATTTGGCGGATTTGAGTTTATAAGCGAGTTAAAGAAGAAAGGGCTTGTAAGAAACATTGGCTTTTCTTTTCATGATAATGCGGAGGTTCTGGATAAAATTCTTACAGAGCATCCCGAGGTGGATTTTGTACAGCTTCAGATTAATTATCTTGACTGGGAAAGTGAGGTGGCACAGTCTGGAGCCTGCTATCAGGTGGCTGTTAAGCACGGAAAGCCGGTTATAGTTATGGAGCCTGTTAAGGGAGGGGCTCTTGCTAATCTTCCTCCTAGAGCAAAGGAGGCACTCGATAAGTGCACTGTTTCTATGGGAAAGAATCAGGAAGATGTGTCATCTGCGTCATACGCAGTCAGATTTGCAGCTTCCCTTGATAACGTATTTATGGTGTTAAGCGGAATGAGCACAGAGGCGCAGCTTTTGGATAACATCTCTTATATGGAGGATTTTAAACCGTTAAATGAAGCTGAAAGAGAAGTCTTAAATACATGCACAAGGATTATAAATGAATCTACAGAGGTGCAGTGCACTTCATGTAAGTATTGTCTTGAGGAATGTCCGCTTGGCGTTAACATTCCGGCTTATTTCGGATTGCTTAATCTTTATAAAACCCTTGGGAAAAAGACTAATATGTACTACGAAAGAGCAGTATTTGAACATGCCAAGGCTTCAGAGTGTATTAAATGCGGCAAATGTGAGAATATCTGCCCACAGCACATACCAATCAGAGATAAATTAGTAAAATTTGCAGAGATTTATGAAAGTGAGTGATAGTAATGAAAGTTAAACGAATCAATAACAATAAAATCGAGCAGGAGAGATGCTATAACCTTTATATGAAGGCTTTTCCAAGAGAGGAAAGAATGCCGTTTGCACTGATGCAATTATTCTCAAAAAGGAATTGTGCAGACTGGTGGAGCTTTTATGACGGTGATACCCATGTCGGCTTTATTCACATAATAAAGGATGGCGATGTGGGATATGTCTTCTATTATGCCATAAGGGAAGGCTTGCGTGGCAAAGGATACGGAAGCAGGATTCTTTCATTCATAAAGGAGAAATATTCCGGCACAAGATTAATACTTGCAATAGAGCCAATAGATGAGAAGGCGGATAACTATGAGGAGCGCGTAAGACGCAAGGAATTCTACGCAAGAAATGGGTTCTTTAGCTGTGGAAGAAAGATAAAAGAAGCAGGTGTGGAGTATGAGATGCTGGGAACACACGACACAGTGACTAATGAGGACTTTGAGAGGGTTATGAAGGCATTTTTGGGAAATGTGTTTGGAAGTATTATTGTGAGCTGACGAAAATAATCAGTAAATACTGATAGCTGGGATTTTGGTGATATACGCTTGACATGGTAAAACGAATACGACATAATATAAATAAACGTTTATCTTTTTCAAAGAAGGAGGAAGTATATTGCGCACTGTAAATGAAGAGGCCCGCAGGGCAAAGCAAATAGATATTATGGAAAAATGTTTCGACTGCTATGCAGAACACGGACTTAACGCTGTCGGTATAAAAACCGTTGCGGATGCCTGTGGCTGTAATGTTGCAAGCCTGTATCAGTATTTTGATAATCTCGATGACATTATAATTCAATCTACCGAATACTGTATGAGCAGGGTAGAAGATGACTTTATGGCGAAAGCTCCCACAGATGTAGAAGACTTGTGGCGGTTCATCGACGAGATACCTTACTGGACTGCAGAAAAGCACGGAAAGAAATACCGCCTGATGTATCAGGTCTACACACACCCGAAATACAGAGAATATGGCAAGAAATTCTTTGCGGGAGTAGATAAGCGTTATACCGAATACGCGAAGAGCTTGGAGGACAAGCTGGGGATTCCGCACGAAAAGCTGACGCCGCTCATTTTCATTCTGATAAGAGCATGCGTGCATTTCGCACTGTTTGAGGATGAGTTCTATTTGAAATCCCAGATAGAAGTACTTAAAGAAACACTTGAACTATTTGTTATGAAATACAACCCAAAAGCAAGGTTGGGTACTATCAAAGAATAAGTTGAATTAATATATTTATTAGGAGGCATATTCCATGAAAAAAAGAATATTTGCTATTTTCACGGCAATGATACTGTGTTTTACCATGCTGCCTACTGTGGCGTTGGCAGAGAACGGCAGCTACATAGTGAAGCTGAACACCAACGGAGGCACAATCAACAACGGCGATGTCACAGGATACACCTACGGGCAGGGAGCAACGCTTCCGACAGATGTTACCAAAACAGGCTACATGTTCAAGGGCTGGTATGATAATCAGAATCTTACGGGAAATCCTGTTACGGCAATCGACATTACCGCTGCGGAGGATAAGGAATATTGGGCAAAGTGGGAGGATGTTCCGACCGTTACAATAGACGGTGCGGATACTGTCTGTGTAACGCAGGATTACCAATTTAGCTTTTCTTTGCCGGAGGGCGTGACCAAAGTTGAATGCTATAATATCTTTGCTAAGCACGGTGGAGGCGTTCCATTAACAAATGAGAATGGCAAGCTGTATGGAACCATTACGGCAGGAAGCTATATGTACGATGATGAAGACTTTAAAATAGGCGTAAATTTAACAATAGATGACAGCTTCACCTTCACTGTAAGCAAGAGTGTTAAAATTCAAAGAGAACACACAGGTGGCGAGGCTACATGCACAATCAGCGCTATCTGTGAGGTTTGCGGCAGCGAATACGGCGAGAAAGACGGCAACAACCATAATCTTGAGAATATTCCTGCAAAGGATGCAACTGTTACCGAAAACGGAAACATAGAGTATTGGCATTGCCTGGATTGCGGTAAATACTTTTTCGATAAGGACGGTAAGAATAGCATTGAGCTAATAGATACAGTAATTCCAAAGCTCTCACTTGAAATAACTGAAGGAATGGAACAGAGCTTAACCGCAGGAGAAAAGAAAGAACTTACCTTCCGTTTTGATGTAGTATCTAGCGATTTTATTCGTGTAGAAATGAATGGAAAGACGGTTGACGAAAAGAATTATTCCTTTGATGGTACAGTTTTAACCTTAAATGCTGATTATGTTGGGGCGCTTTCAGAAGGCGAGCATACAATCAGTATTGTATCGGAGAGCGGTACAGCAACCACAGCATTCACCGTTAATGCAAAAACGGTAGAAGATAACGGCACGAATTCTCCTCAGACAGGAAATAACAGTCATATTGCATTGTGGTTTGCACTTCTCTTTGTCAGCTTCGGTCTGTTGGCTGTCATCCGCCGTCATTGGGATGATGTGACAATTGCGAGCTGAAAAACAAGGTAACGACGCTGTTAAAATGAGTGGTATGGGGCAGTAAAATTAAGGGAAACGCAAAAAACTCTGAAACCAGCCCCTCTTGCTTAAAAATGAGCGTACCCACCCGAAACGGTGGGTACGCTCATTTTTACAAAATCAAAAATCAAAATTAAATATTCAATAAATCGCTGTATTCTTTAAGTGCACCATCTGTATCATGGGCAAGCACTCTCTTTGCAAGAACCTTACCAAGCTGTACACCCTCCTGGTCAAAGCTGTTGATATTCCATACAAATCCCTGGAACATAATCTTATTCTCAAAATGGGCGAGCAGTGCACCAAGTGCGCCAGGATTAAGCTCGTCGCCTACAATGATGCTTGAAGGACGTCCGCCCTTGAAATTCTTATTTAGATTCTCGTCAGCTTTGCCACATGCAAATGCAACAATCTGAGCGGCTACGTTAGCACAGAGCTTCTGCTGACTTGTGCTGTCCTGAATAACCACATCAGTTGCAAGCTGGCTGTTCTTAAATCCTATGAACTGAAGAGGAACAATATCGGTTCCCTGATGAAGAAGCTGGTAGAAGGAATGCTGTCCGTTAGTACCAGGTTCACCAAATATAACAGGACCTGTCTGATAGTTTACAGGCTCACCAAATCTGTTAACTGACTTACCGTTTGACTCCATGTCAAGCTGCTGAAGGTGAGCAGGGAAACGGCTCAATGCCTGCGAATATGGGAGGACAGCAGTACAAGGATAACCAAGTACGTTACGCTCATATACACCGATTAAGGCATCAAGCATTTCAGGATTCTCCAAAATATTCTTGTTCATTGAAAGCTTGTCCTCTGCTGCGGCACCATCAAGGAACTGTGCAAATACCTCAGGACCAAATGCCAGTGATAACACGGCACCACCAACTGAAGAAGTAGAAGAGAAACGGCCTCCGATATAATCATCCATAAAGAAGGCTGCAAGGTAATCATCGCTCTTGGCAAGAGGAGATGTCTCACTTGTAACAGCAATCATGTGCTTAGAGGCATCCAGACCGGCATTCTTTAAGGCATCTTTGACAAATGATTCATTGGTTAAAGTCTCAAGAGTAGTACCTGACTTTGAAACAAGCACAAAAATGGAATGTGCAACATCAATTGAATTAAGTACTGCTGCGGCATCATCAGGATCTACATTGCTGATGAACTTTGCTTCCATCTTAAATGTGTTATTCTTCTTAGCCCAGTTTTCAAGAGCAAGATACATTGCACGAGGACCTAAGTCACTTCCTCCGATACCAATCTGGACTACTGTGGTAAATTTCTCGCCTGCCGCGTTTGTAATCTCGCCTGAATGAACCTTATTGGCAAAGTCAGCGATTCGTTTCTGCTGTTCAACATAGAAGGAACGCTTGTCAACGCCATCAGCCTGTACAGGATTGCCAAGCTGACCACGTGTCATATGATGAAGAACAAGACGTTTCTCACCGGTATTAACCACCTCACCGTTGTAGAGAGCTTCAAATTTCTCTGCAAGCTCTGCTTCCTCTGCAAGTTTTGAAAGAGCTTTAAGAACCTTCTCGTCGACAGGTTTAGAAGCATAGTTGTAGGCAAGGCCTTCTGCCATAGATACACTGCATGTCTTAACTCTGTCTGCGCCCTTTTCTCCTGACATTGCATCAATAAGATCAACGCGCTCCACTGCTGCAAGCTCACTATATGCTGCGAGAGTGTCTAAGTTTTTCCAATTAATCATAATAGAAATCTCCTTAAGTATTAATTTTTCAGACAATAATTTAAGCATATTATATATATTCAATTAGTCTTAAATTATTCGTCCAAACCGAATTTTATTGAGATTATTATAACACTTTGTGACGTCTAACTCAACCACGCATTATTCAACTTTTTTATAACACTCAAATGCATGTTCCACTGTTTCTTTATCAACCTTCGGAGTGAACAGACTCACAACAGGTACGATTACAAGACCTGCAAGCATTGCGATGGCTCCGGCATTAATTGGAGACTGCATTATTGCAGGGAAGCTTGAGCGGAAGAAAATATTGGCAATCATAAGACCTGAGCTGAATAAGAAACAAACCCAGCAGGCAGCCTTTGTGACTTTCTTTGAGTACAGAGAATACAGGAATGGTGCAAGGAATGAACCTGCAAGCGCACCCCATGAAACACCCATAAGCTGGGCTATGAAGGTTACGGAACTCTTGTACTGTATAAGAGCAAGCACGCATGAGATTGCAATAAATACAACTATGAGAAGTCTTATGCAGAGCACCTGCTTCTTTTCACTCATATTTTTGATAAAGTTATCCTTTAAAAAGTCAATTGTAAGAGTCGAGCTTGATGCAATAACAAGCGATGAAAGTGTTGACATGGAAGCTGACAGCACAAGGATTACAACAAGTGCAATGAGTATAGGACTTAAGGAAGAAAGCATAGTAGGAATTACTGAATCGTATCCGTTTGCCTTAATGTCAATCTGGTCAGAGAAAAGTCGTCCGAAACCGCCAAGGAAATAACATCCGCCTGCAACAATGAGGGCGAATACTGTAGAAATAATAGTTCCTTTTTTGATTGCCGATTCATCTTTTATGGCATAAAATTTCTGAACCATCTGTGGAAGCCCCCATGTACCAAGTGAAGTGAGAATTACAACAAACAAAAGATTTAATGGGTCAGGACCGAATACAGAAGCAAATACGCCGGCTTCTCCCGATGCTACCGCAGGGTCACTCACCTTAGAAAGACCGTCGAGGGCAGCCATCAATCCGCCCTTACTGTTAAGTACGGCAACAATAACGGCGAGGATACCAAAAATCATAATAATACCCTGGATGAAATCATTAATGGCTGTTGCCATGTAACCGCCTGCAATTACATAAATGGCAGTAAGAACAGCCATAAGAATAATACATACCGAGTAATCAATATCAAATGCCATTCCGAAAAGTCGTGAAAGTCCGTTATACAGTGAAGCTGTATATGGAATAAGGAATATAAATATAATTACGGAAGCACCAATTTTTAACGGACGGCTTCCGAAACGCTCTCCAAAGAACTGTGGCATGGTAGCTGAATTTAAGTGCTGGCTCATGATACGTGTTCTTTTTCCAAGAATAAGCCATGCTAAAAGAGAACCGATAATTGCGTTGCCTATTCCTGCCCAGGTAGCGGCAATGCCGTATTTCCAGCCGAACTGGCCTGCATATCCGACGAACACAACGGCTGAGAAATAAGATGTTCCATAGGCGAAGGCTGTAAGCCATGGACCTACTGAACGCCCGCCAAGAACGAATCCGTTAACATCAGTGGCGTGTTTTCTGCAGTAGAGGCCGATGCCTACAAGAACTGCAAAGTAGATTACTAGGATAGTTGCTTTTAGTAACATTTGTAAATTTCCTTTCTATGTAAAAATATCACTTTAGCGTTTTAAACTTCAACGCTTTTATGCGATAAAGTATACCAAATATACCAATTTATGTAAAGCAATATAATTTATTTGATTCATTTTGAAGCATTTACTTGAAGAATACGAAATATGAAGTTATAATTTTGGTGGTGTATTAATTATGGAGGTTTAATCTATGGGAAAAATACTAATAACTACAGATACAACGTCAGATTTGCCAATTGATTTTGTTAAAGAGAACAATATTGATATTGTCAATTTGTTTTATGCTTTTGGAGATACTGTTTATGGTAAAGAGAATGTCATCAGTGAACATGAATTTTATGATAAAATGCGTAATGGAGCCATGCCCACAACAATGGCATGTAATCCTGAGGATTGTAAAGATATGTTTGCCAGAAGAATTGAAGAGGGCTATGACATTATACACATAGCATTTTCATCTGCGTTATCAAGCAGCTGTAATAATGCTAAGATTGCCGCAGATGAGATTAAAGAAGATAATCCGTCTGCAAAGATTGAAGTTATTGATTCTTTGTCGGCATCAATGGGAGAAGGACTTGCTGTTTACAAAGCTGTCCAGTTAAGAAATGAGGGAAAGAGTTTCGAGGAGATAGTTGACTGGCTTAATGAGAATATACTCCACATTGTTCATAATTTTACAGTTGACGATCTAAATCACCTTTACAGAGGCGGTCGTGTTTCAAAGGCGACAGCTATTATTGGTACATTAGCAGGAATCAAGCCCGTTCTTCATGTCAGTGATGAAGGAAAGCTGGTTGCGATAGGAAAGGTAAGAGGTCGAAAGAAATCGTTAATACAGTTAGTTGACAGGATGGAGTCCAACATGGGTGCCTACAGAGATAAGAACGATGTTGTTTTTATTGTACATGGAGATTGTCCTGAGGATGCACAGTTTGTTGCAGATAAAGTAAGGGAAAGATTTGGCATTGATAATATATGGATTAATTATGTCTGCCCTACAATTGGGGCGCATTCAGGTCCGGGAACCGTTGCGTTGTTCTTCCTGGGTGATAAAAGATAACCTATTTTAGTTTGAGGTACATATGGAAAATCATATTCTAAATATCCTTCGAGATAATAGTGGTGAAAAGTTCAAAAATACACTGCCAAAGATTACAGTCAGTCTCTACGCAGCATCGATAATTATTGAAATAATTATTTCAATATTGTTGTATTCCCAGAACCTTATATATGAGGAAATACATGAATACATACGGTTGTATGTGTTTAACCCTATTGTTAAAAGTACGCTGATACTGGTTATAGGCGAGATTATTAACAGATTAGTAAAGGACAGGTGGAAACAGGCTGTACACATAATAACCATCACATTTATTCTGATTAACGTAATTTATGTGCACAATATTTTCCAAATCGCCGAGGTTGCGTTATGTATACCGATATTTATGACGGTAGCACTTCAGAATAAGAGGTTATCCTATATTGTTACATTTATAAGCGAAGCGGCAGTCATTTACATTACAATATACTGCACTGTTGCCCAAAAAGTCGTAAGCAGGTCAACCTATTACCTGCCATCAGCGGTGATTGCCGTGATAATTCTTTTTATCTGCAATTTAACGGCCTGCATGTCAATTGATATTATCAGGAGAAAGAATCAGTTGATCAGTGAAGCGCTGGTTGAGGCAAAGGAAGCACAAAAAAGGGCAGATGCAGCTAATGAGAGTAAATCAAGATTTCTTTCAAATATGTCCCATGAAATCAGGACGCCGATAAATGCAGTTCTTGGTTTTGATGAAATGATTTTAAGAGAGAGTACTGAACCTCAGATAACAGATTATGCGGCAGATATCAGGACAGCAGGAAAGACATTGCTTGGACTTATCAATGATATACTGGATTTTTCAAAGATTGAATCAGGAAAGATGGAGCTTATCCCTGTGGAGTATCAGGTCAGTTCTGTGATTAATGATCTGGTAAATATTATATCTTCAAAAGTATATGATAAGGGGTTATCTTTTAATGTGGAGGTTGACCCTGACATACCATTTTGTTTAGTGGGTGATGAGGTAAGAATTAAGCAGGTTATGCTGAATATTCTGTCAAATGCTGTGAAATACACGGACAGCGGACTTGTGACAATGCGAATAAAATACAGAACCTGTGATGACGATAATATATTTTTTAGGGCAGAGGTTCAGGATACCGGACGCGGTATGAAGCAGGAGGATATGAAAAAGCTGTTTCAGCCGTTTGAGCGCATCGATGAGAAAACTAACAGAAGTATTGAGGGAACAGGGCTTGGAATGAGTATAACAAAACAGCTTCTTTCTCTAATGGAATCTGAGTTGCACGTTGAAAGCGTCTATGGGGAAGGTTCAACATTTTCTTTCGAAATAAAGCAGAAGGTTGTTGACTGGAAGCCGATGGGCGACTATGAAGAAAACTATAAAAAATCTAAGCAAATAGAGAAAAAGTATCATGAAAGCTTCATTGCACCTGATGCAAGAATACTTGTGGTGGATGATTTGCCATTGAATCTTAAGGTTGTGTGCAGTCTGCTCAAGAATACGCGCATTAAGATAGATACAGCAGTTTCAGGGCAGGAATGTCTTGAGTATGCAGGAAATTTTAAGTACAACGTAATATTTATCGATCATATGATGCCTGACATGGATGGAATGGAGACGCTGGCCAGGTTAAAGAAAGATAAAAATGGATTTAATTATGACACGCCAACTGTGGCACTTACCGCCAATGCGATTTCGGGAGCGAGAAAGCAGTATATTGATGCCGGCTTTACTGAGTACCTTACAAAGCCTATTGATTCATCAAAGCTGGAAAAGATGCTTATAAGTCTTCTTCCTGAGGAGATGGTTACAATCTGTTCGGAGGAGGTTGATAATACAGATAATATTCAAGATTATGCTGAGGTGGATTATATTGATGTGGCAGCAGGTGTTGAAGCTTCCGGCGGCAGAGATGTGTATGATATGGCAGTGGAAGAATTTGCAATTACTTTGGACAGCAGGGCCGGAGAAATTGAAAAATTCTGGAATGACGGAGATATTCGTAATTACACTATCCAGGTACATGCTTTAAAAAGTGCAGCGAGACTTATTGGTGCTATGGAATTATCTGAGCTTGCCAAAGAACTGGAGCAGTGTGGCAAGGAGGAAGACATTGAAACAATTAATGCCAGAACTCCGGAGCTTCTTGATATGTATCGCAGCTTAAAACCATCTCTTGAAATATTGACAGGAAAAGATGAAGGCGCAAAAGACAATCTGAAAGAGATGATTTCCAAGCAACAGATAGATGAAGCGGTGGAAGTAATGCTGGAAGGTCTGGAAGTATTTGATTTCGACATGGTTGAGTCGGTTATTAACCAGTTGTCAGAGTATAATATGCCGGAAGAGTTTGAAGAGAAATATAAAAAGCTCAAGGTATTGTTTGCCGAGGTCGCCAGGGATGAAATGATTGAACTGTTGAGAGGTTAGCCTTGGGGTACCTTAGATGAAATGGGATGTACGTATGAATAAAAGGAGTCAGGTATGAATAAAAAAATATTATTTGTGGGTAATCCGTCATCATTTATTACAAAATCAATAATTGACGCATTGACAAAGGAAGGATATGAGTGCCGTACAGCAGACTTTGATTCACCTGTTATAAAAGTGGGCTCAGAGGATGTTGACAGGCTTTTTGTTTGCGTTGACGGAGATATTTCTCAGGATGTTGAGAAATTGACTGAAATAAGAAACGTATGTATGGAACAGGGCAAAACTATATTTTTAGTCGGGTATGAGGGAGAATTGAAGAGAGTTAAAGAGATATTGTCCTCGGATTTGATTGAACATGAGTTTGTACGTCCGATTAATTCAAAACATATTGCAGACTGGTTTGTTGAAAACGAGCAGCAGGAGAGTTCCATGGGGAGGAAAAAGCATATACTCATTGTTGACGATTCAGGCACTATGCTCCATACAATAAAAAGCTGGCTTACTCCAAAGTTTCAGGTTTCAATGGCTAATTCAGCAACCAATGCAATAACATTTTTAAGCATGAGAAAGCCGGATTTGATTCTTCTTGATTATGAAATGCCTATATGTACGGGACCACAGCTTCTGGAAATGCTTCGCGCAGAGATAGATACAGCTGATATTCCGGTAATATTCTTAACAAGTAAAGGGGATGCAAAGAGTGTACAACAGGTTCTGTCCCTGAATCCTCAAGGATATTTACTAAAGACAACTGCGCCTATGGATGTTGTTGATACTATTGAAAAGTATTTTGAACAGCATGACAATCTACAATAATTTATTTAATAAAGACATGGTTGTGTGAATGTATATGAAAAGAAACGAACAAGATATCAGAAACGAACGACGAAGACGAAGAAAAAGACGCAGAATGATAAACCTTGCAATAAAGATTATTGCTACAGGAGTACTTCTTGCAATTGTACTGACGGTTGCTGTTGTTGCTATTAATGCGGGTAAATCTAATAAAAAAGATTCATACACAGGGAGTAAATTGAGTGATAAACAGCATGAAACTGAGACCGAAGCTATGCATACCAAAAAAATTGTAATCCTTGATGCAGGTCATGGTGGCGTGGATGTTGGAACAAATTATAATACAACATACGAAAAGGATATTAATCTGGCTATCGTCAAACGAATACAGGGTATTCTGGCATCCTACAGTGATGAACTTGAGGTTGTGCTTACAAGGAACAGTGATGTTAAGGTAAGTCTTGACAACCGGTCAGTTATCAATAATTCCTATGATACAGATTTATTTGTAAGTGTTCATGTTAACTCCAACGAGGATTCTTCCAGTATAAATGGAGTAGACATATATTATCAGGAACAAAGAAACGATGGAAGTGATAATTATGCTGCCATGATGCTATCATCAATTGCAGCTAAGGGGATAACCACAAGATATACACATCCGGCTAATTTCTCTGTGTTAAGGAATTCAAACAGTCCTGCCATACTTATAGAAACCGGATATATAACCAATGCTAAAGACAGAGAAATGCTTGCGACGGCATCATATCAGCAACAAATGGCAGAGGCAATAGCGGATGGAATATTGGACATACTGTTGAAATAATCATAATATTCGCCATGCGTTCTCAAGGGCATTGTAAGACAGCTTAATAATTCTTATGTTGTTAAAAACATTGATCTTACACTCAAATCGCCAGATATGGTTAAAAACATTGCTCTTATCAGGAGTGTTGTAGCTGGAGTATGTAGTAAGATCTTTATAGGCCTGTATGAGATAAGTCTGGTATTCGCCATCGTCATCGCGAAGACGTATCTTGAGCGGAATAATCCTGCCATCGCGATTATGCTGGCATATAACATCTGCAAGCCGGTATGTATCATTAACTCGTCCCATAACAGTCCTCCTTCTAAATCAATATTTCAGGTTGGATATGTTTATTATAGAACAGTTGTTCGATTTTGAAAAGAGGGAAATTTTGAAAAGTATTATTTCGCGGAGGTAATATCATGGAGAAAATGTATGAGATTAGCATAAAGGACATTGAGGGAGTAAGAATTGGGCAGACGGAGAATGAAGATACAGGGACAGGGTGTACTGTTATTCTGTGCGATAAAGGTATGGCTGCGGGTCTTGACATAAGAGGAGGGGGACCGGCTTCGAGAGAATCGGGACTCATGGATCCTCTTGCTGCCTGTCAGTTTATACATGGTGTGGTGCTTGCCGGCGGAAGTGCATACGGTTTAGATGCAGCAGGTGGAGTAATGACATATCTTGAGGAGCATGGCATAGGACTTCCGGTAGGAAATGGCATTGTTCCATTGGTGTGCCAGTCAGATATATTTGACTTAACCGTTGGAGACGGAAGTGTAAGACCTGATAAGACTATGGGATATAAGGCATGCGTAGAGGCTGAAACAGGCAATTATAGAGATGGTAACTATGGTGCAGGCTGCGGAGCAACAGTAGGTAAACTCGCAGGTATGGAGTACTGCATGAAGAGTGGAATCGGAAGCTTTGCTGTTAAGAAAGGTGACCTTATTGTGGGTGCTGTTGTTGCAGTTAATGCTCTCGGCGATATATTTGATTACAGGACAGGACAGAAGATAGCTGGTCTGCTTAATCAGGATAGATGCACATTTGCTGATGCCAGACAGTTAATGTATGGAGATTCAGATTGCCTGCATGACAGTACATTTGCAGGTAATACTACTATTGGAGCAGTTATAACTAATGCGCGCTTTAATAAGAGCTCGCTGTGTAAGATAGCAGGAATGGCTCATGACGGATATGCAAGGTCCATTGCTCCTGTGCATACTACGGCAGACGGAGACAGTATATATGCGCTTTCTATTGGAGAGGTGGAAGCTTCACAGGATATGGTTGGATCCCTGGCAGCAGATGTATGTTCCGAGGCAGTAATAAGAGCCATAAAGAGTGCAAAGAGTGCATATGGATTTCCTGCATTTGAGGATATAATGAAGTAACTGCTTGAAAATCAGGATAAATAGTGAGGTTTTGTGGATGACAGATGTAGATAAGGTATATATTGCCATAGATTTGAAGTCTTTTTATGCATCTGTTGAGTGCGTTGAACGTGGACTTGATCCGTTGACAGCAAAGCTTGTGGTTGCAGATGAATCAAGAACAGAAAAAACAATATGTCTGGCGGTAACCCCTGCACTTAAAGCGTATGGCTTGTCAGGGCGGTGCCGTCTTTTTGAGGTTGAACAGAAATGCAGGGAAGTTGAACGGTCAACAGGAGAGAAACTGGAATATATAGCCGCAATTCCAAGAATGGAGCATTATATAGAGGTTTCTGCAGATATCTACAGCATTTACCTTAAATACTTCAGTAAGGACGATATACATGTGTACAGCATTGATGAAGTATTTATTGATGCAACACAGTATATGAATTTATATGGAATGAGTGCCTATGACCTGACAAGAATGGTGATACAGGATGTGCTGGATTCAACAGGTATTACCGCAACTGCAGGAATAGCGCCTAATCTGTATCTGTGCAAGATTGCCATGGATATTGTGGCTAAGCACATCAAGCCTGATAAAGACGGGGTGAGAATTGCGCAGCTGGATGTGGAAGAATACAGGCGGTTATTGTGGGAGCACAAGCCGCTGACTGATTTCTGGAGAATAGGACCGGGAACTGCAGGAAAACTCACGAGATATGGTATGTATACCATGGGAGATGTGGCAAGGGTATCTCTTACGGATGAAGACTGGCTTTTTAAGTTGTTTGGTGTGGATGCAGAGCTTATAATAGACCATGCGTGGGGGTATGAGCCATGTACATTGGCGGACATAAAAGCGTATAAGCCAAAGGTTAACAGCCTTAATTCAGGGCAGGTGCTGTCCTGTCCGTACGATTATGAGAAGACAAGGATAATAGTGAAAGAAATGACGGATTTGCTGGTACTTGATCTGGTGGATAAAGGACTCCTAACAGATTCTGTCACACTTTCTATCGGTTATGACAGGGAAAATGTAGACGAAGGGAAATATACAGGGGACATCCATATAGACCATTATGGAAGAGCAGTCCCACAGTCTGCCAACAAATCGGTTACGCTTAATACGCCCACATCCTCATCAAAGGTGATAACACAGGCTGTTATGGATTTGTTTGATGAGATAATGGATAAATCATTAAGCTCCAGGAGAGTCAATATTTCGTTTAACAATGTGGTTGATGAGGCCTATATGCAGTATGATTTTTTCTCGGATCCGGTGGAGCTTGAGAGGGAAAGGAAAATGCAGAAGGCTGTTCTTAGCCTGAAGAAGAAATTCGGCAAGAACGCAGTGCTTAAGGGGATGAACCTCCAGGAGGGTGCCACGACTATCGAGCGTAACAGCCAGATTGGCGGACACAGAAAGTAACACAGGTGTTATAAGAATAAGGCGGTAATGATTGTATGGGACAGTTTGATGATATTATTGGTGAACAGTGGCTTGGTATAAGGCGGCATGGAAGGATGTCGGCCCAGAACAGAGCCAAGATATTTCTTCCATTTGCAGCACTTAAGGGGTATGAGGAGGCAATTGAGGGAAGGCAGAAAATCTGCGTACCTAAGGCGGAGCTTACGGAGGATGGAAGAGATAAGCTGGATATACAGTTTAATGATATACTTAACAGCATAAGTTATGGTACTCATCCCATGATTACCATAACTTACTATAATGTCGACAAAGAATCAGGAACATCTGAGTATCTGAAAAAAACAGGTCTTGTGGTAAATGTCGACAAAGATGCAGGCTTTGTGCAGGTGGTTGGAGAGAAGATAAAGTTTGAGGATATATATGAGGTAACAGAGATAACATAATTTATTAAAATATATCATACAGGGGTTAATATTTTTGTCTTTATACCGATATAAACAATAAACGTAATCAGGCAAAAGGAGTTGCCGTATTGTTCAAGGATGAAATTCTAATACTCATATCTGGCTCAAGTTTATCTGATTCTTGAATCATATTCATATTCGTAATAATTCCTTTTGACTGAAATTAATAACGAATGTTGTGCAATATATTAAAATTGCACAACTGTTCAGTGATAAGACTATGTTTCACAATTACCAATAGTACGTATCTAAAGAAAGGAGTCTTTAATGGTTATTACAGGGAAAATGCTGGATAATCCTTACAATTCACCTGAGTATATTAAAACTAGCGAAAAGGATGGCAAAGGGAATATAAAGCATGGTGTAAATGCCGGGCTTGCAAAACTATCTGAAGAAGGTAGTATTAACGCAACACAGCTGAATCTTGGGCAGACAGATAAGATTGAACAGGAGCGTGACAAAGCCAGGCGAATGGCGATGGAGCTTATCAACAGTGCATGGGACAGCGATGCACAGATGGAAAGTGTGATTGATGAACACAGAAAGCAAAAGGATATTATCAGCGAAGAACGTACAGAAATTACAGATAAGCTTGGCGATATAGCAAAAGAGCGGAAGCTGTATGAGGAAACTCTTGCTGCTGATGATGACGGACAGGAGAAGGCGGATCTGGAACTTCTCAGACGTGAGTCAGAAGCGGATAAGAATCCGTTTCTTAAAGATTCATTTACAGATGAAGAGCGTGAAAGATTATCAAAACTACACGAGGAGGGATTAACAGAATATCAGACACATATGCTAAGGCTGGACTCAATAGAAGATGAGTATAATGAACGCCTTGATAAGAACAATAAAGATCTTGAACAGGAGACAAGAATGGTTCGGGGTCTTGAGCTTGAACAGTTAAAACAGCATGACATGGTGGATGCCAGAAAAAGTGCGCAGAGTGTGCTTGATAACGCTAACAAAGAGATAACCGGTCTGATTGCCGAAGAGGGGCTTGATAAAGTGGAAGAAGAGAATGAAGAAAATGAGAAGACTGAAAAGAGGCAGGAAGAAGAGGCGAAGAAAATTAAAGAACGGATAGAAAAATCAAAAAACAACAGACATGAAGATGACAACATGGATGAAATAGTCAAGCTTAACAGTGAACTTAATTCTGCAAGAAAGACAGGCTCAGGGACTGAAAACATTAACGATGTACAGAAATCCCTTGATCTTGTGGTGGCTCAGATGCAGCTTACAAGTGAAGATATTAAGGGTCTGGTGTTTGATGTTAAGCAGGGATTTTAGACAGGAAATTATGTAAAGAGTTATACGGAGGATATGGTTATGGCAGGTTTAATTTATTCTAATTACAGTAACTATGGGTTAAATACGATGAATTCAGCTAAAGATGATAACATACACAACAATAACGGGGACAATTCAGGTAAGGTGGACAATACGTCAAAGGCGGAAGGAATGGACAAGATTTCCAAAACAAATTACGGAAAAACATTTGGTAATCCTAAGCTGAGCGAGAAGGCGGCAAAATATTATGATGAACTTAAAAAGAAATACGGGAATATGGATTTTGTGCTCGTCAGCAAGGATATGAAGGAAACTGCCAAGAATAATGCGGGAAGCTTTGCAAATGCATCAAAGACAGTTGTCCTTATCGATGAAGAAAAAATTGAGAAAATGGCATCTGATGAAAATTACCGTAAGCAGTATGAGGGAATTATCGCTAATGCTGCATCAGGTCTTGGTCAGTTAAAGAGCCAGATGGAGTCAGCAGGAGTCAAAGTCAGCGGATACGGTATTCAGGTTAATGATGACGGGACCACAACATATTTTGCCGCATTAAAGAAGTCATCAAGTGAGCAGAAGGCAAGAATTGAAAAGAAACGTGAGGAGAAAAGGGCAGCTAAAAAGGAAGAGGAGAAGGCTGAAGCAAAGAAGGCTAAAGAAAAAGCTTTTGAAGACAGGATAAAGAGTCATGCTACAGGCAGAAACAATGAGGATTATGAAGACGACTACATAACAATATCTGCTAATTCTGTCGAGGAGCTTATCCAAAAGATAAGTGACTATGAATTTGATGTAAAAGCAGACTCTGTGCAGACAGATGCTGAAAGACAGGTAGGACAGAGAATAGATTATCAGGGCTGATGACCGGAATATGGCTTAATACCTTGGATTAAATACAGTTTACATATTTAATCGATTTTTTGGTTTATATTTAGATAAATAATAGTTGCGATTTTTATAAAAGATTGTTAAAATACAGTTAGTATAAGTCTATGTGAAACGAAAAGATAAAAGGGAAGGGGCAAGAGGTTGATATGAAGATTCAGGATTTTGCCGATATGGTTAAGTTTGAAGAAATCATGTCGGATTGGGCGTTGTCGACAGGCCTGGCAACGGTGGCTGTTGGCGCCGATGGAAAGTATATTTCGGAGTGTTATAATTTTACAGATTTCTGTATTAAGTTAACACGTGGAAGTAAAGAAGGATGCAGAAGATGTGAGAAGTGTGATGCAGAGGGTAAGGGCGTATACCGTTGCCATGCAGGTCTTGTGGATTTTGGTATTCCGCTTAAGTTAGACGATGGAACAGTGCTCGGTTCGGTTATTGGTGGTCAGGTTCTTCCACAGGACCCTGATGAGGATGAGTTCAGAAGAGTTGCCAGAGAGCTTGGTATCAATGAAGATACATATATTGAAGCATTGAGAAAGGTTAATGTCAGAACTGAGGAACAGATTAAAGCATCTGCTAATCTTCTGGGAGCTGTTCTTAACAATTTCATCAATTCTGAATACAATAAGAAGTATAACGGTGAACTCATAAGCAAGCTTTCAGATGGTGTGGTTAAGTGCGAGGAGTACGTTAGAAATATTCAGGACAACTCTAAACAGCTTGATGGAATTCAGAGAAAGCAGAACATTCTGGCACTTAACGCGAGCATTGAGGCAGCAAGAGCAGGAGAGGCAGGAAAAGGCTTTAATGTAGTTGCATCTGAGGTTGGTAAGCTGGCTAAGACTTGTACTGAACTTAATAATCTTATCGCAAGTAATGTTAATAACATATCAGAAGTTATACATGATATGGCTGACAGAAGAATTTAGAACTCAAGTTATGTTGCGGATTTAATATGATTAGAATTTATTATAGCGGATTTCGGATAATAGGTGTCTGAAATCCGTTTTTGTGTTATAATACATTTCAGTCACATTTAATATACGAAGAATTGATGACAGATAAAATGTAATTTTAAGGAGGACTAAAGAATGTTATTATTTGTAGTGGGATTGCTGCTTGCAGTTTGTTTGTTTTTCGGTTGCGGCTTCGCCGGGAAGAAGGATAAGCTGTGGAAGGTAAATCCGGCATGCTTTTCTGCATTAATCGGTGTAGCATTGGTTGTATTGTCCTGTGTAAAGACAGTTCCAACCGGACATACAGGTGTTGTAACAGTATTTGGACAGGTAAAAAGCTATACACTTGATGCAGGTGTTCATTTTCTTGCACCATGGGAGAAGGTTATCTGCATGGATAACAGAATCCAGAAAATCACTGTGGAGATGAGTGGTACAACATCAGATATGCAGGATGTTGATGTTACATTCACATTGAATTATCAGATCAGCAAGACAAATGCATCTGAAATATATAAAACAATCGGTACGGAATATGAGGAAACAGTAGTTGACCCACAGGTAACTAACACTGTTAAAGCAGTAATGGCAAAGTACGCTGCAACTAATCTTATAACTGACCGTTCAAGCGTTGCGGCTGCAACAAACAAGGAACTTGAAAATGTACTTGCGAAATACAATATAGAAGTAGTAGATACTGCCATTGAGAATATGGGATTCTCAGCAGATTTCAATGCTTCAATAGAAGCAAAGGTAATTGCAGAGCAGGAACTTGAAAAAGCTCAGACAGAGCAGGCTAAGCTTAACCTGGAGGTTACACAGGAAGCCCAGAGAAAGGTAACAGAAGCTAAGGGTATTGCTGATGCTAACGAAATACTTTCAAACAGTTATACCAGTGAAATTCTTCAGAAGGCATTTATTGATAAGTGGAACGGAGAACTTCCAAATGTTGTTGGAAACAGCTCAAATGTTCTTGATGTTTCAAGCTATATGGGCGAATAATAAAGCAATTCTTTAATGTATTAAGTAGTAAAAACTGGGAATGTCGGGGCAGACATTCCCGGTTTTCTATCAAACGAAAACATTCCGCAAGGAGATGAATATTATTTCTTAAACTGACCTTTTAGGAATGGTGAAAGCGGTTTATAAATCAGCATTGTAAATGCAACTGAAATAAATCCTTTGACAATAGTGAATGGCAGATTAAATACAAGCAGACACTGGAAAATGTTCTGAACTGAAGGCACAATTGCTTTGTACATACCAAGAATTGCCACTTCAGGAAAGCCAAGAACTGAATAGTATAAAGGATATACAAAAAAATAATTGCTGAATATGCTGACAATACCCATAATTACTGCACCGGCTATTCCACCAATCAATGCGCCCTTCTTGTTTTTCATTTTCTTATAAATAATTCCGGCAGGCACAACAAAGCATGCACCAAGGATAAAATTAGATAACTCTCCAATCATGCCGCTTCCTGAAAATGGAAGATGAAGAAGATTCTTAATCAGACAGACAAGAAATCCATACACAGGCCCATAGGCGAATGCAGCAATAAGCTCAGGAAGATCTGAAAAATCCAGCTTAATAAAACTTGGCATAATAGGGATTGAAATCTCAAGATACATTAAAACAAATGCAACAGCGCTAAGCATGGCTGTGCCGACAAGGTAAGCAGTCTTTATACTCTGCTTATTAGATGCGGTGCTTTCTGCACCATTAGATACACTCTTACTCATAGGTGTAATATCTCCTTTCTCTCATCCAGACTATACTGTCGGTTTCGGAATCTCACCGAATCGGCTGCTCTTGCAGTTCGCGGACTTTTCTGTAAATGAATATTGCTTGAAGAACCATTAATATCCGAACTGCGTTCGGATGAGTTCTGAGTAGGCACTAAGGCATCCTCCCGGCATAGCCGGTCCCTCCTTAGCACAAGTACATGAATCACCGCCGGTCGGGAATAAATCAGCAAATGCTGATTGCACCCTGCCCCGAAGAAAATATTTAATTGACTTCACGGACATTATAATGTGGAGTATGGATGGTGTCAAGAATTATTTTAAATAGCGTTACATTATGCGCGACATTACTACAGATTGAGAAAATGATATATGTATGCTATAATCAGTCCGTTAAGCATTTTCGTGACATTAATGTGGATGTATTTTTAAAAAATTTAATATTCATTGTAAATCTGGAAAAGCTTAATAGAAGTAAATAAACTTTGAAAAGAATTTGATGGAGATTGTTATGGGAGAGGAAATTAAAGGTAAAATTCATTCGGTAGAAAGCTTTGGCTCGGTGGACGGACCGGGAGTAAGATATATATTTTTCTTAAAAGGATGCAATATGCGTTGTAAGTATTGCCACAATCCTGACACATGGGCAAAGAATGATGGGGAATGGATGACCCCGCAGGAGGCATTTGACAAGGCGTGGAGATACAGAAATTACTGGAAGAACAAGGGTGGAATTACAGTCAGCGGAGGAGAGGCTCTTCTGCAGATGGATTTTGTCACAGAGCTTTTTAAGATAGCTAAGAAAAATGGTGTGCACACGACACTTGATACATCAGGAAGTCCTTTTAAAGAAACACCGGATTATCTGGCTAAATTTGATGAACTGATGTCAGTTACGGATTTATTCCTTCTGGATATTAAACAAATTGATGACGAGAAGCATAAGGAACTTACAGGGCTGACTAATACAAATATTCTTGCTCTGGCAAAATATTTGTCTGACCATGATAAAAAAATGTGGATTCGGCATGTACTTGTTCCGGGGGTAACTGATGATGAGAATGATTTAACTGCTCTGTCTGATTTTGTTAAAACATTAAAAACAGTAAGAAGATTTGAGGTGCTTCCATATCACACCCTTGGTGTATTTAAGTGGGAAGAGCTTGGACTGGAATACCGGCTTAAGGATGTGTATCCTCCAACAACAGACGAAATAGCAAGAGCCAACAGACTTCTGGATACAGGCTCATATACAGGATATTTAGAAGATTAATAAGTAAATATTGTATCTGTGTCAGCAGGAGAAGACTATGAACAAGCAGGAATTAAATGATTTATTAAAAAAAGTGGCCGCAGGTGAAGTATCACCAGAGCTTGCAGCTGACAATATTAAATTGTCGTCCTATACTGATTTGGGTTATGCAAAGCTGGATACAGGCAGAGAGTTACGTCAGGGAATGTCTGAGGTTATCTATGGCGAGGGAAAGACGAAGGAGCAGATAGCAGGAATAGTCGGTGCCATGCTTAAGGACAAAGAGAAAACCATACTGATAACAAGAATGTCAAAAGATGCAGCGGAATATGTCGGAAACATTTATTCAATTAACTATGATGAGTTGTCAGGAGTCGGTCTTATTGGTGAGTATCCTAAACCTGACGGTATTGGAAAGGTTGTTGTAGCGACAGGTGGAACAAGTGATATTCCGGTGGCGGAAGAGGCAGCCAAAACATGTGAGGCATACGGCAATGAGGTGGTACGTCTGTATGATGTGGGAGTTGCAGGTATGCATAGGCTGTTAAACCATGCAGAAACTATAATGAATGCCCAGGTTATTATTGCAATAGCAGGAATGGAGGGAGCACTTGCCAGTGTTATCGGTGGTATGGCAGATTGTCCGGTTATAGCGGTACCTACAAGTGTGGGGTACGGCGCAAGCTTTGGAGGTTTGTCAGCACTTTTATCCATGCTTAACTCCTGTGCCAGCGGAGTTGGCGTTGTAAATATTGATAACGGTTTCGGAGCAGGATACCTTGCGAGTATGATAAATCACAGAAAGCAGTAGTTACGCGGAATGTAACTGCTGCTTTCTGTGATTTATGACTTTTTGTAGTTTATAACTGTTTATAGCTCTTAATAAGTAATGGCAGCTCTGCAATAAGCATACCAATCCAGCCTATAAGATACGAGAATGGCAGTGCTTCAATTCCCATCCCAAGAACAAATACAAGAGGAATTGCGGCAACAACACGGACTCCCATGTTTATAAAGCTTGATAAAAGTGTAATCTTTAAATCGCCGATTCCCCTGAAATATCCCTGAATACCGTTAGTGGCAGCAGGAAGAAGATACATGAATGAAATCAGCTTTAAGTAGGTAACACCGTGGTTTATTACATCCGCGTCCTTTACAAACATGCCCATCAGAGGCTTTGCAAACAGGAAGCATACAATGAAAACCAACAGTCCATATATAAATTCAAGAATCATTCCGCATCTGAAGCCTGTTTTCATACGGTCTTTTTTGCCTGCTCCGCGGTTCTGAGCCATAAGCGCCGTCATGGAATGTCCTATATTCTGCTCAGGAGTGTATGCAAAGTCATCAATTCGGTTTACAACTGCAAATGCGGCTGCAACGGAAACTCCCATTGTGTTAACAATTGCCTGGATACCTATTTTACCAAGCTGGACTGTTGCCTGCTGCATGGCAGATGCCCATCCGTAGCTGACAGTCTTTCCAAACAACGTTTTATCAAATACAAGCCATTTCTTTCCCAGCCGCAGTATCTCAACACGTTTTTGTATGTAGATGATACAGAATAAACAACATGCGGCTTCACTTATTACTGTAGCGATAGCACAACCGTTACTTCCAAGACCGAATACCACCACGAATATAAGATCACCAATTACATTTAAAACAGAGCTGATGATTAGAAAGAATAAAGGGGTGCTTGAATCTCCCAAAGCCCGCAGGGTGCTTGAAAAGAAGTTGTATAAAAATGTAAACACAAGTCCTAAAAATATAATCCTCATATATGATGTGGTTAACATCATAATTGATGAATCTACCTGAAGAAGAAGAAGAACAGGTCTTGCAAATACTATACATAAAATGCTCAAAATGGCGGAAAATATAACTCCGGAAAGCATTGTGGTACTTATCTGTCGCTGCAGCGTTTTTTTGTCTCCGGCTCCGAACTGGGTGCCCATGAGAATACTTGCCCCCATACATAATCCATTCAGAAACAGAATCATTAGAGTCATAACAGGATTACATATACCTACAGCGGCAAGTGCCTCCTTACCGACAAAATGTCCGACTATAATACTATCCACTGCATTGTAGGTCAGCTGGAAAATATTTCCCAGAATTAGCGGAATGGTAAACTTAATTAAAAGGGGCATTATTTTGCCTTCTGTCAAATTCTTAGCCATAGGAGTCCTCATTTCTGCGCATTAATAATGACTGTAAATTGAAAATACAATAAATTAGAAATATACTAACCACTTATCAGCAATCTGTCAATCCATATGTTAATGATACCTGCGGATTGTTTCGTACGTCGCACACTGATATCATCATATTAATAAGAATGGATAATAATATTATTTAAATAATTATTTTTGTAATTTTTATCGTTTATTTTTCTTTTTGATTGTGCTAATATGTATTAGCTATCGTAATCAGATTTTATTAAGAGAATCATGATTATGGCTTAATTATTGCAGTGCAGTGAATTTATGCACTTTGTATAATATTATAACTAAAGAAATTTTAGGAGGATTTTTAAAATGGAAAATCTGGTTGCAGTATTAATCTGCCTGCCGTTTGTTTTAGCACTTCTTCCGGCTGTTATTAAGAATGACAGAATACGTGGTAAGCTTGTTTACCTGTGTGGAACGTGTGTTGCGGCTGTGGCGTTAGTAACTGCTGTTATGTGGTTTATGGGTGGAAAGACAGAGACATTTGATTTGCCTTTCACAGAAGTATTTGACAAGGTTATTCTTGTGGGAGATTTTCTCCTCATGTTCCTTATCATCTATCTTTCATTCAAATATCGCAAGGCTGTAATAAGCATTCTTTCTATTGTTCAGACGCTTCTTGTGGCAGGCCTTGAGATTTTTGGCCCTGAGGTTGAGGAAACAGCCCGCATAAGAATTGATTACCTTACATTCATCATGATTCTTATCATCGGTGTCATCGGAGTGGCAATCGGGGTTTATGCGGTAGGATATATGAGAGGATATCATAAACATCATTCTGAATTTAAGAACAGGGTGAGTTTTTTCCTTGCAATGGTATTTGTATTTTACGGAGCAATGTTTGGTCTGGTATGTTCAGCAAGCTTAATCTGGATGTATTTCTTCTGGGAGATAACCAGTGTGACATCGTTCCTTCTCATAGGATATACAAGAACAGAAGAGGCTGTTAATAACTCATTCAAGGCACTTTGGATGAACCTTTTGGGAGGTCTTGGCATTGCCATTGCCATTGCCTATGGTGTTCTTGAACTGGGGTCAACAGATCTTTATGTAATTGTAGACAATGCGGTTAATGGTTCTGCGGCAATTGCGCTTATTCCTATTGCATTCCTTGCATTTGCAGCACTTACCAAATCAGCTCAGTTCCCATTTTCAGGATGGCTTCTCGGTGCCATGGTTGCACCTACACCATCGTCAGCACTTCTTCACAGTGCGACCATGGTAAAGGCAGGAGTATATCTTCTTGTGAGACTGGCACCTGCAATGAATGGAAACTATGTGGGTCAGATGGTTTATTTATGTGGAGGCTTTACTTTCCTTGCGGCGTCATGTCTTGCTATTTCAGTGAGTGATGGTAAGAGGGTACTGGCATATTCGACAATATCCAATTTGGGACTTATCGTTGCATGTGCAGGCGCAGGCAATCAGGAAACAATCGGTGCAGCAGTGTTCCTTATTATCTTCCATGCAGTATCGAAATCAATGCTGTTCCAGTGTGTTGGTGCGATTGAGAACACCACTGGAAGCCGTGATATTGAGGATATGGAAGGACTTTCAAGCAGATATCCTAAGCTCGCAGCCATTCTTATGATTGGTATTTCGGGAATGTTCCTTGCACCTTTCGGTATGCTCATCTCCAAATGGGCAGCACTCAAGGCATTTACTGATGTAACGTCACCGGTAATAAGCACGGTTATGGTACTTTTTGTGTGCTTCGGTAGTGCAACAACAATGTTTTACTGGACAAAGTGGCTTGCCAAGATTCTTGGGTTTAATTACGCAAAGGGCAAGGATGTCACACAGCGTAATGAGTACATATCAATGTTCTCTCATGCGTTGCTTATGGTTCTTTTGTGTGTAGGCTTCCCTGTTATGTCAAGGTTTGTAATCAATCCTCTTATGGAGTCTATGTATGGTACAAGCAGCCCTGTTATTGACAGGACTAATATCATTATTATGATTATTATGATATGTGCAATCTTTGTTGTACCTGGCCTTAGCTTCCTTCTTACAAGAAACCGTAAGGGTAAGGATGTTATGGCATACATGGGTGGTGCCAATGCAGGCGATAACCACAGCTTTATAGATTCAAAGGGTGGTTCAACAGAGCTTGTGGTTTCCAACTGGTATATGACCGGATGGTTCGGAGAAAAGAAGTTATTTATACCGGCAGTTTTAATCGGAGTATTTATAGTTGTTGTTTACTTATGTATTATTGTGGGAGGTGCTGTTCATGTCTAATGAATATATTATCCGTATAGGATGTATGCTTGTTTATCTTTTGCTGGCACCTTTTATTGGAGGCCTTATCGATGGTATAGACCGAAAGATTTCTGCGAGGATGCAGGGAAGAAAAGGTCCATCCATCCTCCAGCCGTTTTATGATGTAAGAAAGCTCATGAATAAACAGCTGCTTAAGGTTAACGGATTTCAGTTCCTTATGATTCTGTCATATGCATTTTTTGTAATTATGACCGGAATGCTGTTTTTTGGCGGATTTGATATGTTGATGTGCTTCTTTGCACTTTCAACAGCGGCAATGTTTTTAATTCTTGCCTCAACATCAACACACTCGCCATACAGCACAATCGGAACACAGAGAGAGATAGCACAGATGCTGTCATACGAGCCAATGGTGCTTCTTACGGCGGTGGGATTTTATCTGTCACAGGATACATTTAAGGTAAAAGAGCTGATTGCCGTAGATACTCCAACGGTTCTTTTTGCACCGGGATTTTTCATAGGATTTGTATTTATACTTACCATTAAATTCAGGAAATCACCATTTGACTTAAGTACTTCACATCATGCCCATCAGGAGGTAATTAAGGGCGTGACCTCTGAAATGGCAGGTGCAGAGTATGCAGCAATTACTATTACGGAATGGTATGAGAATGTTTTCCTTTATGGAGTAGTAGCTTTATTCTTTATCACATCTAATCCGTTAAGTTATATTGCCGCGGCAGTTGCAGTTATGGTTGTGTTCTTCGTTGAAGTTCTCATTGATAACACATCAGCAAGAGTAAAGTGGCAGCTGATGGTTAAGTCTGCATGGTGTGCAACAATTCTTTTTGGCGGACTTAATCTGTTTATACTTGAGTTGATAAAATAAAAGGAGATTAGTCATATGAAAAAAATACATAAATCGCCATGGCTTCTCCATTATGATGGATCAAGCTGTAATGGTTGCGATATTGAGGTTCTTGCATGTACAACACCTGTATATGATGTGGAGCGATTCGGCGTAATTAATACAGGTAATCCAATGCATGCAGATATTTTCCTTGTTACAGGCGGGATTAACAGCCAGAATGAGGATGTTGTAAAGCAGATTTACAGCCAGATGCCTGACCCTAAGGTTGTGGTTGCAGTAGGAACCTGTGCATGTACAGGGGGTATTTTTAAAGAGTGCTACAACATAAAGGGTGGTGTTGATACGGTAATTCCTGTTGATATTTATGTTCCGGGCTGTGCCGCAAGACCTGAGTCAATTATAGATGGTGTTGTGAAGGCAGTGGCACTTTTTCAGGAAAAGCACGACAAGATGCGCAAAGATAAAAAAGGAGGTAATAACTAATCATGGAGCAGATTCAGGATACAATTTATAAAATTGAAAAAGTTGACCTTCTTAATATAATCATGGAAAAAAAGAATGATAATTGGAGACTTGTTCAGATATGCTGTGCATTTGCAGAGGGAAAGTACGAGGTGACATACTCATTTGCAATGGATTACGAAATTGTAAATTACCGTCTTGTAGTTGACAAGGATGAGATGGTGCCAAGTATTTCACGTGTATATAAGTCAGCTATTTTCTACGAGAATGAGATGAAAGAGTTGTTTGGTCTTGATGTTGAGAATATCAAGGTTGATTATCACAACAAGCTGTACAGAATTACAGAAGATACACCATTTATCAAGAAGGAGGACAAATAAATGCCAAGGAAAAGTATAGTTCCATTTGGACCACAGCATCCGGTGCTTCCGGAGCCAATCCATCTTGACCTTGTTCTTGAGGATGAGAAGGTTATTGAGGCAGTTCCTTCAATTGGTTATGTTCACAGAGGTCTTGAGAGCCTTGTCGCAAAGAAGGATTTTAACGAGATGGTGTATATTACTGAGAGAATATGTGGAATCTGTTCATTTATGCACGGATGGGGTTACTGTTCAGCTCTTGAGAAGATTATGGACGTTCAGATTCCAAGAAGAGCAGAGTATTTAAGAACAATCTGGGCAGAGATGTCAAGACTTCACAGTCATCTTCTCTGGTTAGGTCTTCTTGCAGATGCATTTGGTTTTGAGTCTCTGTTTATGCAGTCATGGAAGTTAAGGGAAAAGATTCTTGATATGTTCGAGGAATCAACAGGTGGACGTGTAATTTTCTCTGTAAATAAAATCGGTGGTGTATTAAAGGATATGCCAAAGGAAATGCTTGATAAGTTCGTTAAGAATCTTGACGAGATGGACAAGGAGTTACGTGCTACAACTAAGGTATTTCTTGAAGATTATACAGTTAAGAGCCGTCTTGTAGATATAGGTATTCTCACAAAAGAGGATGCGATAAGAAGAGGCGCAGTCGGTCCAATGATGAGAGCCAGCGGCATCGAGGTTGATATGAGAAAGACCGGATATGGTGCTTATAATGATATTGATTTTCAGGTTATTACAAGTGATAAGTGCGACAGCTATGCCCGCTGCGAGGTAAGAATCGGAGAAATCTTCCAGTCTATCGAGATAATCCGTCAGGCTGTGGCCAACATTCCTGATACAGAGCTTGCTGTTCCTGTGAAGGGACTCCCAAAGGGTGAAGCATATGTAAGATTCGAGCAGCCAAGAGGAGAGGCATTTTATTATGTCAGGGCCAATGGCTCAATGTATCTTGACAGAATGAGAGTCCGTACTCCTACATTTGCTAATCTGCCTGCTCTTACCCAGACTCTTCAGGGATGTCAGTATGGCGATGTACCATTGTTAATTCTTACAATTGACCCATGTATCAGTTGTACTGAGCGTTAGAAAGGAGATTAGTATGTCACAGCTATTAGGTTTTAGTAAAACAGTATTGAAAAATTTATTTTCTAAGCCGGCTACAACTGCTTATCCTTTCAAACCAAAGGAATATCCTGAAAGAACAAGAGGTCATGTCGAGAATAAGATAGAGGATTGCATTACGTGTGGTTTGTGTCAGAAGAACTGTCCTCCGGGTGCAATTACTGTTGACCGTGCAGCAAAGACATGGACAATCAACAGGTTTGACTGCGTTCAGTGTGGTTACTGTGTTGAGAAGTGTCCTAAGAAATGTTTAAGTATTGTTCCGGGATATCAGGAGCCAATGGCGGAAAAGTCAGTGGAGACATTGCAGAAGCCATATGATCCTGAGGAAGAGGCAAGACTGGCGGCGGCTAAGGAGGCTGCGCTTAAGGCTGCAAAGGCGAAGGCGGAAGCTAAGGCTAAAGAAGTATCTGCAGATTCGTCAGGTAATGAGCAATAACTATCAGTGCTGCAATGTGTGCAGAGGAGAAGCATATAATTAATGACAAAATATATAAAAATAGTAGTGAAAGGGCTGGTACAGGGAATTGGTTACCGCCCTTTTGTTGCAGAAACCGCAGAAAAACTGAATATTAGTGGAAATGTGCGGAATGACGCAGGTGTTGTCACTATTATTGCAGGCGGCAGAAAACAGGATATAGAATCGTTTGTTACTGCACTTAGGACAGATGCGCCAGCCTATGCCAATGTAACAGATATGACAATTGAGGAAACATACTGTAAGCCTGAATCAGGGTTTATAATTGTGAAATCCACAAGGGAAGAGGACAATACTTTCCCATATGTTCCGGCAGACCTTCCTACCTGTGGTGACTGCGCGCGGGAACTTTTTGATCCCGATAACAGACGTTTCAGGCATCCCTTTATCAGCTGCACATCATGTGGACCACGCTACAGTATCATAAAAAAGCTTCCTTATGACAGGGAAAATGTTACAATGTCCGCATTTGATATGTGTCAGGATTGCGTTAGCGAATACACCGGAATTGGTGACAGAAGAAGACATGCGCAGACAATCTGCTGTAATGAATGTGGACCTGTGCTGGAATTTATTGATGAAGACGGAAACAGGATAAAGGGGAATAAAACAGCCTATGACAAGGCGCTTTTAGCACTTAATAATAGCAGGGTGGTTGCCATTAAAGATATAGGCGGATATCATCTTGCCTGCAATCCTTATGACAAAGGGGCAGTGGAGAAGCTGCGAGAAATAAAGGTACGTGAAAGAAAACCATTTGCGGTAATGTTTAAGAACGTGGATGAAATTAAGAAATACTGCCATGTAAGTAAGCAGGAGAAAGGCTTGTTGGAATCAGCTGCCAGACCTATAGTGTTGTTAAGAAAGAGAAAAGACGGACTTAAGTTTGCTTTGGGCGTGTGCGATGAAAGCCCAGACATAGGTGCGATGCTTCCATGTAATCCTGTCCAGCTTATGCTCATGGAGGATTGTGGACCACTTATCATGACAAGTGCCAATATTTCAGGTGCGCCGATGTTTACTGAAAATGAAGATGTAATTAAGTGGCTGTCAGGGAAGGCTGATATATTGGCTCACAACCGTGATATTCTTGCGCCGCTGGATGATTCCATAGTAAGGGTTGTTTCGGGAAAATGCATCGTGATAAGAAGGGCCAGAGGATATGTGCCCTCTCCTGTTATGTTGGAAAATGTGGTATCTGATTCCAGTGCGTTGGGTTCCACGGTGTCAGATAGTATGGGTAATAATACGTGTAATAATACTCATAACAACCCGACAATTCTTGCGGCTGGAGCTGACCTTAAGGCGTGCTTATGTTTGCTTGAAAGTAACTGCGCTGTTTTAAGCGGATATCATGGGGATTTAGAGAATACGACATGCATGGAGTTATACACTAAAGAAATAGCCAGAATGAAGGAAATATTTCTGGCAGAACCGGACGTTTACGTGGTTGATAAGCATCCGGGATACAATTCGGCGCAGCTATTTGGTGAAATGTATAAAATGAAAGCATCAGCAGAAAGAAAGGATGAGTCACAGAATGGTGCAAAAGACAGAGCGGCCAAGCTGTTGGAAGTCCAGCACCACAGGGCTCATGTGGCATCTGTTATTGCTGAGCATAGTATCAAGGGCAGTGTAATAGGATTCGCATTTGACGGAACAGGCTATGGGGATGATGGCAGTGTCTGGGGAAGTGAAGTGTTCTATGGAAAAGCCTGCGAGTTAAAAAGGGTTGCACATCTTAAGACAGTTAAGCTCACAGGCTCAGATGAGAGCTCAAAAAATGCCAGAAACAGTATGTATGCATATCTTACCCATAATGATGAAGCAGTAAATCTTATAAAAGCGAATTTACACAGATTTAAAGGATTTGAAGCTGATAGAATTGAAATTATGAAGAAAGCATTTGCAATGAAGCTTAACTGCGTGGATTCATCTTCCATGGGAAGGCTGTTTGATGCGGTAAGCGCGCTGCTTAACATCTGCAATTATAATAGTTTCGAGGCGGAGGCAGCCATTGCACTTGAAAATGCGGCTTATAAGTTTTACACAGATAACAGTGATGGCAGTAAGAATTTACCTGGACTTTCTGATATCAGAATAGAAGTTAAGGAAGAGAAGGACAAAGATGGCGGTATTATGTTGATTGGAGATACTTCACAGCTTATGCTTTCTCTGGTTAAGAGTGTCTGCGATGGAAAAGAAACAGGTTATATTGCCTACAGCTTTATTATGGCAGTGGCAGAGTTTATTCTGGAGGTAGCCTTAAGAATCAGGGAATGTAATACCGTTGTGCTGTCGGGAGGAACATTTCAGAACAGGCTTCTTCTTGAAAAAGCAATAAGCCTTCTTAACGAAAATGGATTTATGGTGTATATTAATGAAAAGGTACCATCAAACGATGGAGGAATATGTCTTGGACAGGCATATATAGCGGTCTGTCAGGAAGGAAAGTAAATGTGTGTTGCAATTCCGGGGAAGATAATTGAAATTAATGATGACAAGGCAGTTGTGGATTTTACCGGAAATCAGGTTACTGCCTATATTGGTCTTGTGGACGCAAAGGTTGGAGATTATGTGCTGGTTCATGCAGGCTGCATCATTCAGACAATGAAGCGTACTGAGGCAGAGGAACTTATAGAATTGATGAACGGAATTTAATGGTAAAGGTATGACATCAGCAGAAATCATAAAATATTTAAAAGAATATGACGGGAAAGAAATCCGGCTAATGGAGGTGTGTGGCAGTCATACGGCGGCCATAGAAAAATACGGAATCCGTAACATTTTGTCAGACAAAATAGGGCTTATAAGCGGACCGGGATGCCCTGTGTGTGTCACTCCCACGGCGTATATTGACAGACTGATTGAGCTTGCAATGAAGCCTGATACCACAGTTGTCACATTTGCTGATATGCTTAGGGTTCCCGGAAGCATAAAGAGTTTAAACGAAGCAAAGGGAGAGGGCGCAAGTGTTGAATTTGTGTATTCTCCTGTGCAGTTTAACAGAATGGCAAAGGAGCATCCTGAGAAAACATTTGTGTTTGCGGCTGTGGGATTTGAAACTACCGCACCTGTGTACACAATGATTCTTGATGAGGCAGTAAAAAATAAAATTGAAAATATCAGACTTCTCACCGCGATAAAAACCATGCCTGCCGTTCTTACGTGGCTACTGGAAAACCAGGCCGGTGTGGATGGGTATCTTGCCCCGGGTCATGTCTGTGCCATCACGGGAAGTGAATATTTTAAAGAGATAAGTGATAAATATAAGGTTCCGATGGCTGTATCAGGTTTTACTGATGAAGAACTGCTTTTTGCAATTTACGGATTGGTGGAGATGGTTCAGAAAGGCAGCTTCCAGGTTAAGAATTACTATCCTTCGGTTGTGGATTTGAAGGGAAATGTAAAGGCAAAGGAAAAGCTTAGCCAGTATTTTGAAGTATGTGATGCGTCGTGGAGAGGCATGGGGGTTGTTGAAAAGTCAGGGCTGAAGCTAAAAAAGGAATATGAACATTTTGATGCAGGAAGCGACAGCTTAACAAGTGACAATATGAAAAATCATCTGTGTAAATGTGGACAGATTCTTATGGGTAAGGCAACACCGGAGGAGTGTCCGATTTTTTCAAAGGTGTGTAACCCGGGCAATCCTCAGGGAGCATGTATGGTATCGTATGAGGGAAGCTGTTACCAGCGATATATTAATAATTAGTGGAGGCTTATTGTGAGTGAGATAACTAAGATAATCATGGAACATGGAAGTGGTGGAAGAGCCACAGGTGAGCTGATTTCAGAAATATTTGCATACGCATTTGATAACGAGGTTCTTTCCCAAATGGAAGATTCAGCAGTTGTTCCCGGAGCAGACAGAATAGCAATTACAACTGACAGCTTTGTTGTCACACCCCTTGAGTTCCCGGGCGGCAACATAGGACGGCTAAGCATCTGCGGAACAGTCAACGATTTGCTTATGAGAGGTGCAGTGCCGAAATATATAACCTGCGGATTTATTCTGGAGGAGGGCGCAGATGTTGAAACGCTTAAAAGGATTGTAAAATCAATGGCTGACACGGCAAAAGAAGCAGGGGTAATGATTGTTGCCGGCGACACTAAGGTAATCCAGGGAAACGGTGGCATATATATCAATACCTCAGGTGTGGGTATTATGCCTGAGAATGTAGATATTCATGCGTCGGCAGGAGAGGAAGAGGATGTTATAATTGTCTCAGGTAACATGGGTGATCACCATGCCACAATTCTAAGTAAGAGACTTGATATCGTCAATTCAATCGAAAGCGATGCGGCTCCTTTGTGTGAGTGTGTCAATAATCTTTTGAATGAGGAAATTAAGGTGCATATACTCCGTGATGTTACAAGAGGCGGTCTTGCAACAATTCTAAAGGAGCTTGCAGAAAGCAGCGTAATGCAGTTTGAAATAGATGAGACAGCAATACCGGTGAGCCCACAGGTCAAGGATTTATGCGGTCTGCTGGGACTGGACCCTCTTTATATGGGGAATGAAGGTAAGCTTGTGGCTGTTGTTGCAAAGGAAGATTCAGACAGAGCCCTTGATATAATGAGAAAGTCAGCATACTGTGAAAATGCTGCAATTATAGGAAGGGTAAAGGCGCTGCCGGATGATGTGCACAAGGGAAGGCTGATTCTTAATACAAGGATTGGTGGCAGCAGAATTCTTCCTGAACTTCAGGGGGAAGGACTGCCAAGACTGTGTTAATGTTACCAAGTGTCCGTTAGAATCATTCAAACGCAGGCACGCTTGCGCTACTTGTCGCTCCTAGCGGTACATAAGGCTCTAAATGACAGAGCCTAAGTACCGAGGGCTCCAAAGTGCGTTGCTTTTTGAATGGTTCTAATGGACACCAGTGTACATTATCCGACGGCTTGCAATATAGTAAATTAACAACTGTTCGGTGAAAAGAGCGAGTTTTGCAAATGGCTAAAAACAAAATAATTCAGAGGAGATGTGAAATATGAAGGTGACTGATGAACATATGCGTTTGTATGCAATCACTGACACAACATGGCTTAATGGGAGGGATTTTCTCGAGGTCGTGGAAGAAGTGCTGAAAAATGGAGCGACATTTTTACAGTTAAGAGAAAAAGATGCCACGCATGAGGAAATAGTTGCAAAGGCCATTGCGTTAAAGCCCATTGCGGCGAAGTATAATGTACCATTAGTTGTGGATGATGATATATACGCTGCCAGGGAAGCTGATGTTGACGGAGTTCATATAGGACAGTCTGACTGCGATTATAATACTGCAAGGAAAATCCTCGGACCGGATAAGATTATTGGAATGACAGCTAAGACTGTTGAGCAGGCACGACAGGCAGAAATGCTTGGCGCATCTTATATTGGCTCGGGGGCAATGTTTGGTTCTAACACAAAGAAAGAGGCTGTTCCGATGACAACGGAAGTTTTAAGCCGTATTACAGCTTCTGTTAATATACCAGTCGTTGCAATTGGAGGAATAAACTATGATAATTGTGATGTGCTTAAGGGTACAGGAATAAGCGGAATAGCAGTTATATCAGGGATATTTGCGGCAGAGGATGTTGGCATGGCAACCAGACAGCTTAGGGAAAAGGTTGACAGACTTTTAAGAATTTGAAATTGAAAACAGGGGAATCCGTGTTTTTGACCTACTTAATTTTATCTGATATAATCTTATAATCATAGAATACTTGTAAAGAGGATTAAACATGGGAAAGACTGTAGTTGTTGGAATGTCAGGAGGAGTGGATTCATCAGTGGCGGCATACCTTTTAAAGAAGCAGGGGTATGATGTGATTGGTGTAACCATGCAGATCTGGCAGGACGAGAATGTTGAAGCTTCAGATAACGGCTGTTGTGGAATCAGTGCGGTAGATGACGCAAGAAGAGTAGCAGAACAGCTTGATATACCATATTATGTGATGAATTTTAAAAAGGAATTCAAGACTAATGTAATAGATTATTTTGTTGATGAATATACACATGGAAGAACACCTAATCCCTGTATAGCCTGCAACCGTTATGTTAAGTGGGAATCACTCCTTCAAAGGAGTCTTGAAATAGGGGCAGATTATATTGCAACGGGACATTATGCAAGAATTGTGAAGCTTGATAATGGCAGATATGCGATAAAAAATTCTGTTACTGCTAAGAAGGATCAGACCTATGCTTTGTATAATCTTACACAGAAGCAGCTTTCAAAGACACTTATGCCAATTGGAGACTACACAAAGGAAGAAGTAAGACAGATTGCAGCGCAACTGGGAATAACGGTTGCCCATAAGCCTGACAGTATGGATATCTGTTTTGTGCCTGACAATGACTATGCAGGATATATATTTAATAATACTGATTACAAAAGTGTTCCGGGTAATTTTGTTGATGTGGACGGCAATGTGATAGGACAGCACCGCGGAATAATTCATTATACGGTGGGACAGAGAAAAGGACTTGGGATAGCTCTTGGAAAGCCGGCATTTGTGGTAGCTATCAGGCCTGAAACCAATGAAGTAGTCATCGGAAGTAATGATGACGTGTTTAGAACAACGCTTTATGCCAATAAGTTAAATTGCATGTCCATACCGGAATTTACCGACGGGTTAAGGGCAAAGGGAAAGATAAGATACAGTCATAATGGAGATTACTGCACTTTGAGAATGGTTGGAGAGGATACGCTTGAGTGTACATTTGATACACCACAGAGGGCGGTCACTCCCGGACAGGCATTGGTTTTATATGATGGTGATGTCGTTATGGGAGGAGGAACTATCATATAGTTTCATGCGAATAAGGGTTATAATGGCAATATGTGAATGACACATAGTGGTGGTCTGGTTAGGGGACAGACACAGGAAGGGGATTAAAATGGTCAATTACAGTGATAATATTTTATTTACGAAAGAAAATGTAGAACAGATTGTTGTTCCTGAAATAGTAAAGGATGATTTGTTAAGCATTATTGAAGAAAAACTTACCAAAACAGGATTCTATTACCGTATTGCTTACAGGGTCAAGACAGTTGACTCTACCTTGAACAAGCTTAAGATGAAGGATTACAGAAGACCGGGTACAGATAATGAAGATAAAAAGATGCAGGACTTAATAGGAATACGTATAATGCTTTATTATGCGGATGATGTTGAGATATGCAGAAGTCTTTTAAATAATCTGTTTTCTACACCTGGAAGCTGGGAAACAACAGAAATTAACGAGTACGAATTCAAAGCTATGAAGGTCAACGGAATTTTTCAGTTGCCGGCTTATCTAAAGAAGACAATTGTCAATCCGATGCTGAAGGAATATATTGATGATACATTTGAAATTCAGGTAAGGACTAATTCTTTTGAGGGGTGGCACGAGATAGAGCATGATTTAAGATATAAGGGCTCTGCCTTTGGAATAGGCAATGAAGGCCTTGCAAGAAAGATGAACAGCATTCTTGCCACATTGGAGCTTTGCGATGATTCTGTGGTTGGACTTCTGGAGGATCTTGGACATGCACACTACAAGGATAAAAACTGGAATGACATGATAAGATGTCATTACAGGATTAAGTTTGAAAATGAGCCTTTACATCCTTACATAGAAAAATTGTTTGATGCAGATACAGAGCTTGCAAAGAAGTTCTTTAAGTTTAAGAGAGGACCACTTTTGGCGCAACTTTGGGAAAACACATCTGACAAAGGGCTTGAACTTACTGTCAACAATATTATTAAGATAGTGAATATGATTGGTCCTGATGATCCGCGGATAAAAGAGACATTTATGCAGATCGAGAGGGAGAGAGCAAGCCAAGAGATTGAATTTAACAATAAGAGAAAGAAGTTTGAACCATTTAAAGAGCTTGGAACTTATACGGTATTCTCATCTGATACTCAGATTGATTTATCTAATTTATCAATATCTGATGCGTTCAGGAAAGCAACAGGATATATTTATTCCTGGATAAAATCAAGATTTGGTGAGGTTTTTCCGGATCTTCCGGAAAATGTGGCATCATATATGGGAGGCAGCCCGGGTTATTCTGTTGCAATAGAATTTGATGAGGAAAAGATTTTCTTTCATCAGAAGAGTACACATCTTGACACAAAGATATCATGCCGTATGTGGATTTCGGAGGCATTTGTTCAGGCAATGGGTGATAAGCTTATGTTTTCTGTCAGCAACCGTTATGCTGAACCATTGGACAGATACCGTGACAATGAGAATATTCTGTTCAGCAGGCCTAATTTCTATGGTGAGATAGCAGATAATATAGGACTGATTGATGTTGAGAGAGTCAGGGAGTCTGTAAAGCACGTTGACGAGCCTGACAGACTTGAAATGCTTATAAGACTTATTGATTCCAGTGAAAGACGTTTCCCGGTGGTTGTATTTTTGGCTGAAGACGATACCTGGCTTGACAAGTTTGATGTTAATTACTTCGCATATCTTGTGGGGTATTATGCACATATAAGGATAATTGATCAGAATGACCTGGCATTAAAATTCGCCGATAAATATGATTTAGACGAGGATATGTACAGGGATTCAATTACAGTTTTTTATCCGGGGCAGGATCCGGTAACAAGCTATAAATCTGATATTCTTGATTCACGATATGAAGTAATCAAGCTGGAAAAGAAGAAATACTGGAATGAAACCGGATGCCGTGCTTACAGAAGACAGCTGGTATCCCAGATTAGAGAACATAACATCTTATAGATTAACAATAATGATGAAAGTGTGAAATGTAATGGGCGACAGTGATTTATCTGTTAGAAAATATGAAATGGATATGTGCAGCGGTTCGGTTTTTGGTAAAATGCTGTTATTTTGCATTCCGCTTATGCTGTCAAGCATACTGCAGCTGTTATTTAATGCAGCGGATATAGTGGTTGTGGGTAGATTTGCAGGAGATAATGCACTGGCAGCAGTTGGCTCTAATACTGCACTTATCAATCTTCTCACTAATTTTTTTATGGGATTTTCTATTGGAGGAAATGTATTAGTTGCCAGATATTTTGGCGCAAAGAAACAAAAAGATCTGTCGGATACGGTACATACGGCTATGACTATAAGCCTGTTAAGTGGTATATTGCTGACACTTATAGGTGTTGTGGGTGCACGGCAGATTCTTGTATGGATGGATACTCCTGACGCAGTCATAGATCTTGCAACTACGTATCTTAGAATATACTTTATCGGAATGACATCCACCATGATTTATAATTTTGGAAGTGCCATATTAAGAGCAGTGGGAGATACCAGAAGACCGCTGTATTATCTGATGATCGCAGGTATTATAAATGTTTTGCTCAATCTTTTGTTTGTAATAGTGTTCAAAATGAGTGTGGCAGGGGTTGCAATTGCAACTGTTGTGTCGCAGACGATTTCGGCTGTGCTGGTTCTGATAAGTCTTATAAAATCAGAGGGTGGAACAAAACTTGAGTTAAGAAAGCTTGGAATTAAAATTGATGTGCTTAAGAGGATTCTCTATATTGGTCTTCCGGCCAGCTTTCAGGGAATAATATTTTCCCTTTCCAATGTGGTCATTCAGACATCAGTCAATTCGTTCGGTGAAATATGCGTGGCAGGGAATTCTGCAGCTGCTAATATAGAAGGGTTTGTCTATGTCTCAATGAACGCCTTTCACCAGGGCGCAATAACATTTACAAGTCAGAACTTTGGAGCAAGAAGGTATGAACGAATAAACAGAATACTCTTTGTTGCCCAGGGATGCGTTATTGTGGTGGGACTTGTTATGGGCAATGCTGTTGTGGCACTGGGAAAACCATTATTGTCAATATATTCATCTAATCAGGATGTGATTGCTGCCGGAATGGTCCGACTGAATGTGATAAGCAGAACTTATGCGTTATGTGGCATGATGGATGTAATGGTAGGCTCCTTAAGAGGCCTTGGATACTCTGTTCTCCCAATGCTTGTTTCTCTGGTAGGAGCCTGTGGACTCAGACTATTCTGGATATTTACATTTTTCAGAATGGAAGCCTTTCATTCGTTATTCTCACTTTATATGACATATCCTGTAAGCTGGACGATAACATTCATTGCTCATGTAATATGTTTTATTATTGTAAGAAGAAAAGTGTCGTTAATATCAAAAAAGTCTACTTAGTGGTGGTGATTTTGATCTGTTCTACCCGGGTTATGGCACCTGTTGTAGGAACTCTGTAAAGTGTTTCCGGTTCGTCACAGTACTGGAAAAATGTGTACTGTGATGTACAGTGAATATTAGTGATATTACCTGTGGCAAGAAGTTCAATCTGTGTGCCGTTGTCATTCATTCTGTATAGTCCGGTGCCATCGCCATTTTCAACCTGAAAGAATATTTTGTTGCCATAGACGTTGTAATTTATAACTTTGCCATCCTCAGCGTCATACAAAAGCTCAAGTGTTTTGGTAGACATATTAAGTCTTACAAGTGAGTATCCTTTAGACAGGTCAATGTAATAAATGTAACCGTTAACTGCACTTACAAGATAAGAGTTAGCATTATAGTAGTTTACGATGCCGTCATTGGCGGTATCAAGATAACTGATATTATTACGGTTGGAAGTGTCTGAAAAATATATCTTTCCATTAAGTACGCTGGCAGGAGAGTACGATATATCATACAATTTGGTGTTATCCTTACCGTCAATCTGAACCTTATATAGAGAAAGAGCAGTTTTATCATCATGGTGCTGGTAATAAAGAGTGTTTCCATAAAGGCTGATTATTCCGCACAAATCTCCGTATAATTCTTTTTTATTTCTGCCTTCCAAATCGCATCTGTATACGCCATAAAGCTCACCATGAAATAATTTCTCAATAACATCCTCTGTAAAATTATTCTTCACATAATAAATGTATTTGCCACAGACGTTGATGGAAGCAACAGTATCATCATTTAACTTTCTGGCATCTGTGCAGTCAGAATTCATAACATACAGTCTGTTGGAGTCATATGGATTGGCAAAATATATTTTATCTTCATATTCACAGAACAGTCCGCCGTTAGAAAGATTGCCAGCAGTATTTCCAGTGGCTGTTTCGGCATTATAAACAGTTTTATTAGCCTTGATATAAAAAAATATTCCGGTTGAAATTGCGAGTATGGCAATGATGACAGATAATGTAATAATTATTTTCTTCATTATATTTATCTCTCCTAAACTATGAGGTAATGTGGTATATCCGGCAGATATCAAATAAGCCGGCATGTGCAGCTGCTTTACCTGAATTAATCACCTCTGCCCACTGCGGACATTATAGCATATTTTGGCTGGTATATAAAATAGAAATGTGATACAATGTAAAAATCAAAATTTTTTACAATGGAATGGAGCAAAATATGCTTGATTTAAATGAGATAAGAAAGAATATTGATTCAATTGACAGACAGCTTGTGGATTTGTTCGAGGAAAGAATGAAGCTCACAAAGGAAGTGGCTGAATTTAAGATTGAGACAGGAAAGAAGGTACTTGATCCTGAGAGAGAGCGGGCAAAGCTGGAATCGGTTAAGGCGATGGTTCATAATCCTGATAATGTCCATCCTATAGAGGATTTATTTTCACAGATTATGGCTAATTCAAGAAAGAACCAGTATATGCTTCTGGAGAAGATGGGGCAGTCTGCAAGGGAACCATATGAAGCCATTGATGAGATTAAAAAGGATGGAGTTAAGGTTGTATATCAGGGAGCACCGGGTGCTTATCAGCATGTGGCGGCAAGACAATTCTTTGGCGAGGAGGTTTTAAGCTACAATGTTCCAACCTTCCGCGACTGCATGGAGGATGTTAAGAACGGTAAGGCTGATTATGCAGTTTTACCGCTTGAGAATTCCACAGCTGGAATTGTCGGTGATGTGTATGATTTGTTAAATGAATATGACAATTATATCGTGGCAGAGACTTATGTTCCGATTGACCATATGCTCATAGGCCTTCCGGGCACGGATTTAAGCAAGGTTACAACTGTTTATTCCCATCCGCAGGGACTTATGCAGTGTGATTTGTTCCTTGATACACACAAGGACTGGCAGAGAATCAGCAAGCCAAATACTGCAATGGCTGCGAAGACTCTTCTTGAAGAGAAAGATAACACACATGTGGCAATTGCAAGTGCAGAGGCTGCCAAGATTTATGGCCTTGAGATTTTAAAAGAGGGCATCAGTGATTTAAAGAATAATACAACAAGATTTATTATCGTAATGAACAGAAGGTGCTTTGTGAAGGATGCACAGAAGATGAGTGTTGTATTTGAGATTAAAAATGAGACAGGTTCTCTTTACAATCTTTTAAGCCACATAATTTATAATGGACTAAACATGAATAAAATAGAATCAAGACCTATTGCTGTGAGCGACGGAACATGGAACTTCAGATTCTTCGTGGATTTTGAAGGAAATATTGATGACCAGCGCGTCATGAATGCTCTTCGCGGGGTGGAGGAAGAGGCACAGTCAATAAAGCTTCTGGGTAATTATTAGTTGTTGATTTTTTTGTTATAATAGTGTATCTTAAATCTAGTTGCTGTACAACTGGCGGAAGATTTCCGGTACATCCTTTCTGATTATCAGTTATGCTGATTATCGGATAAATCGGATGAATGGAAATTGTAGGATAACCTACAGGGAGTGCAGTTTAGTTTTTATGAATTGCCGACCGCCTGGGCGACCATACACAATCATATGTGGTCGTGCAGGTGGTCTTTTTTTATACAATAGGTAAGTTCTCCGAACTTCCCTATTGTACAAAAAAACGCTCCGCTTAGGATGAGCACTCGCACGAGAAGAAAATGTCAGCTAAAGCAGACCGTGCTCGGCTCGCAAAGCGGAGCAAGTCCCTCAAGGATTGAGGGATTTAGGGAGTTGGAAGCGGACTTGTCCGCTTTGTTCTTGAAAGAAAAAAACGGAGGAAAATGAATGGAAATCAAGAGTTTGAAGGAAGAACTTTCAGGATGTGCTTATCCGGGAAGAGGTATTGTAATTGGAAAGACAGGTGATGGAACAAAGGCTGTCACAGCATATTTTATTATGGGAAGAAGCGCAAGCAGCAGAAACCGTGTTTTTGTTGAAGAAGGCGAGGGCATAAGAACTGAAGCTTTTGATCCTAGCACATTACTTGTGGCACCTGAGCTTATTATTTATTCTCCTGTAAGAGTTCTTGGAGATTATACAATTGTCACTAATGGTGACCAGACAGATACTGTATTTGACGGCATGAGTGAAGGTAAGACTTTTGAGCAGTCTTTAAGAGAGAGAAAGTACGAGCATGATGAGCCTAACTACACTCCAAGAATTTCAGGCCTTATGCACATTTACGAGAACAGCTTTGAATATTCCATGTCTATTCTTAAGAGCCATTATGGCAATCCTGAAATCTGCGACAGATATACATACACATATGATGGCTCAGTAGCAGGTGAGGGGCACTATATCCACACTTATATGGGGGATGGCTCACCACTTCCAAGCTATGAGGGCGAGCCTACGCGTGTTGATATCTCAGGCGATATTGATGAGTTTACTGATATGGTATGGAGCAGCTTAAATGAAGACAATAAGGTTGCTTTGTTTGTAAGATATATTGATATTAAGACAGGAAAGTATGAGACACGCATCATTAATAAAAATGTAAAATAAACTATCTCAGGTGATTGGAAACGCTGTAATTGACACCGGACGTTGTGTAATTTACTATATTACAGCCGGACGCGCTTGCGCTTAGTTTCAACGCAGCGGTGCGTAAGCGGCTAAAGAACAGCCGCGTTTCGCAAACGCCTAAATAAACTAAAAATAAGAAGGAGAATTAAGATGAACGAATTTCAGTTAAAGTACGGATGTAACCCTAATCAGAAGCCATCAAGAATTTATATGGCAGATGGAAGTGAGCTTCCGGTTGAGATTTTAAACGGCAGACCGGGATATATTAACTTCCTTGATGCATTTAACGGATATCAGTTAGTTAAGGAATTAAAGCAGGCCACAGGACTTCCTGCAGCAACTTCATTTAAGCATGTATCACCTGCAGGTGCTGCCGTCGGTCTTCCACTTACAGATGTAGAGAAAAAGATTTACTGGGTGGATGAGGAAATCGGCGAGTTAAGCCCAATTGCATGTGCATACTCACGAGCAAGAGGTGCAGACAGAATGTCTTCATTTGGTGATTTTATCTCTCTTTCAGACGTGTGCGATGTAGCTACTGCAAAGCTTATCCAGCATGAGGTTTCTGATGGTATTATCGCTCCGGGATATGAGCCTGAGGCACTTGAGATTCTTAAGTCTAAGAAGAAGGGTAATTACAATATTATCAAGATTGATCCTGAGTATAAGCCACAGCCAATTGAGACAAAGCAGGTATATGGCGTTACATTTGAGCAGGGACGAAATGAGTTCAAGATTGACAATGAGCTTCTTGCCAATATTGTTACTGAGAATAAGGATTTACCTGATCAGGCTAAGATTGACCTCGTAATTGCATTAATTACACTCAAATATACACAGTCTAACTCTGTATGCTACACAAAGAACGGACAGGCTATCGGTATCGGTGCAGGACAGCAGTCAAGAATCCACTGTACAAGACTTGCCGGACAGAAGGCAGATAACTGGTATCTTCGTCAGAATCCAAAGGTGCTTAACCTTCCATTTAAGGACGGTGTTGGACGCGCCGACAGAGATAACGCAATTGATTTATATATCGGTGATGAATATGAGGATCTTCTCAATGACTGGGAGAGAGTATTTACAGAGAAGCCTGAGGTATTCACACGTGAGGAGAAGAGAGCATGGCTTGACGGTAATACAGATGTTGCCCTGGGTTCAGATGCATTCTTCCCATTCGGTGATAATATCGAGAGAGCATATAAGAGTGGTGTAAAGTATGTTGCCCAGCCGGGTGGCTCTGTTCGTGATGATCAGGTTATTGAGACTGCTAACAAGAGAAATATGACAATGTGCTTTACAGGAATGCGTTTATTCCATCATTAAAAATATTTTCTTGACAATTCTGTTTTATTAACGTAATATAGCTGTGTCATCTGGACATGCAGAGTATATCCGGCAGGTGTTTTATGAGATATATGCCAAAGACTCTGGATGCTGTATGAGGGGGAGCGCCCTGGTATGGTGTGTTCAGATTAAGCGATGGGAGCCTGTATTTCAGGTTGAGAGGATGGAATTGAACATCGACCGCCAATATTATTTTAAATTGGTGTGTCGCAGAATATGTTATCAGTTAAGCTGTCACACTAAGTGTGACAGCTTTTTTACATTTGTAAGACACTCCAAAGAAGGAGGAAACATGAAAAACAATCAGAAACTCACAAAACTTATCTTTCTTGCAATGATGGTTGCGGTGGGAGTTGTAATCTCACCAATTCTTCGTGTGGAAGGCATGTGCCCAATGGCGCATTTTATCAATGTAACCTGCGCTGTAATGCTGGGACCATGGTATGCTCTTATCTGTGCAACAGCAATCGGTATAATCAGAATGGTTACTATGGGTATTCCGCCACTTGCCTTAACAGGTGCTGTCTTTGGAGCATTTTTATCAGGTCTCTTATACAGACTATCAAGAGGAAAGATAGTATTTGCCTTCTTAGGCGAGGTAATCGGAACCGGTATCATCGGTGCCATCGTATCATATCCTGTTATGACATTTATCTGGGGAAGGACAGGTCTTACATGGTTTTTCTATGTTCCTTCATTTACGGCAGGAACACTGATTGGCGGTTCGATTGCATTTATATTCTTAAAGCAGCTTCAGAAGGCAAAACTTCTCAGTCGTTTTCAGACTGCACTGGGTTCAAATGTATATGATGGCGGAGATGTTGTAGTAAATGATGCACTTGGAATTGCATTTTTAGGATTTATAGGTTATCTTGTAACTGTTATTATTGTTAATAATTTTTTCAAGGATGCAACCGGATTTACAGGTTATGTCAAGTATATAGTGCTTGCAGTATTCCTTGTTGCAGCCTTTGGATACTGGCTTATTAAGAAAGGTAAAAAAGCATAAATTTTATGAAAAAAGTGTGGAATGAAATCAGGGAAAATACAATAAAACAGGGCAAGCTCATACACTGTATCACAAGTCCGATTGCGATTAATGATTGTGCAAATGTGGTGCTTGCACTGGGGGCAAAACCGATTATGGCAGAGCATCCGCAGGAGGTTGCAGAGATTACGGCCATTGCAGATGCGCTTACCGTAAGCTATGCCAATATTACGGATGCAAGGCTTGAGTCTATTATGATTTCAGGACGCACAGCCAGACAAAGGGGTATTCCTATTGTGGCCGACATGGTGGGAGTTACCTGCAGCAGTATGAGAAATACAGCAGCAAAGGAATTTATAAAAGAATGCAGACCTACAGTTATCAAAGGAAATGTATCCGAAATAAAGGCTGTTATAGGATTGAATTACACCAACACAGGAATTGATGTAAGTAAGGACGATGCCATTTCGGGTGATGAACATGGTAGAGAACGGCTTCAGATATTTGCAAGGGCTGTGGCGGAATACGCATCAAAAACCGGAAGCATTGTAGTCGCAACAGGTGAGGTTGATGTGATTACCAATGGCAGACGCACCGTATTTGTCAATAACGGGTCTTCGAGAATGTCGGGAATTACAGGAACAGGCTGCATTTTAAACTGTGTAATCGGGACATATCTTGCGGTGACAGATACGAAGTCCTCGGAGGAGCTTTTTGAAGGCGTTGTTTTATCAGTTGTGACACTTGGACTTGCAGGAGAGCTTGCCTGTGCAGAAAATGGCTATGGGAGCTATCACGTGAGCTTTCTCGACAGAATATCTACACTTTCAGAGGAACAGCTTTCACAAGGCGCCAGAGTTGAAGAAATATATAATTAAGCATATCAGGGCAGACCTGCTGTGGAGATAATAATTCCACACGGTTTGCCCTTTTAAATTTACATTTATATTATAAATGTGGTAGAATATAACGGATAATATTTATACATTTTAATAAATGGAGGCTGGGGATGTTTTTAATACTTTTTGGTTTGATTTTTGCAGTAGTTGGTGCATTTTTTGCAGTAGTCTTTATCATGGTTTCGGTGTCAACCGGAGAAGTAATTCCGGGATTTATCGGCGGAGGATTGGGAATACTGTTCTTTTTGGTGGGCTCCGGAACTATTATTTCCGGTTTTAAATCGATTAACAAGGGCAAACGTGTCATAAGAGATGGTGTAAAGACTGAAGGAATAATTGTGGAGTGCAGGACAGGCAGTGGCGTTGTGGTTAATGGTAACCCTCCGATTGATATAGTTGTCCTCTGCTCTTACATGGGTGCTGTAAGACAAATGATAGTAAATACGGGAGAATACAATAGCAGCAGGTTCCCTGTTGGTGCCGCTGTTACAATATCTATTCTCGGTGTTGAGGCTGCATATGTGAAGGGTTCTGTAAGATTTATACAGCCGGATCAGATTCCTGAAGAAATTGCTAAGGAGATAGCAGGCTATAACACATTTAATTCTTATGGTAATTCATTTGGTAATTCAATTGGAAACGGTTCAGTCGACGAGCTTGTAATAGATCATTTTGGAGATTCTAATTACTAATAATGGCGCGACTCTTAAGTTGTTGTCGGGGAGGGTGTAATGAAGGCTAATCTTAAAAAACTTGCACAGTATTACAAACCTTATATGGGAGTATTTGTTCTGGACATGCTGTTTGCCATAATCGCAAGCGCAATAACTCTTGTCATTCCGCTGGTTGTAAGATATATAACGTCTAATGTTTCTTCTATGGAACATGCAGATGCGGTTGATATGATAATAAAGCTGGCAGTGTTTTTGTGTGTGCTGGTGCTTATTCAGTGCGGATGTAACTATTACATAACTAATTATGGACATGTGATGGGCGCAAGGATTGAATACGACATGAGGGCAGAAATATTTGCTCATTACCAGAAGCTGTCACACAGTTTCTATGACAATCAGAAGGTAGGACAGCTTTTATCCAGAATTACATCGGACTTATTTGACATTACTGAGCTTTTGCATCACGGACCTGAGAATTTAATTATCTCGATTATTAAGATAGCAGGAGCTCTGATTATTCTTTCTGTTATAAGTCCAAAACTCACGCTTGCTGCATTTATTCTTATTCCGTTCATGCTCCTGTTTGCGTACAGACTTAACCGGAATATGAAGAAAGCGTTTAAGAGAAACAGGGTAAAGATAGGCGAGATAAATGCCCAGATTGAAGATAATCTGGCGGGAATTCGTGTTGTTAAGTCCTTTGCCAATGAGGATATTGAGTGTGAGAAATTTAAACATGGCAATGATGAGTTCCTTGCCGCCAAGAAAAACAGTTATCATTATATGGGTCAATATCATGCAGGTCTCAATGCATTTACAATTCTTATAAATGTGGTTGTTATTGTGTCAGGAGGACTTGGAATAACATACGGACAGGTTTCAGTTACGGATTTTGTGACATTTTTACTATACATCAATGTGCTGACAGACCCGGTTAAGGTTCTTATAGATTTTACAGAGCAGTTCCAGAACGGATATTCAGGTTATGAGAGATTCTTAGAAATACTCTCAATGGAGCCGGAGATTAAGGATATGGATGGAGTGACAGAGTTAAAGGATGTGAAGGGCTCCATTGAATTTGAAAATGTTTCATTTAAATATGGTGACAGTTCACAGTCGGTGCTTTCCAACGTTAATCTTTCAATAAAACCGGGACAATATGTGGCTTTGGTTGGCGCGTCCGGTGTGGGGAAGACAACGCTCTGTTCACTGATACCGCGATTCTACGAATGTTCATGCGGAACAATCAGAATAGATGGAACAGATATTAAAAGCGTCAGTCTTAAGAGCCTTCGGAATCAGATAGGCGTTGTGGCGCAGGATATATACCTATTTATGGGAACAATTAAAGAAAATATACGATACGGAAAGCCGGATGCCACTGATGAGGAGATTATTCAGGCGGCAAAGAATGCAAATGCCCATGAATTTATTGAGTCATTTCCAAACGGTTACGACACAGATATAGGGCAGAGGGGTGTGAAGCTTTCCGGAGGACAGAAGCAAAGAATCTCAATTGCAAGAGTATTTTTAAAGAATCCGCCTATTCTTATATTTGATGAGGCGACATCTGCTCTTGACAATGAAAGTGAGCTAATTGTGCAGGAATCCTTAGAAAAGCTGGCAAAGAACAGAACTACACTGGTTATTGCCCACAGGCTCACAACTATAGAGAATGCCGAAGAGATACTTGTGCTGACGGAGGACGGTATTTCAGAGCGTGGAAACCATCAGGAGCTTATGAAGCTGGATGGGGATTACGCAAGGATGGTGAAGATTCATTCGAAAGCTTTGGATGACAAAAGCCAGAGTTAAATTACTACCTTGTCAGCTTGCACAAAAAGTATTGTTCGCGTTCCATTGCGCCAGACGTTCCGATGAGCCTCCCAGGAGTCTCATCTCCACAGCGCAAAAGTCACTTGAACAATATTTTTTGTGCAAGCTGACACTACAAATTATCGTGGCAGGTTTGTCATCCTAAGCTTTGAGAAATCATACGGCATAAATTTAAATATACACACGCAGGCACGCTTGCGCTATTTGTCGCTCCTAACGGTACAAAAGCACATATCGTATTTTGGAACTTCGTTCCTTATACGACAACACAGCGCCTAAGTACCGAGGGCTCCAAAGTACCTGCGTATGTTATATTTTAATTTATACCTTACCGTTTTTTACAGGTTTCGCAATAACCTAATTTATAATAATACAAGGGGGAGAAAGGATGCTTATTAAAAATGGTCACGTGGTTGACCCGGTTACCGGCACAGACGAGATAATGGATGTGTTAATTAAGGATAACGTTATTGAGAAAGTCGGACATGATTTACCGGCAAATGATGAGGAAGTGATTGATGCAACGGGGCTGGTGGTTGCACCGGGACTTGTGGATACACATGTACATTTCAGAGATCCGGGATTTACACATAAAGAAGATATCATAACCGGAGCTAAGGCTGCTGCAAGAGGCGGTTTTACAACAGTGGTATGTATGGCTAATACAAAGCCGGTGGTGGATAATGTTGAAACCTTAGAATATATTCAGGAAAAGGGAAAGACAACAGGAATTCATGTGTTGCAGGCGGCTTCTGTCACTAAAGGACTTCGTGGAAGCGAACTGGTCGACATGGAGGAGTTAAGTGCTGCGGGGGCAGCAGGATTTACTGATGATGGAATTCCAATTATGGATGAGAAATTGTTAGTGGAGGCAATGAAGAAGGCAAGAGAATTAGATTTGCCTATCAGCTTACACGAGGAAAACCCACAGTTTATAGATGCACCGGGCGTTAATAAAGGCGTTGTGTCAGAGCAGATTGGATATGGAGGAGCGTCTAAAACTGCAGAGGATGTTATGGTTGCACGAGACTGTATACTTGCACTTCACACAGGAGCGGCGGTATGCATACAGCATATAAGTTCAGGTAATTCAGTGGAAATGGTAAGGCTTGCAAAGAAGCTTGGAGCAGATGTTCACGCAGAGGCGACGCCGCATCATTTTACTTTGACAGAGGATGATGTATTAAAGTATGGAACCAATGCGAGAATGAATCCTCCGGTGCGAACAGAGGAGGACAGGCTTAAGATTATAGAGGGTATAAAGGATGGAACAATTGATATGATTGTTACCGATCATGCACCACATAGTGATGAGGAAAAGTCAAAGCCTATGGCAGCGGCACCAAGCGGAATAACAGGACTGGAAACCTCTCTTGGTCTGGCAATTTATTCACTTGTAAAGCCGGGACATATTTCGCTATTAAAGCTTATGGAGCTGATGAGTAAGAATCCATCAGAATTCTATCGTATGGTACCGGGAAGTATTGCTGTCGGTGCACCGGCTGACTTAGTTATATTTGGCGAGAATGAAGAGTGGGAAGTCAAGAAGGAAGAGTTTGCTTCAAAGGCACATAACAGCCCATTTATAGGCTGGAAGCTTCCGGGAAAGGTACACTACACAATATGCGGCGGTAAAATAGTGTATACTGCTTAGTGCATAACCCCAATGATAAAAATGAGAGGGAGGATAAACAGATGAGTTTTATTAATCCGGATGAAGAGGTTTCTTATACGGAAGTCTCAGAAAATGAAGTCAAAGTAACTCCTGTTGTGGAGGATAATTCTTCAGAAGTAAAGAAAAAGTGGTTTGATAGGAGACATATTATTGCAGGGGCTGTAGTTGTGTGCTTTCTGGCGGCTGTGGTTGTTATGTGGAGTTTAGTTGGAACTACTATATCTAAATCCTCAAAAAGTAACAAACAGGGCAAAGGCAACACTATTGAAACAGTTGCCGGTTCAAATAAGCCTGACGGTAATAAGAATCTTGCAGATAAAGGAACAGATGAAACAAATGGAAGCAAAGAAAATGAAAGTACAGACGCAGGAAGCGAGGGTGAAAGTACAAGTGGAGAAGCAGGAAGCGAAGCCGGCAGCTCATCAGGCGGAAACTCAGGTTCAGGTGGCGGAGGCAGTTCATCAGGCAGTTCATCAGGTGGTTCATCAGGAGGTTCCAAAACTGTGCCTTCAGGCCCTCTTCACGTATCAGGCACACAGCTTGTAGATGCAGGTAACAATCCTGTTCAACTGAAAGGTGTCAGTACCCATGGTATTCAGTGGGGTGAGATGTACCCATATGTCAATGAAGATGTTGTAAGAACACTTCATGATGACTGGGGAGCCAATGTATTCAGAATCGCAATGTATGTCGAGGAAGGCGGATATCTTGCCGGAGCTAATCAGGATAACCTTAAGAAAATAATTGATAATGGTGTTACTTATGCAACCAATAATGGCATGTATGTGATTATTGATTGGCATGTCCTTAATTATTCACCAGACAGATATACTGAACAGGCAAAGAAATTTTTTGCAGAAATGGCACAGAAATATGCAGACCATGACAATGTTATATATGAGATATGTAATGAGCCGGTAGGAGCTGAATGGAATTCACATATCAAGCCTTATGCTGAGGCAGTAATCCCTTCAATCAGACAGTATGATAAGGATGCGGTAATTATTGTAGGAACTAATACATGGTCACAGGATGTAGATGCCGTCATTGGCAATGAACTCTCAGATCCAAATGTAATGTATGCATTTCATTTTTATGCTGCTACTCACAAGGATGATTTAAGAAACAAGGTTAAGAAAGCACTTAATGCAGGCATACCTATTTTTATAAGTGAGTGCAGTATATGTGATGCGTCAGGTAATGGCGGAATAGATTATTCTTCTGCGGAAACATGGCTCAACTTTATAAATGAGAATAATTTAAGCTATGTGGCATGGAGTATTTGTAATAAGAATGAGTCTGCATCACTTATCTCACCTGGCTGTTCAAAGATGGGTGACTGGACAGACAGTGAATTAAGTGCAACAGGAAAATGGTTTAAAAATGCATTTTTGACTGGCTCAGGCAGCTCAGGCGGTTCATCAGGCTCGTCAGGCGGCTCAAGTAGCTCCGGTGGTGGCTCTGGTAGTTCAGGCGGTTCATCAGGAAGTTCATCAGGAGATTCCGGAAGTTCAGGTGGCAGCTCAGGTGGGGCTACAACTCCGGTAGAGATTCCATTTGTGGTAAGTGAAACTACACCGGGAGGCTTATCGGTAACATCTAATACAGGCGGTCCATGGTCAGAGTCCGGAAAGACCAAGCTTCAGTATGTGCTGACAGTTGAAAATAAGACATCTTCCACTGTCTCAGACTGGGTTGTGAAAATACAAGTTCCTGAAGGAACAACAATTGTCAATAAGTGGTGTTGTCAGGCAGAAATTTCAGGCAATATGCTTATAGTTAAACCGGAAAGCTGGAATTCCACAATAAGTGCAGGCGGCAATCAGGGTGGATTAGGCATTGAAATTTTGTATTAGTTTAGTGTGAGGTATTCTTTAACCTTGTCAAATGAAAGGGTTATGATAGAATAAACAAGTTATCAAAAAATAATAAGAGTATCATAGGAGTTTTGAAAATGGATTACAACAAGTTAGCAAAAATGTTATTCCCGGATGTGGATAAGACACCTGAGTATTATGAGGAGAAGTTCCCATATAGAAAGCTGCCTAATAAGGCTGAGGTTACTCGTCTTGCTCCGTCACCTACAGGCTTTATTCACCTTGGCAATCTTTATAGTGCGCTTGCTGATGAAAGAATTGCTCACAGAAATGGTGGCGTGTTCTATTTAAGAATTGAGGATACTGACGGAAAGCGTACAGTTGATGGCGCTGTTGAAACAGTTATCAATGTGCTTAGATATTTCAATATTGAATTTGATGAGGGCGCAGGTTTCGACGACGATGATCCTGTAAATGCTTACGGCCCATATTATCAGACTCAAAGAGTTGACATTTACCATGCGTATGCTAAGAGTCTTGTGGAGAGGGGCTTGGCTTATCCATGCTTTTGCACCGAGGAAGAGCTTGAGGAAGTGCGTAAGCAGCAGGAGGAAGAGAAGGTTCTTACAGGCTATTATGGAAAATATGCAGTTTGCCGAGAACTTACAATGGAGCAGATTGAAAAGAATCTCTCAGAGGGAAAGCCATATGTATTAAGACTTCGCTCACAGGGAGACCCGGAGAAGGAGATTACATTTGTGGACAGTATAAAGGGAGAAATTAAGCTTCCTGAGAATATTCATGATATCGTTATTTTAAAGAAGGACGGTATCCCAACATACCATTTTGCCCATGCAATTGATGATCATCTTATGAGAACAACTACAGTTATCCGTGGCGGCGAGTGGCTGGCATCTGCACCAATACATTATGAGCTGTTCCATCTGCTTGGTTTTAAGATGCCAAAGTATGCGCATACAGCTCATCTGATGAAGTTTGACGAGGAGACAGGCGGAAAGAGAAAGCTTTCAAAGCGTAAGGATCCGGAGCTTAGTCTTGATTATTACCGCAAGGACGGATATCATCCATACACAATGAAGGTGTATCTTCTTACACTGCTTAATTCCAATTTTGAGGAATGGCATGAGAAGTTCCCTGATAAGGATATCAATGAGTTCCCATTTTCTGTTGAAAAGATGAGTGTTTCAGGCGCATTGTTTGACAAAGAGAAGCTTCATAACATTTGTAAAAATGAGCTTTCTATGTTATCAGAGGATGAGGTTTACGATTTCCTTTATGACTGGGCAATGGAAAATGAACCGGAGAAGGCAAAGGTATGGTTTGCTGACAAGGAGAAGCTTCTTAGCATTTTAAGACTTTATATGGGTGTCGGTGCTAAGAGAAGACGTAAGGATTTCATGTATGCAAAGCAGATATTTGAGCTTATCAGCTACTTCTTTGATTTGGGAGAGGCAGAGGAGCGTGATGAGTTCAGGCTCGATAAGGATGAGGTCGCAGGAATCCTAAAGGATTATATTGATTCATACAATCATGAGGATGATAACTCAGAGTGGTTTAACAAGCTTAAGGCTGTTGCCGACAAGAGAGGCTATGCATCGGATATGAAGGCATATAAGGCGGATCCTTCGAATTTCAAGGGCAATGTTTCTGATATTGCAGAGGTTGTGCGTATTGCTGTTACGGGAAGAGCCAATACACCTGACCTCTGGACAATAGTTCATATTATGGGTGAGGAGCAGATGAAGGAAAAGATATCTGCATTTATGTAAGGAATAATGATTATCAAACCTATTGGTTATATATTAACGGATTTTCATGATAAATTTGGAATACCAAGACAGAGCGGACTGATTGAAGGACTTAAGGGAAGGATTATTCTGTATCCTGAGTACAGGAATAAGGATGCTTTTCGAGATATAGAGGGCTTTAGTCATCTGTGGCTTTTGTGGGAGTTCTCTCTATCAAAAGGAAATACATTTTCTGCGACGGTGAAACCGCCGAGATTAGGCGGGAAGCGGAAGGTTGGCGTATTTGCAACAAGAGCACCATACAGACCTAACAATATCGGACTGTCCTGTGTAAAGCTTGAAAAAGTTGAGGTGACAAAGGAATACGGAATAACGCTTGTTGTATCGGGTGTGGATATGGTGGACAAGACACCAATATACGATATAAAGCCGTATATTCCGTATACTGACTGTCATCCCAATGCCAGTCCCGGATATACAGAGGAAACATATGCACACAGTCTTAAGGTGGAGTTTGACAGCGCACTGCTTGAAAGGCTGCCGGAATCGAAAAGACAGGCTGCAATCGGTATATTAGAGCAGGATCCGAGACCTGCCTACGATACCGATTGTTCAAGTGCGTACGGTGTAATGTTTGCAGGCTTTGACATAAGATTTGTGGTAAAGGAGGACGTACTTACAGTAATTGATGTTGTTAAGGTTAATGTCGGCATGTACGGGGAACATGTGTCAGACAGGAGTGTAAAAGAGGCGTTTCGCAAACGCCTAATTTGACAAATAGACGGGGAAAGAAATCAAGCATGGTTAGGTTTGGAATATGCGATGATGATATAAAGTACATAGAATCTGTAGAGAGTATTATTTGTGAGTCTTTTAAGCAGCAGGATATATTTCAGGAGGAATGTCAGTGTATTCTTTACAGTTCCGGAAAAGAGTTGATAGAAAGGTTTATTCAGGATGAAATAGATATCTTTTTTATAGATATCGAATGTGGAGAGATGTCTGGGTTTGATATTGCCAGGCAGATGATTCAAAAAAAGAGAAATCTGGGAATTGTATATATTACGAACCATATGCATTATATCTCAGATGCGTTTGTGTGTCGTCCCCTTGGCTTTATCTGTAAGGATAATTTCAGGGAAGACCTCCGAATAGCTTTGATAAGTATAGTTGATTTTCTTAAAGAAACTCATCAGATATTGACCTTTTATAAAGGCAGAAAAAAGAAAATATAAAGCTTATCAACATTATGTCTGTAAAGGTATATAAACGGGAGCTTGAGGTTATCACTTATACCAACAACAAAAGCATTACGAATATATATTCAGGACCTTTATCTTTATATGAGGCAATGTTGTTGCAGAATGATTTCATAAAAATATCCAGAGAATGCCTGGTAAATAGAAATTTCATTGTTGATATTCAGGGAGATGAAGTATTACTTCGGGATAATGTGAAGCAGATTGTCAGCAGAAGACGAGTAGATGAAGCAATAAGAAAGTGGAGATGCGTTGGATGAATACAGTGATTTTCCGGATATTTGAATTTCTGATAAATGTGTTTCAGAGCTTTGCTGTGACGCATTATTTAATTAAATGCTTTGGAACAAAATCAAAAGATGAAAAACCATTTGTTGAATATATTGCGGGATTTATGGTTACTCTCATTTATCTTGAAGTGCTTAGTAGAATTACAGCTTTTGAGAATATATGGGTATTTGCATATCTGGCAATTTCTATATTTTACAGCATAGTATTATTGGACGGAAAAATAATTGAGAAGATATTTTTTAATCTGCTTATGATAGTTGCAATCGTGTTCTCTTCAATGACAGGCGCAGGCTTGGTCAGCTTAATATGCGGTGAAGCGTATGAGAATTTAATATATACCAACATTTTTCCAAGATATGTGGCAGCAGTAATAGTACAGATTATCCTGTGTTTAGTGTTGTATTCAATAGTAAAGTTGAAAAAGATGTTACAAAAAACGGATTACAGATATATGGGAGCATTATCAATTATTCCTGTTATATCTGTAGTAGTGTGTTGTGTGCTTTTCTTTAATGAACATATGACATATCAGACAAGGCTAATAATTACATTTACCGGAATTGTTATAATAAATGTGACTTCATTTCTTCTGTTAGTTATGGAACATAATTTGTACATGAAGCATATTCAGGAAAAAAGCATCATCAATGCTTATGAGCAAAAGGAAAAGGATGTCAATGCAATTAAGATGATGAAGATAGAGTTGGATAAACTCCAGCACGACAATAAAAAAATATATCTCATCCTATCAGAATTATTGAAGCAAAATGAGTATGAAAAAGCAGAAGATTTTTTGAAACAATATATTGATGAAAAGCAGATAAAAAAATCCACATCATTATACAGCGACAACATTATTCTTAATTATTTATTAACGAGGAAAGTCAGTCAGTGCGAAGATATCGGAATCACTATGAAGTGCTTTGTGTGTGGCAGGGTACAAGGAATAACGGATGTTGATTTATATATATTACTGGAAAATCTCATTGATAATGCCATGGAAGCTTCCGGTAATTCCGAAGATAAAAGAATTGATTTTAAGATGTATATAGAACAGGAAGAAATATCAATTGAAATAGGAAATTCAGTAAGGGAGGATGTTATAAAAAACAATCCTAAAATGATAACAACTAAGAAAGACAGTGAAAAGCACGGTTATGGCTTACAGAATGTCAATGATGTAGTAAAAAAATATCTGGGAACTATTCATTATGAAATGAAAACGGATAATTATTTTACGTGTCGTATCAGATTGAAGAAGAAATAATTAACCATTCATGTCGTTCTCAATACCACTCGTGCAGGTTTTATTGAAAAAATACAAATAATCAGCTACATTCAAATCAGAATAATTTCGAGTTATTATGATTTGAAACCATCTTATTTCGTAAAAAAGAATTGATAGCAAATGAAAGAAAGATGTATTTAGAATTAATGGCAAAATGTCCCTATGAATTTGAGCGGTTAGAATCGCATATAGAAAAACTTGCAGAAATGCATCACTATGGATTGCCAACAAGATTGCTAGATGTCACTCAAAATCCATTAGTTGCGGTGAGCAAATGCAATTTTATCAGTCAAGCTTTATTAAGTCCCCACAAGTGGATGATTTTAATGATAAGGTTGAACGCCTTGTTCACAAGGTAAGAATGGAACGTCCGAGTTTTAAATCTGAAATAAGGGCAGAGGATATAAGATATGCAGTTGTTTGCATCCCTGCAAGAAAGAATAGAAGAATTGAAAATCAGGAAGGCGCATTTATTGTTTGTGGCTTGCTTGACGAGATATATGGTAAGAGTAAGAATAATACATTATCACAGTTAGACAATAAGTCACAAATTTGTATTATT
>JBJEME010000021.1:0-25058 GCA_051879515.1 Lachnospira sp. | reverse complement strand
GCGAGGGCAAGGAATACGTTATGCAGGACGGCGACGTTGTACTGTTCAGATTTAATGTATAATATTAATTTATAGTAATACATACATTTTAAGGCGGTTTATCTAAACCGCCTTTTCCTTGTCAAAATATCTTTAAAAAGCAAAACAGCACCTCGTCAGAAGTGCTGCTTTGCTAATTTAAAAATAGGGAAAATTTATGAAACATAACTTATCAAAAATTATGTCAAAATTATAATAATATATTAATGTGACAGTTTTGTGAAGAAATTGAGTGTTTTTAGAATTTTATTTGAAACTTTTTGATTTTATTCTTTTTTTCGTTGACTTTTCAAATTTAAAGACTATAATATATAAAAATGTAAAATGAATAGCAATAAAAATCATTACATAGATTAATAAACAGGAGGTATTTTTATGATTAAAAACACATTCTATAACCTTCCGCCGGAAAAACGTGCAAAGATTATTGACGTTACCAAAAAAGAATTTCTCAAGGGAAATAAGCGTAAAATCACAATCAATACTGTTATAGAAAAAGCGGGAATTTCTCGTGGAAGCTTCTACCAATATTTTGACGATAAGCTTGATTTAGTAGAGCTTGTAACAGACGATATGATTGATACAATCATCGACTTTATTCAGGATGAGCTTATGCTCAACGGCGGTGATATTTTCCAACTGCCTGCAAGAATTTTTGATATTTCAACTGTTGAACGTACAGAAATCGGCAATTTTATTGCACTTTCCCCTGAATCAAATCAAAACAGCGCTTTAATTTCCGACTATATGCAGTACCGCTATCAAAAGAATAATTACATCGCTCGTTTTCAGGATTATATTGACACATCAAGCCTTAAGGATAATTCTCCCGAAAACATTGAGTGCATAGTTATTATGCTGTTTGATGCAATCCACTCTGCTGTTTTAGACGTGAATAAAAATTTCCGTTCTGTTGAAGACGCACGAAGATTTTTAAACAAAAAGGTTGAAATCATCAAAGCCGGTGCTACTGTATAAGCTTCTATACAATTAAAATATTGAATTAAATGAATACTCCTTTTTCTGTTGCCAATACTATGGTACAGGAAAAGGAGTGTTTTTATGTTCTTAGGTGATTTTATGATACTTAATACTTTTAACGGCTGGGGATTCAAACGAATCCTTGTTCACAGGAAGTGGTTTTTCTGAGCCTGAAATTTTTGATAGGTATGCTTTTAGGTATATCATTAAGCATAATAATTATGTGTTTACTGACTGTCGCCTCAAACAGCGACAATAAGAAATAGAATATGCCAAAACGGGACTGTTTGACAGTCCCGTTATCTCTTATATATTTTATTCAACCGTAACAGATTTTGCCAGGTTACGTGGCTGGTCAGGATTATTGCCCTTATTAATAGCTGTATAGTAAGCAATAATCTGTAATGGAACAACAGCAGTAATAGGCATCAAAAGCTCGTGAGTATTTGGAATAACAACCATATAATCTGCAATTCCGTCCTTTAGCTTAGCTGCGCAGGCGTCTGTGCATACTAAGATTACCTTTGCACCTCTTGACTTAACCTCAACAACATTTGAAATAGTTTTTTCAATTAAGTCTGTTTGTGTTGCAACTGCAATTACCGGCATACCGTCATCAATCAGAGAAATCGTACCGTGTTTCAATTCACCGGCGGCATAGGACTCAGAGTGAATATATGATACTTCCTTTAGCTTTAGAGAGCCTTCCATTGAAAGCGCATAATCAAGTCCACGTCCGATATACAACAGGCTGTCTGCTGTAATAAGCTTTGAGCCTATGTATTTGCAGACTTCGTCTGTGTTTTCGATAACATATTTTACTGCCTCAGGCATTTTCTGCAAAGCAGATACTAAGTGTGTACATTCAGCTTTACTTATTGTGCCTTTAGCAAGTGCAAGTTCAAATGCAAAAAGATACATTACAGAAATCTGCGTAATATAAGCTTTTGTAGAAGCTACTGCAATTTCGGGTCCTGCAAGGGTATAAATAAGCATATCTGCTTCTCTTGCAATTGAGCTTCCCTTTGCGTTTACTATAGCAAGAACCTTTGCGCCCTTCTGCTTTGCAAGTCTGAGAGCAGCCAAGGAGTCTGCGGTTTCGCCGGACTGGGAAATTATAACGACTAAGTCCTCCTGTCCTATGATTGGATTTCTGTATCTGAACTCAGATGCAATATCAACATTAACAGGCACTCGTGCCAAATCCTCAATTACATATTTACCTACCATTCCTGCGTGCATAGCTGTACCGCAGGCAACTACTGTAATTGAATTAAACTTCCTTAACATTTCCTGAGTAATACCACATTCCTCAAGATTAGGCAGTCCATCCTTGATTCGGGGAACAATAGTAGTATTGATGGCGGTAGGCTGCTCATTGATTTCCTTAATCATAAAGTGGGGGTATCCGCCCTTTTCGGCAGCTTCCTGATCCCAATCTGCAGTTTTTAGTTCCTTCTCAATTGGGTTTAAATATTTATCAACAAATGTAACTTCGCCTTTAGTCAATGTAGCAATCTCATCATGCTCTAAAAGATAATAGTCCTTTGTGTACTGCAAAATAGCAGGAACATCTGAGGCTATAAAGCACTCGCCCTCTGCAATACCAACGATTAATGGGCTTTCTCTGCGCACAGCAAAAATTCTGTCAGGAAAATCCTTAAACATAATGCCAAGGGCAAAGGAACCTGTAACCTCACCCATTACCCTGTCAATTGTTTCAATAGGGTTGCCCTCATAGTAATAGTCAAGTAACTGTGCAACTACCTCTGTGTCGGTTTCTGATAAGAACTTTCTGCCATTTTTAATAAGAAAAGCCTTAAGCTCCTGGTAGTTCTCAATAATACCGTTGTGTACAATTGTTACTCTTGCACCGCTGTGTGGGTGTGAGTTTACATCCGATGGCTCGCCGTGAGTAGCCCATCTTGTGTGTCCGATACCAACGTGACCGTTAGGCTTGCCAACAATCTTTAGCTTATTTCTAAGGTTATCAAGCTTTCCCTCGGTTTTGATAGTGTCAATTATGTTATTCTCATCAAAAACAGCTATACCGGCAGAATCGTATCCGCGATATTCAAGCTTTGCAAGGGCATTTACAAGAACTTCGCTGCAATCCCGGGGTCCAACATACCCTACTATACCACACATATTTTCTCCTCCCAAATCATAGTATACAATATATTCTATTAGTAATAATCCAATTTATGAATTTGTCTGATGATGAAATGTAGGCACAATGTCTGCCAACATCTCAACAACCTTATCACTTTGGTTCAGATCTGCATATTCCTGAATTTTTTCAAGCTTTGAAAGAAGCTCCTCAGGGTTAATTTCAATTTGATTACCAATAAAAATCTTTTTATTCTCAGTTGATTTCAGACCTTCCTCACTCATTAAAAGCTCTTCAAAGAGCTTTTCTCCGGGTCGAAGTCCTGTAAACTTAATCTCAACATCTTTATAGGGCACCTTGCCGTACATACGAATAAGATTCTCTGCAAGAGTTGTAATCTTAACAGGCGCGCCCATATCAAGCACAAATATTTCTCCGCCTTTAGCCATAGCACCTGCTTCAAGCACAAGGGACACAGCTTCAGGGATTGTCATAAAGTAACGGATTATATCAGGGTGTGTTACAGTAACCGGCTTTCCGCTTTCAATCTGACGGCGGAACAAAGGAATTACAGAACCGTTTGAACCCAGAACATTGCCGAATCTCGTAGAAACAAATTCAGTATGTGTGCTGTGCTGTGCCTTATACTGAACAATCATTTCACAAACACGCTTTGTGCATCCCATTACATTTGTAGGATTAACAGCCTTGTCCGTTGAAATCATAACAAACTTGTCCGCATTATAAAACTCAGCCAATGTTGCAACATTAAAGGTACCGAATATATTGTTCTTAACTGCCTCCTCAGGCACAGTTTCCATAAGGGGAACGTGCTTGTGGGCTGCAGCGTGAAATACAAGGTTTGGTTTGTATTTCTTAAAAATAATATCCATCTTATCATAATCACGAACAGATGAAATCAATGTAACAAGGTTTAAATCTGAGCCGTATTCAAGGAACAATTCCTGTTGAATATCGTAGGCGTTGTTTTCATAAATATCAACAATAATAACCTGTTTAGGATTGTACTTTGCAATCTGACGTACAAGCTCTGAACCGATAGAGCCGCCACCACCGGTTACCATACAAACCTTGCCCTCAATAAGCTCTTCAATTTTCTTATTATCAAAGGTTATAGGCTCACGTCCAAGCAAATCTTCAATCTTAATATCCTTAACCTGAGAAATAAGCTGAGTGTGATCATCATCGAAAAGAAGATCTCCAAGATATGGAATAACCTTAATTTTACACTCTGTTTTTGAACAAATATCAATTATTCTGCGGCGGTTTTCTTCGCTGCAGGAAGGGATTGCGATTATTATCTGAGAAACGTGATATGTTGAAACTATACTTTCAATATCATCTGTTGTGCCAAGGACACGGACTCCCTGTATGCGAGTATGAATTTTTGAAATATCATCGTCAACAAGGGCTACGGGCTCAATATCTTTCCAAGGATTGTTAGCGTCAAATCTTGCGCTGTGAAGCTCGTTTAAAATCATAGTAGCAGCGTGACCTGCTCCTACAATCAATGTACGCTCATTCTTTTCAATACTGCCCACACTGGAAATATCCAAAAAAGCCTTTCTGAAAATCAAACGGAACAGAAGAACTCCTACAGTTGTAACAACAAAATTTACAGTAAAGAACAGTTTTGAAACATCCTTGCCGAAAGCATAGAAAATGATAATAGCAAGAAACTGACCCACAAGCATACCGACGCCACAGGCAACGTAATCCCTGATTCTAAAATATCTCCAAGCCTTTGAGTATGTGCCTATAGAATACTGGACTAAAAGGCACATAACTGCGTCAGCAATCATTATATACAGCAATCCTCTTATTCCCTGGGAATAAGCAGGAGCAAAAAAAGTAAATATATAGTTAGTGATGAGAGTGCCTATAGCAACTATGAATATATCAGCAATAGCCAAGATAACTTTTCTATAATTAAGCTTCCTCAAACCAAGTCTGTCCTTTCAGATAATAGTAAATTTTTGCTAAAAAAATATATACTTTTATTCATTATATTGCATTTTTTACACAATGTCAACAATAAAAGCCATTAATTTTCTGTAAACGAAAATTAACGGCTTGTAATATATAATTATTAATAGCTTCATTCAAAAGCAAATGAACCAAAGGGAGCGTTAACCTTGTCTTTTTCAGATAGGTTTATATTCACTATCCCCTCTAAAGGCCAGTCTATTCCTATTGTTTCATCATTCCACTGAAGTCCCCCTTCGTCCTCAGGGTGGTAGAAATCATCACATTTGTAAACAAACTCAGCCTCATCAGACATTACCAAAAATCCGTGGGCAAAACCCTTTGGAATAAAGAACTGCTTTTTATTTTCTTCTGAAAGAAGAACACCAACATACTTTCCATAAGTGGGACTTGACTTTCTTAAGTCAACGGCAACATCATAAACCTCTCCCTTAATCACCCTTACAAGCTTAGCCTGAGGATATGTTTTCTGAAAATGAAGTCCACGGAGAACACCCTTAGTTGATTTTGACTGGTTGTCCTGGACAAACTTGGCAGTAATTCCACCCTCAGCAAACTTTTTCTCCTCATAGGTTTCCATAAAGTAACCTCTGTTATCGCCAAAAACCTTAGGCTCAACAATAATTACTCCCTCAATCTCAGTTTTTATAAAATTAAAATTACTCATCTTCTTCAAGCTCCTTCAAATATCTTGCAAGTGCGTCCTGCCATATGGGCAGAGGCTTAAAGCCATTTTCAATTAATTTGGATTTATCAAGTCGACTGTTAAACGGTCTTGCAGCCTTGCTAAGTCCATATTCAGCAGTAGTAACAGGCACAACCTCTGTCGATAAACCTGCCTGCTTATAAATCTCACATGTAAAATCATACCAGCTTATATATCCGCCCTCGTTAGTAGCGTGGTAGTATCCATATTTATCAGTTTCAGCCATATCAACCAAAAGTCTTGCAAGGTCATAGGTATAGGTTGGAGTACCAATCTGATCATTTACAACAGTTACTTTTGGATGGTTCTTACCTACTCTGAGCATAGTCTTGATAAAGTTATTTCCGTTTTTGCCAAACACCCAAGCAATTCTCACAATAAAATACTTTTCCAAAGTTTCTGATACTGCAAGCTCACCCTGAAGCTTTGATTTACCATAAACATTAAGGGGAGCGTAATCCTTGCAGTCAGGTTCCCAAGGCTTTTCTCCCTGACCGTTAAATACATAGTCGGTAGAAATATATATAATTTTGCAGTCTATAGTTTTGCAAGCCTGGGCAATATTCATTGTACCCTGAGTATTGATAGCATAAACCTTTTCTTTATTTTCTTCATCCTCTGCGGCGTCAACAGCTGTCCAGGCTGCGCAATGAATAACAACGTCAGGCTTAACTTCTGTAATTACCTTTTCTACAGCTTTTTCGTCTGTAATATCAAGCTGAACATAGTTCTGAACATTTGGCACGTTTTCCAAAATATCAGTACCGATTGCCTCATATCCACGTTTGTTAAGCTCGTTTATAATGTCATAGCCAAGCTGACCGCCTACACCGGTTACAAACACTTTCATAAATTATGCCTCGCCACGATTGCCATACATCTTATCATAATAATTCTGATACTCACCGCTGATGATAGTTTCCCACCATTCCTTGTTATCCAGATACCAGCGGATAGTCTTTTTGATACCATCTGCGAACTTAGTTTCAGGAAGCCATCCAAGTTCGTTATGAATCTTTGTAGGGTCAATGGCATAACGCATATCGTGGCCTTTACGATCAGCAACATATGTGATTAAATCCTCTGACTTGCCAAGCTCCTTGCAAATCAGCTTAACAATGTCAATATTCTTCATTTCATTGTGGCCGCCAATATTATAAACCTCGCCGACTCTACCCTTGTGAATAACAAGGTCAATAGCCTTGCAGTGATCCTCCACATACAGCCAGTCACGAACATTCTCACCCTTTCCGTAAACAGGAAGAGGCTTGTCGTTAAGTGCATTGGCAATCATAAGGGGAATCAGCTTCTCCGGGAAGTGATACGGTCCATAGTTATTGGAGCAACGGCTGATTGTAACAGGCAGTCCGTAAGTTCTGTGATAAGCCAAAACCAGTAAATCCGCACCTGCCTTTGATGATGAATACGGGCTTGAAGTGTGGATTGGAGTTTCCTCTGTGAAAAACAAATCAGGTCGGTCAAGAGGTAAATCACCGTAAACCTCATCAGTTGAAACCTGATGATAACGAGTGATTCCATACTTACGGCAAGCGTCCATAAGTGTCTGAGTTCCCATAATATTAGTTTCAAGGAAAATTCCCGGATTTTCTATAGAACGGTCAACGTGGCTTTCTGCTGCAAAGTTTACAACCATATCAGGATGTTCTTCCTCAAAAAGCTTGTCCACAGCAGCCCTGTCACAAATATCTGCCTTTACAAATCTGAAGTTAGGATTGTCCATAACAGGCTCTAAAGTTGAAAGATTGCCTGCATATGTAAGCTTATCCAAACAAATGATGCGATAGTCAGGATATTTTTTCAGCATATGAAATACAAAGTTTGAGCCGATAAATCCTGCACCGCCGGTTACTATTATTGTCATAATGATTACTCCTTACTTATCTAAATATTTTCCATCCAATACGTCTTTCAGGTATTGTCCATACTGATTTTTCTTTAGCACTTCATATCTTTCCATTACCGCCTCTTTGCTAATCCAGCCATTAAGAAAAGCAATTTCTTCAAGGCAGGCAATTTTTCTGTGCTGATGTCTTTCAACAGTATACACAAAGTTACAGGCGTCCACAAGACTTTCGTGTGTACCTGTATCAAGCCAAGTAAATCCCTGACCTAAAAGTTCAACATTAAGCTTGCCCTTTTCAAGGTAAATTCTGTTAAGGTCAGTAATTTCCAGCTCTCCACGAGGAGATGGCTTTAAATTTTTAGCATATTCAACAACGTCATTATCGTAAAAATAAAGACCTGTTACACAGTAATTTGTCTTAGGATGCTGTGGCTTTTCTTCAATAGAAATAGCTTTGCCCTCTTTGTCAAACTCTACAATACCAAAACGCTCAGGGTCATCAACATAATATCCAAACACAGTTGCACCCTGACCTGTTTCAGCATTTTTAACCGCTGCCTTAAGACGCTTTTTCAAACCGTGACCGGCGAAAATATTGTCACCAAGCACCATAGCAACGCTGTCATTTCCTATAAAGTCAGCTCCGATAATAAATGCCTGAGCAAGACCGTCAGGACTGGGCTGAACAGCATATGTAAGCTCAATGCCAAACTGATGTCCGTCACCTAAAAGTGCCTCAAAACGAGGTGTATCCTCAGGTGTGGAAATAATCAAAATCTCACGAATACCGGCATTCATCAGTACAGACAAAGGATAGTAAATCATAGGTTTGTCATACACCGGCAAAAGCTGTTTACTTGTAACAGTTGTCAAAGGGTAGAGCCTTGTACCACTACCACCAGCCAAAATTATACCTTTCATAAAAGCCTCCTGAATACTTTGGATATTTAATAATATACTAATTGAAACTACTTAATTACTATAATAACTGTTAGTAACTACCATTCTACAGAAAAGAATGACATCAATCTATCTATCAGACAAAATATCTCACACATATCTTATCACATCACATAGGTGATGGGTTTACTTATCTTTTAAAGTATCTTTAATTTGAGAAGTTGAAACTCCCTTAGTATATGGTAAATATTCAATACTAACACCTAATTTAGCGAACTGTTCTTCTGTTTTATTATATCTTTCAGAACCCTTCCAATCGTCTCCGGAGAACAAAACATCAAAATGAAATCTTTCTAAGGCGAGCATCTTATCATCAATTTCTTCAAGTGTAATTGTTGATACTTCATCTACACACTTGAGAGCACCAATAATTCTAATTCTTTCATCTTCAGAAAAAACCGGAGTTTTTTTCTTAACTTGTGTCACATAGTCATCTCCGCAAACAGCAACAATCAGATAATCACACATTGACCTACAGCGTTCAAGTAAGTTTAAATGACCAACTTGAAATAAAACAAAATACCTGTAGTAAAGTTTTAACTTACCCTTTAGCCTTCTACTTAATCTGCAATGTAAACATCATAGTTTTTATTTTCATCTATATACAATGGACCATGCGTTTTTCTTTCATTCTCCGGAGGTAACTTCATATATTCTCCATATATAGATTTTAAATAATTATCATAATCTTTAGGCACTTTGAAGATGCCATCCTCAAAAACATGATCCTCTAATTCGAGCCAAAAATTCTTCGGTCTATTTGCTACAAAAATAGTTAACATTTTTACACATTTATTCTCTTTAGGAGTTCTCAACACTAAAGAGTAAAGCAACTTATGTAATTTAATACGAATCTTCATTGGTATCTTTTCTAATAGGATGATTTTATCAACTAATGAACCTGTTTCATTTTTAAAATCATCGTATCTTCCTTTACAATAATCTTGCATCTGAAGAAATTCACCAAGCTTCAGAATCTTTGATTGCAAATTATGTATTCTGCTATTTTTAGAACCCCTAACTATAGGAAACACATCCACCCAAAAGCCCTGATGAATATGATGGTTTGCTCCATCCCATGGTACAAAGGTTGTATTATTCATTCTTATTTTAGCAAAAGAATTAAAATAGTTTGGATCCGTTTCAAAAGTCTGCAAAAAAAACTTATCATCTAATTCAGTTTTGCATATCTTTAAAAATTTTTTATATTGATCATACGGCATTTCAATATCTATATCATCATCCCAGGGAATAAATCCGTTGTGTCGCACTGCGCCTAATAATGTTCCGGATGACAAAATAAATTGAATATTGTGTTTTTCACATATTCTCTGTATTTCCTTTAATATAATTAACTCGTTTTTTTGAGCAATTTTAAGTGAATCCATTCATATCACCTAACCCTTCTGATTATTTTTATTCCTTTATCATACAACTTATATTTTAATGATGATAATCTTACATTTATTTCCTTGAATGCATCGCTATTGATACAATTATATTCGTAAAACTTATCATACAAAAAAGGATTATTGCTATTAATTCTCTCAACTATATTATGGGATTGCAAAAATTCTTCAAACAAATCAAATTTTTCACCAAAACCTTTATTAAATTTTGTAAAATCAGCGTCCAAATACTGTTCATAAACGCTTTTCTTTTTTGAATTATCATACAGCGGAATTGAATAGAACTCTGCATTTCTCTAACTCTACTATCACAAGGATAAATCATTGAAGGAACACCGGCTAATATTGGCATAATATTACCATGAATTCGGGAACCGCAGGAAAAATTAAACCCATTAATTTTTATGTAATTAAACCACTCATTCATTGAAACAAACAACCTAATTCTATGGGAAAATAATAAATACACCTTTTCGTAACCATGCATCTTTATTAGCCTGTACAAATCAACAGATTTAGTGTTTTGTATTAGTGATGTATTATATAAATAATAGAAGAAAGTTTCTTGGTCAATATACATTGACTCAGGATAATCATAAGTCTCTTTTACTAAATTACCGTTAAATAAGGGCTTAAATTCTTCCTTTCCAACCTTCTTATCAGAAATATATAAATCTCTACCCATTTGATAAATGGAGGGACAACCTGTTACTACGGCAGTATTCTTCCCCAGTCTATCAAAAAACTCCTTGGTAAAATTGCCTCTTAATGCAAATTCACCACCGGTACTATAAACCGTTTCAATAAGTTCTTTTGTAACATCGCCAATTTTCTCCACCAGTTCATCTAATTTATCGTAACTATCTGCCTGAGCCCCACAAGCTATCATATATACTGGAATTTTTATGTTTTTAAATACGTTAGTAAAATTATTGATAGTATCAACAAGAAAAGCATTAAACAGATTTGCTTGAGGGCAGATTACCATATCGTAATTGGAATTTATATAATCATACTCCATAGTAGAATTATAATAATCAATATGGTTTTCCGGGGTACTAATACAAGATATTAATGACTGAAACCATAGTTTATTGGCATAATTAATTATTCTTAAGGACCCATATCGCTCTATATGATTATCATAAAAGTCAGAATTTTGCACCTTATCCCAAATATCGTACTCTTTACCCTTTTCAATATCATTGAGATAAATTAGTATTTCGGCCATTTACAAACCTCTCTATATTAATTACATTTTACTAAAATAATGGTGAAATAGTATACCGCTGTATTTCTATATTACTCTATCTATTGATTTGTTTTGCAAAATTCTTCCCACTTTTCAAGAACATATGGCTTTCTGCATTTTGTTCTCATATCTTCCGGAATAGTCTGGATAAACTTTTCAAATACTGCTACAGGTACATCTACTTCATCCAATAAATAGCAAGCGAAATTCGGATGATAGTGATATAAACCTGTAATGAACATATATGGAGAGTATCCCCATTCTCTCTTGCTTCTAATAGGCATAATGTATTTGCTAATTAAATCGAGAATCTTAACAGTGTCATACTTATTACCTAATGTCATATTGTAGTAATTTGCAATCAACTCTGTATTCAGGTTACCTGCACCTCTTCCCATTCCATAAAGTGATGCATCAATAACAAGTCTTCTGCTTGTTTCATATTCTAAGATATCTTGAGCAGTAATAAAAGCAAGATTCATATTGTTGTGGGAATGAAATCCAATTACTGTTTCCGGAGATAAAATATTATCCAGAATTTTAAAGTATTGTCTAAAATCAGACTTCAACATATACCCAAAGCTGTCAACAATTGATACCGCATATGGCTCAAGCTTTGCAATTTCCTTAGCAAGGGAAGCATATTCGTCAACGGTATAGTCAATTGTAACCATAGGCTGAACAAACAACTTATATCCCGCCTCTTTAATAGCCTTAGACATAGTTAGTGCTTCTTCAATTTGGTGTTTGTAGAACACAACTCTGATACCATCAATGGATCTACCATCATATGGAGTTAGATCTTCAGGCTTAAATTGAAGAACATCAGCCATAGCCAATATAACGCAGTCTTTCCTATCTTCCGGAATAAAAGGAATAATTTGGTCAATATTTTTAAATTGAGTCATATTATTCTCAGTTGCTGCATTATTAAGATAACCTAACTCAACAAAATCAAGCCTTGCATCAATTAATGTTTTAACTGTGTCTTTTATCATATCATCATCAAAGTGCCATCCGGTTATGTAACCACCATCTCTTAGTGTACATTCTAATAAATTAAACTTATCCATTTTTTACTCCTTAATTATAAATCTAAATTTAATAACGCTTCTGCCAGATCAAAATCCTCTGGATTATTGATATCAATAGATTCCTTAAACGAAACCTCTTTTATGTAAGGATTACCACCAACTCTTCTCCCGTACTTCTTATACATTTCTTTAGGAATTACATAAACACCGGAAGTTTCTCTATATATTGGCTTAATATCCTGACTTCTTGGTAAATTTTGTGCATCAAAATTAAGTGGTTTTTCGTCTTGCCACAAATAATCCTGAATTTTAACTGCACAAAAAGCACTATCATATTTCCCTGTTTTTACAGCCTCTATGCACTCCTGTATTGTCTTGACAGAGATAAAAGGAGCTGTTGCATGTGCATAAACATAAATATCCGCATCAACCTCATCAATAAAAGAATCAAATATTTGATTAAAGTTCGAAGTAGGCAAGTCCAAATATTCAGGTCTTTTGACGAAATCAACTCCATCTAAAAGATACTTTTGAATTTTTTCACTGCTGCAATATACGTTTATACTATCAAATTCTTTACTATCTTTAAGAGCCTGTAATTGATACTGAATTAGCGGAACACCCCCCAATAATTTAGTATTTTTTCCGGGTAACCTCTCATTGTTTAGTTTTATTGGCATTATGGCAATTATCTTCAATTCTCTACCCCCAAGGCTTCTTTTAAATAATTTCGTGAATAATTAATCCATTTATTAATATTTGCATTTATTTTACTGTAATTGACCTCTTCAGAAATATCAGTTTCTTCTGATAAGTTCTCAATTAGTCTTTCTTTTGCGTCAATTGTACTCAACAGATTTTCTAATCTTATACTCATTGTACCTCTGGTAAATGTAAAAAATTGTTTTTGAAAAATAATAGAAAAAGCTGTACCGTGAAAAGAATCAGTAATAACAAATTTTGAATCTCTTATTCTTGTTAAAAACTCCAAAGGTCCATCATCAATTGTTGAAACAATATTACCTTTTAATAGTGAAATATTGTTAACATGACAATAAATATCCAAATTATATTCCTCTGCAATTTTATTAGCGTACTCATAGGCTTGTAAATTTTGTCCCAAAAGATATACATAAATAAAATTATTACCGGATGGCTTACGACCTTCTATCAGTAAATCATATTCTTCCTTTGTTCTGAGGAAAGTCGGATCTATACAATTATATACTGGTTTATCTGTTAGTTTTGAAAAATAATCAACAAGATAATTCTCTCTGACTGAAATATAATCAAAATTCTTCAAACCTTCAGAATATTTTGATTCAAGTTCTTCTAATAACTCTAAATCATCAACACCAATACTTGCTGCATATGCAATTTTCTTTTTATCAGGATTAAAATTGCCAAAATAAACGTCATATTCATGTCCTAATAATCTCATTGGTTTCCAAACTACATCACTACCAATTAAATAAATATCGTAGGGCTCTTTGGATAATTCTTTAACTGTTTTGAAAGGATGCGACATATTCAGAATATCACTTCTGAATAGATCAAAATTCTTAGTTCTGATGTTAATTGGACTGGAATTTTTATGTTTATTTCTATGTATTATCTTCCCACAGGCAGATCTAATTGCATATTGCATTTTACTAATCTTAGTTTTTACAAATTTCTTTTTACTATATGGTTCATTATTAATTGTTTTATATGTTTTAAACCATTCCAAGGTCTCTGAAACACCTTTAATATTACCGGGGTGTAATTGCTTAGGAATATAGTTAACAGTCTCGCAAATAGCTTTTGGATATAAAAGATTAATTTCTTTTTCCATAGTAAAAGCAATTAGGTTAGCACCATAATTATCAATGTTTTGTACATTTATCAGTCCAATTTTTATATCATTCATTCTTATTTCCTATAAATAAATCATCAAAATTAACACGTGGAAACACTTCTAATTTTCCACCACGAGTAGCATTTAAAACTTTTATGTTGTTTTTATCGCAATAGCTTTTTGCGTGGTTATAGGCTAAAGTATTTTTTCCGATATCATGCACTACCTTATCCTTTATATCACTATCATAATCATCGCAGAAATAATCCTTAACAGAATTATCTTCTATTGTTTCGCCTTTCTCGTTAATAATAACTTGATAATTATGATCTACGCCTAAAAGATATATTTCTTCAAATCCCATATATACTGCAATATTAATACAAGTAAATGTTACGGTTCCATTACAATCTATCTTTTGAGCAATATTATCAGAAAAATGAAATTCTGAATCTTTAGTCTTATCATAATTCAAATTAAAATAGTAAGCTTCATCCACCTTAATATCATTGAAAAAGTAATGATTAATTGGAATAAATTTAAGAACATTCCCATCAATCGAGTTTATATTGTCTACACAATCATTAAAAATATTAATATCTTCGCAAACATAAAATGTAGGACGCCATTTAGTTTGGTCAAACATCTTAAATATTCTATTCATACCAAAGGTAAACTCACCATTATCAGCTAAAACATTTAAATCGTTTATTGATAAACTTGGACCGTTTGCAACTATGAAACAACGTTTACCCTTATGTATTCCCTTTAACTTTTTGAGCTTTTTGCCATATTTACTATTTTCAAAATTATTTATTACTCTACTTTGATACTTAAAAACAAAAGATTTTATAACACTCATTATCCGTTTCCTTTCTTTGAAAAAACAGAACATATCTTCCTAATCGGTCCAATAAATATTTCTTTCTCATAGTCGGTCATAATAAATATCCAGTTATATACAAAAAAGACTATTGTGAATATTATTATTCCGATAAATATACTTAACCATGAGTTAAACGCAACAAAATTGGATATAAACAAAGTAATTGCACAAAGTATTATGGAACCAATATAAATTTTAGATACGTTTTTCCAAAAACGTGGAATTTCTAGTTTTATTTTCTTCCAATAATACCAATTCATCGTTACCAAACTTCCGCCTATTGAGCATATTCCCGTCATAAGAGCTGCTCCGACAACACCAAAAATGTTTACTGCAGGTATAGTCAAAATAACATTTGCAATTGCAACAATCAGATACACAATTGATCTGAATCTGTGTTTATTCATTGCTACAATTACGTTATAGGCAACGCTTTGAACAAGCGGTACACAGGCCGGTATCATAGTTACTATTGCGACCCAATAGGCTTCTTCATAACCTTCTCCTGCCCATAATTTAATAAAAGGTTGTCCAAATGCAATAAAACCAAAACATACTAATGAAACAATATAGCATTGTAATCTGCCTACTCTAATCATTAAATCAGTCAGTTCTGTCATTGATTTATTTGAAAAAACCATTTTGTTTACTTTAGGTGTTAATACACTCAACATTCCTGTTGAAAAATTCATCATCATTCCATTAAAAGTTGCACCAACATTGTAAACTGCAACGCCTATTGTAGCTAAAGCGGGAACTGCACCAATTATAACAGTATCTGTTGCTGAGTGTAGTTGATTAACTACATTTGATAAGAACACCCAAAAAGAGAATACAAGTATTTCTTTAATCAAATGCTTTGGCAGATTATTATATCTTGGCCTAACATTAATAGAAACTCTTACATAAATGATATATACAATTCTTACTATAATATTGACTACAAGAGTGGAAGTAACAAGGCCAATCGACTTAAAGCCTAAAAACAGTACGAATAAATTAATAATCGGAGAGCCTACTGTAATTAAAATGTTTACAATCTGCAAGAATAAAAATCTTTCATGACTGGTGACAACCGAATTATATGGAGAACACAAAAACGAAAGGCCTGTATTTACTGACAAAATAATTACCAGTATTTGCATTTCATGAATCTGATTATCTCCTGTTAATGAGTGGCCGTAAATATTGCCTAGATTAAATGTTATTACAATACCTGCTATTACAGCAACGCTTGCAATAATCCAATATATTATGTTAAATAATCCGAATAAATTTTCTTCCCCATCTTTATCCTTCTGAGCTTGATATTTTGTAAAATATCGGACCATAGCCGAGCCTATTCCAAAAGATATCAAACTTAAGTAACTGGTTACACTACTGGAAAGTTTATATAATCCATACTCACTTTGACCAAGTAAGTCAAGCATTATAGGCGTATAAAACATTGGGATTAATGAGCCTATTGCCATATTAACATAAGATAATACAGCGCCTGCTCGAACTTGATTAATTTTTGAACTTTTCTCCCTCATACACGCTTCGCCTTTATCCTTTTACAAATTTTATTAACCTATCAATACTTCTCACTATTCTATAATTGTGAGTTGAGTAGGCAAGTCTATATAATAAGTTTAATCTAAAATCTCCATTATTATATGCATTTTGAAACTCAGAAGATTTAATAACAGAGTTATTGTATCTGTATTTTTTATTCGTGGTTTCCATATTCTTATCATTAAATGTGTTTCTTAAAACTTCTTCATATTTATAGAAACTAGCGTTAAACAGCTTTGTTATTTGACTTTGGGGACAATCCCATTTTATCAAATAGTCATACATAATTTTATTCAATCTCTTATATATACTAAACATATCCGGATAATACCTGTTGGATAAGCTCAACTCATCACCAATATAATAATAATACAATGTATTATTGAGAATTGCAATTTTTCCATTAGTTTTATCCAAATAATTAAAGTTAAAGATTAAATCTTCCCCCAAAGAAAGGTCTGTCGGAAATGTTATACCGTTATCTATGATAATACTTCTATCAAATAATTTACAGTATGGAGCCGCATCTAACCACCTCTCATGCAAGTCCATTATTTCCTTAATACTGGCCATTTCATATCCTTCTTTTGAGGATATTTCACTATCAACAAATTGATTATGATTACTTACTGTTTTAAAATGGCACCAAATGTTGTCTATTTGTTTGTTCTGATTTTTGAAATTAACAAGATACTCTAAGTATCTCTTTTCAATATAATCATCACTATCCACAAACATAATATAATCGCCTACGGCTTGCTCTATACCAAAATTTCTCGCTGATGAAACTCCACCATTTTTCTTGTGGAATACTCTCACTCTATCATTCTCATTTTGATAATCATCACATTTGTTTCCGCTGTTATCCGTAGAACCATCATCAATAAGGATTAATTCATAATCCTCGAATGTTTGGGACAGAATACTTTTCACACAATAATCAAGTGTATCTTCGGCATTATAAATCGGCACAATAACACTTACCACAGGCATAGCAATCCTCCGCTATCAAGAAATAAAATGGCCATAGTATGTAGGCTTACCGTTAACAACAGTATCAAAAGTCATCCTCCAAGAAAGTTTAAACAGATAGGTTTCCTCTTGATCAACAAGACTGTTATATTCTTCATCATTAAATTCTAAATCCATTCTTGATTGCAATTCATCAATTAATGAATTGTTATATTCAAGGTCATCTATTAAAGTTTTTGCTTCGTCAATATTTCTATAAACAACCATCATAAAATAATCTACTAAAAGATAATCTATCAGATAATCGTTTTCTTTCCAATAAGACAGAAACAAATCTGCCATTACTTTTTGAACTATGCATCCTTTTTGACATCCATTAAGAAATGAAGTCCACCTATACTGAGAAACATAATTACTAATTACAGGCTTTCTTTTGCAAGTATAGAATTTCTTTTTAAATACATCTTCCGGAATAGCATTTGGTATAAAAATAGTAGCATCAATCCACAAGCCACCGTTTTGACTTAACAGTGACATCCTAAGAATATCTGAAAATTGTGCATTTGTGATTAAACCTTTCTCATACTTATCCATAATGTAGTCCGGTATATATACAAAATCCTTTATATTATCCTTGGTGATTACCTTCACAGGATGAGATGTAGAATTTCTAATACTGTCTATGCACTTTTTCACTATAACAGGAGCTTGATCATATCCCTGCATCCAGGATACCCAAATCGGAGCATTAGAATCATAAACACAGTCAGATTTATAATTACGATACTTTTCTATTACACCGGAATAATCTTCTTCAAGCTTTTTGATTATTGCTGTATGAGTCTTATTTGTGATTGCATAACCGGTTCTTGTACCGGAAAAAAGACTGCCCAAAAAACGCAAAAATCCAATCTTTGCTATTCCGTGAGAAACATCTCTGCACAATACTTTTGTTGGATCTATTATTCTGTTTTTTAGTACCCTAATTATCATTTTATCACCAACTAAACTCCATACTTAATTAGATTTCTAATTTTACAAATAAGCTTCATACCCAAAGAACTATTAGATAGGAAAAGAGATATTTTTTCTATAGCGGATACGCCTTCAATTTCCCTAAATTTTAATTTTATTCCTTTTCTGTAATTCAAAACTTTTTCTTTACCTATATTATCATTATCTACTGATTTATTCCTTAATAGCATCTGATAATGATAAATACAACATCCGCAAAAAGAAATCTTAGTTTTCAAAGCAATATTTGGGTAATACTTTTCTGTAAAAATCATTCTTTCATACACGCCGTCTAACATATCCAGGCGTTTTATAGAATAGTTTCCCATAATACTGCCGGAGCGCTGAAAATAGAAATATAGTTTTGCATGTAAATATACTATTTTTTGGGCTTTGTCTAATGCGTAAAATGTAAAAAATTCATCTTCATTATATTTCCCAACCCTAAATTGCAAACCATCCAAAACATTTCTTCTATAAACCTTATTCCATACCACAGTTCCAACCGTAACATTTTCCACAGTTGCTCCTATGGCCTGTTCAGCATTTAAAACAGAGAAAGAATCATCGTACACAGCCTTTTCATTACTCTCAGTTGTTTTTATATAACCACAAGCGCCAATATTGCTGTGTGTTTCTTCCATAGCCTCTGTAATCAGCTCATAAGTTCTTCTGTCTATCCAATCATCACTATCTATAAAACTTATTAATGTACCCGTTGCAATGTCCAAACCGGCATTTCTTGCATCAGATAAACCACCATTGTTTTTATGTACAACTTTTATCCTACTATCCTTCTTGGCATAAGCGTCACATATTTGGGGACAATTATCCGGTGAACCATCATCTACTAAAATTATTTCAAGGTTTTTATAAGTTTGGTTCATCACACTATCAATACATCTTGGAAGAAATTCTTCAACTTTATATACAGGAATTATTACACTTATAAGTTCTTTCATAGTATCTCCTAATGTGGATCAAGTTGCTTTATCCTTATTCTATCATATATTTTATACACGCACTTATATACAAAGGGAAAGTTCTGAAACAGAAAAACACTTATTTTTGCGTTTTTAGTATCATACAACTTTCTTTTATGAAATACTTTAATTTCTGTTAGTAATCTTTTTTTCTTAGAATCAATGTCTTTATCATCACTAAATAAATATGCTCTGTAAAGATCAAGTGCCATATAAGACTTTCTTTTTAGGGCTGAATTATAACACTTTAAACCTTTTGACTGTTCTTCAATAATACCGGCTACTCGATAAACATCTTCATTAGAACTATAGCCTTGTGTTGAGTGGGTTGCACTGGTTTCAGTCGTAACATAATTATAGAAAGCCCTATCAATATATACTGATTTACCTACTTTTCTAAATACATAAAAATTAATCAGTAAGTCTTCATTGAATTTAATTCTTTCGTCAAATCTTATATCATCAAACAATTCTTTCTTATACAACTTATTCCAAATCCCTGTGGAAATCATTGTTCCTGTCAGCATTAGGTCAATAACTTCTTCACCGGTATGTGTAAAAACATCGCCATCATTATTTCCGGAAAAGCCCTTTGCATTATTATTGACAATATTTTTATACCCGCAATGTGATACATCTGCATCATTGCTTACAGCAATCTCATGCAAAGTCTTGTACATATCAGTATCAATATAATCATCTGCATCAACAAATGCTATATAATCGCCGGTAGATTTATCCAAGCCAATATTTCTTGCATTTGATACACCCCTGTTCTCAACTGAAAAAACATTAATTCTTGAGTCTTTGGAACAGAGCTGATTAATTATTCTTAATGTGTTGTCAGTTGAACCATCATCAATAATAATTATCTCCAGATTACTATAAGTTTGATTCAATACACTTAGTATGCATCTTTCTACTGTTTTCTCTGCGTTATAGGCAGGGATGATAACTGAAATCTTGTCCATAATAAATAACCAAAACTTTTATATTTATTTACTCTATATATATTTACAAACATTCTCCCATTTTGATATGTTTCCCTCTAATAAAGCTTTTTCTAACTTCTTTTCAAAAAAAGTTAAGGAATAGTGTTCATCCGGTTTGTATTTTTTTAACAATGCAGACGCTAATAGGAAGGCTGACTCTTTTACTTCTTTTTCAAATCCATATATACCGCTATACAACAATCTTCCTGAGTGTCTTAGTAATACTTTATAAAAGCCCTTGTCTAACGGCAAGCCAATTCTCATTGATTCTTCTGCCATAATTTCCAGGAACCAATATCTCTCTAAAGATTTCGGAACTATTTTTGTTTGTGTATGAGAAAAGTTATTTTCGTACCACATATAATCATAAAGGGATTTGTTTACATACGAAAAGCTCCGGCATTTTCTAAATATCAAAAAATGAGTAATAGTATCTTCATACCATAATCCTTGTACATATCTAATATCATCAAATATTTCTCTTTTATAAATCTTGTTCCAAGGCAATCCCTGATAGTTCATAATGTGATCTTCTTTTTCCTTGTATCCCATTATGTTATTGGGACTACAGGCCATTTCTCTGGAAGAAACAACTTTTCCATTTTGTTTTTTTATCAAAGAAAAACCACATATGACAATATCGTTATTGGTGTCATAAGCTTCGTTCATCATAATTTCAATAAAATCACTATGGACGAAATCGTCACAATCCACAAACATAATATATTTACCTTTAGCATGGTTTAAGCCTGTATTCCTAGCCCCTCCGATACCTGAATTTTTTTGATGAATTACAACAACATTCGCATACTTCTTGTATGTATCGCAAATTTCAGATGCCCCGTCAGTCGAACCATCATCAACCAGTATTATTTCATAGCGATATTTTGTTTTCTGATTTAAAACAGAATCTATACATTCCGATATAAGATCTTTATAGTTATATACAGGTATAATCACCGATACATCTAATGTTTCATCAACTTTAATATCTTTATTTATATCAATCTTATAATCAGGCTTTGGATATATATTTGACACTATATCTCTGGGTTTATTAGTCTGAATAATATTTGATTTTATTAACACATTGCTTAAGTAAAACTTAACAACCACAATAAAATATGCTATTCTCGCAAGTATTTCGCTTATTTTTATATTTTTTAGTTTTGAATAAAAAATACCATATAAACTCTGTTTCATAATTAACTCCGTTATCCTTACTACTTCCTCTTAAATATTATCCTAAAACAGTGTCCTACTCCACAAGCTATAAATTCATAAACGAAAAACATATATATTTTAGAAAAAATATTATTATGAGTATTGCAGTATCTAATCATACGAGGATTTTCGAAAAAATGAAAAATCTTCCATTTGATTTTTTTATCTTTCTTTTTCCCTTTATTATCTGTCCAAGAAGCAGCATAATGATGAGTTGCAAATTTGTGATAATCAGCGCTTGAGAAAATACATACTCCATCGTAGGTTCTTGTTTTGTCAGCAAACTCAAAATCATCAACTGTATCTTTTATTACTTTTGTATTTAATTTAACACATGGTTCTAATGATTCAAAATCTCTGGTAAGATAATCATCTAAAATTGCCTTTACAACAAAATTCCCTGCCTTAGCACCAAAGCCCAAACCTGTAGCAACATTTTGAATGTTTTCTGTTGCAAACCATGCATCATATTTTAACAAAAAATCAATATTATCTTTTAGCTCTACGTCTGTATCTAAATAGATTCCGCCAAATTTATTAACAATCCAAACTCTAGCTACATCAGAAACAAAAGCATACTTCTTTTTATCATAAGCTTGTTCCGTATAACTACATAACTTTATATCAAAATTATCTTCGTTCCATTCAATAATTTCATAATCCGGACAGTACTTTTTCCAAGATTCAATACAGTTTTGCAAAAGCTCAGGTTTTGGATTTCTACCAAACCAACAATAATGAATTTTTTTTGGAATCGAACAATTAGTCATATAATACCTCTTACAAACTTATAATCATATTCTCTACAGCCTTAGTGGTAGTTTTAGTATCAAAATACTTTCCACGCTCTCTAGCTTGATTTGAATAATGTTCTAACAAACCTTTTTCCGTAAGCATTGTTTTAATGCCTTCATAAAGAGCTTTTTCATTATTTTCCGTTACAATGCCATATTCATTATTTTCTCCCAGCATTTCCTGCATACCGGAACACAGAGTAGTTACAACAGGTGTCCCAACGATAAGTGATTCAGTAACAGAGGTACTAAAGCCTTCACTGTGTGAAGAACAAACATATAAATCACACTTCTTTACATACTTGTATGGGTTTGTGTTGTAACCCATAAATGTAAAGGTATCCTGCAAATTATTTTCTGTAAGATAGGATTCCAGTTTTTCCTTATCCTCACCTATTCCAAAAATATAAATGTGATTTTTAATGCCATCATCTAAAAGTCGTTTATGTATTCTGGCAAGTCTGTCGAAGCCTTTAACTTGGGTTATTTTACCTACAGAGCAAATATTGTAACAATCCTGTGAGAACTGAACATCACCAATAGATTCATTAGATTTTTTAATAATTTCATCAGTTTCGATAGTATTATATAGGACTCCAATTGGTTTTCTAAAGTCAAACGTCTTGGTAAAATATTTTTGAACCCATTTTGAAACACAAGCTGTATAATCAAATTTGTTATAACACTGCTTTGCCTCCTCAAAACTCCTAAAGCCAACAGCCCCTGCATTTTTATTATCCATTCTGCAGTGAATCCAACTTACTAACTTAGTATCCTTATCTGTACACCCACTGACAATTCTCGCAGTTGGTCCTTCCAAATAGGAAACTATAACATCATAATGTTCTTTAATAAATTTCCTGTAAAGCTTTTTTGGGGGAAATAAGCACAGATATTTGCTATTACCGGGAAATAATTTTTTATAGTGTGACTTGTACCTTATTTTAGTACTTAGAAATTGCTTGTTTACACCAACATCAAACAAGGTTTGAACTGTTATATCAAATTTTTCGTTATCCATATTATTCACAAGGTTCACAAGCACTTTTTCAGCTCCGCCTTGTCCTAATGTAGGAATCATAAATAGTATTTTTTTCATAATGATTATGTGTAGTGAATATCTAAAACTGTGCTGTTATAAATTCCGTTTCCTGTAATGTACATATCATAATAAAAATATGCCATAAAACCAATAATACAAACAAGTATAATTATTCTTTTGTACTGTTCGTCAACTACCTTTAATAGTAGCCAAGGAAGTAATATATATATAAATAACTGGAAATAAATAGCAATACGAGCAACGAAAACGCTGGAAAACATTCCAACAATATAGCATTCTGAGCAAATGACAGACAAGTTAATCATCTGATTATATACTTTATCGTCTATTTCCACTGTTTTCTTTCTACATAAAAATGCTACAATCGCAGGAACAGACATAACCACTACTCTAAAAGGATTTACGCCTCCATCACTCCTGTTAATATACGCATATTCCGTTTCTTGTAAAAAAGAGGATTGAGAAACAAAAAATAAGGAAATTGCCAATATTATACTTAGTATCAAAAACTTTGGAGACCAAGGCTCAATATTAATTAAAAAATATACGGGAATCCAAAATATTGCGGAAGAATGTATGGTAAACACTATCAAAATCAAAATTACGAAGGGAATAAACTTCCTATTTGATATCCAATCGTAAAAAAACAAAACTATTGTAGCCGCTAAAAATTGTCTCATTCCATTAACCAGCCACAAAAAACAGCCTGATGCAAAAAACAAATAAACACTGAGTGAATAATTGACAGAATACTTATAAAAAAACACGGCTAAAGCGGCACACTGAATTATAGCTATAAATAAAAACCATGCGTTAAAATCAGCACCTCCTGAGAAATGCTTAAAAAGCACAAGCAAAATCTCAAAACCTTTTCCCTTATCATCTCCGGAAATTATTCCACTAATTTGTCCTAAATCCGTTGTAAAATTGTTCTCATATGAATATTGGTAATCGTATGTATCAAAAATCCAACTTCTCTGTCCGGCTAGATATGCCAGCAAAACAAAACTAAGTAATGCAAAAAACAAACTTATTGATACACCTTTTTTTATTGAAGTATCATCAACCGGTCCAATGTTTGTGCTTTTTTGATTTTTATACATCAACATACCAATTCCTGATATAAACATCATATAAGCAAAAGCACTCCACCATACGACCATATTGACAACCTCCCTTTTAAATACTAACTTTTACTATTGTGATGCAGTTTCATATAAATAAACTTTGGCAACAGACCCACAATTATTGGTCTTAATGCATATATATATGATGTTACCGGCAGCTTTAATCTTCTATATCCGGTAAATCTTACATATGCTTCATTCATAGCAAACTTAAATTTCCGCCTTGAATATGCGTTTGCATCGTCAC